>NZ_LT629799.1:1887936-2517248 GCF_900105785.1 Microlunatus sagamiharensis
CACGGTGACGGTCGTGTCACGGATCGACGCGGCGGGCCGCGTCGAGCTGGACGTCGACGGGTCCCGCAGCGCGCGGGACCTCGCCACCGTCGAGGACGCGCGCTCCTTCGTCGGCCAGCACGCCGTCGACCTGGCCGCCCGGCTCGGTCGCGACGTGGTGCTCGACACCGCCGACCCGGAGGGCGCGTGGCTGTTCCTCGCCCGCCCGGACGGGTCGATGGTCGAGACTGCGGCCCCGACCAGGCCGCCGGCGGCGCCCGCGCCGGTCGCCGAGGGGCAGGCCGCCCCGGTCCAGGCCGCTCCCGAGCAGCCCGTCGCCGCCGCGGACGTGCCGCCCCAGCCCGACCCACAGCCGCAGCCGGAGCCGGACGGATCGTCCGGCGCGGACGGTCGGGGCGGTCAGGGTGCGCCGGCCGCTGCGTACGACGGCGCGCCCCACCGGCCCTGGTCGGCGCAGCCCTGGACCCCGCCGGCCCCCGGTCCCGGGATAGCCCCGACGATGGCGCAGCCCGGCGAGCCCCGACCCCGCCGCGCGCTGCCCACGCTCGACGACCTGCTCGGCGGCCGCCCGGAGCCCGCGCCGGGTCCGGCGCAGACGGGCTGGCAGGCCTTCGTGCGGCGGGCGACCTTCGGCCTGGTCAAGCCGGGTCCGGGCCCCAAGGAGCTGCGGCACCGCGAGGCGGTCGCCACCATCCAGCGCTCGCTGCCCGGCCCCCGGACCATCGTCGTGGTCAACCCCAAGGGCGGCGCGTCGAAGACGACGGCCACGATGATGCTCGCGGCCACGTTCGCCACGCTGCGCGGCGGCTATACCCTCGCCTGGGACAACAACGAGACCCGCGGGACGCTCGGCTGGCGCGCCGTCCCGGCCCGCCACACCAGCACCGCCGTCGACCTCCTGGCCGACCTCGAGCGCTTCCAGCAGGTGCGCGGCGCCCGGGTCGGTGACCTGGACGGCTACGTCCGCTCGCAGGGGGCGGCGCAGTTCGACGTGCTCGCCTCCGACGAGGACCCGGCGGCCTCGGCCTCCATCGACGCGGACGCCTTCTCGCGCCTGCACGCGACCCTCAGCCGCTTCTACCGGATCCTCGTGGTCGACACCGGCAACAACATGCGCGCCAGCAACTGGGAGGCCGCGGTCGCCGCCGCCGACCAGCTGGTCATCGTGTCGACGATCCGCGAGGACACCGCGGCCAGCGCGGCCTGGCTGGTCGACGGGCTGCGCGCCAAGGGCCACGGCGACAAGGTCGAGCACGCGGTCACCGTCCTGTCGGCCCCGGCCTCCTCGATCGACCCCGCGCTGTCGCGCCGGCTGCACGACCACTTCGCCCAGCTCACGCGCGCGGTGGTCGACGTGCCCCACGAGCCGTCGCTGGTGGCGGGCGGGCCCATCGACTTCGCGGCGCTGTCCCAGGCCTCGCGGGACGCCTGGACCCTGGCGACCGCGAAGGTGGCCGAGGGCCTCTAGCCGCTGGTCGTCCGGGGTCGCCCGGCAGCCGTACCAAACCCGGAGGGCCTCCGCCGCGAACCCTCCCCGTGACCGCCGCCCCCACCCTCGCTCCCACCGGCGACGCCGGACCCGCACCCGAGGGTGCGACCCGTCGTCCAGGCCGCGTGGCGCGGGCCGCCTCCGGCGTCGCGGCCGCCGCCCTGGCGCTCGGCGTCGGGCACCTGGTCGCCTCCTTCGGCAACCCCGCGGCGTCGCCGCTCGTCGCCGTCGGCTCCGCCCTCGTGGACGCCGCGCCGACGCCCGCCAAGACGTTCGCCGTCCGCGTGCTGGGCACGTACGACAAGCCCGTCCTGATCGGCGCCGTCGGCGTGGTCCTGGTCGTGGTGGCCGCGGTGCTCGGCCTGGTGGCCACGCGCCACCGCGCCGTCGCCCTCGCGGGCACGGCACTCCTCGGCGTGGTCGGTGCCGCCTGCGCGGTCTACCGCGGCGGTGCCGCCGACGCCCTGCCGTCGGTGGTCGCCGGCGTGGCCGGCGTCGCCGGGCTGCTCTGGATCACCTCCCGCGACCGGGGCGCTGCCGCACCGCGGCCCGCCGACCTGGCCGTCGTGCCCGTCCCCGGCCGGACCCCCGCCGGGGCCGCGACGACCCCCACCCCCTCGCGACGCGGCTTCCTCGTCGCCGTCGGCGTGGTGGCCGCCGGGGCCGCCGTGAGCGCGGCCGCCGGGACCGTCGTCGGCCGCGTCCGCGACGCCTCGAGCGCCGCCCGCCGCGCGCTCGGCCTGCCCGCCCCCGCCTCGCCCGCGCCGCCGCTCCCCGAGGGGGTCCAGCTGCCCGGGATGACGCCGTTCACCACGCCGGTCGACGACTTCTACCGCGTCGACATCAGCCTCGTCACCCCGCACGTGGACGCGAGCAGCTGGACCCTGACCGTCGACGGGATGGTCGACACCCCGCTGACCCTGACCTACGACGACCTGCTCGCCATGCCCATGATCGAGCGGGACATCACCCTGACCTGCGTCTCCAACGAGGTCGGCGGGCCGTACGTGAGCAGCGGCCGCTGGCTCGGGGTGCCGTTCGCGGAGATCCTGAAGCGGGTCGGCGTGCAGCCGGGCGTCGACCAGGTGTTCTCCTACTCGCTCGACTCGGGCTACACCGCCTCGACGCCCTACCAGGCGGTGACCGACGGCCGCGACGCGATGATCGCCGTCGGCCTCGACGGCAAGCCGCTGGCCGACGACCGCGGCTACCCGGCCCGGATGCTCGTGCCCGGCCTGTTCGGCTTCGTGGCCAACACCAAGTGGCTCGAGCGGATCGAGCTGACGACGTACGCGAAGCGCACCGCCTACTGGACCGAGCGGGGGTGGGCGACGGACGGCCCGATCCTCACCCAGAGCCGGATCGACGTGCCGAAGTCGCTCGGCACGCTGCCCTCGGACAAGCCGGTGCTCGCCGGGGTCGCCTGGGCGCAGCACCGCGGGATCGACAAGGTCGAGGTGCAGATCGACGACGGGGAGTGGCAGGAGGCGTCACTGGCCACCGACGGTGGGATCGACCTGTGGCGGCAGTGGTCCTTCCGCTTCGAGGGTCCCGCCGGCCTGCACAGCGCCCGCGTCCGGGCGACCGACGCGACCGGGCAGACGCAGCCCGAGGCGCGCACGAAGGTCTTCCCCGACGGTGCCCGCGGGTGGCACCAGATCCAGTTCACCAGCGAGTGACCCTCGACCGCACGCTGCGGTCCGACGAACCTGATCATGACCGGACGGTCATGATCAGGTTCTTGGCGCGTCGTCAGGCCACGATCGCCGTGGCACGCGTCACCCCTGGTCACGGCCTTTTGATCTTTCTCGCACGAGATCAGACCGTGACCAATCCCTTTCGCCCACCGCAGCGAATCAGTGGTGTCCAGCGCGCAGGGCCCCGACCGGGGCCGGCGCAGAACGAACCCCCATCGAGGAGCTTCCAGACCATGTTCAAGACCAGCGCCAGCAAGATCGCCGCCCTCGCCGCCGTCGTGGCCCTCCCGCTGAGCCTCGCGGCCTGCGGCGACACCGCGACCGACGGCGCCGCGGCCCCCGCGTCCAGCGCCGCCGCGCCCTCCAGCGCCGCCTCCAGCCCGGCCATGAGCCCGAGCGCCTCGGCCTCGTCCTCGGCCAGCGACGCCAGCGCCCCCTTCGGCTCCGGCTGCTCGGCCGTCCCGACCTCCGGCAAGGGCTCCTTCGACGGCATGTCGCAGGACCCGGTCGCCACCGCCGCGAGCAACAACCCGGCGCTGTCCACCCTCGTCAGCGCGGTCAAGGCCGCCGGCCTGGTCGACACGCTGAACAACGCCGAGGACATCACCGTCTTCGCGCCGACGAACGACGCCTTCAAGAAGATCCCGGCGGCCGACCTCAAGAAGGTCCTCAACGACAAGAAGACGCTCACCGCGATCCTCACCGGTCACGTGACGTCGCCGAAGCTCGCCCCGACCGACCTCGCCGGGGACCACACCTCGCTGGCGAAGACGACCATCAAGGTCACCGGCAGCGGCGAGGACTTCACGGTCGACGGCTCGGCCAAGGTCGTCTGCGGCAACGTGCAGACCGCCAACGCCACGGTCTACATCATCGACAGCGTCCTGCTGCCGAAGTCCTGACCACCGGATCCACGAAGAACCGACGCGGATGACGCTGCGCGTGGTCACCGACGGGCCGGGGGACGACCCCCGGCCCGTCGGGCGGGCAGCATCACCGCGGCTCCCGGCCGACCCCGAGACGGCGGCCGAGCTCGTCGCGCTGATGACGAGGGTCGCCGAGGGTGACCAGGACGCCTTCTCGGCCCTGTACGAACGCACCGTCCGCCGGGTCCACGGGGTGGTGTGGCGGGTGCTCCGGTCGGCCGACCACGCCGCCGAGGTGACCCAGGAGGTCTACGTCGAGGTCTGGCGCCAGGCCGCCCGGTACGACGCCTCCCGGGGCTCGGTGAGCGCGTGGATGACCACGATGGCCCACCGCCGGGCGGTCGACCGCGTCCGGTCCGTCACCAGCGAGACCGCCCGCATCGAGCACTACTCCGTGCGCGAGGTGGGCCGCGACGTCGACCACGTCTGGGAGGACGTCGAGCAGCGGGTCGAGGCCGACCGCGTCCGGCAGGGCCTCCGCTCGCTGAGCGCGCTGCAGCGCGAGGTGCTCACGCTCGCCTACTTCGGGGGCTACACGCAGAACCAGATCGCCGCCCTGCTGCAGGTGCCGCTCGGCACGGTGAAGACACGGGTGCGCGACGCGCTGATCAAGCTGAAGGCAGCGCTCGACGAGGAACCAGAGGGGAAGGAGAGCCGATGACCGAGCACGACGCAGAGCACGACGCCGCAGGGACGTACGTCGTGGGGGCGCTCCAGACCCGCGACCTGGAGACCTTCGAGCAGCACCTCCGGCGGTGCGCCGACTGCCGGCTCGAGGTGGCCCAGCTGCAGGAGACGGCCGCGGAGCTCGGCTGGCTCGCCGCCGCTCCCCCGCCGCCCGCGAGCCTGCGGGCTGCGGTCCTCTCGGCCGTCCCCGGCGTCGCCCAGCTGCCACCGATCCCCAAGACCGACGTGCCGGCCGGGCTCGGCGACCTCGCCGCCGCCCGCACGGCCCGGAGCCGGAGCCGCGACCGGCTGGCCCGCCGCACCCGTGCCCTCAGCCTGCTCGTCGCCGCCGTCAGCGTCGTCGCCCTCGCCCTCGGCGGGGTCGTCGTGTCCCTGTCGGGACGCCAGGACGCACCCGCGGCCTCCTCGGGGACCGACGTCGGCCTGCTGGCCGCCCCCGACGCCCGGATCGTGCCCGCCGCGATGCCGGACGGCACGACGGCCTCGTTCGTGGTCTCCCAGGGTCAGAACCGCGCGCTGTTCGTCGCCCACGGGCTGCCCGACGTCGGCTCCGGCCGGACCTACCAGCTCTGGACGGTCCGCGGCGGCACCGCGGTGCCGGACAGCACGCTGGGCGGTGGCGCGGACGTGTCCCAGTGGTTCCACGGCTCGGTCACCGAGGCCGAGCAGCTCGCGGTCACGGTGGAGCCGGCGGGCGGGTCCGCCCGTCCGACGACCCCCGTGCTGGCCAGCGTCTCCCTCTGACGGGAACGTCCCGGGCGGCTCACTAGGCTGACCGCGTGACCGTCGTCTGCGTGCCCGATGCCGAAGCCGTCCACCTCTTGGGCGAGGTGCCCGAGGGGGTGGAGGTCGTCGCCTGGAACGGCGAGGCCGACAAGCCCGCGCGGCTCGGGGAGACCACGTTCTGGGTGCCCCAGGTCGAGGACTCGAGCGACCTGGAGCACAAGCTCGCGTCGATGCCCCACCTCGAGGTCATGCAGCTGCTGAGCGCCGGCGTCGAGGACGTGCTCGGCCAGACCCCGGACGGCGTCGCCCTCTGCGACGCCCGCGGGGTGCACGGCGGCCCCGTCGCCGACCTCGTGCTGACGCTGATCCTCGCCACCTACCGCCAGGTCCCCCACTTCGTGCGCTCCCAGGAGCAGCGCCAGTGGGACAACGTGCAGGGTGACGACCTCGAGGACAAGGTGGTGCTCGTCGTCGGTGCCGGCGACCTCGGAGAGAAGACCGCACGGCGCCTCGAGGGCTTCGGGGCGGTCCCGGTGCTGGTGGCGCACTCGGCCCGGGACGGCGTCCACGCCACCAGCGAGCTGCCCGACCTGCTCCCCGACGCCGACGTCGTCGTCCTCACCGTCCCGCTGACCCCCGACACCGAGGGCATGGTCGACGCGGAGTTCCTCGCGTCGATGAAGGACGGGGCGCTGCTCGTCAACGTCGCCCGCGGCAAGGTCGTCCACACCGACGCGCTGCTCGCCGAGCTGATGTCGGAGCGCCTGCGCGCCGCCCTCGACGTCGTCGAGCCCGAGCCGCTCCCCGAGGACCACCCGCTCTGGTCGGCGCCCGGCGTGCTGATCACCCCGCACGCCGCCGGCAGCGTCAAGCGCTCCGGCGAGCGTGCGTACGCCCTCGTGCGGGCCCAGCTCGAGCGCTTCGTCAAGGGCGAGGAGCTCGAGAACGTCGTGACCGGCGCTTACTGAACTTCCCTCTTCGCGCCGGCAAGCCCCCTGAGCCTGTCGAAGGGCCCCACCACGCCCCCTGAGCCTGTCGAAGGGCCTCGAAGAGGTCGGCGTCCCTGCCTCGACATCACCCCAACCCGTTCCGGGCCCTTCGAGAGGCTCAGGGAGCGTCGTCCGTCTCGAGCAGGCTGAGGACCCAGGCCGGGTCGGCGTACCAGTCGAGCGCGCTGCCGGTGTTGTGCGCGGGGAAGGCCCCGGGGCCGAAGCCGGCCAGCGGGCGCCACGCGTCGCCCCAGCGGGCGTCGAGGCCGGTGAGGATCTCGGCGCGGTTGTCCTCGGCCGTGCGGCCCACGCGGGTCATGGTGACGCGGCGCAGGTGGTGGACGTACGCGGCCTCGGTGACCGCGACGCGCCAACCCGCCCGGCGGGCCCGCAGGGCCCAGTCGACGTCCGCGCCGTAGCCGTGGTGCGGGAAGGCCTCGACGTCCATCCCGCCGACCTCGGCGACGGCCTTCATCGAGAAGGCGATGGCCGTGCCGTCGCAGAACGGGACGTCGCGCACGACGGCGCGGGGCACGTACGACTCGGCGTCGGACGGCACCCGGACCGCCCGCTGGTGCAACCAGAAGTCGTCGTAGCAGGCGGCCGCCACCGCGACCCCGGGGTCGTCGAGCGCGGCGACGAGTGCAGGGGTGAAGCCGCGGGAGAGCCGGGTGTCGTTGTTCAGGAGCAGGACGACGCCGTCGCCGTCCCGCCGCGCCCGCTCGAACGCCCAGCCCGCCGTCCCGATCCAGCGCAGGTTCTCCCCCGTCCGGACCAGCTCGACCCCGGCCGCCCAGCCCGGCAGGACGTAGTCCCCCGCGTTGTCGACGACGACGACCCGCAGGTCGTCGCGCGGCAGCGGCTCGTCGCGGACCAGGTCGCGCAGGACCGCGTCGGTGAGCTCGGGCGACCCGTACGCCGGGATGGCCAGGAGGGTGCGTGACACGGGAGGAATCGTAGGTCGGTCGAGCCACCGGACCGTCCGTCCTGGCACAGTGGTCGCGTGGCCGACGGAGGCGAGTCCGACGGAGGCGTCCGGACGTGGCGCGTGACCGGCTGGCGGCGCTGGGTGTACGTGGTGCTCCTGGTCCTCTTCCTCGTCCAGGCCGCGTCCCGGCTGGTCTCGCTGCTCAGCGAGCCACCGCCGCACACCGGCGACGGCATCCTCCTCGGCGTCTGGCTGGTCGGCGCCCTCGGGTACGGGGTGGTCGTGCTCCAGTGCTGGCGCACCCGGGTGACCCTCCGCGCCGACGGGGTCGAGGTCCGCGAGCTCCGCCGCCGGTTCATCCGCTACGCCGACGTGGAGCGGGCGTACCGGGACAGGTTCAGCGCGCACGTGGTCTCGCTCGACCTGGTGGACGGCACGCGCACCTCTCTCCCCGCTCCGGTCGGCGGACCCAAGGACCCGGCGCCCGAGATCGACGAGGCCGTCGCCCTCGTCCAGGCACGCGTCGCTGCGGCCCGAACTCCGGGCGGCGGGGGCGCGCCCGGGTAGGTTCCGCGACGTGGGGTTCACCAAGGCCGAGCTGGCGGCGTACTACGACGCGAGCGTGCCGGACTTCGTCGGTCCCGAGCCGCGGCTCGTCTTCGTCGGCATCAACCCGGGGCTGTGGACCGCGGCGGTGCAGACGCACTTCGCGCGGCCCGGGAACCGCTTCTACCCCGCCCTGCAGCTGGCCGGCATCATCGACCGCCGCATCGACCCGGCGACCGGCCTCACGCCCGACGACCGCGCCTACTTCCTCGCCCGCGGGCTCGGCAACACCAACCTCGTGAACCGCGCCACCGCCCGCGCCGACGAGCTGACCGACGACGAGCTGCGGGCGGGCCGCACGCGGCTGGAGGCGTTCGTCGCCGAGCACCGCCCGCGCGTCGTCGCGGTGGCCGGCATCAGCGCCTACCGGACCGCCTTCGGCGAGCGCAGGGCCACCACCGGCGAGCAGCCGCACGGCATCGGCCCGGCCGGGGCGGAGGCGCGGCTGTGGGTCGTGCCCAACCCGAGCGGGTTGAACGCGCACGACACGATCGCCAGCCTCGCCGCGGCGTACGCCGAGCCCGCCCGCGCCGCCGGGCTGCTCCCCGGTCCGGGTTGAGCGCACCCGCTCCCGGGTTGGCGTCACGTGGTCGAATGTCAGGCGTGACCTCCGGACCCGCGGCCTACCCGATCCACCAGCACGTCCTCGACAACGGGCTCCGGGTCCTGGTCAGCCCCGACCACGGCGCGCCCGTCGTCGCGGTGAACCTCTGGTACGACGTCGGCTCGCGCGACGAGGAACCCGGACGCACCGGCTTCGCCCACCTCTTCGAGCACGTGATGTTCCAGGGCTCGGCCAACGTCGCCTCCGGCGCCCACATCGGGCTGCTCCAGTCCGCGGGCGCCTCGGTCAACGCGACGACCTGGTTCGACCGCACCAACTACTTCGAGACGCTGCCGGTCGGCGGTCTCGACCTCGCGCTCTGGCTCGAGGCCGACCGGATGGGCAGCCTGCTGGACGCCCTCACGGAGGAGAACCTGAACACCCAGCGCGAGGTGGTCAAGGAGGAGAAGCGCCAGCGCTACGACAACGTCCCCTACGGCGACGTGATGCAGCGGCTGAACAGCCTCACCTTCCCCGCCGAGCACCCGTACGGCCACACGACGATCGGCTCGATGGCCGACCTCGACGCGGCGAGCCTGGCCGACGCGCACACGTTCTTCAAGAAGCACTACCTGCCCAACAACGCGGTCCTCTCCGTCGTCGGCGACGTCGAGGTCGGCGACGCCCTGCAGCGGGTCGAGCGCTACTTCGGTGGGCTGCGGTCCGGCGAGGTCCCCTCGCACCCGGCGCAGGACCCGCTCGGTCCGCTGAGCGGCACCGAGCGCGAGGAGACGTCGGCCGACGTGCCCGCCGAGGCGGTCTACCTCGCCTGGCGGCTGCCGGCCCGCGGCACCCGCGCCTTCGACGCGCTCGACCTCTTCTTCGGGGTGCTCGGCCACGGCCAGACCTCACGGCTGCACAGGTCGCTGGTGCGCGACGCCGAGGTCGCCGAGAGCGCCGGCGCGGCCAGCACCGGGCTGATCGGCGGCAACTCCTTCGGCTACGCGTACGCCCGCGCCCGCGGCGGCGAGAGCCTGGCCGCGGTCGAGGAGGCCCTCGTCGGCCAGGTCGACCGGCTGGCCGCGGAGGGCCCCACCGAGACCGAGCTGCGCCGGGCCAAGGCGCAGTACGAGCGGCACTGGCTCCACGAGCTCTCCCGGGTCGACAGCCGCGCCGACGCGCTGGGCGAGTACGCGACCCTCGAGGGCGACCCCGAGCTCGTGAACACCCGGACGGCGCAGGTCGAGGCGGTCACCCCCGACGACGTCGCCTCCGCCGTCACCGAGTGGTTCGGCAGCGACCGCCGAGCGACCCTGTCCTACCGGAAGGCGGCGGCATGAGCACGCCCGAGCAGCTCGACCCGACCACCTGGCGGGCGGCCCCGCAGCCCGAGGTCGCCGCACCGGGCGCCTGGTCCTTCCCCGAGCCAGTCGTCAGCACCCTGGCCAACGGCATCGAGCTCGTCTGCTTCGACCTCCCCGGCCAGCACGTCGTGTCGGCGCACCTCGTGCTCGACGCCCCGCTCAACGGCGAGGACCCCGACGTCGAGGGCGTGGCGACGATCGCCGCCCGCACGCTCGACGAGGGCACCCGCAACCACCCCGGCGAGGAGTTCGCCGAGCTGCTGGAGACCGAGGGCGCGGGCTTCGGCATAGAGGTGTCGCTGTCCGGGCTCCAGGCCGTGCTCGACGTCCCCGCCTCGCACCTCGAGCAGGCGTTCGCGCTCTTCTCCGAGGCCGTCACGCAGCCCGAGATCTCCGACGCCGACGTCGCCCGCCACGTCCAGATCCGCCTCGCGCAGATCGAGCAGTCCTCGGCGAACTCCGCCCAGCTCGCCTCGACGGCGTTCCGAGAGTCCGTCTTCGACCCGGCCAGCCGCGCCTCGCGGATGAGCGGCGGCGAGGCGGCCAGCGTGGCCCGCGTCGACGGGGCCGCGGCTCGGCACTTCCACGCCGAGCACCTCGGCCCGGCCGGCGCGAGCCTCGTCCTGGCCGGCGACTTCGGCGGCACCGACCCGCACGACCTGGCGCAGCGCTGGTTCGGCGACTGGGCCAACGACGCGCAGGTCCGCACGCCGCAGGAGCAGGCCGCGCCCGGCGCCCGGCGCCACGTCGTGCTGCACCGCCCGGGTGCCGTCCAGGCCGACGTGCGCTACGGCGGCTTCGGCATCGACCGGCTCGACCCGCGTTGGCCCGCAGCCAGCGTCGCGACGTACGCCATGGGCGGGGCGTTCCTGTCCCGGCTCAACGCGGTGCTGCGCGAGGAGAAGGGCTACACCTACGGCGTGCGGATGTCGCTGACGCCGCTGCGCAGCGCCGGCAGCTTCGCCATCGGCGGCTCGTTCCGCACCGACGTCGTGGCCGACTCCGTGCGCCTGGCCCGCGAGCTGGCCGACGTCTCGGGCCCGGAGGGGCGCCCGTTCACGGCCGAGGAGGTCGCCGACGCCGTGACCTACACCAGCGGCATCTCCCCGCTGCGCTACGCCACCGCCGACGGCGTGGCCGACCAGGCCGCGGTCAACCGGCTCGTCGGCCTGGGCGACGACTACGTCACCCGCAACCTCGCCGAGCTGCGCCAGGTGACGCCCGAGGCGGCGACACAGGCGTACACCTCGCTCGTCGACGTGGACGCCCTGACCCTCGTCGTCGTCGGCGACGCCGACGTCATCGCCGACCCGCTGCGCGATCTCGGGTTCGACGACCTGGAGGTCGTGCGCACCGAGGGCTGAGGTCCGACGACCCGCTCGAGGACGACGAAGCCCCCTGGACCCGACGGGTCCAGGGGGCTTCGTGCGGGGCGTACGGGGCTAACGGCCGAGGGCCCGCTGGGCCCTGACCAGGTCTTCCTGCATCTGGTTGATCTTGGTCTGGTACTCACCGAGGTTGCCCGCGGTCAGCGCCTTCTGCGCGTCGGAGTAGGCGGTCGAGGCGTCGTCGAGCGCCGACAGCGCGGCCGCGTTGTCCGCCTCGCCGGCCGGCGGGGTGCCGCCGGTGCCCTCGTCCTCGCCGGTGTCCGCCCCGGCGTTGCCCTGGAACACCTGGTCGAGCGCCGCCTGCAGCGAGGTGCCGAAGCCGACCGACTGCCCGAAGCGGACCACGACGAAGCGCAGGACCGGGTACGAGCCGGTCGCCCCGGGCCGCTGGGCGTAGACGGGCATCGCGTAGAGCAGCCCGCCGCCCAGGGGCAGCGTGAGCAGGTTGCCGAACGACGCCTGCGCGCTGCCCTGCGCGGTGAAGTTCCGCAGCGCGGCGCTCACCGTCTCGTTGGTCGTCATCGCGTTGAACGACTGCCCCGGCCCGTCGATCTGGGTCGTGTCCGACATCTGCAGGATGCGGATCTTTCCGTAGTCGGGGCTCGCCGCGTCGGCGTTCACGGCCATGTACGCGGCCAGGTTCGAGCGGCCGTTCGCGACGTAGGCGGTGGTCAGCGAGAAGGTCGCGTTCGGGTCGCCCGGCCACTTCACCGAGAGGTAGAAGGGCTGCTCCTTGGAGCTGGCCGAGGCGTTCACCGGGTCGTTGGGGATGTCCCACAGGCTCGAGTTGCGGTACCAGGTGCCCGGGTCGGTCTGGTGGTAGCGCGAGAGGATCTGCCGCTGGACCTTGAACTGGTCCTGCGGGTAGCGCAGGTGCGCCAGCAGGTCGGCCGGGATCGCGCTCTTCGGCTGGATGACGCTGCCGAAGACCTTCTGCCAGGTCTTGAGCACCGGGTCGGTGTCGTCCCAGGCGTAGAGCTTGACCGTGCCGTCGTAGGCGTCGACCACGGCCTTGACCGAGTTGCGCATGTAGTTGATCTGGTCGCCCGGCTGCGCCACGACCTGCGTGCCCGGCGTCGCCGTCTGGCTGTCGGCCGTCGTCTGCGCCAGGTTGATGCGCTCGGAGTTGGGATAGCTGTTCGAGGTCGTGTAGCCGTCGACGACCCAGACGATCCGGCCCTCGACGACGGCCGGGTAGGCGTCGCCGTCGACCTTGAGCCACGGGGCCGCCTGCTGCACCCGCTCGCGCGGGGTGCGGTCGTAGATGATCTTCGAGGCGGAGTTGACGCGGTCCGAGAGCAGGATGTTGATGTCGGCGAACTTCGCGGCGTAGAGCAGCTTGTGCCAGAGGCTCCCGATGGCCACGCCGCCCTTGCCGGTGTAGGTGTAGTTGGGCCCGCCGGGCGTGTCGAGCTCGATGGGCGCCGCGCCCGCCGGTGCACCGACGATCGAGTACTCGTTCGGGTTGGCCCCCTGCAGCTCGCCGAAGTAGACCCGCGGCTCGTGCTCGGCGATGGCGCCCGTCGGCGGGATGCCCTCGGTGATCCACTGCGGCTCACCGGTGGCCTGCGCCCGGTTGCCGTACGCGGACACGAGCCCGAAGCCGTGGGTGTAGACGGTCTTGAGGTTGTTCCAGTTCTGGCCCTCGACGCCGTCCAGGTTCATCTCGCGCACGGCGACGACGGCGTCGGTCTCCTGGCCGTCGATCGTGTAGCGGTCGACGTCGAGGATCTTGGGGAACTGGTAGTAGCCGCGGACCTGCTGCAGCTGCTCGTAGGTCGGCGAGACGGCGCTCGGGTCGATCAGGCGGATGCCCGGCAGCGCCTCGGCGTCGGTGCGCAGCTGGCCGGCGGTCGCGGTCTGGGTCGCGGAGTAGTCCGTGACCTCGGAGTCGGCCACCCCGTACGCCGCGCGCGTCGCGTCGATGTTGCGCTGGATGTACGCCCGCTCGCGCAGCTCCTCGCTCGGGCGGACGCTGAAGTACTGGACGGTACCCGGGTAGACGTAGCCGAGCACGATCGCCGACAGGATCAGCAGCACCAGCCCGGCGGTGGGGATGACCCACCGGTGCAGCACCGCGTTGGCGAGGAAGAGCAGCGCCACGATGCCCGCCGCGATCGCGAGGAT
Source organism: Microlunatus sagamiharensis (assembly GCF_900105785.1). Classification (NCBI taxonomy): domain Bacteria; kingdom Bacillati; phylum Actinomycetota; class Actinomycetes; order Propionibacteriales; family Propionibacteriaceae; genus Microlunatus; species Microlunatus sagamiharensis. The sequence goes on from NZ_LT629799.1 coordinate 1,901,408, forward strand.
GAGCTTGGCGTTCGCCGTCGCATTGTCGGCGGTGTAGGAGATGCCGGTGAACAGCGGCGAGGTCTTGGTGGTCTCCAGGCCGTACTGGTCCATCCAGTAGCTCGCGCCGCGGACGAGCAGCGTGAGCCCGACGAGGACCGACAGGTGCGCCTGCGCCGACGTCGTGCCGCCGCGGCGCGGCCCGCTGAAGCGCACGGCACCCATGACGTAGTGCATGACGGCCGCGGCGATCACGCTGATGGTCAGCGCGGTGAACGCGAACGACAGGACGAAGCGCAGCCACGGGTAGGTGAAGACGAAGAAGGAGACGTCGAGGCCGTACTGCGGGTCGGTGACCCCGAACCCGGTCTTCTCGCTCCACGCGAGGAAGGTCAGCGCCTGGCCGCTGGCCGCGGCGCCGGCGAAGAGGCCGACGACGACGCCGATGGCCACCATGACCCAGATGAAGCGGGTCTCGACGATCTCGCGGTAGCGCTCGAGCAGCGGGCTCGTCGGGCCCTGCGGGCGGAAGCGCGGCCGCAGCCGGTAGGCCAGCGCGGCGTTGGCCGACACGAGCCCGGCCATCACCAGCCCGAAGACCAGGAACAGCCCCGTGCGGGTCAGCAGCATGGTGTTGAAGACCGACCCGAAGTCGAACGAGTCGAACCACAGGCGCGAGGTCCAGACGTTCGTGAAGATCGCGAAGGCCACGACCAGCACGGCCACGACCACGAGGGTGGGCAGGATGGCGCCTCGGCGTCGACCCGGTGCCCGCAACGTGCTCAAACCGACCGTCTCCTCGTCATGTGCTGAGCCCGTACGACCCGTACGGGTCAGCCAAGGGTATGCGCCAGCGCTGAGGCCAGCCCCGGCACGAGATCGGTGCCACCCAGGAGCTCGTCGGGCTGCGAGCGCAGCCGGGCCACGCCGTGCTGCTGACCGGAGCGGTCGACCCCGACCACCACGCGGATCTCCTGGGCCGCCGGGTGGGCCGCCACCAGGGCCGCGGCCTCGTCGGCGTCCTCGGGCAGCTCGACGTCGGTGCCCGAGGGCAGGAAGGTCCGCACCGCGGCCACGGCGGTGCCGAACACGCCGTCGGGCCACTCGATCCCGTCGAGGTCGGACAGCAGGTCACCGGTGCCGACGAAGGTGTCTTGCTCGATCGCGGTGAGCGCTCCGGGCGCCGCTCCGTCCGCCGTGGTCCGCAGGCCCAGCGAACGGGCGAGGTCGGGCTCGGCGGCGGCGAGCTCGTCGGTCTCGACGAGCGCGAAGAGCCGCGGCGGCCCCTCCCAGCCGGCGTCAGCCACGTGGTGCTCCAGCTCGACCAGCGCGGCGACCAGCGCCTCGCGGCGGTCGTCGGCGCCGAGAGACGGGCCGGAGGGGGTGGGCGGGGTGGACGCAGGCATCAGGACCTCACGGGGTTCGAGGAGCGGGGCCGGCCGGGGCGGCCCGAGGCGGGAGCAGGGGGTCAGCAGGTGGGGATGCGGTCGGCCAGCTCGGGCGAGTCGAGCCAGCGGACCGAGCGGATGGCGTCGCCGAGGGTGGCCACGCGGACCAGGCGCATCGAGGTCTTGACGCCGGCGAGGTCGCCGCAGTTCGGTGCGGGCACGAGGAACGTCGTCGCCCCGGCCGCCTGGGCCCCGGCGATCTTCTCCTGGATGCCTCCGATGCCGCCGACGACGCCGGTCGGGTTGATCGTGCCGGTGCCCGCGACGTGCTGGCCGGCGAGGAGCTCCCCGGGCGTCAGCTTGTCGTAGATCGCGAGGGCGAAGACGAGACCGGCGCTCGGTCCCCCGATCTTCTGCCCGAGGTCGTAGGAGATGCGGGCGTCGTAGGCGTAGCCGGTGCCGATGGTGATGCCGATCTGCACCCCGGTGCCCGACGCCTGGGGCGCCGGGAGCACGGGCACGGTGGTCTCGACCTTGTCGCGCAGGACGACGAAGCGCAGCTCCTGGTTGGCCTGCGCCTTGCGCACCGCGGCCTGCACCAGCGCCGGGGTCGGAGTCTCCACCCCGTCGACGGAGACCACGAGGTCGCCGGGACGGAGGTGGCCCTGCGCCGGGCTGCCCACGGTGACCGAGGCGATCGCCGGGAGCTGGCGCACGGTCTGCTGGCTCGCCCGCAGCGCCGCGACCACGGCGTCGTCCTGGGCGTCGACCATCATCTCCGCGTCGGCGGCCTCGGCGTCGGCGGCCGAGCGGCCCGGCGGGTAGACCGCCTCGCGCGGGAGCGCGTCGTGGTCGGGGCGGAAGTAGGCGACCAGCGCCTGCGGCAGGCTCAGCCGCGAGCCGGCCGAGGTCGTGGACACGACGGTCAGGTCCAGCCGGCCCGAGGTCGGGTAGGTCGGGACGCCCTCGACCGAGATGATCGGCTCGGTCCCGGCGCCGCCGGAGCTCGCGAGCACGTCGCGCGCCGTCCCCGGCGACCACGTGACGTAGGGGACGCCGAGCACGGAGACCGTCACGGCCAGGAGCACGAAGGTCACCGCGGCCGCGAAGGCCGTGACCGTCTGACGGGTGAAGGAGGAGCGCCTCACGCGGTCCCCAGCCCGACCCACTCGGTGCCGCCGTCGGTGAAGGCCTGCTCCTTCCAGATCGGCACCTGCTCCTTGAGCGTGTCGATCAGGTGGCGGCAGGCCTCCAGCGCCGCCTGCCGGTGCGCGGCCCCGACGGCGACGACCACGGCGAGGTCGCCGACCTCGAGGTGGCCGGTGCGGTGCGACACCGCGACGGTGAGCACGTCGTACGCCTCCGCCGTGCGCTCGGCGCACGCGGCCAGCGCCGTCGCGGCGCTCGGGTGCGCGGTGTAGTCGAGGCTGGTGACCGACGCCCCGTGGTCGTGGTCGCGCACGACCCCGACGAACAGGGCCACGCCGCCCACCGCCGGGTCGCGGACCTGGGCCAGCATCCGGTCGACGCTCAGCGGCTCCTCGCTCACGCTCGTCTCGCGGACCGCCGTCATGGCGCCGAGGTTATCCGAGCCGCCCGCCGCGGGCCGGACGCCAGGACGCACCCGCCGCGCGGCCACCGGGTGACGCAGCCGGGACCGCCGTACGCCCACAGCGATCGTCCCGCCGTCGCACGGGTGCGCCACGTCCACCCCGCGTACCGTGGAGAGCACGCCGAGGCGGCCCGACCAGGGGTCGCTGCGACCTCAGGAGACCCCATGCCCCAGGACCCCGACCAGCGTCCTGACGACGAGCAGGACCAGTCGCCGAACCCCGAGCCCGGCACGGGCGGCCAGGGTGGTCAGAGCGGCCAGGGGGGTCAGGGCGGCAGCGGCTACCGGCTCGGAGGCTCGGGCTCCGGCTCGGTCGGCGGGGGCGGTGGCGCGGCGGGCTTCGGCGGCGGGGCCGGCTTCGGCGGGCTCGGCGGCGGGGCGGCCCCCTCCGGCGGCGACCCGTCCAACCCGCTCGAGGCGCTGTTCGCCTCGCTGGCCGGGGGCGACACCAACGCCCTCGCCGCGCAGCTGCAGAGCGCGTTCGCGATGCTCGGCGGTGGCGGCGGCGGGCTCTTCGGCGGGGGCGGCGACGCCGGTTCCGGGGTCAACTGGGAGGTCACCAAGGACACCGCGCGCAAGAGCGCCGCGGCCCTGGGCCCGGACCCGACGCCGACGAGCGCGCAGGTGCATGCCGTCACCGACGCGGTGGGCATCGCCGAGGTCTGGCTGGACGCGGCGACCGACTTCCCGCGCGTCAGCGGCAGCGCCACGGCGTGGAGCCGGGCGGAGTGGATCGAGCGGACGATGCCCGTGTGGCGCCGCCTCGTCGAGCCGGTGGCCAGCCACATCGCCGACGCGATGGCCGGCGCCCTCACCCTCGGCGGCGAGGGCCAGCCCGAGGTGCCGGGCATGGCGGGCATGGCCGACATGCTGCGGCCGATGCTGCGCAGCTCCGGCGCGAGCATGTTCGGCCTCCAGCTCGGCCAGGGCCTCGGCCAGCTCTCCGGCGAGGTGGTGAGCACCACCGACATCGGGCTGCCGCTGACCGACGCCCCCCAGGTCGCGCTGCTGCCGACCAACGTCGCCGCCTTCGGCGAGGGCCTCGAGCAGTCGGGCAGCGACGTCACCCTCTACCTCACCCTGCGCGAGTGCGCGCGCCAGCGGCTCTTCGCCTCGGCGGGCTGGCTGCGTGCGCAGCTGCTCGTCCTGGTCGAGCAGTACGCGGCCGGGATCACCATCGACACCTCCGCGCTCGAGGAGGCGGTCCAGGGCATGGACCCGTCCAACCTCGAGGAGATCGGCGCCAAGCTCGAGGGCGGGCTCTTCGAGCCGCGCAAGACCCCCGAGCAGCTCGCGACCCTGGAGCGCCTGGAGACGATGCTCGCCCTCGTCGAGGGCTGGGTCGACGACGTCGTGACCGCGGCCACCGCCCCGTGGATGCCCGCGGCGGTGCCGTTGGCCGAGACCGTCCGGCGCCGGCGGGCGACCGGCGGCCCGGCGGAGGCGACGTTCGCGACGCTGGTCGGCCTCGAGCTGCGCCCGCGCCGGCTGCGCGACGCGGCCAACCTCTGGGCGGCGGTCCGCGACGCCCGTGGCGCCGAGGGGCGCGACGCGGTCTGGACCCACCCCGACCTGGTGCCGACCTCGGCCGACCTCGACGACCCGCTGGGCTTCGCGCGCGGCGAGGCCGCCGCGGAGACGAGCGCGGACGACGACTTCGACACCGCGCTGGCCGAGCTGCTCGACGAGGCCGAGCGCCCGCAGGACGGACCGTCCGAGGGCCAGGACGACCAGCCGGACGAGGGCGGTCCCACCCCGACCCGGTGAGCCGTGGCGTCCGGCGGGTCAGCCGCCGGACGCGTACGCCTCCCGCACCACCCGCACGACCTCGGCGACGCCCGCCGGCGGGTCGTCGCGCCACCACGCCAGGAGCACCGGCACGGGCGGTACGTCGCGGACCCGGCGGTAGACCACGCCGGGGCGCCGGTGCTGGCGCGTCGTGGCCTCCGACGTCATCCCGACCCCCTGCCCGGCGGCCACCAGCGTCATCAGGTCCTCCACGCTGCTGACCTCGCGGTACGCCGCGGGCGCCTGCTCGGGTGGCAGCCCCGACCACAGGTGCTCCCCCGTCGTCCCCGTCCGACGGTCCCGGGCGAGCGTGCGGCCGGCGAAGTCGGCCAGCGTGACGCTGCGGCGCACGGCGAGCGGGTCGCCGGCCGGCAGCACCGCGTAGCGGCGCTCCACGCCGACCTGCTCGGCGACGAAGCGCCCGTCCTCGAGCGGGCGCCGCAGGACGGCGACGTCGCACAGGCCCTCGGCGAGGCCGGCCGTGGGGCTGACGACGAAGACAAAGCTCAGCGTCCGGCCCGGGTGCAGCTCGCTCCAGCGGCGCTGCACCGGGACGGTGTGGCGCCCGAGCGCCGACCAGGCCGACCCGACGCGGACGTCGTCCTCGGCCCGCGCGGCGACGAGCTCGAGCCCCGCGACGGCCTCGAGGACGCGGCGGGCGTGCTCCACGACCCGGGCCCCGACCGCCGTGGTGGCGACCGAGCGTGTCGTGCGCCGCAGCACCCGCGTGCCCAGCCCCGCCTCGAGCGCGGCCACGGCCCGCGACACCGACGCCTGGGTCGTGCCCAGCGCGATCGCCGCGTCGGTGAAGGAGCCCTCGTCGACCACGGCGACGAGCGCCCGCAGCTGACGCAGCTCCACGCTCATGCGCGAAGCGTATGGATCGGCGACGCGGTGCATTTCCGGGACCGCGGGCCGGACACCGAGACTCCACCCATGACCGCGCAGGCGGAGCCGCTGACCGCCCTCTCCCCCACGACCTCCACCCCGGCGACCACCGTGCCCGGGGCCCCGCACCCCGGCGACCGCCCGCGGCTGCTGCCCGGGATCCTCAGCATGAGCGCGAGCGCGACCGGCAGCCAGATCGGCGCGGCGGTGGGGACCTTCGCCTACCCGACGCTCGGCGTCCCGGGCGTGGTCGCGGTCCGCCAGCTCGTCGCCGCGGCGGTCCTGCTCCCGCTCGCCCGCCCGCCCTTCCGGCGCTTCACCTGGGCCCAGTGGTGGCCGTGCCTCCTGCTGGCCGCCGTCTTCGCCAGCATGAACCTGTCGCTCTACACCGCGTTCAGCCGCATCGACCTCGGCCTGGCGGTGACCCTGGAGTTCCTCGGCCCGCTTTCGGTGGCCCTGGCCACCTCGCGGCGGCTGGTCGACCTCGTCTGCGCGGTCGCCGCGGCGGGTGGGGTCTACGTGCTCGTGCTGCCCGGCCCGTCGACGGACTGGTTCGGCGTCGGGCTCGCGCTGCTGGCCGGCGTCTGCTGGGCGTCCTACATCCTGCTGAACCGCCTGGCCGGCCGGCGCCTGCCCGGGCTCCAGGCCACCGCGACGGCGACGACGTTCTCGGCGCTCGGCTACCTGCCGGTCGTGGTCGTCCTGCTCGTGCGCGGCGAGCTCGTCGGGCTGCCGCTGCTCTGCGCCGTCGCCGTCGGCCTGCTGTGCTCCGCGCTGCCGTACGCCGCCGACCTGTTCTCGCTGCGCCGGGTCCCCGTCCAGCTCTTCGGGGTGTTCATGAGCGCCAACCCGGTGCTGGCCGCGCTCGTCGGCCTGGTGCTGCTGGGCCAGGTGATCGCTCTCCACGCGTGGGTCGGGATCGGCCTGGTCGTCGTGGCCGACGTCGTGGCCCTGGCCGTCGCCGCGCGGCGGCACCGCCGGGCGGCGGTCCGCCCGATCGTCGAGACGCCCTGAGCCCGCCGGCCCGTGGACGGTCGGCGACGGTCAGCGCGACGCGCCGCTGAGCAGGGCGCGGGTCTCCTCCCAGCCCTCGAGCGCCGGGTCGAGGTGGTGCACCGCCGCCGGCCCGCGCAGCCGTCGCCAGTCCGGCGTGGTCTGGACGAGGTCGGCCGCGGGCGCGGCGGCCCGCAGCAGCGCGGTCGGGTCGGTGTCGAGGTCCAGCTCCTCGAGCGGCAGCCAGCCCGCGACCGGCAGCCGGAAGCCCAGGGCCACGACGCCGGGGCCGCCGCGCTCCGGCGCCACGGCGACGTCGCTGCGGTGCAGCACCTTGAGCTGCTTGGCCAGGACCAGGCTCGGCAGGTCGGGCGCGTCGGCCGGGACCAGCACCACCTCGTCGGCGAGCGCGGCGCACGCCGCCAGGAGCGGGCGCAGGCCCGCGTCGTCGAGACGCACCGCGCCCGGCCAGAGCAGCTCGTCGAGCGCGGGCGGACCGACCAGGCCGGACCGGGCGTCCACCAGGTCGGCGGCGACCTCGTAGGTGTCGGCCATACACGCCCGGGCGAAGGCCGCCGGGTCGACGCCGGGCGGGGCGGCGCCGGCCGCGTCGTGGCGGGCCAGGACCAGCACCAGGCGGCGCCGTGCGCCCTCGTCGGTCACCGTCGCCCGTCCCCGGGCCGGTCGTCGTCCCCGTGCCCGTCGACGTCGTCGAGAGCGCCGTCGTCCGGCTCGCGACCGACCTCGAGCCGCGCCGCGTCCGCGTACCCCTCGAGGTACCCGCGGGCCCGCTCGGCGTCGTCGTAGGCGGAGAGCAGCGCGTGGAAGCGGGGCGTGTGGTTGGCCTCGAGCAGGTGCACGAGCTCGTGGAGCAGGACGTAGTCGCGCACCCACGACGGCATCGGGCGCAGCCGGTCGGACAGGCGGATGGTGCGGTCCGTCGGCGTGCACGAGCCCCAGCGGCGACGCTGGTTGGAGACCCAGGCGACCCGGGTCGGCGCGGGGACCACGCCGACCTGCGGCTCGAGGTAGCGGCGGCCCAGCTCCCGCGCCCGCACCAGCAGGTCCGCGTCCCCGCTGGGTCCCTGGGCCCGTGCCTCACGGGCGAGCAGCCGGGCGACCAGCGACTCCACGTGGCGGGCCTCCTCCGCCCTCGACATGGAGGCCGGGACGAGCACGACGACCGTCGAGCCCTCGCGGTAGGCGGTGACCGTGCGCCGCCGGCGCCGGCTGCGCCGCACCTCGACCACGGGGGCCACGGGGCCGGGGGCGTCGCTCACGGGCCCATCCTGCCCCTCCGGCGGCCCGGCCGGACCAGCGCCTCGAGTGGTTTCCACAGGTGAACAGCAGGCCGACGACGGGGAACCGTCGTCCTCCGGGGAGCCGTCCACCGAGTGACCCACACGTCGTCCACACAGTTGTCCACAAGTGGTGGACAAGGCCGCCCACCCGAGGTTTGACGGCCCCCGGGGGTGCCGCTAGCGTTCCTCGCCACGAGGCCCTCACGGGCCGGGACCGCGTGCTGGGGAAGGCGGGTGGTCTCCGGCCCGGGGGCCTCGTGCCGTCTCCGCCCCGGGTGCTCGTGGGCGCGTTCCCGGCGGTCCCCGCGGGGTCCAGTGCGGCCCTCCCGGTCGGTCGTGCACCACAGACCGCCGCCCCGTACGGCGTGGCGTCCAGGGTCCGGCGGCAGGCGTGACCGCTACGCTGACCGGGATCGCGCCCCGACGGCCCTGCCCGGCCGCCGGGACAGACCTGACGGAGAACCGTCACCGAGCAAGGAGAAGCACATGGCGGACGAGACCTACAGCGGCGAGTTCTACTGCGTGAAGTGCAAGGAGAAGCGCGAGGCCGAGGGCAACGTCGTCGTCAACGACAAGGGCACGCGCATGGCCAAGGCCAAGTGCCCCGTCTGCGGCACCAACCTCAACCGGATCCTCGGCAAGGCCTGAGCCACCCGGGAGTCCGCCCTCCGCGGACCGCCCGCCGCGCGGGACCGGACGGTCCTGTGGATCGTCGTCCCGCGCGGCTCCGGGGGCACCAGACTGACCGGGTGGACGCCACGCGCACCCCGGCAGCCCCCGCAGCCCCCTCCCCGCCCGGCACGACCGACGTCGAGCCGGGCCTCCGCCTCGCCCCGCACGCGGTCGTGCTGCTGCGCAGCCCCCACGAGCTGCAGGTCGGGGTCGAGCCGTCGGTGGTCGTCCCCCGCACCTACGAGCCGGTCGTCGCGGCCCTCGCCGACGGCGCCACCGCGGGGGACCTCGGTCTGACCGCCAGCGAGGCCGGTCTGCCGACGGGCGCGGTCACCGACCTCCTCGGCGCCCTCGACGACGCCCGGCTCCTGCGGCCGCCGTCGGCGGTCGCGAGCCGGGCCGTCCGGGTCGTCGGTGCCGGCACCCTCGGCTCGCGGACCGCCCACGCGCTGGCGACGGCGGGCTTCGGCACCGTCCACCTGGCCGACCTGCCCTCCCGCGTGCCCACCGACGAGCGCGCCCTCGACCGTCCTGCCCGCCACGCGAGCGGACGGCGCCGTCCGCGGGCCGACGGGCACCCCGAGCGCCTCGAGCTGCTCGCGGCCTCCCTCGGTGTGGCGCACCCGGACCTGCGCGTCCGGCGTCCCCGCCACTTCGCCCAGCCCGAGGGCGGCGCCGTCGCGCTGACCGTGGTCGTCGCCGACGGGCCCGAGCCGGACCGCCTCGTCCCCGACGTGCTGCGCGAGCAGGACGCGCCGCACCTGCTCGTGCGCTGCGCGGGCGACGAGGCCGTCGTCGGGCCGCTCGTCGTGCCCGGGGCCACCTCGTGCGTGCGCTGCGCCGACCTCGGCCGGCGCGACGCCGACCCGCGCTGGCCCTGGTTGCTCGAGCAGCTCACCCGGCTGCACGTCGAGCCCGCGCCGACGCTGCTCGCCTGGGCGGCCGTCAACGCTGCCGTGCAGGCGCTCGCCTTCGTGGGCAGCGGGCACGCCGAGACCCTCGACCACACCCTCGAGCTCGGCGGCGGCGAGCACGCCATGCGGCTCCGCGCCTGGCCGACGCACCCGGAGTGCCCGTGCCGCTGGGACGACGGGAGCGCCCCCGGCACCCACGGCCGGTCGTGAGGTTGGGGGCACCGGACAGAATGGGCCCCATGCCCGACGACCCCTCGGTGGTGCCCGAGCGCCCGCGCGCAGGGAGGCGTGCACGAGCGTCCCGACGCGACGAGGAGCGGGCCGCCGAGTCCGACGACCGCATCGCCCGGGGCGGCCTGCGCCGCAGCGCACGGCTGGCCTCGCTGCCGCTCGGCTTCGCGGGGCGCTCGGCGCTCGGGCTGGGCCGGCGCATCGGCGGAGCACCGGCCGAGCAGGTCAGCGAGCAGCTCCAGCAGCGGGCCGCCGAGCAGCTGTTCAAGGTGCTCGGCGAGCTCAAGGGCGGCGCCATGAAGTTCGGCCAGGCGCTCAGCGTCTTCGAGTCGGTGCTGCCCGACGACGTCGCCGGCCCCTACCGCGCGCAGCTGGCGCGGCTCCAGGACTCCGCGCCGCCGATGCCGACGTCGAGGGTGCACGCGGTCCTCGCCCGCGAGCTCGGTCCGCGCTGGCGCGACGACTTCACCTCGTTCTCCGCGCAGCCCGCCGCTGCGGCGTCGATCGGGCAGGTGCACCGCGCGGTGTGGAAGGACGGCCGCGAGGTCGCGGTCAAGGTCCAGTACCCGGGCGCGGACGAGGCGCTGCGCTCCGACCTCCGTCAGATCGGGCGGATGTCCAAGGTCATCTCCCCGCTCGCCGGCGGCATGGACGTGCAGCCGCTCGTCGACGAGCTGACCGCTCGGGTCTCCGAGGAGCTGGACTACACGCTGGAGGCGTCCGCGCAGGCCCAGGCCGCCGCCGCGTTCGCCGGCGACCCGGAGTTCTGCGTGCCCGACGTCCTGGCCTCCACCAGCAGGGTGATGGTCTCGGAGTGGGTCGAGGGGCGGGCGCTGAACACCGCCGCCGAGCTCTCCCAGGACGAGCGCAACCGGATGGGGCTGGCGTACGTGCGCTTCCTCTTCGCCGCCCCCGCCCGCGCCGGGATCCTGCACGCCGACCCGCACCCGGGCAACTTCAAGATCCTCCCCGACGGCCGGCTCGGGGTCATCGACTTCGGGCTCGTGGCCCGGTTCCCCGACGGGCTGCCGCCCGCGATGGGCCGCATCCTGCGGGTCGCGGAGAGCGGCGACGCCCGGCAGACGGCCGAGCAGCTGCGCCTCGAGGGCTTCATCGTGAGCGACGTCGACGCCCAGGACGTGCTCGACTACCTCTCCCCGTTCGTCGAGCCGGCGGCGGTGAGCGAGTTCGAGTTCACCCGCGACTGGATGCGCGAGCAGTTCGTGCGGGTCCGCGACGTGCGCGCCAACAACGGCGTGGCGATGAAGATCAACCTGCCGCCGGAGTACCTGCTGATCCACCGTGTGTGGCTCGGCGGGCTCGCGGTCCTGGCCCAGCTGAACGCCCGGGCCCCCTTCAACGCCGTGCTCCGCGAGCTCCTGCCCGGCTACTCCGAGGACCCGGTCGCCGGCTGAGCGGGCCGGGCCGTCGAGGGCCCGTCGGCCGCACAGCCTGCCGACGGGCCCGTCCCCTCCCCCGTGCTCGCACCCGCCTCAGTCGTGGTCGGGCGAGAGCGCCGAGCCGAGCCACAGGCGCACGGCGTGGAAGAGCCGCACACCGAGCCCGAGCCCGGAGTCCTGCCCCGGCAGGCCGGCGCTCACGCCGCCACCTCGCTGCGCTTCACGACGCGCGCCGCGGGGACGACGGGAGCGACCGGCTCCACCGGGTTCTTGCGGGGCCGGCCCCGCGGCCGCTTGCGCGGCACGACGACACCGGCGACGAACAGCTCGCCACCCCAGACACCCCAGGGCTCGCGCCGGTCGAGCGCCCCGGCGAGGCACTCGGTCCGGATCGGGCAGTCCACGCACAGCGCCTTCGCCGTCTCCACGTCGACGGGCGACTCGGCGAAGAACAGCTCCGGGTCGTTCCTCCGGCAGGGCAGGTCGGCGACCGCCACGCCGCTGGGCGTGGTGACGAGTGCCGCGAGTCCTCCTGCGAAGCTCATGTCGGCCTTCCTTGTGTACGGAGCTGGTGCTCCAGGGGCCGAGAAACACGAAGGCCGTGAATCCCGGTGTTCTGGGAGTCACGGCCTCGAGGCGGTGGGCGCTGTGCGCCTACGGTCTGGAGGTCGGTGGTCCCGAACGGATCGAGTGCTGCTTGGCCGTGAAGACCGCGGCAGCGGCGGTGGTGGTGACGAGGGCGGCGCCGGCGAAGGCGTGGCGCCCGTCCTGGGCAGCGGCGGGCGCGAAGCCCCGCATCGTGACGTCGGTCCCGCGACGCCAGGACATGACGGCGTGCGTGGTCGGACCGCTCAGGAGGCGGGGCTGTGCATCGTCCGCATACCGGCGCTCACCGAGCAGGGAGAGGCGGGGACGCGGCGACGCGACGAGCGCGGCCGGGCAGTCGATGATGATCGTGGACATCGGCTCTCCCCCTCTCCGGTGGGTGCTGGACGGAACGTTCCCGGGGCGCGCGGGCGCGTCCCTGGGTTCGAGGATCACACTAGGGCGCGCCCGCCGAGGGCCGCAACGGAATTAACGGGCGTGTTTCTCCGAGCACCGGGAGAGCCCTCGACCGGTCAGGACGCGGCGCTCGCCCGTTCCTCGCCGGCGGCCATCACCGCGAGCACCTGGTCGCCGTACTTGTCGATCTTGACCTTGCCGAGCCCCTGGACCCGGTAGAGGTCGGTGCCCGAGCGGGGGCGGGCCTCCGCGATCGCGACGAGCGTCGCGTCGGTGAAGACGCAGTACGCGGGCAGGCTGGCCGAGGCCGCCTCCTGGCGCCGCCACTCGCGCAGCAGCTCCAGCGTGCCCTCGTCGAAGGTCGACGGGCAGTCGACGTGGCGACCGAGCTTGCGCTCGGCGCCGTCGTTGAGCCCGCGCCCGCAGGAGCGGCAGTGCACCGAGAGCACCGCACCGCGACCCCGGCCCTTGCGCGCGGCCGGCCCGGCCGCACCGGGACCACCGCCCGACCTCATCGACGCCGGTAGCACGGGGTCGAGGAACCGCGACGGCTTGCGCGCGTTGCCCCCGCCGTTGCGGGTGCGCGACCAGGACACGCGCAGCAGGCTCATCGCCCGGGTCATGCCGACGTAGAGCAGCCGCCGCTCCTCGGTGACCTCCTCGGGCGTCGTGGCGAGCACGAACGGCAGCGAGCCCTCGTGCACCCCGAGCAGCGCCACCGCCTCCCACTCCAGGCCCTTGGCCGAGTGCAGCGTCGACACCGTCACGCCCTGCGCCGCGGGGACGTGCTGGGCCTCGGCCCGCCGGTCGAGCTCGGCCGACACCTCGACGAGCGTGAGCGCCGGGCCCTCCGTCGAGCGACGGGCGGCGTCGAGGTCCTCCGCGACGCTGAGCAGGGCGGCTAGCGACTCCCAGCGCTCCCGCACCGCGCCCGCGCCCTCCGGGGGCTTCTCGGTCCAGCCGAGGGCGCCGAGCAGCGCCTTGAACTGGTCGAGCGCCGAGCCGCCCTCGCCCCCGTACGCGTCCGCGGTGCGCACCTGGGTCCGCAGCGTGACGAGCGTCTGGCGCACCTCGGGCCGCTCGTAGAAGCGCTCCCCGCTGCGCACCAGGTAGGGGATGCCGCGGTCGGCCAGCGCCTGCTCCAGCGGCGGCGACTGCGCGTTGATCCGGAACAGCACCGCCATGTCGCGGTAGTCGACCCCCGCGCCGTGCTGGGTCTCGAGCCAGTCGGCGACCCCCGCGGCCTCGGACGCCTCGTCGGAGGCCTCGCTGAAGGCGACCTGCGGGCCGTCCGGCCGCTGGGCCACGAGCCTGAGCGACGAGGCACCCGCCACCGACATCACCGCGTTGGCGGCGCCCACCACCTGCGGGGTCGAGCGGTAGTCACGGACGAGCTTGACCACGGTGGCGTCGGGGAACCTCCGCGCGAAGCCGGTGAGGAAGGTCGGCTGGGCGCCGGCGAAGGAGTGGATGGTCTGCGCGGGGTCGCCGACGACGCAGATCTCGGAGCTGTCGCCGCGCCACAGCGTCAGCAGCGCCTCCTGCAGCGGGCTGACGTCCTGGTACTCGTCCACGACGAGGTGGCGGTAGGTGCGGCGCACCTGCTCGGCGACCTCCGGGTGGTCGGAGATCATCGCCGCCGTGCACAGCAGGATGTCCTCGAAGTCGATGCGGCCCCGGTCGCGCTTGGCCTCCTCGTAGCCGAGGAAGATGCGTCCGACCGTCTCGGCGTCGATGGTCGACACCTCGCGGTGGTGCTGCGCGGCGAGGCGCGGGTAGTCCTCGGGCGAGACGTTGCTGACCTTGGCCCAGCCGATCTCGGAGACGAGGTCGCGCAGCCGCGGGGTGTCGACGCGGACGCGCAGCCGGCCGGCGGACTCCGCGACCAGCGACATGCGGTTGTCCAGCACGCGCGGCAGCTCGGTGCCCTGCACGCGTGGCCAGAAGTACTGCAGCTGCCGCAGCGCCGCGGAGTGGAAGGTGCGGGCCTGCACGCCGTGCGCCCCGAGCTGCTGGAGGCGGCCCCGCAGCTCGCCGGCGGCGCGTGTGGTGAAGGTGACGGCCAGCACCGAGGTCGGGCGGTAGACCCCGGTCGCCACGCCGTACGCGATCCGGTGCGTGATCGCGCGCGTCTTGCCCGTCCCGGCCCCGGCGATCACGGCCACGGGACCGCGCAGCGCGGTCGCGACCTCGCGCTGCTCGGGGTCGAGTCCGGCCAGCAGGTCCTCGGGCTGGGGTGGCACGTCGTCACGGTAGTAGCCCCCACCGACAGGACCGGTCGGACCGCGCCCCGCTCCGACCGTGGTCCGACCGGGCCGGCGGACCGCGAGACCCCAGGGCGATGCCGACGACCCGGCCCCACCAGGAGGCTGGGCGTCGCCCGGCCGCCGCACGGCGGCCCCGAGGAGGAGGTCGGAGTGCCCCTGCAGACCTGGCCGGCGACCGCGACGGCCCCGGCCGTCCGCCGCGTCGACCGCAGAGCCTTGGCGGAGCCGGCCCGCGCGCTCGCGCTGGCGGTGGCGGTCGGCGCCCTCCTGGGCCCGCTCGACGTGGCCCTCAAGCACGTCCTGCCCGCGCCCTTCGGCCACCTAGTGAACTCCTCGCCGGTCTGGGCGCTCGTGGCCTTCGTCGTGGGCTGGTGCGTCCGCGCCCGGTCTTCCTGGTGGCCGGCGGTGGCGGGCACGGTGACGCTCCTGGTCGCCGTGGAGACCTACTACCTGGCCTACGTGCTCGTGCGCGACCGCGACACCGCCACGCTCGTCGACGCCCACGCCGTCGGCTGGCTGGTGGTCGGGGTGGGCGCCGGGGTCGTCTTCGGCACGGCCGGCGCGTGGGCGCGGGACGGCCGACCGTGGCGCGGACCCGCCGGGACCGCGACCGCGGTCGGGCTGCTGCTGGCCGGCGCCTGGGTCGAGGTGCGGCGGTTCGCGGGCGCGCAGGAGGAGACCTACCGCCACGACTCGGTCCAGGCCGCGCTCGTGCTGCTGGTGCTCACCGGCGTCGCCGCCGTCCTCGCCGCCCGGTCGGCCCGCCAGCGGGTGGTCGGCCTGGCGCTCGGGCTGCCCGCGGCGCTCGGCGGCGTCGTGCTGGCCGGTGTGCTGGGCATGGCCTGAGCCGGCCCGGGGCACGGAATAGCGACCCCCGCGTGCTCGTTGTCGAGCACGTGACCGACCTGAAGACGCCGCCCGCCGACCGCCCCACGATCTTCACCACGACGTGGTGCGGCTACTGCCGCCGGCTGAAGTCCCAGCTCGACCGCGCCGGCGTCGCGTACGACGAGGTCAACATCGAGCAGGTCCCCGAGGCCGCCGACCTCGTGGCCAAGGTCAACGACGGCAACGAGACGGTGCCGACCGTGTGGTTCGCCGACGGCTCCACCCTCACCAACCCCTCGGCCGGGCAGGTCCAGGCCAAGCTGGCGTGAGCCCGGTCCCCCGCGGGGCCGGGACGGGGCGGGTCGAGCTCGAGGCCGTCGTCCTCGACGTCGACGGCACCGTCCTGAACTCCGCCGACGGGATCGTCGCGGCCTACCGGCACGCGCTGGCCGCCGTGGGCGTGGCCGCGCCCGACGAGGCCGGGCTGCGCGCCGACCTCGGTCCGCCCCTGGTGACGCTGCTGCCGGCCCTCGGCGTCCCGTCGGAGCGGCTGGCGGAGGCCGCGGCGGCGTACCGCACCTACTACCTCCGCGCAGGGCTGCACCAGGCCCGGCCGTACGACGGCGTGGTCGAGGTCCTGGCGCGGCTGTCCTCCCGCGTCCGGCTGGCCACGGCGACCGCCAAGCGCACCGACACCGCCGCGGCGACGCTCGAGGCCCACGGGCTCAGCCGCTTCTTCACCGTCGTGAACGGCCTCGACGACGACCACCCGACCAAGACGGCGACGCTCGGGCGCACGCTCGAGCTGCTCGGCGACCCGGAGCCCGCCCGGATCGCCATGGTCGGCGACCGGCACAGCGACGTGAGCGCCGGCCGCGACGTCGGGGCCCGGACCGTCGGGGTGCTCTGGGGCTACGGGAGCCGCGCCGAGCTCGAGGCCGCCGGTCCGGACCTGCTGCTCGAGCACCCCGCACAGCTGGTCGACCTGCTGGGCTGAGCCCGGACCGCCCTGTGCACGACGCGGTTCTTGTCAGCCGGCCGCCCTAGGGTGGCGGAGCCATGAGCCTCCACCTGCACCGAGCCGAACGGGCCGACGTCCTCGTCGACGCCCTGGGCGAGGTGCTGTCCGTCCCCCTGGGCGACCCCTTCGCCAGCGAGGTCGTCTGCGTGCCGACGCCGGGCGTCGAGCGCTGGATCGCCCAGCGCCTCGCCCACCGGCTCGGCGCGTCCGCGGGCGACGACGGAGTCTGCTCCGGCGTCGACTTCCCCTCCCCGCGCCGCCTCGTGCAGGTCGCCCTCGGCGACCCCGGCGGCGACGACCCGTGGGCTCCTGGTCGGGCGGTCTGGCCGCTGCTGGCCGCGATCGAGGAGGCCGTCGCCGAGCCCTGGGGCGCGGTGCTCGCCGGCTACCTGGGCGGCCCCGGGACCGACGTCCCGCCCGACGCCGACCCCTGGGACGTCGACCCGCGCCGCTCGCGCCGCTGGAGCACGGCCCGGCACCTCTCGCGCCTCTTCGCGCGGTACGCGGCCGACCGGCCGGGCATGCTCGCCGCCTGGGCGGCCGGGCGCGACGACGGGCCCGACGGGGCGGCGCTGCCGCCCGACCGCGCCTGGCAGCCCGAGCTGTGGCGCCGGCTGCGCGTCCGGATCGGCGGCCCGGACCCGGTCGAGAGCCTGCGCCAGGGGCTCGAGCGCCTCCGTGCCGACGCCGCGGCGGTCGACCTGCCCGTGCGGCTCTCGGTGTTCGGCGCCACCCGGCTCGACCCGCGCCACCTCGACGTCCTGGTCGCGCTCGCCGTCCACCGCGACGTCCACCTCTGGCTCCCGCACGCCTCCCCGGCCGCCTGGGACGCCGTCGCCGCGAAGGTGCCGCCGGTCGGTCCGCTGCTGCCGCGACGCACCGACGACCCGACGGCCTCGGTCGTGCGCCACCCGCTGCTCGGCTACCTCGGCCGCGACGCCCGCGAGCTCCAGGTCCGCCTGGCGCAGGCGGCCGCGAGCGCCGGCGTCGCGGTCGACGACCTGCACCACGGGGCCCACGACGCACGCGCGGCCGCGCCGACGACCCTGCTGCACCGGGTCCAGGACGACCTCGCCGCCGACCGCCCACCGGCGGGTGACCACCTGCTCGCGGGCTCCGACACGAGCGTCCAGGTGCACGCGTGCGCCGGCCCGCACCGCCAGGTCGAGGTGCTGCGGGAGGTCCTGGTCGGGCTCCTCGCCGACGACCCCGACCTGCAGCCGCGCGACGTCGTCGTCATGTGCCCCGACGTCGAGGCGTACGCGCCGCTGGTCGCCGCGGCGTTCGGGCTGGACGACGGCGAGCCGGGCGGGCACGGCAGCGGGCCCGCGGGCGTGGAGGACGCGGGCCGGTCCCGCGCCGAGCACCCCGGCCACCGGCTGCGCGTGCGGCTCGCCGACCGCTCGCTGCGCCAGCTGAACCCGGTGCTGGCCGTGGTCACCCGCCTGCTCGAGCTCGCCGACGGTCGGCTCACGCGTTCGGCCCTGCTCGACCTGGCGGCCGCACCGCCGGTGGCGACCCGCTTCCGCCTCGGCGAGGACGACCTGGAGCGCCTGCACGAGCTCGTGCCGCAGACCGGGGTCCGCTGGGGCCTCGACGCCGCTCACCGTGCCCGGTTCGGGATGGACGGCTTCGGCCAGAACACCTGGGACGCGGGGCTCGACCGGCTGCTCCTCGGCGTCGCGATGGACGAGAGCGAGGGCAGGTTCATCGGCACCGTGCTCCCGCTCGACGACGTCGCCTCCGACGACGTCGAGCTGGTCGGCCGGCTCGCCGAGCTGCTGGCCCGGGTCCGCGGCCTGGTCGACGTCTGCCTGACGCCCAAGAGCCTGCCGGACTGGCTCGCGCTCTGCCGCGAGGTCGTCGACCTGCTCACCGACGTCCGGCCCGCGGACCGGTGGCAGCACGCGCACGCGTACGCGGAGCTGGCGCGCCTGGGCGACCGGGCCGGGACGACCGCGGCGAGCAGCACGCTGTCGCTGACCGAGGTCCGGACGCTGCTGGGCGAGGCCTTCCGCGGCCGGGCGAGCCGGTCGGGCTTCCGGACCGGCACGCTCACCGTGGCGAGCCTGCTGCCGATGCGCGCCGTGCCGCACCGGGTCGTGTGCCTGCTCGGGCTCGACGACGGCGCGTTCCCGCGGCGGGTGGTGCCCGACGGCGACGACCTGACCGCCGACGACGCCCGCGTCGGCGACCCCGACCCGCGCGCGGAGGACCGCCAGCTGCTGCTGGACGCCGTCACGTCGGCGACCTCGACCCTGGTCGTCCTCTACACCGGCACCGACGCCCGCACGGGCGAGGAGCTGCGGCCCGCCGTGCCCGTCGACGCCCTGCTCGAGACCCTCGACGCGACGGTCCGGACCGGCCCGTCGGAGCCGCCCGCCCGGGCCAGGCTCACGACGCACCACCCGCTCCAGCCCTTCGGGACCGCCGATCTCGCCCGCGGGCCGCAGGGTCGCTCCTTCAGCTTCGACCGCGGGGCGCTGCGGGCCGCCGAGGCCCTCCGTGGACCGCACACGCCGGCGCGGGGACCGTACGAGGGCCTGGTGCTCGCGCCGGTCGCCCGGCAGCGCGACGTCGAGCTGAGCGAGCTCTACCGGTTCTTCTCCCACCCGGTCCGCGGGCTGCTGCGCGCCCGGGCGCAGCTGTTCGACGGCGACGGTGACGGGCCCGAGGACGAGCAGATCCCCGTCGAGCTCGACGGGCTGCAGCGCTGGGCCGTCGGCGAGCGGATGCTGCAGGCCCACCTGTCCGGCGTGCCGCTCGACGCGCTCGAGGCCGCGGAGTGGCGGCGCGGCGAGGTGCCGCCCCGCGCGCTGGGCCAGCGGCTGGTGCGCAAGCTGTCCGAGGACGTCACCAGCGTGGCGCAGGCGGCGACGCCGTGGCTCGGCGTCCCGGCCGAGCGGCTCGACCTCGTGGTCGACCTCGACGAGGTCCGGCTCAGCGGCAGCGTGGCCGGGGTGCGCGACCAGACCGCCGTGCGGGTCGTGTTCTCGAGGCCCTCGGCCCGGCACCGGCTCCAGGCCTGGGTCGAGCTGCTCGCGCTGACCCTCGCCCGTCCCGGGCGTGAGTGGCGCTCGGTCGTCGTGGGCCGCGGCTCGACGATCGAGCTCGGACCGGTGCCGGAGGACTTCGCACGGGCGGTCCTCGGTGACCTGCTCGTGCTGCAGGCCGTCGGGCTGGCGGAGGTGCTGCCGTTCGCCCCGAGGACGTCGTTCGAGTACGCCCGCGTGCGCGCCCGCGGCGCGGACTGGCAGGAGGGCTACGGGGTGCGGGACGCCTGGCAGCAGGAGCGCGACGCTCTGTGGGAGCGCGTGCTGGGGCCGTCGCCCGAGGTCGAGGACCTGATGCGCCTCGAGGTCCCCGCGGCCGCCCAGCGGCGCCTGCCCGGTGAGACGACGACCTTCGGGGCGGTGGCGCGCCGCGTCTTCCAGCCGCTGGTCAACGCGGGAGGTGGCTGAGGTGGCCCTGCAGACCCATGACGCGCCCGCCGCGGCGGACGGCGGCCCCGGCCGGTGGCTGCCCTTCGACGTCCGTGGCCCGCTGCCGAGCGGCACCACCGTCCTCGAGGCGAGCGCGGGCACGGGCAAGACCTTCGCGCTCGCCGCGCTGACGGCCCGCTTCGTGGCCGAGGCCGACGTGCCCCTGCGCTCGCTGCTGCTCGTGACCTTCGGCCGGATGGCCACGACCGAGCTGCGCACCCGGGTGCGCGAACGGCTCACGAGCCTGCTCGCAGCCCTGACCAGCGGCAATCCTGCCACCGACGACGAGGTCGCGGCCCTGCTCTGCGCCGTCGACGACGCCGAGCGCTCGCGGCGCCGTGCCCGGGTCGACGCCGCGCTGCGCGACATCGACGAGGCGACGATCGCGACGACCCACGAGTTCTGCCTGCAGATGCTCGAGAGCCTGGGCGTGCTGGGCGACGCCGAGCCGCAGGCCCACTTCGTCGAGCAGGTGGACGACCTGGTCGACGAGGTCGCCTCCGACCTCTACCTGCGCCGCTACGCCCCCGAGGGCCGGCCGCCGTTCACGCTGCCCGAGGCGCAGACGCTCGGGCGCCGGGCCTGCGCGTCGGTCACGGCGCGCCTGGTCCCGCGGCCCGACGAGGACGGTCCGGCCGCGCCGCCGGGGCGCGGTGGCTGGGCGGCCGACGCCGCGGCCGAGCGGGTGTCGTTCGCCGAGGCCGTGCGCGCGGAGGTCGAGCGGCGGATGCGGGCCGCACGCCTCTTCACCTACGACGACATGCTGACCCGGCTCGCGGCGAGCCTGCACGACCCCGACCGCGGCCCCGCCGCCGTGGCCCGGCTGCAGGCGCGCTACGCCGTCGTGCTCGTCGACGAGTTCCAGGACACCGACCCCGTCCAGTGGGACATCCTGCGCACCGCCTTCGCCGGCCACGCACGGATGGTGCTGATCGGCGACCCCAAGCAGGCGATCTACGGCTTCCGCGGGGCCGACGTGCAGTGCTACCTCGACGCGCGGGAGACGCCGGGCACGACGGTCTCGACGCTGCCGACGAACTACCGCAGCGACCCCGGGCTCGTGGAGGCCCTGGGCACGCTGCTCGGCGGGGCCTCGCTCGGGGAGCGCGGGATCGTCGTCGACCCGGTCTCGGCCGCCCGGGCGGGCTCGCGCCTGACCGGGCCGGACGCGGCGAGCGCGCCGCTCCGACTGCGGGTCTGGCCCAGCGAGCCCGGCGAGGACAAGCCCGTCCGGGTGCGCGAGGTGCGCAGCCGGGTGCGCGACGACCTGGTCGCCGACGTCGTCCGCCTCCTCGGCGGCGACGGCCGGGGCCCGGGCGAGGAGCGGGTCCGGCTCGACCGGCGGGACGGGCGCGGTCCGCAGCCCGTCGGCCCCGGCGACGTGGCCGTCCTCGTCCGTACGAACGAGGCGGCCGAGGACGTGCGTACGCGGCTGGTCGGCGCCGGCGTCCCGACGGTCGTCCACGCCGCCCGGTCGGTCTTCGCCTCCGAGGCGGCGCAGGACTGGGTGACGCTGCTGGCCGCCCTCGACGCCACCCGCCAGGCGACGGTGCGCGCCGCGACCCTCACCGCGTTCTTCGGCTGGAGCGTCGCCGACCTGGTCCGCGCCTCGGAGGCGGGCGCGTCGGACGGAGCGGACGGACCGGGCGGGACGCACGACCGTGGTGCCGGCGTCGACCGGCTGGTCGATGTGACCCAGCAGCTGCGGGCGTGGCGCCGGCTGCTGGCCTCGCGCGGCGTCGCGGCCCTGGTGGAGACGGCGACCCGGGAGAACCGCGTCGCCGAGCGCCTCCTCGCGACCGAGGGCGGTGCGCGCCGGCTGACCGACCTGCGGCACCTGGCCGAGGTGCTCCACGACGCGGCGGTGGTCCGCCAGCTCGGGCCGGGCGCCCTGCTGGACTGGCTCCGCGACCGGGTGGTCGAGGCCCGCCGGGACAAGGGCGCGGAGGGTTCGCGGCGGTTGGAGTCCGACGGCAGCCAGGTCACCGTCGTGACGATCCACCGCAGCAAGGGCCTGGAGTACCCGGTCGTCTACCTGCCGGACGCGTACGACCGGTGGGTGCCCGACGACGACGGCGGGACGCTGCTGCTCCACCCCGAGACCGAGGGTGACGGGCCGACGCCGGCGCTGGACCTCGACGTGGGCGGCAAGCGGTCGCCGGGGCGTCCGACGCGGTTCCGCCGCTACCAGGCGGAGCAGGCCTCGGAGGACCTGCGGCTGCTCTACGTGGCCCTGACCCGTGCGCAGTGCCAGGTCGTCACCTGGTGGGCACCCACGCGCAACACGCCCTGCTCGGCCCTGCAGCGCCTGCTGCGGCGCGAGGTGGCCGTGGGCGGAGGGCCGGGCGGCGCTCCGGCAGCCGCGTACCCGCTCACGCTCGGCGACCCGACGCACGGCCGCGACCTGGGCCCGCACGTGCGGCTCGAGACCTTCGACCCCGCCCCGCTCACCGAGCAGGGGCGCTACGGCCGGTCCGAGCCGGAGGAGGGTGCGCTGGGCGTCCGCACCTTCGACCGCACGCTCGACCTGGCCTGGCGGCGCACCTCCTACTCCGCGCTGACCGCGGCCGCGCACGGCCTCGACCTCTCCGCGCCCGGGGTCTCCAGCGAGCCCGAGCCGGGCCGCGAGGACGACGAGACCCCCACCGAGGGCGAGCTGGACGCCGAGGCCGAGCGCGACGCCGAGCTGGAGGCGGTCCGCTCCGAAGGGGCCGCGCACGCGGACGCCGAAGACCTCCCCGCCGAGGACCCCTGGGACGCCGTCTCGCCCATGGCGGGCCTGCCGAGCGGCGCCGACTTCGGCACGGCGGTCCACGCCGTCCTCGAGGAGGTCGACCCGGGGTCGGAGGACCTCGCGGCCGCCGTCCGCTCGGTGTGCGCGTCGGTGCTGACCCGGACGCCCAGCTCGGGCATGACCCTCGACGCGCTGGCCGACGGGCTCCTGCCCGCCTTCACGACGCCGCTCGGCCGGCTGGTCGACGACCGGACCCTGGCCGACGTGGCCCTGCGGGACCGCCTCGCCGAGCTGGCCTTCGAGCTGCCGCTCGCGGGCGGCGACGAGCCGACGGGAGCCGAGCTGCGCCTCGGCGACCTCGCGCCGCTGCTGCGCCGGCACATCGCCCCCGGCGAACCGCTCGGGTCGTACGCCGACCGGCTGACCGCACCCGTGCTGGCCGAGCAGCCCCTGCGCGGCTATCTGACCGGCAGCATCGACGCGGTCCTACGGGTCACGGGCGCCGACCAGACCCCGCGCTACCTCGTCGTCGACTACAAGACCAACTGGCTCGGGCCCTTCGACGGCCGTCCCCTGACCCTCCGCGCGTACGCGCCCCAGGCCCTCGCCACGGCGATGCTGGGGGCGCACTACCCGCTGCAGGCCCTGCTGTACGCCGTCGCCGTCCACCGGATGCTGCGCTGGCGCCAGCCCGGGTACGACCCCGAGGTCCACCTCGGCGGGGTGCTCTACCTCTTCGTCCGCGGGATGGCCGGGCCCGGCACGCCGCGGACCGGCGAGGGCGTGGCCGGGGTCTTCGAGTGGCGCCCGCCCGCCGCGCTCGTGACCGAGCTGTCCGACCTGCTGGCCGGGGTGGCCCGGTGAGCGCGGCGAGCCTGGAGCTGAGCGCCGTCCGCGTGCGCTCGGCCCTGCTCGAGCGGTTCCACACGGCCGGGGTGCTGGGGCTGGCCGACGTCCACACCGCCGAGGCGCTCGGGCGCATGGTCCGCGAGCGCGACGAGCGGGTGCTGCTGGCGGCGGCGCTGACGGTCCGCGCGCTGCGCAACGGTTCGGTGTGCCTCGACCTGACCACGGCCAGCGACGTCGCCCTCGCCGAGGACGAGGCCGTCCCGGCGGGCGGGGTGGCGACGGACCCGGCGCTCGGGCTCGAGGCGCTGGAGTGGCCCGAGCCCGCAGGATGGCTCGAGGCCTGCCGCGAGAGCCCCCTGGTCGCCGGCGCGGACGCCCCGCCCGCTGAACGGCCGCTGCGGCTCGCCGGGACCCTGCTGTACCTCGAGCGCTACTGGCAGCAGGAGGAGTCGGTCCGCACCCAGCTCGAGGCGCGGACGCAGGGCTCGCCGCCCGGGGTCGACGACGCCGCGCTGTTCCGCGACCTCGACCGGCTGTTCCCGCCGTCGGCCGCGCTGCACGGCGAGCCCGACCACCAGCGCGAGGCCGCCGAGTCGAGCGCGCGCCGGCGGGTGACCGTGCTGGCCGGCGGCCCGGGCACGGGCAAGACGACGACCGTCGCCCGCCTGCTCGCCCTGCTCAACGCGCAGCCCGGCCCGGCGCCGCGCGTCGCGCTCGCCGCCCCGACCGGCAAGGCCGCGGCCCGGCTCGCCGAGGCCGTCCGCGAGGCCGCCGCCCGGCTGCCGGAGCAGGACCGCGCGCGGCTCGGCGCCCTCGACGCCTCGACCGTGCACCGCCTGCTCGGCTGGCGTCCCGGCTCCAAGAGCCGCTTCCGCCACGACGCGGCCAACCCGCTCCCCCACGACGTCGTCGTCGTCGACGAGATGTCGATGGTCTCGCTCACCCTGATGGCGCGGCTGCTCGAGGCCGTCCGCCCCGACGCCCGCCTCGTCCTCGTCGGCGACCCCGACCAGCTCTCGTCGGTCGAGGCCGGCGCGGTGCTCGCCGACATCACCGGCACGGCCAACGCCTCGGTGGTGCGCCTGACCCACAACTGGCGGTTCGAGGGGACGATCGCGCAGCTGGCCGACGCCGTCCGCACCGGCGACGCCGACCGCGCCGTCGCGCTGCTGACCTCCGGCGCCACGGACGTCACGCTCGCACCCCTGGACGCCGGGGCCGGGCTCGGCGCGGGTGCCCCGGGGCTCGACGAGCTCGCCCAGCGGCTCTCCGCCAGCGCGGACGACGCGCGGCGCGCGGCGGCGGCGGGCGACGCGGCGGCCGCGCTCCGGGCGGTCGAGGCGCACCGGCTGCTGTGCGCCCACCGGCGCGGCCCGTACGGCGTCAACCGCTGGAACCTCGAGGTGGAGCAGTGGCTGGCCCGCACGCTGCCCGGCTACGCCGCCGACGGCGAGTTCTACCTGGGCCGCCCGCTGCTCGTGACGGCGAACGACAAGGACCTCGACCTCTGGAACGGCGACACCGGGGTCGTGACCCGGACCGACGCGGGGTTGCGTGCCGCCTTCGCCCGGGCCGAGCGGCCGCTGCTCTACCCACCGGCCCGGCTCGACGCCGTCTCCACCGTGCACGCCATGACGGTGCACAAGGCGCAGGGCAGCCAGTTCGCCGCGGTGACGCTGGTCCTCCCGCCGCCCGAGTCACCGCTGCTGACCCGTGAGCTCCTCTACACCGCGGTCAGCCGCGCGACGACCCGCGTCCTCCTGCTCGGCAGCGAGGATGCGGTACGTCAGGCCGTCTCCCGCCCCGCCAACCGGGCCAGCGGGCTGCGCCAGCGGATGGGCTGAGGGCCGCGGGCGGGTCCTGCGCCCGCCGACCCGTGATCACGGCTGCCCCCGACGGGGTTGCGGCGGCTACCAGACCGTCGGCTCGTCGCGCCAGGTGGCGATGAGCCGAGAGGCGATCGAGCTGGGGCCGGGCAGTCCGACGGTGCCGGCCTCGAGCTGGGCGGTGAGCTCCTCGCGGGTGAACCAGCCGGCCCAGGCGATCTCGTCGGCGTCGACGTTGATCTCGGTCGAGGAGGCGCGGGCGAAGAACCCGGTCATCAGCGAGCGCGGGAACGACCAGGGCTGGCTGCCGAAGTAGCGGATCCGGTCGAGGGTGACGTCGACCTCCTCGGAGATCTCGCGGTGGATGGTCTGCTCGAGGGACTCCCCCGCCTCGACGAACCCCGCCAGCACGGACACGCGGTGGCCCCACGAGGCCTGGCGGCCCAGCAGGATCCGGTCGTCGACGTCGACCACGGCGACGATGACGGCCGGGTCGGTGCGCGGGAAGTGCTGCTCGTCGCAGCGCTCGCAGTGCCGGGCGTAGCCGCCCTCGACGACGAGGGTGTCGCCGCCGCAGCGCGGGCAGCTCGGCTCCATCTGGTGCCAGCGCACGAGGGCGGTGGCCGCCGCGGCGACGTCGCGCTCGGTGTCGCTCAGCGAACCTCCCACCTCCCGCAGGCTGCGCACCTCGCCGTCGACGACGGCCTGCACGGCGAAGACCGGCGCGCCGTCGACCAGCCCGAGCAGGCGGTGTCGCTGGCTGTCGTGGTCGACGAAGGGCTTCACGAGCCGCAGCGAACCGTCCGGCTGGGTCGTGAAGTTCGCGTCGGCGTCGAGCTTGAGCAGACGGGCGTCGGGCGAGCGCCACAGCTGGGCGACCCAGTCGGCGTTGCGCCGGTGGTGGCCGACGCGGTCCAGCGAGCTGGACGTCGACCACGCCACCGCACTGAGCTCGTCGGACCAGGCGGGAGGCACCTCGGAAGTCACCGGGCCGAGGGTAGTCCGCGCAGCCGGCGCCGTGGCGC
The DNA here is from genome assembly GCF_900105785.1 of Microlunatus sagamiharensis. Taxonomy (NCBI): domain Bacteria; kingdom Bacillati; phylum Actinomycetota; class Actinomycetes; order Propionibacteriales; family Propionibacteriaceae; genus Microlunatus; species Microlunatus sagamiharensis. The sequence continues at coordinate 1,927,608 of NZ_LT629799.1, forward strand.
CCTGTCGTCGGGTGGACCGCCGTCGGCCGGGTCGTCGTCCGACAGACCCTCGTCCGGGCCGAGGAGCCGCTCCAGCTCGGCGCGCCCGTCGAGCCGGGGCGCCACGACGCGGTCGTCGCGCACGTGCACGAACACGGCTTCGACCTCGTCGACGTCGACGCCGGTCGCCTCGGCCCAGGCGAGCCGGTAGATGGCCAGCTGCAGCGGGTCGGCGGTGTCCGGACCGCCGGTCTTCCAGTCCACGACCAGGAATCGCGTGCCCGGGCCGACCGCGATCGGGAAGCCGGCGCCGCCGTCGCCCTCGGCGGCGTACACGGCGTCGACGCGGCCGCGCACGAGCCGCCCGCCCAGGGCCAGCGAGAAGGGCGCCTCGACCGCGTACGGGAGCCGGTCCGCGAACCGCGACCGGGTGAAGGCGTCGCACACCGCCCGCAGGTCGGCTTCGTCCGGCCCGTCGGCGTCCGCACGGTCGGCGAGGTCGTCTGGGTCGACCAGGGCGCCCTGCCCGACCCCGCCGCGCGCCAGCCGCTCGCCGAACCACTGCTCGACGAACGCGTGGAAGCGCGTCCCCGAGCGGGCCGCCCGCGACGGCGGCCTCGGCATCGGCCGGGCCAGGGAGGCGGCGTACGCGTCGGGGTCGGCGGCCAGGTGGAGCAGGGCGGTCGCCGGCAGGCTCGCGGGCAGCTCGACCGTCCGGTCGCCCGAGCGCGACTCGCGCGCCTCGCGCAGCAGCCGGTCGAGGTCGGCGTCCCAGGCCGCGACGCGGCCCTCGACGTCGAGCAGCAGCGGCGCCGAACCCTCCTCCGCGTACGCGCCGGTGCTCGCGAACCGCACCCGGGCCGCCTCGACCAGCGCCGCGGCCTCCTCGCGCCGGGCCAGCGCGTCGGGGTCGAGCGGCTCGGGCCAGGGCGTCGGCGCTGCGGCGCCGGCCAGCGGGTTCTCCTTGCCGGGCAGCTCGGCGCGGGCGAGCACCTGGCCCTGCCGCTCCGCCTCGGCCTCGATCGCGCGGAGGTAGGTCGACGCGACGCGCGGCCGCACGAGGTCGGGCCGCCACCAGTGGCCGGTCCCGACCAGCGTCGAGCGCGCGCGGGTCGCCGCCACGTACGCCAGCCGGTCCTCGCTGCGCAGCTGCTGCGCCTTGAGCGCGGCCTTGTAGTCGACCATCGCCGCGTTGGTGGTGTCGGCCAGCTGCGGGATCGAGCCGGCGTCGCCGCGCAGGTCGGCCGGCAGCGCACCGGCGGTGGTCGCCCAGTTGTCCGTGACCCGGTCGCTGGGGAAGACGCCCTCGACCAGCCCGGGCAGGAAGACCAGCTCCCACTCCAGGCCCTTGGCCTTGTGGACGGTGAGCAGCTTGACCGCCTCGCGGTCCGACGGCACGGCCTGCTCCAGGCCGGTGCCGGAGTCGAGCTCGGCCTGCAGCCAGGCGAGCAGCCCCGACAGCGAGGCGTCGCCGTCGACGTCGACGTAGTCGGCGACCGCGTCCAGGAACGCCCCGAGCTGGTCGCGGCGGTTCGTCCGCTCCAGCTCGGGCGTGGCCACCAGCTCGACGTCGAGGCCGAGGGTGGTCACGACCCGCCGGGTGAGGTCGAGCACGGGCTCGTCGGCGTGCGCCCGCAGCGCCGCGAGCTCGCTCGCCACCCGGGCGAAGCGGCGCCGCGCGGCCGGGGAGTACGGCGCCTCGCCCGGGTCCTCGAGGGCGTCGAGCAGGCTGACCACCTCGGTCGGGTCGAGGTCGGCGACGGCGTCGACGAGGGCCTCCCGGACCTGGGCCGCGTCGGGCACCTGCGACCCGACGCCCCGCTCGCGGGTCTCGCCCTGCGCGCCGGGCGCGTCCGGGCTCCCGAGCGAGGCCCGGGCCAGCTCGCGCGCCCGCCGGCCGAGCAGCGCGAGGTCCCGCGGCCCGACCCGCCACCGCGGTCCCGTCAGCAGCCGGACCAGGTCGGGGTTGGCCGTGACGTCGTCGACCAGCCGCAGGGTCGCGGTGACGTCCATGACCTCGGGCAGCCCGAGCAGCCCCCCGAGCCCGACGATCTCCACCGGCACCTCGCGGCCGGTCAGCTCGGCGTAGAGCGGGCCGATGTCGGCGTTGCGCCGCATCAGCACGGCGATGTCGGCCCAGTGCGCGACCTCCCCGGTCCGGCGGGCCTCGACGATGCGGTCCGCGACCCAGGTGACCTCCTCCGGCCAGGAGGTGAAGGTCGCCGAGGCCACCCGGCCCGGCGCGGTCCCGGGCGGGGCCTGGAGCAGCCCGAGCCCGTCCTCGTCCGCCGTGGCGGCGTCCTGGCCCGTGTCCTGCTCCGCGCGCAGCGGGCGGCTCAGGACGTTGGCGACGTCGAGGATGGTCGGGCCGCTGCGCCGGTTGACCGTCAGCGCGAAGCGCGCCGCGGGCGACCCGTCGGCCCGGCGGAAGGTGTCGGCGAAGGTCGTGATGTTGCTCGCCGCGGCGCCCCGCCATCCGTAGATCGCCTGGAACGGGTCGCCGACCGCGGTCACCGCGTGCCCCATGCCCTCGCCCCCCGCCGCCCTCGGGTCGGCCGGGCCGGAGAAGAGGCCGTGCAGCATCGCGGCCTGCGCGGCGGAGGTGTCCTGGTACTCGTCGAGCAGGACGACACGGAAGGCCGCGCGCAGGTCGGCCCCGACCTGCGGCACCTCGGTCGCGAGCCGCGCGGCGATCGCCATCTGGTCGGCGAACTCGACGACGCCCAGCCGGGTCTTGAGGGCCTGGTAGTCCTTCACCAGGCTGGCCAGCTCGAGGCGCTCCTGCACCGCGATCGTGGCCTTCTTGACGTCGACGTAGACGTTGCCGCGGTTGTTGGGCGGCGCGGACTCCCACCCGATCAGCAGGTCGCGGGCGTGCGCGTCCAGCGCGTCGACGTCGACGAGGTGGGAGGTGAGGTCGGCGTCGAGCTTGAGCACGCGCTCGGTCACCGTCGCCGGGCGGAGCCGCGACAGGAACTCGAAGGGACCCGCGGCCGCCGCCACGACCCGCGCCGCCAGGCGGAAGCGCGTGGCCCCGCTGACCATGGTCGGGTCGGCCTCGTAGCCGAGGCGCAGGCCGTGCTCGGAGACCAGCCGGGCGGCGAAGGCGTCGTAGGTCATCACGACCTGCTCGCCGGACTCGTCGACCGTCTTGTCGTCGACCACGCCGGCGGCGACCAGGGCCGTGCGCACCCGCGCGGACAGCTCGGCCGCGGCCTTGCGCGTGAACGTCAGCCCGAGGACCTCCTCGGGCCGGACCGCGCCGGTGCCCACGAGCCACACCACGCGCGCGGCCATGACGGTCGTCTTGCCCGATCCGGCGCCGGCGATGATCACGCCTGGCTCGAGGGGAGCGGTGATGGCCGCGAGCTGCTGGTCGGAGAACGGCAGCCCCAGCGCGTCCACCAGGTCGCCCGGTGTGCGCAGCCGCGGCGTGCTGGGCAGCGGGACGAGGACCCGTACGCTCACGCGACCACCTGCCGTCCGGACGGGTGGGCCGGACAGCTGCTCCTGAACGGGCACCAACGGCAGGCGGGGCCGAGCCGGGCGTCGAACCGCTCCGCCGTGATGATGTCGGCCGCGTCGCGGAGCCGCTGGTGCACCCAGGTCGGGCAGCCCTCGGTCTCCGCAGGGTCCACGGGCGTGTCGGTCTGGACCGGGAAGGGCACGTCGTCCAGCGAGGCCTGCGTGAAGACCTGGGGCAGGTTCCCCTGCTTCTCGGGCAGGCGCAGGTAGACGAGCTCGGCCCCCGAGGGCCGCGCGCCCGGCCCCGTCACCTCGGCGAACGCGCCCTGGGCCACGGCGAGCTGGTAGACGCCGAGCTGGTCCTGGACGGCCACGTCGGCGGCGGCCGGGGCGCTGCGCCCGGTCTTGAAGTCGACGATGCGGACGCGGCCGTCGCGCTCCCGCTCCACGCGGTCGGCCGTGCCGGACAGCGTGATCCGCCGCCCACCGGCCGTGACCTCGCAGCGGAACGGGACCTCCGTGCCGAGCAGCTCGAGGTGGCCGCGCGCCTCCTGCCAGGCGACGAAGCGGTCCAGGGCGTCCTCGGCCTCGGCCCGCTCGACCGCCGAGAGCCAGTTGGCGTCGAAGGCGATCTGGTCCCAGACGCCCTCGAGGTAGGCCGAGCGCTCCTCGCGGTCCAGCGGCACGCCCGCGCTGTGCTGGGCGAGCACGTGGACGACGGAACCGAAGCTCGCCGCGCTGTTCCGCGTCCGCCCGGCGCTGGCCTGCCGGTCGAGGAACCACTGCCGGGGGCAGCTGAGGACGGCGCCGAGCGAGGTGCCGGACAGCGCCACGGCCTGGCCCGGCGCGACGACCGGGGCGGGTGCGTCGCTGAGCGCGCGCATGCCCCACCAGGTCGTCGGCGAGGCGGCGGTGGCGAGCGGGCGGCCCTCGGCGTCGGTGGCGTCGGCCAGCCGCGCCAGCCGCAGCGCCGCCTGCTCGCGCAGCTCGGCCCCCGCCTCGGGGTCGACGGCGGTCCGACGCAGCTCGCCGACCAGCGCGGACAGGGTCAGGGGCCGCCGGGGACGTCCCGGCCGGGCGACGGCGGCGACGCCGAGCTCCTCGAGGAAGCGCGACGGCTGGTCGCCCTCCCCCTCGGTGCCGGCCACGGCGGTCACCACGAGCCGCGAGCGGGCACGCGTGCAGGCGACGTAGAAGAGCCGGCGCTCCTCGGCGACGCGCACCGCGGTCGGCACCTCGTCGGCGAGGCCGTGGCGGCCGAGCCGGTCGGCGTCGAGCAGCGAACCGCGACGCCGCACGTCGGGCCAGCGGCCCTCCTGCACCCCCGCGACGACGACGAGGTCCCACTCGAGGCCCTTGGACCGGTGCGCGGTGAGGACGCGGACGCCGGTGCCGCGCACGTCGCCCTCGCGCCAGGTGTCGGCCGGGATCTGCTGGCCCTCGACCTCGGCGAGGAATCCGCTGACGCCCCGCAGGCCGGCGATCTCCTCCGAGCGGGCGGCGACGTCGAACAGCGCGCACAGCGCGTCCAGGTCGCGGTCGGCCCGGCGCGACGCCTCGCCGCCACCCGCAGCCGTGCGCTGCAGGTGCTCGGGCCACCGGGTGCCCGACCAGAGGCTCCACAGCGCCTCCTCGGCCGTGCCCCCGCGGCGCACCACGCGCTCGCAGGTGCGCAGCAGCCCGGCGAGACGTCCCGCGGCGTCGACCGCCGGCCCCGGTGGGCACAGCTCCAGCAGCTCGGGGTCGTGCAGGGCGGCGGCCAGCAGCTCGGGTGAGGGCCGGGGCATGGCGACGCCGCCGAGCTCCGCCCGCTCGGCGGCGCGCAGGGCCCGTCCGAGGACCCGGGTCGCCATGGCGTCCAGCCCGCCGAGCGGCGAGGTCAGCAGCAGCTGGGCCTCCTCCGGCCCGGCGCGCCGACCGGTCGTGGCCACACGGAGCGCGAGCAGCAGCGGGCGTACGGCGGGGTCGGCCGCGAGCGGGATCTCGTCGCCGGCCACCTCGACGGGCACGCCGGCCCCGACCAGCGCCCGGGTGAGCGCGGGGATGCTCTGGCGACCGGAGCGCACCAGCACCGCCATCCGCGACCACGGCAGGTCGTCGCGCAGGTGGGCGGTGCGCAGCAGGTCGGCCACGTGCTCGGCCTCCGCGCCGGTGCTGCTGCAGGTGATCACCTCGACCCGGCCGCGGCCGGCGACCCCGTCGGCCACCGGGCTCCGGAACGTCTCGAGCACGTCCCGCGGCAGCCCGGGCGGCGCGGGCAGCCGGCGGGCGACGTTGCGGCTGGCGGCCAGCAGCGCCGGGCCGAAGCGCCGGGCCGTGCCGAGCGCGAGCACCGGGGCGGGGTCGCCGTCGGCGGTGCGGAAGCGGTCGGGGAAGTCGAGGATCCCCCGCGCCTCCGCCCCGCGGAAGGCGTAGATCGACTGGTCGGGGTCGCCGACCGCCACCACGTCGCGCCCGTCGCCGGCGAGCGCCTCCAGCAGGCTGACCTGGGCGGGGTCGGTGTCCTGGTACTCGTCGACGAAGACCGCGCCGATCTCGGCGCGCAGGGTCGCGACGACGTCGGGGTCGGCGAGCAGGATGCGGCTGCGGTGCACCAGCTCGCCGTAGTCGAGCACGCCCTCCGCGTCGAGCACGTCGAGGTACTCCTCGAAGAACTCCCCCACGCTCACCCAGTCCTCGCGCCCGGCCGTCTCGCCGGCCTCGACCACGTCGACGGGGTCCATGCCGAGCTGGCGGGCCTTGGCCAGCACCGAGCGCACCTGGCCGGCGAAGGCCCGGGTGCCGAAGGCGTCGGCGAGCGACTCCGGCCAGTCGGCTCGCCCGGTCTCCACGCTCCCCTCGAGCACCTCCCGCACCCGGAAGTCCTGCTCGGGCCCGGTCAGCAGCCGGACGCCCGCGCCGTACGCGTGGCCGCCGTCCTCGTCGACGGCGGGCACCGGGCCGGCCAGGCCGAGCCGGTCGGCGAAGCGTCGGACGAGGGCGTAGCAGAACGCGTGGAACGTCATCGCCGACGGCGTGACGACGGTGCGGCCGAGCCGGGCGGCGATCCGCGTCCGCAGGTCGGCGGCCGCCCGGCGCGAGAACGTCAGCACGAGCACCGAGTCCGGCGCCGCTCCCCGCCGCGCGATCCGGTCGACGACCGACTCGACGAGGGTCGTCGTCTTGCCCGTGCCCGGCCCGGCGAGCACCAGCAGCGGGCCGCCGGGGTGGGCGACGACCGCGGCCTGGGTCTCGTCGAGGGCGGGCGGCCCGCTCGGGACCTCGGGCGTCACGGTCAGTCGGTACATGGCTCCTGCATTGCAGCACGGGCCACTGACAAAGTGCGTTCCGTCCGGGTGGACGCGGAAGCGCTCCTCAGTGAGTCGAGGGTGCCTGACGGCACCTCACTGTCGCGAGACCCCTGCAGGAGCGATCGGCGGAGGCGATGGCTTGAGGTGCTCGTGCTCCCGCAGTGCTGTGCGTGCGGCGCTCACGAGCGCGTCGCGGCGCCCTGCCTGGTCAGCGAGCGCGATGTCGAGCCGCGTACGAAATGCGGCTCGATCACGCGGCCCCAGCCGAAGACCTGAGGTGTGCTTGCGGTTGCTCACCGGCAAGTACAGGTCGCTTCCTTCGTCGACGAGCCCGTCCAGCTTCGCGAAGGCCCATTCGCGGTTCTTCGCCGCAGGCAGCACGACTCTCTGACTGGTGATGACGGCTGGCCCTTCTGCTCCGACGACGGTCGTCTCAACACCTCGATGGATGCGCTTCTCGACCAGGACGGCTGCGTGGGTGCCGTAGACGTACTCGTTGCGCTTGAGCTTGATCAGCCCGCCGGTATCAGCGCCGGGCTGGAACGTGGTGAGCATGGTGAGACGGGCCTCGAGGTGTCGTCGATCTGTCTCCCAAGCATCAGATGCGCGACGGAACTCAGTCAGTTGCCTCTGCCAACGTGCTTCAGCAGCTCTCGCCCGCGCCGCCTCAGCTCGCCGGGACACCCAACCAGCGATGCGCCGCCGATAGTGCAGTGCCAGTACCGCGAGAGCCAGCGGGAGCGCTGCCAGCCACTGGAGGATGGTGAGCCCCAGCGCGATTTCCGCGGACGTTGCGGGAATCACAACATCGACATCCACCTGCCGCGTGCTCACGTTCCCGACGGCGTCCGTCGCTGTTGCCGTCACCGAGTAGGCGCCCGCAGCGGGTAGCCGCGTGATGGTCCACGGACCAGAGGGCGCACCCTTCGACTCGTCGAGCGGCGCTGCATGGTGGTTCCTGTCCACGAGTGCCGCACTCACGCGGACTTCGCTTCTGGGCTCCGCCTGGAGGCGAAGTGCGAGCGTTCCCTTGCTTGCCTGCTCCGGGTCAGAAGTCAAGTCAAGCGCAGGTGGGGTCGTGTCGACGACGGCCTCCGGCACGTTCGTGGTCACCGTGCGGCCGGCGAAGTCGGTGAGCTCGATCTGACCAGGACCATAGGTGCCGTCGGCGATGTCGACCGCCACGGTCGCCGCACCTTGCTCGTCGAGGCTGAAGGGCATGTCGTCGAGATGCTTGAAGATCAGCTTCCCCGTGCTGCGAGGCGTCCCGGTGAGCGCGTACGCAAGGCGCCCTTCCTTCGGGGAGCTCGTTAGAGCCGAGCGCAGCAGCGGACGATCGACCCGAACATCGATGCGACTCTTGAACTGGCGAGAGTTCCCTGCCTTGTCGCGCACGTTGATCACGGGTTTGAAGTGGCCGTTCGGGAGCCAGAGGTTCAACACGGTCTTGGGATCCGTGACCGTGCCGTGCTGCTTGGGGCCGGCACCGGTGAGCGTCCAGGTCGCCCCGGGCTCGCTCGTGAAAGCCAGGGAGGAAGCGCCGGTAGCGTCCGTCCCGGCAACGCTTGTGACGTCCTTGAGCACAGGCGGAGTCGCGTCGACGGACACGGTGGTCGCGGTGTCCTCGCTGGTGTTACCGGCCTTGTCGGTGGCCTTGACGGCGTAGGTCTGGCGGCCTGTCTTCGCCCGGAAGGAAATCTTTTGGTCCTTACCAGTAGCGGTCGCTCTCGCAACACGCTTACCGGCGTCGGTCTCGACGGAGATGGCCGAGCGCTTCTCGGCACGCACCTTGATCGTGACGCGACCACCGCTCTGGACGCTGCTGCGGCCTAGACGAGGTGCCTTGGGTGGGTCGAGGTCCGGAGGCTCGTAGGTCCGTTCCGGCTTCGACGACGAGTCGTCATCAGGCTTGCCACCCGGGCACTCGCTGTAGTCGCCGAGGTCTCCGCACACGTACGAACCGCTGTCGGACGGGCACGAGTGCCAGCGATGACAACCATCGCGGTGGGCTTCCGCGGCCGTTGTCGGCAGCAGGAAGAAGGCGGCGGTCAAGGCGGCCAGCAGGATCGCCGTCGCCCATGACCTCGTCCTACGACTGACCTTCGGCACCGATCCCCCTCATCGCTCCGCGCTGCCCTCCCGCAGGGCACGCGCAGTCTGGCAGGGCATCCGAACCTCCGAGCAGATATTGCTGAACTTCACCCGAATGGGTGCTCGTACCCCTTGCGGCCTCCTTGAGCACCGAGGCTGCGCCGCTGCGGAAGAAGCGACTGGGCACGCTCGATTCGCATCTGCCGGTGCCCGCCAGCCTTGTCCCCGTGGGCCGGCGGGCCCCGAGCGATTCCTGCCCGCCGCTCAGCCGAACCGCTGGGCCACGCGCGCGTAGAAGCCGGCCGGCTCCTCGGCGAGCCCGGCCTTGACCTCGCGGCTCCAGTCGTCGACCAGGACCTCCGACGCGCCGGCCTCCAGCCCGTCGAGCGCGGCCCGGACGACGTCGGCGGGGTCGAGCAGCGGGCCGTCGTAGCCGGCCATCATGTCGGTGTCGGCGCCGCCGAGGTGCAGCCCGAGCACCTGCGTGCCCTGCCCGGCGAGCTCGACGCGCGTGGCCTGGGTGAGCATCCACTCGGCCGCCTTGGAGGCGGAGTAGGACGACGAGCCCGGGAAGGCGAAGAAGGACAGCGCGGAGAGGACGTTGACCACGGCCCCGCCCCCACGCGTCCCCAGCCCGGCCGCGAAGGCCCGGGTCACGGCGAGCGTGCCGTAGAAGTTCGTGTCCATCTCGCGGCGGATCTCGGGCAGGTCCCCGTCCAGGAGCCCCTGCCGGGTGGACACGCCCGCGTTGTTCACCAGCAGCGTCACGTCGGGTGCCGCCTGGGCCGCCGCGGCGACGCTCGCCGGGTCCAGCAGGTCGAGCGCCAGCGGTCGTACGCGGTCGTCGCCGCGGGTGTCCACGTCCTCCGGGCGGCGCGCGGCGGCGTACACCGTGGTCGCGCCGCGCTCCAGCAGCTGCGCGACGAAGCGGGTGCCCAACCCGCGGTTGGCCCCCGTCACCAGCGCGACCGATCCTGCGAGCTCCATCTGTCTCCTCCTCGTCCGGCGGCGCCCCTGCGCCGCTACCGTGGGGACGCTAGGACCTGACACTGACGTCAGGGGCAAGTGCGGAGAGCAGGACGAGAGCGGAGTCACACCATGCGGATCGGCGACCTCGCGCAGCAGACCGGGGCGAGCGTCCGGTCGCTGCGCTACTACGAGGAGCAGGGCCTGCTGTCCTCGGTGCGCACCCCGCGGGGCCAGCGGACGTACGACGAGGACGCGGTCGGCCGGGTGCGGCTGCTGCGCCAGCTCTACAACGCCGGCCTGACCAGCAGCACCATCGCCACCCTGATGCCCTGCGTCGACAGCCCCTCGACCGCCTCCACCGCGGCGACCGTCGCGCTCATGCGGCGCGAGCACGAGCGCCTCGGCGAGCAGGTCGCCGAGCTCGTCCGCACCCGCGACCAGCTCGCGTACCTCATCGACAGCGCCCTGGCCTGCGCCGCCGAGCCGACCGGGCCGGCGGCCGTCTCCGCCGCCTGACCGCCGCCCGACGCCGCCGGACCCAGGGCCGACCCGGGACCGACCGCGTACGACCCTGGTCAAGGCGGCGCGCACGCACCTCGTCCCCGCGGACCGATGTGCCGCGCCCGTCCCGGCGGCAGGCTCGACAGCGTCCCGAGGAGCTGGTCGAGAGGAGGGCACGCGGTGCCCGAGGTGTTCGCGGTCACGGTGCAGGCCGGGCCGGTGCTGGTGCCCGTGCTGGTCGGGGTCGTCGTCGTCTGGCTGCTCGCCCTCGGCCACCGGGAGGCGTTGACCGGCGCCCGGGCGCTGACCGTCCTGGTGACCTCCGCGTACGGCGCGGCGGTGCTCGCGGTGACCTTCTTCCCGATGACCCTCGTCCTGGGTCGCGGCGCCGCGCACCCGGGCTGGCTGGCGTCGGTGAACGTCGTCCCCGGCGCCGGGCTCGACGTGCGCAACCTGGTGCTCAACGTGGTCATGACGCTCCCCCTCGGGCTCCTGGTGCCCTTCGTCCTGCGGGCGCGCTCGGTGGCGGGCGTCGCGACGGTCGGGCTCGTCGTCAGCGGGGCGATCGAGACCGCGCAGTGGGTGGGCACCGTGCTGCTGGGCATGACCCGGACCGCCGACGTCGACGACCTCGTGGCCAACGTGACCGGGGCCGCCCTCGGCGCCGCTCTGCTGTCGGTCGTGGCCTCGCTCGCCGGACCGGCCCTGGAGCGCTTCGCCCTCCCCGGCAGCGGCCTCGCCGGGCCCGGCTCCGCTCAGACGGGCTGGGGCTGGCTGGTCGACGACCCCGAGGACACCGACGACACCGGGGCGACGGCCGCGGTCCTCGGCGCGGGCGCCAGCACGCCGACCACGGCGGCCGCGAGGAGCGCCGTGCCGAAGATCAGGTCGCCGAAGGCCGCGTACGGGTCGAGGTAGATCGTGGTGCTGCCGTCGCGGACGAGCGCGGCGAAGGCCAGCACGCTCATCGTGACGACCGAGTTGGCCAGCACCAGGAGCACCCGGGTCGGCCGGGCGAACCGACGGCTCTCCTGGTTGGCCCACAACGAGCCGGTGAACAGGTCCCAGGTCAGGCCGAAGAGCACCAGCGCCGCGCCCGAGAAGCCGAGGACGGCGCCGACCGGGTCGGAGACGAAGTCACGGCTCGAGAAGAGCGCGCACAGCGTCAGCGCCCCGGCGAGGGCGAGCGCTCGGGAGCGGTCCAGGCGGCGGCGCACGAGCGAGACCAGGCCGCCGACCACGACGACCGCGGTGGCGACCAGGTTGAGCACGTCGGGGTCGACGCCGGCCCGGGCCTCGGGCCCCTGCACCAGGCTCCGGGCGAGCATCAGGAGCAGCACCCCGACCGAGCCGAGGAGCAGCGCCCGGGTGGCCCGCCCCTGGCGTGCGGCCCGGAACCCCAGCCCGACGACCACGAGCCCGACCACCGCCCGCACCGGGTCGACGAGGCGTGCGACCAGCGCGGCGGGGTCGAGGCCGCTGCCGAGGAAGCCGTCGCGGGAGCCGAGGAGCCCGAGGACCGGGACGAGCCCGGCCAGGAGCTGCACGGGCAGGACCACCAGGACGAGCGCGGCCCCGACCGGCAGCCCGACGCCGCTCAGCTCGTCACCGAGCCCCTCGACGTCCGGGCGCGACCCCCGCCGGCGGGCTACGGCGAGCAGCGCGACCCCGACGCCGGCCAGCAGGCCGACGAGCACGAGCGACGCGGCGACGACGTCCCCGCCCTGGGTCACGGGGTCCAGCCCGACGACCTGCAGGCCGACCTGGACGCCGCGCACCACGACGACCACGCCGAGCACGGCGAACGGCACCCAACGCCGGGCCAGCCGCTGCGCCTGGCGGGTGGCCGCGACGGTCAGGCGTACGCAGACCTCCGCGGCCGCGGCGCCGGCGAGCATGGCGACGAGGCCGACGACGAGGCCCGCCCCGACCAGCGCCCAGGTGACGGCGAGCTCCCACCACGAGAACCGGCGGCGCGCCCGGACGACGACGAGGACGACGAGCGCGGCGAGCAGGACCAGGACGAGCAGCGGCCAGACCACCGAACCCGCCGTGCCCGGCGTACGCAGCGCGAAGAGGGACAGCGCGGCCAGCACCACGAGCAGCGCCAGCAGCCGCAGCCACCACGGCGAGCGCAGGCCCGCGACGAGGAGCAGGCTGAGCCCGAACGAGAACAGCGTGGCCAGCATCCACACCGCCGGCTCGGGCAGGCCGCTCGGCAGGCTCGCGCTCGGACCGAGGACGGCGTGGCGCCGGATCGCGGTGGAGGCGACGACGAGGACCGCGGCGAGGCCGAACGCGACGTAGCCGAGGGGCACCACCGCGCGCAGCCCGTACGGCCAGCCCACGTCGCGGATGCGGCCCTCCCGCACGGGCGTCACGACGGTCTGGACGACCACGCCCCGGACGAAGGCGCCGAGCCGCCCGGCCACGGGCGGCCGGGCCTCTGCCACCGGCGGTCGGGCCTCAGCCACCGGTGGTCCAGGAGTCGAAGGTCCAGCCGCGCGCGAAGGCGAAGAGGTACACGCCCTGCGGCGTGGCCAGCCCCGGACGCTCGCTGGAGACCAGCGAGATGGCGCTGGTCGGCCAGGTCGCGGCGACGCCGCCGGCGGGGTCGACGACGTCCACCCGATCCGCGGCCCAGCCCACGAGGTGGGTGCTCGTGACGTCGACGGCGAGGTAGCCGGGCAGCCGGGCCGACACCCGGCCGTCGGCGCCGAGGAGCACGGTCTCGTCCTTGGTGGCGACGACCGGCTGCCCGGCGAGGGCCGTGAGCGCCGTGACGGTGCCGTCGACGTGCGTCGTCCAGACGCTGCGGCCCTGCGTCGGCTCGAGCCCGAGCACGTTCTGGTCGACGGTCGTCACGACCCGGTCGCCCACGACGCCGACCGCGCTCGCCTCCAGCTCCTGCTCCCAGCGGGGCGCCCCGCTCGCCGCGTCCAGGGCGTGCACCGTGCCGTCGCGGTCGACGACGACCACGAGGCCGGCGCCCGCGGCGGGCGCCCGGTTGACGTCGGTGCCGAGCTCGCGCGACCAGCGGACCGTCCCGTCCGCGACCCCGAACCGCAGCACCCGGCCCGAGAGGTCCACCAGCACCGCGTCGGCGTCGGACACCGGCACGGCGGCCGTCGTCGCGAGGTCGGGCAGGTCCGCCTGCCACAGCCGTGAACCGGCCTCGGAGTAGGCGACGACCCGCCGCTCGCTCGTGGTCACGAGGAGGACCTCCCCGTACGCCGCGAGGCTGAGGATCGTGCCGCCCGGGTGGGCCCGCCAGGCGGGCGTCCAGGCGTCCTGCGTCTTCGGCGTCGTGGCCACGAGGTCGTGCGGCGCCTCCAGCGCCCGCACGACGAGGCCGGAGGACGTGAGCACCGGGGTCACGACGGTCGCCGCGCGCCCGGACATCGGCCGCGGCTCCTCGGTGAGCGGGTCGACGGTGACGGTGTCCCAGGTCTTCGGCGTCCAGCGCCGCGGCTCGGTCCAGGTGATCGGCGTGCCCGTGGTCGTGCGCGAGCCCGCGCCGGGCGTCGCCACGGCGGTGAGCACGGTGCGCGTCGCCCCGCCGCTCTCGGAGGCGGCGACCATCCCGCGGCCGGGGCACCACGTCCGCGTGAGCGAGGTCCGGCGGCCGGTCTCCTGGCTGCCCTTCGCGCGCAGCTGGAGCTCGCCGCTCACGTCGAGGCAGCCGTCGGCGCCCGCCGTCGCGCTGAACGTGCTCGTGTAGTCGAGCGTGCCGCCCGAGGAGCCGGCGCTGCGCCACGACGAGCCGGGCGCGACGTCGGCGGGCAGCTCGACCAGGGCGGGCTCGTACGCGGTGATCTCCGGCCCGACCTGCTCGCCGGCGAGCTCCACGGCGCCGCGCACGCGGAGGTAGCGCACCGTCTGGCTCGGCACGCCGACCTCGTCGACCTGCGTCGTGGTCGTGCGCCACAGCCGCGCGCCGTCGGCGTCGTCGTAGTCCTGGTGCAGCACGCGGGTGGTCAGCGCCGGGTCGCCGCTGAGCAGCCCGTCGGCGCCGACGAACCGCGCCGACTCGGTGACGACGGTCGCCGAGCGGGTGTCGGCCTCGCGCGTCGTCTCGAGACGCTGCCACAGGGCGGCGCCGTCCGCGGGGACGTAGACCAGGGCGGCCGTGCGCGGCTCGGTCGCGCGCCGGGCCAGCCAGGTGCCTGTCCCGACGACGAGGCCGAGGCAGAACAGCACGACGAGCGGCACCCACCAGCGATGGGCCGGCGACACCGGGACGAGCGTCTCCGGGCGGGGCGGACCCCACCCGGGCGGCCCGGGCGCCGGGGCCAGCGGGTCGTACGGCATCGTCGACCAGTCCTGCACGGGGAACGGCGCCCAGCGCTGCCCGGCCGCCTCCCCCACGGCCGACATCCTGCCAGCCGGGGGGCTCGGCTGGCCGGAGATCAGGAGCCGGTCAGAGCTCGACCAGCACCTTGCCCACCGCGCCCCGCTGGACGGCGGCGTGCGCCTCGGCGACCTGGTCGAGGCCGAAGCGGTGCAGCGGCAGCCCGCGGTGCTCGCCGACGGCCAGCGCGCCGGCCACCATGGCGGTGCCGAGGTCCTCGACCGCCCGCGCCTTGGCGGCGGCGGGCTCGGTGTAGACGAGCACGAACTGCCAGCGCAGGTTGGCCCGCATCGACGCCCGGACCGGGACGGCGACCTCCGCGCCGCCGCCGTCGTCGGCGTACGTGACGATGCTCGCGCCGGGCGCGGCGCACCGGGCCGCAGTGCCGGCGTTGCGCTGCGGGTCGACCTCGACGACGACGTCGACGCCGCCGCCGCCGGGGACGATGCGGCGGACCTCCTCCACGACGTCCTGGCGTCGGTAGTCGACGACGTGGTCGGCCCCGGCCGCGGCGGCCAGCTGCGCCTTCTGCGGGCTGCTCACGGTCGTGATCACGGTCGCGTCGGACCAGCGGGCGAGCTGGATCGCGGCGTTGCCCACCGCGCCGGCCCCACCGGTGACCAGCACCGTCCGCCCCTGGAGCGTGCCCGGGCCGAGGTGTCGCGGGCCCTCCTCGTGCACGGTCAGGCAGCGGTGCGCGGTGAGGAAGGGGATGCCGAGCGCGGCGCCCACGTCGAACTTGTCCCAGCCGTCGCCGGCGAGGTCGGGCAGCGGCGCGACGTGGGTGACGGGCACGAGCGTCTGCTCGCTCGCCGTGCCCCACCGGCGCCGGAACGCCGCCTCGTAGACCCAGACGTCCACCCCGACCCAGGCCCCGGGCACCCCGGCCCCGACGGCCTCGACGACCCCGGCGCCGTCCTGGCCGGGGACCTGCGCCGGGTCGACGCCTCGGCCCGGTCCGCGGCCCTCGCGGGACTTCCAGTCGGTCGGGTTGACCCCGGAGCGGCGTACGCGGACCCGTACCTCCCCCGGCCCGGGCTCGGGCACGGCCTCCTCGACCAGCCTCAGGACCTCGGGACCGCCGGTCTCGGTGTAGACGACGCTGCGCATGGCTGCAGTCTGGCCCTCGCCGGAACGCAGGGCTCAGGCGAGGTCGCGACGGCGGTTCGCCAGGACGGGCAGGACGGCCCGGACCCGCTCGACCGCGTCGAGGTCGAGGTCGAGCACCAGCAGGTCCGGCGCGTCGCCGGTCTGCGCCAGCACCGTCCCGTCCGGGGCGACGGCGAGGCTGTGCCCGACCCCGGTCGGCGCGGCGGCGCGACCGGTCAGGTCGAGGCCGGCGGCGCCCGGCTCGGCCTGCCCGGCGGCCAGGACGTACGTGGTGCTGTCGAGGGCCCGGGCCCGGACCAGCACCTGCCACTGGTCGACCTTGCCCGGGCCGGCACCCCAGGACGCCGGCAGGCAGACGACCTGCGCGCCGCGGTCCGCGAGGGTGGTGAAGAGGTCGGGGAAGCGCACGTCGTAGCAGGTGGCGAGCCCGACGCCGACCCCGTCGACCTCGACGACCACCGGCGCGTCGCCGGGCGCGACGGTCGCGGACTCGGCGAACCCGAACGCGTCGTAGAGGTGGATCTTGTCGTAGGAGGCCTCGACGCCCGGCCCGGTGACGAGCAGCGTGTTGACGACCCTCCCGTCGGCGCTCGGGGTGAACATCCCGACGACCACGACGACCCCGTGCCGCGCGGCGACCTCGCGGACCCCGCTCGCCCACGGGCCGTCCAGCGGTTCGGCGACCGGGCGCAGCGGCAGCCCGAAGCCCCGCATCGTCGCCTCGGGGAAGACGACCAGCCGGGCCCCGGCCTCGGCGGCCCGCGCCGTCTGCTCGGCGACCAGCGCGAGGTTGGCGTCGAGGTCGGCCCCGGTGGCGACCTGGACCAGCGCCACCCGCAGCGTGCTCATGCCCCGACCTCCACCGTCCTGGCCCCGACCGCCGTCTCCTCCGCCCGGGTGACCCGCTCGACGTCGGCGCCGCGGATGCCCAGCATGAAGAGGATCGCGTCGAGGTAGGGCACCGAGACCGTGGTGTCGGCCTGCGCGCGCACGACCGGCTTGGCGTTGAAGGCGATCCCCAGCCCGGCCGCGGCGAGCATGTCCAGGTCGTTCGCCCCGTCGCCGACGGCCACGGTCTGCGACAGCGGCACGCCCTCGTCCGCGGCGATCTGCGCGAGCAGCGCGGCCTTGCGGGCCCGGTCGACGACCGGCCCGAGCACCTCTCCGGTCAGACGGCCGTCGGCGACCTCGAGGGTGTTCGCGTACGCGTGGTCGAGCCCGAGGTCGGCCCGCAGGGCGTCGGTGAAGGGCGTGAACCCGCCGCTGACCACCCCGACGACGAACCCCAGCCGCTTGAGCGTGCGGACGAAGGTCCGCGCACCGGGCGTCAGCCGGATCCGGGCCCGCACCCGGTCGATCGCCGCGGCGTCCAGCCCGGCCAGGAGCCGGACGCGCTCGCGCAGCGAACCCTCGAAGTCCAGCTCGCCGGCCATCGCCCGCGCGGTGATCGCCGTGACCTCCGCGCCGCAGCCGGCCTCGTCGGCGAGCAGCTCGATCACCTCGTCGGAGATCAGCGTGGAGTCGACGTCCATCACGACGAGCCGCTTGGCCCGGCGCTCCAGCCCGTTGACCTGCACGGCGATGTCGATGCGCTCGACCTGCGCGACGGCGCCGAGCTCGCGGCGCATGGCCTCGACGTCGCCGGCGATGACCACGAGGTCGTACGCGGTGACCGGCTCGGTGGCCAGGCGGACGATGCGGTCGATGTTCCCCCCGGTCGCGGCGACCGCCTCGGCCACGGCGGCGAGCGAGGACGGCGTGAGCGGCCGGCCGAGGACGGTGACGGCGTGGCGCATCAGCCCGGCGCGGCTCGAGGTCGCCGCCACGTGCTCGAAGTCGACGGTCATGCCGTGGGTGAAGCCCCAGTAGAGGACGTCGCGCACCAGCGCGTCGTCGGCGGGGTGATCGGGGTGGTCGAGGCGGACGAGGACGTCCAGGGTCAGCCGCTCGCGCACCACGAGCTGCTCCATGTCCTCCAGCACCGCGCCCGCCCGGCCGAGCAGCTGGAGCAGCTCGCGCGTCAGGCTCGGCCGGTCGGGCCCGGAGACCCGGATGAGCAGCGGCAGCGACGCGCCCGCGTCCCCCGCGTCGGGGGCGCTCACGCGAACGTCCAGACGATCAGCTCCGAGGCAGCGGTGGCGACCGCCGTCAACGCGGTCCGCCGGGTGATCCGCAGGGTGTCGCCCTCGGCGAGCGGACCGATCCCCTCGACCTCCACGGCCCCGCGCACGAGGAGCGCGTATGCGGTCTTCGCCTGGGGCAGCGCGCGGGCCCGGCCGGCGTCGAGGCGTGTCACCCACAGCGTCGCGCCCCGGCGGCGCAGGTCGACCAGCGCACCGGGCTCGCCGGAGGCCGCGGCCACCCAGCCGGCCGCGAGCGCCGGCGGGTCGACCGCGCCGAGCGCGTACGACGGCGGGGTGCCGGTCTCGTCGGGCCGCACCCAGGACTGCAGGAAGCGGACGTCGGCGCCGTCGGTCGCCCCCTCCGTGTGGCTGACGCCGGCCCCGGCGCTGAGCCGCTGGACGGTGCCGGTCGCGGCGAGCCCGAGGTGGCCGGCCGAGTCCGCGTGCCGCAGGGTGCCGGAGACGACCCAGCTGACGATCTCAGTGTCGCGGTGGACGTGCTCGGGGTAGGCCTCGCCGGCGCGGACCGTCTCGTCGTTCAGCACGACGAGCGGGCCGAAGCCCACGTCGTCGGGGTCGTAGTGCTCGCCGAAGGAGAAGCTGTGCCGCGTCCGGGCCCAGCCCTCGGCGGCGTCCTCCCGGGCGGGGGCGACGGTGAGGAAGCGGTCGTCGGAGCGCCGCACCTCGACCCCGTCCACGGGCGCCAGTATCCCCTGCGGCGACCGGCACCGGCCTACGCTGCCTCCGTGGCGAACCATCCCGTCCCCGAACCCGTCGCCCCCGGCCAGGAGTCGGTCTGGGACTACCCCCGCCCGCCGCTGCTCCGCGCGGTCGACGAGCTGGTCACCGTGGTCCTCGGCGGCGTCGAGGTCTGCGAGACCCGCGAGAGCCTCCAGGTCCTGGAGACGTCGCACCCGCCGACCTACTACCTGCCCCGCAGCGCCTTCGTGGCCGGCTCGCTCCGCGAGGCGGGCGGGTCGTCCTTCTGCGAGTGGAAGGGCGAGGCGGCCTACCTCGACGTCGTCGGCGGCGGCGAGGTCGCCCGCCGCGCGGCCTGGTACTACCCGAGCCCGAACGGCCGCTACGCCGCGCTGCGCGACCACGTCGCCCTCTACCCCGGCCACATGGACTACTGCCTGGTCGACGGCGAGCGCGTGCAGCCGCAGCCCGGCGGGTTCTACGGCGGCTGGATCACCAGCGCCGTCGCCGGTCCGTTCAAGGGCGGGCCCGGCTCCCAGGGCTGGTGAGCCCGTGCACGAGGCGTACCTCGAGGGGGTGCTGGCGCTCGTCGAGGCCGTGCCCGTCGGGTCGGTGACCACGTACGGCGACGTGGCCGCCATGGTCGGTGCCGGCGGCCCGCGCCAGGTCGGGACGGTGATGGCGCGGCACGGGTCCGGCGTGCCCTGGTGGCGCGTGGTCCGGGCGGACGGACGACCGGCGCAGGGGCTGGTCGAGGAGGCGCTGTCCCGGCTCGACGCCGAGGGCGTCCCGGTCGCGGACGGCCGCGTACGCATGGTGCAGGCGCGCTGGCACCCGAGCGCAGCCGAGGTCGCCGAGCACCTCGGGCGCGTCGAGGTCCTCCCCGGGGGCCGCTGATTCGTACGCACCTGCTCGTGGAGGTTCCCAAGGCCCGCGCGGCTGTGCCAGGCTTGGCGCGCTGCTCGTCAGCGGTCGTCGTCGTGGTCGGTGCCACGCACGGGGCCGTTGCGGGGTCCCGGTCGCCGGGGCCGGGCAGCGCTCGGGAGCCGTGAGGTGCGGCCCCGGACGCCAGATCGCAAGGAGAAGTGCAATGGCACAGGGAACCGTCAAGTGGTTCAACGCCGAGAAGGGCTTCGGCTTCATCGCCGTCGACGGTGGGGGCCCGGACGTCTTCGTCCACTACAGCGCCATCCAGAGCAGCGGCTTCCGCAGCCTCGACGAGGGCCAGCGGGTCGAGTTCGAGACCACGCAGGGTCCGAAGGGGCCGCAGGCCGACCAGGTCCAGGCGATCTGAGCGCGCTCGTCACCAGCCGGTCCGCCGGCTGAACCCGAAGGCCCCCGGCACGCCGTGCCGGGGGCCTTCGTCCGTCCGGGGGACGCTAGCCTCTCGCCGAGGACCGGACGCGGACGGACCGTCGACCGGCAGCGTGGACCGAGAGCGTGGAGGAACGATGGCCCGCACCGAGGGTCGCTGGATCAGCGACATCGACACCGACGTCCCGCCGAGCGGCGAGGGCTGCCAGGAGTGCGACGCGGCCGGCGGGTGGTGGTTCCACCTGCGCCGCTGCGCGACCTGCGGCCACGTGGGCTGCTGCGACAGCTCGCTCGGCCAGCACGCGTCCGCGCACGCCCGCTCCACCCACCACCGCTACATGCAGTCGTTCGAGCCCGGCGAGGACTGGTTCTGGGACTTCGCCGAGCAGGAGGCCGGCGAGGGCCCCCGGCTCGCGGCCCCGCGCTCGCACCCGGACGACCATCCGACACCCGGCCCGGCCAGCCGCGTCCCGACGGACTGGCAGCAGCAGCTGCAGTCCGCCGGGAGGAGCTGAGCACTCCGAGCGGCGACCGGGCGCGAGGAGGAGCGGTCAGTAGGCGGGCTGGCTCGGGTCGATGTCGTTGACCCAGGCGCTCACGCCGCCGCCGACGTGCACGGCGTCGGCGAGGCCGGCCCCGCGGACGATGGCCAGCACCTCCGAGGAGCGCACGCCGGTCTTGCAGTAGAGGACGACCTGCTTGTCCTGCGGGAGCTGGCCCAGCGCCTCGCCGGTCTGGAAGTCGCCCTTGGGGATGAGCACCGAACCGGGGATGCGGTTGATGTCGCGCTCGACGGGCTCACGCACGTCGACGAGCAGGAAGTCCTTCTCGCCGCGCTCGCGCTCCGAGAGCCAGTCCTCGAGCTGGCGCACACCGATGGTGTGGCCGGCGACCGCCTCGGCGGCCTCCTCGGTGATCGCGCCGCAGAAGGCCTCGTAGTCGATCAGCTCGGTGATCGGCGTGCCCTCGGGGTCCTTGCGGAGCTTGAGGGTCGTGTACTTCATCTCGAGCGCGTCGTAGACCATGAGCCGCCCGATCAGCGGGTCGCCGATGCCGGTGATCAGCTTGATCGCCTCGGTGACCATGATCGACCCGATCGACGCGCAGAGCACGCCGAGCACGCCGCCCTCGGCGCACGAGGGCACCATGCCGGGCGGCGGGGCCTCGGGGTAGAGGTCTCGGTACTGCGGGCCGTGGTCGGCCCAGAAGACGCTGGCCTGGCCCTCGAAGCGGAAGATCGAGCCCCAGACGTACGGCTTGTGGGACAGCACGGCGGCGTCGTTCACCAGGTAGCGCGTGGCGAAGTTGTCGGTGCCGTCGAGGATCAGGTCGTACTGCGCGAAGATCTCCATGACGTTGTCGTTGTCCAGACGGACGTCGTGGACCTCGACCTCGACCAGCGGGTTGACCTCGGCGATCGACTCCTTCGCCGACTGCGCCTTGGACTTCCCGATGTCAGACTGGCCGTGGATGATCTGGCGCTGCAGGTTGGACTCGTCGACGGTGTCGAACTCGACGATGCCCAGCGTGCCCACGCCGGCGGCGGCGAGGTAGAGCAGCGCCGGGCTGCCGAGGCCGCCGGCCCCGATGACGAGCACCCGGGCGTTCTTCAGACGCTTCTGCCCCACCATGCCCACGTCGGGGATGATCAGGTGCCGGCTGTAGCGACGGACCTCTTCGGTCGTCAGCTCGTCGGCGGGTTCGACCAGTGGTGGCAGCGCCACAGTTCCTCCTGCACTCGTACGGGTCCCGGCCGACGGCTCCCGGCCGGGCTCCCGATCGTCTGCGCCAACGCCCGTCCGCGGCGACCTATTCCGAACGCCGGGACGCCTGGCCCTCGTCGGGCACGCCGGCGTCCACCACCGACGACGACCCGGCGGCCCGCGCGGTGAAGTCCGTCGTCCGCTCCTGCAGCCGCGTGATCGAGGCCGCGTCGCCGAGCGGCAGCACCACGTGGACGTTGTCGCTGTTGCTCACCCCGGGTGCGTCCATGACCCGGTCGACCAGCTCGCCACGGACCTCGTCGGGGGCGTCGTCGCGGTGGCGCTGGAGCCCGACCTGCGCGGTCCCGTGCGGCTCGGGCGTGGTCGTGACCTCGGCCGTGGCCACGACCTGGCCCTCGTGCCGGGCCTCGATCCGGGTGCGGTCGACCGACGGAGGTCCCTGGGTGCCCTGCTCGTTGGTGTCCACGTGCTCTCCTGCTGGTCGGTGTCGGTGGGGCGGGGAGCGAGGCTGACCGGAGGCGTCGTCGACGACGGACCACCTAGCACGAACACAGTGGCAGTGACGGGGCGCGGTGTCACGTCGCTGTCCAGGATCGCCCAGGCCGACCTCAGCGCTGGACGGCCTTGACCACCGTGGTCGCCCAGGTGACGTCCTCGGCGGGCACCGGACCCGCCACCAGGCGACCGGCGAGCGCGCCGAGCGTCCGGACCACGACCCACGCCCGGGCCCGGTCCTCGTCCAGCCCGGCCGCGTCGACGACGGCGTAGAAGCGCTCGAGCAGGTCGCCGCGCAGGTCCTCGCTGGTGCCGGCCCCGTCCCATGGGGCCAGCGCCGACGCCACCTCGGCGGCGGGGTCGCCGACCACGGGCCGGGGGGCGACGGCCACCCAGCCGCCGGCACCGTCGCCCCGCACGGTGGCCGGGCGCAGGTCGCCGTGGAGCAGCACGGGCGCGGCCTCCTGCGCGTCGACGAGACCCGGCGTCCAGGCCCGGACCTGGTCGAGGAAGCGGCGCGGCACGGCCGCCGCCACCGCCGGGGACGCCAGGTCGGCGAGCCACGCAGGGGCGAGGTCGGCCAACGTGGGCGGCTGCGAAAGGGGCGGCCGGCGCAGCAGCGCCAGCAGCGCGCCGATCGCCGTCCCCGCGTCGTACGGGTCGAGGGCGCGCAGGTCGTCGTCCGGGTCGGTGCGCGAGGTCAGGAGCAGGCTCCGCCGGGGGTCGGCGCGGAGCAGCCGGACGGCGCCCTGCCCGTCCCAGGCGCGGAGGGCGAGGTGCTCGTGCGGGGACCCGTCGGGCGCGTGCTCGAGCAGCGCCGGTGCGCCGTCGTCGGCCAGCACGGGCAGCGCAGGGCGCGGCTCCGGCCGGAACGCGCCGTCGGCACGCAGCCCCCACTCGCGCACCACCTCCGTGAGCAGGCGGGAGGGGTCCACGCGGTCGGGAGCGGGCGGCGTCAAGCGTCGACGCCGGCCTGGAGGTAGCGGTGCCAGGACTCCGTGCGGTGGTCGACGACCCAGCCCATCGAGAGGTAGAGCCCGTCGGCGTTGGTCGAGGAGTCGGCGTCGACCTCGAGCGACACCCGGGGTCGGCCGCGCCGGGCCGCGTCGCCGATGACCGTGTTCAGCAGCGCTTTCGCGACCCCGCGGCCACGGGCCCGCCGGTGCACGCCGATGTAGTCGACGTAGCTGCCGTACGCGCCGCTCGCGTCGGGCGGCGAGACCGAGCTGATGAGCGCACCGCCCGGGCGCCACACGCCCTCCTGCTCGACCTCGGCGACCCACCAGTGGTCCCAGCGGTGCCAGGGATCCTCCTGGAGGCGCACGACGAACTCGGCGAACCCCTCGCGGTAGGAGTTGAAGTGGTCGGCGAAGGACTGCTCGAGCACCAGGTGCACGGTCTGCAGGTCCTCGGCGGTCGGCAGCCCGTTCGCGTGCTCGCGCACCCGCCGGACCCGGACCCCGGGCCGGGGCGCCGGGAGCGCACCGGGCTCCCCCTCCTCGGGCGCGACCGGGCGGACCATCTTGAGCCAGGTGCGGACGCAGGCGTAGCCGGCGGCACCCAGCCACGCGCGCTGGCGCTCGTCGTCGGAGTCCGCCGAGGCGTCGAGCTGGGTCTCGCGGACCCGGCGCAGCGCGGCGACCTCGGCCGCGGCCCGGTCGGCCCAGGCGAACAGGCCCGAGGCGACGGCGTCCTGCTCGCGGGCGTCGGGGGCGACGAGCACGGTCACCTCCGTGCGCCCGGCCGCCCGGTCGTGCACGACCGCCCAGCCCACGAGCCGGCCCGACGGGTCGAGCACCACCCGCTGGCGCCGGGTCCAGCTCGCGGGCCCCACGACCAGCGCGGTCAGCGTCGCCACGTCGACGGGCGTGCTGCTCCCGGCCCGGCGGTTGGCGTCCAGCAGGGCGGTCAGCGCCCCGATGTCCGCGTCCCCGGGGACCCGGGCCGACCAGCCCTCGGGCAGGACGGCGCGTTCACGTTCCTCGACCGGTGCCACCGTCGAAGTCTGTCAGCCCGTGTCAGCGTCCCAGCGGTGCGTACCAGGTGGCGTCGGGCGGGTCGAGCGGCACGGACCCGTACGGCGAGGGCAGCTCGACCGCCCCTGCCGGTGCCGGGGTCCGGCGCTGCACGCCTGCGCGCCGCGCCTGCCACAGGATCAGCGCGACGGCGATCGCGTGCACGACGAGCCCGGGGAAGAAGTCCCAGGGCGAGCCCGTCGTGGCGCCGTCGACGAAGGAGTCGGTGTAGCCGCCGTAGGTGATCGTGACCAGGCCGACGCCGACGTTGTTGACCACGTGCATGGCGATGCCGGCCTCGAGCCCGCCGGTGCGCCAGTTGGCGAGGCAGGCAGCGACGGCGAGCGTGGCGATGCTCAGCAGCACCCACGGATCCGGGCTGCCGTGGGCGAGCCCGAACAGCGCGGCCGACACCACGGTCGTCACCACGAGCCCGGCGACCGGGCGGGCGAAGTACGACCCGAGGTTCTGCACGAGCCAGCCGCGGAAGAGGTACTCCTCCCCCGCCGCCTGGAAGGGCGTGACCACCACCGCCATGACCAGCAGCAGCACCCAGTGCTGCGGGCGCCCGGGCTCCACGGGGTCCAGCACCGAGCCCAGGCCGAGGTAGAGCACCCAGACCGGGGCGGTGACGAGCAGGCAGCGGCCCAGCCAGCGCCACCGCAGCCCGCCGGCGACGGAGGACACCCACCGCGGGCGGACCTTGTGCGCGACCGCGGTCGCGCCCATGGAGACGAGGATCAGCCCGGCCAGCAGCACGTCGCCCTGGTTGGTCGACAGCGGGCTGAACTCCTCGTCCAGCGAACCCACCCACCGGTCGGGCAGCAGCAGGTCGAGGCCCGGGTAGCCGCCGAAGACCACGATCATCAGCGCGACCAGGAGCCCGAGGAGGACGGCGAACGAGAGAATCGGGCGCCACCAGCGCCAGCGGGGTCCGCGCAGCAGCTGGTGGTACGCGACCGGGCGCCCGGGCAGCAGCGTGCGGTCGACGCGGCGCGGGCGAGGTGCGGGGACCACGGGAGCGGGGTGCACGGGCCCAGCCTCCCAGCGCCCGGGTCAGGCCGGGTCGCGGTGGGTCGCGGCGGGGTCGACCCCACCGGCGGCGAGACGTTCGTTGGCGGCCCGGCCGGCCAGGACCATGCGTTCGAGGAACGCGGCGACCAGGCGCAGCTCGTCGGGGTCGGCGGACCGTACGGTCGCCGCGATCTCCGTGCCGGAGAAGGCCATGAACCCGCGGGTCCGCTCCCGCGCGGACGACGTGGGGTGCAGGCTCACGCGGCGCAGGTCGGTCGTGGAGCGCTCCCGCGTGATGTGGCCGCCCTGCTCCAGGCGGCGCAGCAGCACCGACGTCGCGCCCGAGGTCATGCCGATGCGCCGGGCCAGCTGGGCGGGCGACAGCGGCCGGCCCGACTCCGCGCTCCAGGTGATGTGGCCCAGGGCGTTCGCGTCCGAGGTGGGCAGGCCCATCCACGCCGAGACGTGCTGGTTGAGCTCGACGGACGTGTCGGCCCAGTCGCGCAGCCGCTCCATCACCTCCACCTGCTCGTCGCGCCAGCCCGCCGTCAGGAGCTCCTCCACCGCCATGCGCCTGTACCTTTCGTGTGCAGTATCTTCACTGTAAAGGTTTCTCGAGGCGAACAGGAGCACGACATGGCAGCACGGCACGCGGTGGTCTCGGGGGGCAGCATCGCCGGGCTCTCGGTGGCCTGGTGGCTCACGCGCACCGGGTGGCGGGTCACGCTCGTCGAGCGGGCCGCCTCCTTCCGCGACGGCGGGCAGAACGTCGACGTCCGCGGGGTCGCCCACGAGGTGCTGGACCGGATGGGTCTGACGGAGGCCATCGCCGCCCAGAACACCACGGAGACCGGCACCGTGCTGCTGCGCGAGGACGGGAGCGAGCTCGCCGAGCTGCCCTCCGACGGGCCCGACGGCGCCACGGCCGAGCTCGAGGTGCTGCGCGGCGACTTCGCCCGGACGATCTTCGACGCGCTGCCCGACGGCGTCGAGACGGTCTACGACGACGTCGTCGAGGCCGTGGAGGAGCGGCCCGACGGCGTCCTCGTCCGGCTCGCCTCGGGACGGGAGCTGGGCACCGACCTGCTGGTCGTCGCCGAGGGCGTCCGCTCCAGCACCCGGGACCTGCTCTTCGACGACGTGGACGCCCGCGACCTCGGCATCACCATGGCCTTCGGGACCATCCCGCGCACGCCCGACGACGACTCCCGCTGGCGCTGGCTCACCACGGTCCGCGGCCGCCAGGTCCACCTGCGCCCCGACAACCACGGCACGACCCGGGCGATCCTCGCGTACGCCGGCGACGAGGACGTCACGCGCCTCGAGCGGCCGGACCTGATGCGCCGGCTGCGCGGGGTGTACGCCGACGCGGGCTGGCAGGCGCCGCGCGTGCTCGACGGCTTCGAGGGCTCCGACGACCTCTACGTCGACCGCCTCACGCAGGTGCGGATGCCCACCTGGCACCGTGGCCGCGTGGTCCTGGCCGGCGACGCCGGCTGGTGCGTCACCCCGATGGGCGGCGGCGGCGCCTCGCTCGCGCTGACCAGCGGCTACGTCCTCGCCGCGTACCTCTCCTCGCACGCCGAGGACGACGTCGAGGGCGCCCTCGCGGCGTACGAGGAGTGGATGCGCCCGCTCGTCGACGACGTCCAGTCGCTGCCGCCGGGCATCGACAAGCTGGCCTACCCGCGGACCGCGCTGGGGCTCAAGCTCCACGACCTGGTCATCAAGGCCACGACACGGCCGCCGCTGTCGAAGCTCGCCGCGAGGATCACGCAGGTCGCCGGCACGGACCAGGAGCTGCCGGCGCTGCAGGCAACGGTTGCGTGACGCGCCCGGACGGGTCTCGCCAGAACGGCGGGTGAAGGCAACACTACGAAGGCGTGGCCGTCGGGGAGCCGGAGGCCGGCACCTGCCCTCGGAGGTTGGATGAGCACGTCGACCACCCGCCCCACCGGTCTCGCCGCGCAGCTCCTGCGCCGCAAGCCCGTCGGGGAGAGCGCGCACCCGCACGGGCCACAGCTGACGCGCTCGATCGGCACGTTCCAGCTGACGATGTTCGGGGTCGGGGCGACCATCGGCACGGGCATCTTCTTCGTGCTCGGCCAGGCGGTGCCCGAGGCCGGGCCGGCCGTGGTGGTCTCGTTCGTCCTCGCCGGGATCGCGGCCGGGCTCGCGGCGATCTGCTACGCCGAGCTCGCGTCGTCGGTGCCGGTGTCGGGCAGCACGTACTCCTACGCGTACGCCACCCTCGGCGAGGTCGTGGCCATGGGCGTCGCCGCGTGCCTGCTGCTCGAGTACGGGGTGTCGACCGCCGCGGTCGCGGTGGGGTGGTCGGGCTACCTCAACGAGGCCGTGAGCAACGTCTTCGGCGTCTCGCTGCCCGAGTCGCTGCTCTACGCCCCGTTCAACGCCAACCCCGACGGACCGACCGGGATCATCAACCTGCCGGCCGTGGTCCTGGTCGGTCTCTGCATGATGCTGCTGATCCGTGGCGCGAGCGAGTCGGCCAGGCTCAACGCGATCATGGTCGTGATCAAGCTCGCGGTGCTGCTCATGTTCGTGGTCATCGCGTTCACCGCGTTCGACGGCGCCAACTTCACCGACTTCGCCCCGCTCGGCAAGGCGGCGATCGGCACCGCGGCGGGGACGATCTTCTTCTCCTTCATCGGCCTGGACGCGGTGTCCACCGCCGGCGACGAGGTGAAGGACCCGCAGCGCACCATGCCGCGCGCGCTCATCGCCGCGCTGATCATCGTCATCGTCTTCTACGTCCTCGTGGCCGTCGCCGCGCTCGGGACGCAGCCCTGGACCGACTTCGAGGGGCAGCAGGAGGCCGGGCTGGCCAAGATCCTCGAGATCGTCACGGGCGCGAACGTCTGGGGCACGATCCTCGCCCTCGGCGCGGTGATCTCGATCTTCTCGGTCACCCTCGTCACGCTCTACGGCCAGACCCGGATCCTCTTCGCCATGGGCCGCGACGGGATGCTGCCGCCGGTCTTCGCGCGTGTGAGCCCGCGCAGCGGCACGCCGGTGAACAACACGGTCATCGTCGCCGTGATCGTGGCGGTCCTGGCCGCGTTCGTCCCGCTCGACTACCTCATCGACGTCGTCTCGATCGGCACGCTGACCGCGTTCGTGATCGTCTCGCTCGGCGTGATCATCCTGCGTGTCCGCGAGCCCGGGCTGAAGCGCGGCTTCAAGGTCCCCGGCTACCCCGTGACGCCGGTGCTGTCGATCCTGGCCTGCGCGTACATCTTGTCGAGCCTGCACTGGATCACCTGGGTCGTCTTCGCCGGCTGGGTGCTGGTCTTCCTCGCCTTCTACATGGTCTACGGGCGCAAGCACTCGGTCGTAGGCAGGATCCAGCGTGGGGAGCTGACGCCGGACGAGCTGCCCGAGCCCACGAAGGAGCACTGAGGGATGCCTGTCGTCGTCGGCTACACCCCCAGCAAGGGCGGTCGCGGTTCGCTGGACCTGGCCCTGCAGCTCGCCCACGCGCTCGCCGAGGACCTCCTCGTCGTGACCGTCGTCCCGCGCCAGTGGTCGACGCCCTCGATGGCCCGGGTCGACGCCGAGTACGGCGAGTACGCGCGCCAGGTCGGCGAGGAGTCCGAGCGCCAGGCGCGGGACTACCTGTCCGAGACCACGGTGACCGTCGAGACGTCGTACCGGGTCGTCGCCGGTCGCTCGATCGCCAACGCCCTGGTCGGCGCCGTCGAGGAGGTGGGCGCCAGCGTCCTCGTGCTCGGCTCCTCGGCCGACGGCCAGGTCGGCCGGGTCGTCGTCGGGTCGACCGCCGACAAGCTGCTGCACGCCTCCCCCGTGCCCCTGGCGATCAGCCCGCGCGAGTTCCGCTCGACCGCCGCCGACGGCGTCACCAAGGTCACCGCCGCCTTCTCCGACTCCGAGTCCTCGGCACGGGTCGTCGGACGCGTGTGGTCGCTCGCCGAACGGTTCGGGGTCCCGCTGCGCGTCGCCAGCTTCGGCGTGCGCGGCGCCACGATGTACCCGCCCGTCACCGGCATCACCGCCGAGGACTCCGTGCTCGCCTCCTGGTCGGAGCAGGCGCGCTCGGCGCAGCAGCGCCTGGTCAGCACCGGCGTCGTCCCCGACTCCGTCGAGCGCGTGATCGCCACCGGCCCGACCTGGGGCGACACCATGGCCTCGATCCCCTGGGAGCCCGGCGAGGTCCTCGCCCTGGGCTCGTCCTCCATGGGCCCGGTCGCCCGGGTCTTCCTCGGCTCCCGCGCGACCAAGCTCATCCGCCACGCGCCCGTCCCGGTGATCGTGCTGCCGCACGAGGACTGACGCTCGAGCGAACTTCTCGCCCTCTGAGCACCCCAGAGGTACGCAGAGGGCGAGAAGTTCAGCGAACCCGCACCGACAGGCAGGTCACGCACCCCTCGAGGGCCTCGAACTCGCTGATCGGGACCGTCACGACCTCGAGCCCGCGCGAGCGGTAGAGCTCGGCCGTCCGCGGGGCGTCGGCGGACATGATCACGGCACCGCCGCCGAGGTCGACGACGGCCGTGCCGTGCTCTTCGGGGACGGGCAGGAACGACGGGAACGCGCCCGGGTCGTCGACGAGGGGCTCGTAGCCGACGACGGTGCCGTCCGGCAGTGCGGTGACCCCGGACTTGAGGTGCAGGACCTTCGCGACGGGCACGACGACGACGCGCCGGCCGAGGGGCTCGACGTACGCGGTCAGCTGGCGGATGCCCTCGTCGTCGGTCCGACCGCCGCGTCCGACGTAGACGACGTCGCCGACCTTCAGCACGTCGCCGCCGTCGAGGTGCCCGGGTTCGGTGATCCGGACGACCTCGAGGTCGACGCCGTCCGCCGCCAGCCGGCGCAGCGCGGCCTCGGTGCCCGACACCTCTCCGCGGCGCGACTCCGCGCCCGGCGAGGTGAGGACCGCGAGCCGGTCGAACACGACCACGGTGTCCTCGACGAACACCCCGTCGGCGTGCTCGGGGGCCTCCTCGACCTCGACGACGTCCCAACCGCGGGCGGTAAATGCGGCGACGTAGCCCTGCCACTGCTCGCGGGCGAGCGCCGGGTCGACCGGTACGCGGTCGAGGTGGGTGAGCTCTCCCTCGGCGAGCCGGGGCGACGGCGGACGGACGAGGACCAGCGGCGTCGTGGGCACGGGCCCACTCTGGCAGGACGCCCTCTGACAGGATCAGTGCCGTGCAGCACGACGGCCTGGTCGACGCCGCAGGTGCGGCTGCGCGGACGGCGGGCGTGTCCGTCCGTGACCTGCGGGCCGACGAGATGGCCGCGGCCTCGGCCCTCTACGCCGAGGTCTGGGGCCTCGCACCGCGGGAGAGCCCGATGGAGCCCGGGCTGCTGGTCGCGCTGGGGTTCGCCGGCGGCTACGTCAGCGGCGCCTTCGACGCCGACGGGACGCTGGTCGGGTCGTGCGCCGGGCTCCTCGGCGCCACCCCGACCGGTCGCTTGTCGCTGCTGCACTCGCACATCGCCGCCGTCCGCCCCGGGACCGGCCGCGGCGTCGGGACCGCGCTCAAGCTGCACCAGCGCGCGTGGTGCGCCGAGCGCGGCATCGGCACGATCGCCTGGACCTACGACCCGCTCATCGCCCGCAACGCCTGGTTCAACCTCGGCCGCCTCGGCGCCCACGTCGAGGCGTACCTCGTCGACTTCTACGGACCGATGGACGACGGGCTCAACGCGGGCGAGGAGAGCGACCGGCTGCTCGTCCACTGGTCCGTGCCGCCGGAGGACCAGGACGCGCCTCGCGAGCCCGAGCAGCCCCACGCCGCGCTCACCGTCGGCGACGACGGCGGTCCGGTCCTCCACCCGGCCGTCCCCGTGGACGCCGACGCGGTCACGCTGGCCGTCCCGGCCGACGTCGAGGGGCTGCGCAGCAGCGACCGCGCCGTCGCCTCCCGCTGGCGCAGCGCCTTCCGCGACGCGTACGCCGACCTGCACGAGCAGGGCTGGCGGGTGCGGGGCTTCGCCCGCGCGGGCCGTTACGTGCTCGGCCGCACCACCGACGACCCTGGCCACACCGAGGACCACCTGATGGAGAGGAACGCATGAGCCTGCACCTCGAGGAGGTGGTCCTGCACCTCGTGCGGATGCCGCTCGTCTCGCCCTTCACGACGTCCTTCGGCACCGAGACCGAACGTCTCGCGCTCCTCGTCGAGGCCCGCACGACGGTGGCCGGGCGCGAGGTCGTCGGCTGGGGCGAGTGCGTGGCCCAGGAGGAGCCCACCTACTCCGCCGAGTACGTCGCGGGCGCGCAGTCCGTGATGGTCGACCACCTGCTGCCCCGGCTCTTCGCCGCGCAGCGCGAGCGGCCGCTGAGCGCGGAGACGGTCGGCGAGGTCCTGCACCCGGTCGTCGGGCACCCGATGGCCAAGGCCGCGCTGGAGATGGCGCTGCTCGACGCGCAGCTGCGTGCTTCCGGCACCTCCTTCGCCGACTACCTCGGCGTCACCGTCGACCGCGTCCCCTCCGGGGTCTCCGTCGGCATCCAGGACTCGGTCCCCCAGCTGCTCGACGTCGTCGAGGGCTACCTCGACCAGGGCTACCGGCGCATCAAGCTCAAGATCAAGCCGGGCCGCGACGTCGAGGAGACGCGGGCGGTGCGGGAGCGGTTCGGCGACGTCCCGCTGCAGGTCGACGCCAACGCGGCGTACACCCTGGCCGACGCCGCGGTGCTGCGCCGCCTCGACGCCTTCGACCTGCTGCTCGTCGAGCAGCCGCTCGCCGAGGACGACCTCCGCCAGCACGCCCTGCTGGCGCGACAGCTGCGGACGCCGGTCTGCCTCGACGAGTCGGTCGTCTCCGCGGCCCGCGCCGCCGACGCGCTGGCCATGGGCGCGGCGAGCATCGTCAACATCAAGCCCGGCCGCGTCGGCGGCTACCTCGAGGCCCGGCGCATCCACGACCTCTGCCGGGCCTCCGGCGCGGCCGTCTGGTGCGGCGGGATGCTCGAGACCGGCCTCGGCCGCACGGCCAACGCCGCGCTCGCCGGGCTGCCCGGCTTCACCCTGACCGGCGACATCTCGGGCTCCGACCGCTTCTACGCCGAGGACGTCACCGAGCCCGTCCGCATGGTCGAGGGCTGGGTCGCCGTCTCCCGCGAGCCCGGCGTCGGACCCTCGCCCGAGCCCGCCCGGCTCGAGGCCTTCGGCGTCGGGCGGCAGCTCGTCGAGGCGCCGGCGGGCTAGGCGTGCCTCCCGGCGAGATCCTCGTCCGCGTCGGCGGGCGCACCCTCGGCCTGACGAACCTCGACAAGCCGCTCTACCCCGACGGCTTCACCAAGGGCGAGGTGATCGACTACTACGCCCGCATCGCCGAGGTGATGCTGCCGTACGTCCGCGACCGCGGGCTCACCCGGCTGCGCTTCCCGGGCGGCGTCCCCGCGGGGACGGTCGCCCCGGACACCGGCGGCACGACCCCGCTCGCCCCCGGCTCCTTCTACGAGAAGAACGCGCCCGTCGGGACGCCGGACTGGGTGCCCCGCCAGCCGGTGCGGACCAGCGAGGGCGTGATCGACTACGTCGTCGCCGAGGAGCCCGCGACGCTCGTCTGGCTGGCGAACCTCGCCGCGCTCGAGCTGCACGTGCCGCAGTGGACGCTGAGCAGCGGCCGGGTGGGCGAGGACGGCGTCCTCGACCTGCCGGGCGAGGAGGCGTACGACGGCGAGCCCCTGGCCGACCGGCTCGTCGTCGACCTCGACCCGGGCGCCGGGATGGACGTACTCGACTCGGCGCGGGCGGCGGTCCTCGTCGCCGGCGTCCTGGCCGCCGACGGCCTCGTGCCCGTCCCGCAGACCTCGGGCAGCAAGGGCGTCCAGGTGTACGCGGCCCTCGCGCCCTGTCGCGCCCGCGACGCGTGGGCGTACGTCAAGAGCCTGAACGTGCGGATGGCGCGCGAGCGGCCCGACTTCTTCGTCTCGACCGTGTCGGTCCAGGCCCGGCGGGGCCGGATCTACGTCGACCACAACCAGGACCTGCCCGCGCGCAACACCATCGCGCCGTACTCGCTGCGCGGGCGCGCCCTGCCCGCCGTGGCGACGCCGGTGACCTGGGAGGAGCTGGCGGCGGCGACCACGCCCGAGGACCTGCGCTTCTCCCCCGGCGACGTGCTCGCCCGCGTCGAGGAGCACGGCGACCTCGCCGCCGACCTGCTGCTGGAGGACCGACCGCCGCTGCCGCCGCTGCCCGAACCCTGAGACTCCGGCCGGCGACGGGCGCGGCTCAGCCCAGGGTCGGCGCGGACGCCAGGCGGCGCCAGAGCTCGCCGGAGTTGCCCACCGGCGGGTCGAACACCATGGCGACCGTCGTCACGCCGTCGGCCCCGAGGCAGACGAGCCGGGCCCCGCGCGTGGTCAACCGGTCCAGAGTCACCGCGGTCGCCCCGGGCACGCCGTGCGCCTCGGCGAGCCGCAGCAGGTCGTCGGCGTGGTCCTGCTCCAGGTGCGCGGTCAGGGTGCGGCCGCGGGCGAGCAGCCAGTCCGGCTGCACGCGCGTCAGCTCGCGGGGGCTGAGCGCCGTGGGGCCGGCGCCGTCGGAGGAGACCGAGAGCGCGAAGAGCCGCAGCGGGACGACCTGCAGCGCCGCGGGGTCGACCGGTCCCCGGATGCAGGCGCGGTGGTCCTCCAGCGTGCGGAGGAGGCCGGGCTCGTCGGCCGCCGGCCGTGCGCGCCCGGTCGTGCCGCTCGCCAGGACGACGCCGAGGCCCGGGATCGCGACGCGGACGCGCAACGCCGTCCCGGTCGGGAAGAAGCTCTGCGGGTCCGACGGCACGAGGTACGGCTGCGCGCCGGCGGCCAGCAGCCCGACGACGCCGGAGCTCGCGTGCTCCAGCCCGTCGAGGCGCGAGCACAGCGCCTCGTGGCTGGTGGACAGGACGGTCCTGGCCACCACGGCCGCTGCGTCCCGGGTCTCACGTTCGTCCATGCCGCCGCTCCTTAGGCAAGCCTTACCTTTCCGAGATGGCAAGGTAGCACCTCGTGACCTCCTCCGCAGCCCTGCGGCACGACGAGCCCGGCGCCGCCCGTCCGCTGCGGGACCTCTGGCGTCACCACCGGCGCTACCGGCCGCGGGTGGTGGCGGCCACCGCCGCCACCACGCTCAACACCGCCGCCGACGTCCTGCCCGAGCTGCTGCTCGGGGTCGCGGTCGACGTCGTCGTCCGCGGGTCGGACTCCTTCGCCGCCACGCTCTTCGGGGTCGAGGGCCGCTTCGAGCAGCTGCTCATCGTCGCCCTGGTCAACGTCGTGGTCTGGATGATCGAGTCGGCGACCGACTACGCCGCCTCGCTGCTGTGGCGCGGCCTCGCGCAGGCCGTCGAGCACGACCTGCGCGTGGAGACGTACGCGAACGTGCAGGAGCTCGACGTCTCCTGGCACGAGGGCTCCGCGCCCGGGCGCGTGCTGAGCGTGGTCAGCGACGACGTCAACCAGCTCGAGCGGTTCCTCGACACCGGCGCGCGCGTCATCCTGCACACCTTCTGGACGGTCGTCTTCGTGGGCGCGGTCTTCGCCGCGACGTCGTGGACGATGACGCTCCTCGCCTTCCTGCCCGTGCCGGTGATCGTCGTCGGCTCGATCGTCTTCCAGCGCCGCCTGGAGCCCCTCTACACCGCCGTCCGCGCCCGGGCGGGCGACGTCAGCGCCACCATCGCGACCAACCTGGGCGGCCTGACGACGATCAAGGCGTTCACCGCCGAGGCGCGCGAGGTCGAGCGGGTGCGCGAGGTCTCCGACGGCTACCGCGACGCCAACCTGCGGGCCATCCGCTACTCCTCCGCCTTCGTCCCGCTGATCCGGATGGCGATCCTCGCGGGCTTCACCTCGACCCTGCTGCTCGGCGGCTGGCTGGTGATCAACGGCCGGCTCGAGGTCGGCCTCTACACCGTCCTCGTCTTCATGACCCAGCGGCTGCTGTGGCCGCTGACCGACCTCGGCGAGACCCTCGACCTCTACCAGCGCGCCATGGCCTCGACCCGGCGGATCTTCGCCCTGCTGCGCGAGCGCGGCGACCAGCAGCCGGGCACCGGCGTCCTCGCCCCGCCCGTACGCGGCTCCGTCGAGCTGCGGGGGGTCCGCTTCGGCTACGCCGACGGCCCCGACGTGCTGCGCGGCCTCGACCTGGTCGTCCCCGCCGGCCAGACGCACGCGGTCGTCGGCAGCACGGGTGCGGGCAAGTCGAGCCTGCTTCGCCTGGTGCTGCGGTTCAGCGACCCGCGCGAGGGCCAGGTCCTGCTCGACGGGACCGACGTGCGCGAGCTCGGCTGGGACGCGCTGCGCGGCGCCATCGGCTACGTCAGCCAGGACGTCTTCCTCTTCCACGGCACCGTGCGCGACAACCTCGCGTACGGGCGGGTCGACGCGACCGACGAGCAGGTGCAGGAGGCGGCACGGCAGGCCGAGGCGCACGCCTTCATCACCGCGCTCCCGCAGGGCTACGACACCGTGGTCGGCGAGCGCGGGCAGACGCTCTCCGGCGGCCAGCGCCAGCGGATCGCGCTGGCCCGGGCGATCCTGCGCGACCCGGCGCTGCTCGTCCTCGACGAGGCGACCTCGGCGGTCGACACCGAGACCGAGGCGGCGATCCAGCGCTCGCTGGCCGCGGTCACCGCCTCCCGCACGGCGCTCGTCGTGGCGCACCGCCTCTCCACCGTGCGCGACGCCGACCGCATCTGGGTGCTGGCCGACGGTCGCGTCGCCGAGGCGGGCTCGCACGACGAGCTCGTCGAGGCCGGCGGGATCTACGCGGGCCTGTGGGCCGTGCAGACCGGCGAGGCGGCCGAGATGGGTGCGGGCGCTCGGTAGTGTGACCCGGTGCCGAGCACCGCCCCGACCAACGGCAGCCCCGCCGAGGACGTGGCGGTCCGCTCGGCCCGGCTCCCCCGGGACCAGCGGCGGGCCCAGCTGCTCGACGCGGCCAACGAAATTTTCACCACCCGCGGCTACCACGCCGCCGCGATGGACGACATCGCCGCTGCGGCCGGCATCAGCAAGCCCGTGCTCTACCAGCACTTCGACTCCAAGCTCGGCCTCTACCTCGCGCTGCTCGACCAGGCCTGCGACGCGCTCGTCGAGGTGGTGCGCGACGGGCTCGACTCGACCGACCACAACGCCGACCGCGTGGTGGCCGCGATGGGGGCCTTCTTCGACTTCGTGTCCTCGACGAGCGGGGAGTTCCGGTTCGTCTTCGAGTCCGACCTGACCGGCGACGGCGGGGTCCAGGAACGGCTCTGGCAGGTCAACAACGACGTCGCCGACCTCATCGCGGCGGTGATCGCCGAGGACACCCGGCTGCCGCCCGAGCACTCCAAGCTGCTGGCCATCTCGATGGTCGGCCTCGCCCAGGTCGGCGCCCGCTACTGGGTCTCCGACCGCAGCGCCGCCATCGGTCTCGAGCAGGCCAAGGCGCTCGTCAGCACCCTCGCCTGGCGCGGCATCAGCGGCTTCCCCCTCCACGAGCCGCGCGAGCGCGGCTGAGCGGCCCCTCGTCACCGCGAGAGGTAGGTTGCCGCGCTATTTCGGGCCACGAATGCGCGGCAACCTACCGCGCGGCGGACCGTCCGGACGCAGGACGGCCCGCGCACGCCGGGAGGCGTACGCGGGCCGTGGGCCTGCTGCTTGGGCTCAGCCCTTCTGCAGCGTCGTCGCGCCGGTCATGATGGCGACGGCCTCGGTGGGCGTGTGCGACTTGGGCGTGATGACGCCCGCGCAGCCGCCCAGGCGGGCGATGTGGATGCGGTCGGCCACCTCGAACACGTTGGGCATGTTGTGGCTGATCAGGATGACCGGCAGACCCTTCTCGCGGATCTGCTGGATCAGGTTCAGCACCTGACCGGTCTCCTTGACGCCCAGCGCGGCGGTCGGCTCGTCGAGGACGACGAACTTGGTCGCGAACGTCGCCGCCCGCGCCACCGCCACGGCCTGGCGCTGGCCGCCCGAGAGGGTCTCCACCGCCTGGCCCATGTTCTGCACGGTCGCGATGCCCAGGTTGGCCATCGACCGGCCGGCGTCGGCCTTCATGCCGCTCTTGTCGAGCATCCGGAAGACCGAGCCGAGCGGGCCCGAGCGCCGGCGCTCGCGGCCGAGGAACATGTTGGCCGCGATGTCCAGGGCCGGCGCGACGGCCAGCGTCTGGTAGACGGTCTCGATGCCCGCCGCACGGGCGTCCTGCGGGGTCTTGAAGCTGACCTCGCGCCCGTCCAGGTAGAGCTGGCCGGAGTCGGGCGTGAGCGCGCCGGTCGCCGCCTTGATCAGCGTCGACTTGCCGGCCCCGTTGTCGCCGATGATCGCGAGGATCTCGCCCGGGTAGAGGTCGAGGTCGACGCCGTCGAGGCCGATGACCTTGCCGAAGGTCTTGATCAGCTTGCGGGCCGAGAGGACCGTCTGGCTGGGGTCGGCGACGCCCTCCTGCACGGCGTCGAGGTCGACGCCGTTGACGGTGCCGTAACGGGCCTCGTTCTGCGGGTCCACGCTCATGCTGCTGCTCATGCCTTGACCTTCCGGATCCACTGGTCGATGCCGACGGCCACGATGACCAGGACGCCGGTGGCGAACACGCGCCACTGGTCGTCGACGCCGGCGAGGCTCAGGCCCAGCCGGAACGCGTACACGATCAGGGCGCCGATGATGGTGCCGATCACCGCACCACGACCGCCGAAGAGGCTCGTGCCGCCGATGACGACGGCGGTGATGCTCTCCAGGTTGGCGTCGGTGAGGGCGTTCGGGCTCGCGCTGCCCGCACGGCCGATCTGCAGCCAGGCGGTGATGCCGTAGAGCAGGCCGGCCACGGTGTAGACGCTGAGCAGGACCCGGTTCACCCGGATGCCGACGAGTCGCGCGGCCTCGATGTCGTTGCCGACCGCGTACACGTGGCGGCCCCACTTGGTCTGGCTGAGCGCGAAGCCGACGACGATCGCCATCAGCGCCACGATCACGACGCCGGTGGTGATGCGGAAGCGGCCGAACTGCAGCACGGTGCCGGCCCAGTTGACCGAGTCCGGCAGGGCGGTGGACTGGATGTTCGAGCCGCCGGAGTAGAGCAGGCCGGCTGCGAGGAAGACGCTCAGCGTCCCGAGCGTCACGATGAACGGTGGCAGGTTGATCCGGGTCACCAGGAAGCCGTTGAGCAGGCCTCCCAAGGTGCCGACGAGCACACCGATGAGGATCGCCAGCGGACCGGGGACGCCACCGCTCGAGGCGAGGCTGGCCATGATCAGCATCGAGAACACCGTGAGCGCGCCGACCGAGAGGTCGATGCCCGCGGTCAGGATGATCAGGGTCTGGCCGATGGCCAGCGCGGCGATGATCGCGACCTGCTGGAACAGGATCGACAGCGCCTGGGGCTGGAGGAAGCGCGGGTTGATCAGCGCGAAGACGATGATCGCGATGATCAGCACCGCGAGCGGGCTGAGGGCCGGCTGGGCGTGCAGCACGTGCTGGATGCGCTGGGCCGGCGACTGCCGGCGCATCGCGAACTGCTCGGCCGCCGACGCCGGGGCGGAGGTGGTGGTCGTGGACACGGGCTTCCTTGCCTCGAAGGTGCAGCAGACGTGGAGTGGTGCCGCAGGTCTAGCAGAACCGCGTCACCGGGGGGAAGGGCCGGTCCTGCTCGCGCAGGACCGGCTCCGCTCCTTTGAGAATCAGCCCCAGCAGATCTTCGAGGCCTCGTCGGAGGTGATGCTCTGCAGCCCGTCGACCGGGTTGTCGGTCACCAGGGCCACGCCGCTGTCGAGGAAGGTCAGGCCCGGCGTCACCGCCGGCTTCTCGCCACCGTTGGCGATCTTCTTGATCGCGTCCACGCCGAGCTGGGCCATCTTGACCGGGTACTGCTGGGAGGTCGCGCCGATGACGCCCGACTTCACGCTCGAGATGCCCGGGGAGCAGCCACCGTCGACCGAGACGATCGTGGCCTTCACGCCCGCCGCGTCGAGCGCCTCGGCCGCACCCGCCGCGGCCGGCTCGTTCAGGGTGTAGACGAGGTTGATGTCCTTCGTCTTCGACAGGCAGGTCTCCATGGCCGACTTGCCCTGGTCCTGCGCGCCGAGGGTGGGCTCGTTGCAGGCGATCGTGTAGCTGCCACCCTTGCCGCCGGTGTAGGTGCCGGACTTGTCCTCGTCACCGTTCTTCTTGGGGTCCTTGACGTCGATCCCCATGCCGGTCAGGAAGCCCTGGTCCCGGTTGTAGTCGACCGAGACGACCTTGTCGTTGTAGAGGTCGAGCAGCGCGATGTTGGCCTGCTTGCCGTCCTGCTTGGCGGCGGCCCACTTGCCGATCTCCTCACCCGCGGTGAAGTTGTTCGTCGCGATGGTGAGGTCGACGACGTCAGCGGGGTCCGGCGGGGTGTCGAGGGCGATCACGTAGAGGCCCTGCTTGCGCGCCTGCTCGATGGCGGAGTTCACGCCGGGGCCGTTCGGGGTGATCAGGATGCCCTGGTCGCCGCGGGCCACGGCGGCCTCGATGGCCTTGACCTGGCCGTCCTCGTCGCCGTCCTCGGCGCCGGCGGCGTACGTGAGCTTGACGTTCTGCTTGGCGGCCTCGTCCTCGGCGCCCTTCTTCATGGCGAGGAAGAAGGGGTTGGTGGAGGTCTTGGTGATCAGCGCGACGGCGGTCTCGCCGCCACCGCCGCCGTTGCCCGAGTCGGAGCCGGGGGCGGCGGAGTCGCCGCCACCGCAGGCGCTGAGGGCGAGCGATGCCGCTGCGGCCAGGACGACGCCGGCGGCGAGCCGGCCGCGTCCGCGGAACGGGTGGGTCGAGTTCTTCATGGACGTGACTCCTTCATTGGAATGACGCACCGCAGGTCGCTTGACAACGGTGTCAGGCATATTTCTAAAATACTCTCAGGCCGGTGTCAACTCCGGCCCGGTAACGATTCGTCCGGCAGACCGGGCGAGCACGAGGAGGTGGACGTGACCGACGCCCTGACTGGCCGCCACAACCGCGGCCGCGCGACGATCCGCGACGTCGCCGCCCTGGCCGGCGTCGGGATCAAGACCGTGTCCCGGGTCATCAACCACGAGGCGAACGTATCCGCTGCCACCCGGGAGAAGGTGGAGCAGGCGGTCGTGGCGCTGAACTTCACGCCCAACCAGGGTGCCGGCGCGCTGCGCCGCGGCGACCGCAAGACGCTCACCCTCGGGCTGCTGCTCGACGCCGTGGACAACCCGTTCTCCGCGGCGATCCACCGGGCGGTCGAGGCCGTGGCGTGGGAGCGCGGCACGGCGGTCTTCGGCGCGAGCTTCGGCGACGACCCGGGCCGCGAGCGCGCGCTGGTCGAGGCCTTCACCCGCCGCCGCGTGGACGGGCTGGTGCTGACGACCATCGCCGACGACCACACCTACCTGCAGACCGAGCTCGAGCAGGGCGTGCCGGTGGTCTTCGTCGACCGTCCCCCGCGCGGCATCGATGCCGACACCGTCCTCACCGACAACCGGCACGCGTCGGGCACGGCCGTGGCCCACCTCGTGCAGCACGGTCACCGCCGCATCGCCTTCCTCAGCGACGACCTCGAGGTGTCCACCGCCCGCGAGCGGCACCTCGGCTACCTCGACGCCCTGCGCGACGCGGACGCCGAGGAGGGACCCGTGCGCCCGGGCCTGCGCTCCGTCGAGGCCGCGTACGAGGCCGTGCGCGAGCTGATGGCCGCTCCCGAGCGGCCGACCGCGCTCTTCACCAGCCAGAACCTGGTGAGCATCGGCGGCATCCGTGCCCTCCACGACCTCGGCCTGCAGCACGAGGTCGCGGTGGTCGGCTTCGACGACGTCTTCCTGGCCGACATGCTCGAACCGGCCCTGACCGTGGTCGCGCAGGACCCGTCGGAGATGGGCCGGGCCGCGGCGGGACGGGTCTTCGCCCGCCTCGACGGCGACGACTCCCCCGCGGCCACCACGGTCGTGCCGGCGCGGCTGGTCGTCCGCGGTTCGGGAGAGATCCGCCCGCCCGCCTGAGGGCGGGCGCGGCGCCACGCGGACTACGCCTCGTCCGTGACCGTCGCGATCGGCTCCTCCACCGGGCCCCAGGCCGTGACCAGCGCGTAGAGCACGAGCGGGCGGTCGGGGCGGTCGCCCTCCTC
The DNA here is from genome assembly GCF_900105785.1 of Microlunatus sagamiharensis. Lineage (NCBI taxonomy): Bacteria > Bacillati > Actinomycetota > Actinomycetes > Propionibacteriales > Propionibacteriaceae > Microlunatus > Microlunatus sagamiharensis. The sequence continues at coordinate 1,968,824 of NZ_LT629799.1, forward strand.
GACCACCTTCGCCGCGGCCGCCTCGTCGTCCCAGACGTGGCCGCCGTCGAGCAGGTGGCTGCGCAGCTGCTTGTCGGGGGTGTACTCGGCGATCACCCAGCCGGCGGGCTTCGGACGTTCGGGACGTTCCGCGAGATCCATCTGCGCAGGCTAGCCAGGCGGGGCACCCGTGGCGAGAGGATGCCGGGGTGACGTCGCCGCCTCCTCCGCCGGACCGCATCGACGGAACCGTCACCGCGGGCCTCGAGGACACCGCGCACCTCGCCCGGCTGGTCGAGACCGGCTTCGCCCGCGCCGCGGCGCACCGGGAGAACCCGGCGCTGACCCGGGCGACCTGCGGCCTCGCCGCGGCCGCCTTCTGGCCGCTGCTCCCGGCGGCGGTGACGCTCCAGCTCGGGCTGGTCCTGCGGCCCGGCACCCGCTACTACCTCAGCGCGGACCGCCAGGCGGTGCTCGCGGTCGGCGTACGGCGGAACGCGTGGCACGTGCACGCGCACGTGTCCGCACGCCCGGGCTCGGGGCAGGGCCGGGCCCTGCGCGCGCTCGTCGGTCCCGCCCTCGCCGCTGCCGCCGACGCCTCGGGCACCCGCATCGAGGTGGTCGCGATCAGCAGGGCGATGGCCGACCGCTACGGCACCGAGTTCCCGGGCCTGGTCGACGTCGGACCGGGGTTCCCGCAGGGACGCCGGCTGCGCCGGGAGCCGCGTACGCCCTGAGGAGGTGGGCCCGCCGCGCTCAGCTCAGGAGCCGTCGCAGCGAACCCCCGGTGAGGAGCCCGCCGTCGACCGGCAGGGCGTGCCCGGTCACCCAGGCCGCGTCCTCGCCGGCGAGGAAGGCCACGGCCGCCGCGACGTCCTCGGGCCGGCCGACGCGGTCGAGCGGGTACAGCGGGCGCATCGCCGAGGCACCGCCCGGCTGGTCGTCCCACACCCGGGTCTCGACGGTCGCCGGCAGCACCGCGTTGACCCGGACGCGCGGCGCGAGCTCGACCGCGAGGTTGCCCACGAGCGAGACCAGCCCGGCCTTCGCCGCGGAGTAGGGCTCGCTGCCGAGGGCGAGCAGGGCGTTCACCGAGCCGACCGCCACGACGGCCGGGCCGTGCTCGCTGGCGCGCAGCAGCGGGACCGAGGCCCTGACGGTCCGGACGAAGCCCATGAGGTTGAGCTCGATCAGGCCGGTCCAGATCTCGTCGGTGGTGTCGACGAAGGACGGGTGAGGGCGGTCGCCGCCCGCCACGTGCACCAGGACGTCCAGCCCCTCGAGCGGGGCGACCAGGTCGTCGACCGCGGAACCGTCGGTGACGTCGACGTGCGCGGCCCGGTGGCCGTCGCCGTCCAGACCGGCCACGACGTCGCGCGCCGCCGGCCCAGCCACGTCCCACCGGTCGGCCACGACCACCACTGCGCCCTCGCCGGAGAGGCGCCGGGCGACCGCGAGGCCGATGCCGGTGCCACCGCCCACGACCAGCACCCGGCGTCCGACGAACCGCGACCCGGCCCGCCACTGGTGCTCCACGGGCTCGATCGTGGCACCAGGAGCCCACCGGACGCACCCGGCCCGCGTGACCGGGTGTACGGGTAGATTTCGACGTCACCCGTCCGGCGCGTCCGGAGGGGCACGACCCGATCAGCGAGAGGAAGCGCCGCATGACCGAGCCGGGAGGCCAGGGGGCCGCTGCGCCCGCACCGCTGGCCCCGCCCACGGGGGCCACGGGCTCGCTGACCCTCACCGCGCCGGAGCCGGTCAGCCCCGTCGTGGAGACGCAGGCGCCGGCGATGGCCCCGCAGGTCGACGCCCGGCAGCTGCCCGCGCTGGACGACCGCGTCGAGGGCTACCTGACCGCGCTGCTCAAGAACCAGACGCGCTCGCCGGAGTTCGCCCGCCAGGCCGACAACGTGCGGACCATGGGCGACGCCGACATCCGCAAGGCCGCCGAGACCTCGAACCGCCTGCTGCAGACGCCGGTCAAGGCGCTCCAGGAGGGCGGGCTCTCGCAGGGCTCGAAGGTGGGCAGGACGCTGCTCGAGCTCCGCCGCACGGTCGAGGACCTCGACCCGAGCCAGGCGACCGGGCCGCGCAAGTTCCTCGGCATGATCCCCTTCGGTGACAAGGTCGCCGACTACTTCCGCAAGTACCAGGGCGCGCAGAGCCACCTCGACGCCATCCTGCACAGCCTGCGCAACGGTCAGGACGAGCTCACCCGCGACAACGTGGCGCTCAACCTCGAGAAGCAGAACCTCTGGACCGTCATGGGCCGGCTGAACGCCTACATCTACGTCGCCGAGCAGCTCGACGGGCGGCTGGAGGAGAAGATCGCCGAGCTCGAGGGCGTCGACCCCGAGCGGGCCAAGGCGCTCAGCCAGGACGTGCTCTTCTACGTCCGCCAGAAGCACCAGGACCTGCTCACCCAGCTCGCGGTCTCGATCCAGAACTACCTCGCGATCGACGTGATCATCAAGAACAACATCGAGCTGATCAAGGGCGTCGACCGTGCGTCGACGACGACGGTCTCGGCCCTGCGCACCGCGGTGATCGTGGCCCAGGCGCTCAACAACCAGAAGCTGGTGCTCGACCAGATCACGGCGCTCAACTCGACGACGTCGGACATCATCCAGCGCACCTCCGAGCTGCTCCGCGACAACTCCGCCTCGATCCAGAAGCAGGCGGCCTCGGCGACGGTGGGGCTGCCGCAGCTGCAGGCGGCGTTCGCGAACATCTACCAGACCATGGACTCGATCGACGCGTTCAAGGCCGAGGCGCTGACCTCCATGCAGGCCACGATCGGCGTGCTCGAGTCCGAGGTCACCAAGTCGCGCACCTACCTCGAGCGCGTGCAGCGCGGCGACGCCGACCTGGCCTCCGGCGCCCTCGAGCTCGGCCCCGATGCCTGAGCGGACAAGGGCACCGGAGGGTTCGATGGGCCTCAGCAGCTGGTGGGCGCGCCTGACCGGCTCGGCCCGCGGACCCGTCGCGGACGAGAGCGTCGTGCTCGACACGGTGCCGACCGAGGCCGACCTGCTGGCGGCCCTCGAAGCGAGCGAGGCGGCGGTCGCCGGCGGCCAGGTCCCGGCTCCCGTGGCCTCGCGGGTCCGCCGCATCACCCGGACGGTGCGTGAGACGCTCCCCCGCGTCCGCAACCTCGGCCTGGGCAGCGCGGAGGCGTACGCGCTCACCGCCACGGCGACCACCTACCTGCCCGAGGCCCTGGAGGCGTACACGCGGCTGCCTCGGCAGTGGGCCGACTCGCGACCGGTGGACGGCGGCCGCACGTCGCTCATGCTCCTCATCGACACCCTCGACCTGCTGGCCAGCTCGATGGAGACGATCTTCGACGCCGCCGTCCGCGTCGACGCGAACGCGCTCGTGGTGCAGGGGCGCTTCCTCCAGGAGAAGTTCGGCCGCTCCAGCGTGGAGCTGCCGTGAGCGGCGGCTCCCAGGGCCCGGACGCCGCCGGCCTGCGGGCGGCGATGGAGTCCGCGCTGGCCCGCATCGCCGCGCTCCGCGAGGCCTCCGACGAGATCCGCACGCCGTCCCCGGCCGGGCTGAACCCGCTCGACGGGCTGTTCGGGGACGCGGCGGGCCCGGTCAGGTTCCCCGGCATCGGAGCGGGTGCAGGTTCGCTGCCCGACGCACCCTCACCGCCGGCCACCCCGGCCACCCCGGCCACGACCCCTGAGCCTGTCGAAGGGCAGCAGCAGGAACCCGAGCCGCCGGCGCAGCCGACGAAGACCGTCGCCGAGCTCCTGGCCGAGCTCGACGCGCTCACAGGCCTGGCCGAGGTCAAGGGCGAGATCCACCGTCAGGTCGCGGTGCTCCGCGTGGAGAAGATGCGGACCGAGGCCGGGCTGCGGTCGGCGACGATCACCCGCCACCTCGTGTTCGTCGGCAACCCGGGCACGGGCAAGACCACCGTCGCGCGCCTCGTCGGCGGGATCTACGCCGCGATGGGGCTGCTCAGCCGGGGCCAGCTGGTCGAGGTCGACCGGTCCGAGCTGGTCGCGGGCTACCTCGGCCAGACCGCGCTCAAGACGGCCGAGGTGGTGGCGTCGGCCGCCGGTGGCGTGCTGTTCATCGACGAGGCGTACAGCCTGTCGGGCGACCAGTACGGGCGCGAGGCCGTCGACACCCTGGTCAAGGAGATGGAGGACCGCCGCGACGACCTCGTGGTGATCGTCGCCGGCTACCCCGACCCGATGGCCGAGTTCGTCGCGCAGAACCCCGGGCTGGCGAGCCGGTTCCGCACGGTCCTCGACTTCGCCGACTACTCCGACGACGAGCTGGTCGAGATCCTCGCCTCGATGGCCGCCGCCTCCGACTACGACCTCCTCGAGGGCACGACCGAGCGCTTCCGGGCGCTGCTCGCCGACGAGCCGCGCGGGCCGACGTTCGGCAACGCGCGCCACGCCCGCAACGTGCTCGAGGCGGCCATCGGGCACCAGGCCTGGCGGCTGCGCGACGTCGACGAACCCACCCTCGCCCAGCTGCGCGAGATCACTCCGGACGACCTCTCGGTGGGTGATGCTGGTCCCCCGCCCACCGACGTCCCGAGCGAGGAGCCAGCCGGGTGAGCCAGACCTCCGCGACCGCACCGCCGCTGGTCGCGCCCCGACCGGCACCGGCCGCCGCCCCGGCCCCGGCACCTCCCGTGGCGCTCGGCGCGGTGCCCCCGGAGGTCGCCGCGCCGACGTCGGGCACACCCCAGCGGCTGCGCCGGCTCCGGGCGGTCGTCGTCACCAGCGGGGTCGCCCTGGCCGTGCTCGGGACGCTCGCCATGGCCCTGCTCACCCTCACGCTCCGTCAGGCCGCCGCCGACGTCGAGCAGCTCGTGCGCGTGCAGACCATCGAGACCGACCTCCTGGTCGCCGACGCCAACGCCACCAACACCTTCCTCGTCGGCGGGCTCGAGTCGCCGGAGCGGCGGGCCGCGTACGACGCCGCGCTCGCCGACGTCGCCGACCTCGTCGCCCGCTCGGCCCAGGCGCAGCCCGCCGACGCCGCGGCGCTGTCGGCCCTCAACGCGCAGGTGCTCGACTACGCCGGGCTGGTCGAGGCGGCGCGGGCCAACAACCGCCAGGGCCTGCCGGTCGGGGCGCAGTACCTGCGCGAGGCCAGCAACGGGCTGCGCGCCGACGCCCTGCCCGTGGCCGACGCGCTCGTCGAGGCGAACATCTCCCGGGCGAACGCCTCGCTCACCACCGGCTGGGGCTGGGTCCTGCCGGTGCTGGCGCTCGGGGCGACCGTCGCCTTCGTCGTCGTGCAGGTGCGCGTCGCGCGGCAGTTCCGTCGACGGGTCAACCCCGGGCTGCTCACCGGCTCGCTCGTGCTGCTCCTGCTGACCGTGGTCTCCTTCTCGGCCCTCGCCGTGCTCGCCGCCCAGGTCGCCTCGGCGCGGAGCGACTTCGACGACGTGCGCGACGTCGGGACCGCCCGGGTGCAGGCCAACCTGGCCAAGTCCTCGGAGAGCCTCACGCTGGTCGCCCGCGGCTCCGGCCAGGCGTACGAGGACTCCTGGCAGTCGTCGAGCGAGGTGGTCCTCGACCGCCTCGGCGGCATCCGCGACGCCTCGTCCTTCACCACGCGGTGGCGCGACTACGCCGACGTGCACGCCCAGGTCCGCGACCTCGACGACGGCGGCCGCTGGGACGAGGCCGTCGCGCTGGCGACCGGCTCCGACGCGGGCACCTCGAACGCCGCCTTCGCCCCCTTCGACGCCTCCGTCGCCTCCTACGCCACCAGCACCGGCGAGGTGGCGGTCGCCGGACTGCGCGACCGCGTCCCCGGCCTGGTCCTCGGGTGCGTGCTGACCCTGCTGGCCGGCTTCGGGGCCGCCTGGGCCGGCAGCCGCGGCATCGCGGCCCGGCTGCGGGAGTACCGGTGAGCGCGCCCCGCCGCACCGGCCTGCGGCGCGGTCTGGGGGCCACCGCGACGCTGGCGGTGATGTCGCTCCTGGGCGCCTGCGCCGTCCTCGGCACCGACGAGACGCCGGTGCCGGCCCCGGCGGCGAGCGCCAGCCCGACGGCCGCCGCCCCCGGGACCCCGGCGACCTGCGACGACGCGACCACCTCGTACGACCCGTCGACGTCCGACCTGCGCGCCGGCTCGACGGTCGCGCGCATCAAGAAGCGCGGCCGGCTGGTCGCGGGGGTGTCCGCCGACAGCTACCTGCTCGGCGCGCGCGACCCGCTGAGCGGGCGCATCCAGGGCTTCGACATCGACTTCGTCCGGGCGATGGCGGAGGAGGTCCTCGGCGACGCCGACCGCTACCAGCTCGTGGTGATCACCGCCGCGCAGCGCATCCCGGCCCTGGAGTCGGGCCAGGTCGACCTCGTCGCGCGGAACATGACCATGACCTGCGACCGCTGGGAGCAGATCGCCTTCTCCTCGGAATACTACCGCGCCGGGCAGAAGGTCCTCGTCCGGCTGGGCTCGAGGGCGACCTCGCTCGCCGACCTCGCCGGGCAGCGGGTCTGCGCCCCGAACGGCACCTCGAGCATGGACAACCTCGTGCGCCTGGAGCCGGACGCGATCGCGGTCGGCTCCGACAGCCACACCGGCTGCCTCGTGCTCTTCCAGCAGGGCCAGGTCGACGCGATCACCGGCGACGACACCGTGCTCGCCGGCCTGGCCGCGCAGGACCCGTACGCGGTCGTGCCGGAGCAGGAGGCCTTCACCGCCGAGCCGTACGGGCTGGGCATGAACGCCGACGCGGTCGACCTCGTCCGCGTCGTGAACGCCCGGCTGGCCGAGATGCGGGCCGACGGGGAGTGGACGAAGATCTACGACCGGTGGTTCTCCGGCCCGCTCGGGCCCGCGCCGCAGCCGCCGAAGGCCGTCTACGGACGGCGCCCGTGAGGCCGGCGTCCGGGGCTCCGTCCGTCCCCGTCCCGGCGGGTCCGCCGGCGCCGCCGGCACCCGGTCGGCTGGGCGAGCCGCTCGCTCCGGAGGAGGCGCTGGCCTACCTCCAGGCGCTGGGCGGCTGGCTGGCCCGGCGGCGGGCCGAGCTCGACGCGCTCGACCGCGAGGTCCTCGCCTCCCGCGACCCGGCCCGCCTGACCGGGGACGTGACGCTGGCGATGACGCTCTGGCAGGCGGTCGCCGACCGTGAGGCGCAGCTGCGCGTGCTCTGGGACTCGGGCCGGGTGGGCCGCGACGAGCGCGAGCGGATGGCCGCGCTGGTCTGGGGCAGGCGGAGCGCGGGCCCGACGTCGGCGTCGGGCAGCCCCCTCGCGCTCTCGGTGCCCGAGGCGTGCCGGCTGCTCGACGCCGTGGTCGGCGAGCTGCGCGAGCGGCTCGGGCTCGACCCGTCGGGCGCCCAGACCAACGCCCGGGTGGCGGCGCTCCGCGCCCAGCTCGAGCGGCTGCGCGACCAGGCCGCCCTCGAGCCGGTCGGTTCGGCCCGTCGACGGGCCGACGAGCAGGTCCACGCGCTCGCCCACCGGGTGGCCGACGCGGCGGCCAAGGCCGAGCGCGGCGGTGACGTCGGCGGGGTCCTCGGGCCCCTCGAGATCGAGGCCGCGACGCTCGAGCGCGACCTGATCGTGGGTGGCGCCCGCCGGCGCGAGGCCGGTGCCCTCGTGGCCCGGGTGCGGGCCGAGCGCGACCGGCTCGAGCAGCGCGAGACCGCCCTTCGTGCGCTCGCCGAACGCTGCGTCGCGACCGTCGCCGAGGCACCGCGCTACGCCGTCCCCGACGTCGACGCGCTCGGTCCCCTGCCGAACACCGCGCCGGCGCTCGCCGCGTACGAGGACCGGCTCGGCCTCGTCGCGCGGGCGCTCGACTTCGCCGAGGAGGCCTACGCCCGGGCGCTGCGCGAGCACGACCACCGCGTGGCCCGGCTGGACGCGCTCCACGTGCGCGCGGAGGCGACCGGGCACGCCGGGCAGCCCGACGTGGCCCGGGCGTACGCCATGGCCCGCGAGGCGCTGGACGCCCGGCCGTCCCGGGCGGCCCTCGCCGAGCAGCTCGTCACGCTCTACGCCACCTACCTGGAGACCGCCCGATGAGCGTCACCACCGTCGGCCCGCCCTGCGCGCAGCCCGGCTGCAGCGGCACCGTCGTCGACGGCTGGTGCGACGTCTGCGGCAGCCCCGCGCCGGCCGCGGCGTCCCCGTCCGCGTTCGCATCGACCGCGGTCGGACCGACCGGGCGCTGCGCCCAGCCGGGCTGCGGCGGCACGGTCGTCGACGGCTGGTGCGACGTCTGCGGCTCCCCCGCGGCCGCCCCGCCGGGCCAGCCCGCCGCGCAGGCGAGCGCCGAGGAGGAGGTCGCCGCCGCCCAGGCGGCCCAGGAGTCCGGAGCGGTCTCGACCCGGACGCGCGGCTCCAGCCGGCTCGGCTCCACCGCGCTCGGCTCGTCCCGGCTCGCCGGCGCGTCCCGCGCGACGCGCCGCGCGGGCAGCGGCTCGCAGCGGCTGCGCGCCGTCCGGCTCGGCGCCGGGCTGACGAGGGTGCCGCCGGCCCCGGTCGTGGACGCCGCGCACGCCGTCCTGACCGACGCGTCGGTGCCGGAGTCCAAGCGCTTCTGCGCCCGCTGCGGCAAGCCCGTCGGCCGCGCCCGCCACGACCAGCCCGGACGGCCGGAGGGCTTCTGCTCCAGCTGCGGTGCGCCGTACTCGTTCACCCCCAAGCTGCGGGCCGGCGACCTCGTCGGCGGCCAGTACGAGGTGGCGGGCTGCCTCGCGCACGGCGGGCTCGGCTGGATCTACCTGGCCCGCGACAAGAACGTCTCCGACCGCTGGGTCGTGCTCAAGGGCCTGCTCAACTCCGGGGACCCCGACGCGCTGGCCGCGGCGATCGCCGAGCGGCAGTTCCTCGCGGCCGTCGAGCACCCGCTCATCGTCGAGATCTACAACTTCGTCACCCACGACGGCGCGGGCTACATCGTCATGGAGTACGTCGGCGGCGTCTCGCTCAAGCAGATCCTCAAGGAGCGGATGCGGGCCCACGGCGGCACGTTCGACCCGCTGCCCGTCGACCAGGCGCTCGCGTACGTGCTCGAGGTCCTGCCCGCCTTCACCTACCTCCACGACCTCGGCCTGCTCTACTGCGACTTCAAGCCCGACAACCTCATCCAGGTCGGCGACGCGGTCAAGCTGATCGACCTCGGCGGGGTGCGCCGGGCCGACGACGAGGACTCCGCCATCTACGGCACGGTCGGCTACCAGGCGCCCGAGGTGGCCCGCGTCGGCCCGAGCGTGGCGAGCGACATCTACACGATCGGTCGCACGCTCACCGTGCTGATGACCGAGTTCCGCGGCTACCAGACGACGTACGTCGACTCGCTGCCGCCGGCGGACACGACGCCGGTCTTCGCCGCCCACGACTCGCTGCACCGCCTGCTGCTCAAGGCGTGCGCGCCCGACCCCGCCGACCGCTTCTCGTCCGCCGACGAGCTGCGCGTCCAGCTGCTCGGCGTGCTGCGCGAGGTCGTCGCCGCGAAGGTGGCGGGGACCGCCGTGACGTCGGCGGCCTCGGTGCTCTTCGAGGCTCCGGCCATCACCGGCGGGCTGCTCGAGGCCACCGACCTGCCCGCCCTGCGCGTCGACACGACCGACCCGCAGCACGCCTGGCTGAGCTTGGTGAGCGCTGACGACCCCGCGGAGCGGCTCGCCGCCCTGCAGGCCGCCCCGGCGCTGAGCCCCGAGGTGCTGCTCGCGCAGGCCCGGGCCGCGCTGGAGCTGGGCCGGCCCGACCTGGTCGCCCAGGCCGTCGACACGATGCTGCGGGTCGACCCCTGGGAGTGGCGCGCGGTCTGGGTGAGCGGGCTGTCGGCGCTCGCCCAGGGCGACCTGCCCGCCGCTCAGGCCGCCTTCAACGCCGTCTACGGCCAGGTGCCCGGCGAGCTCGCCCCCAAGCTGGCGCTCGCGCTGGCCTGCGAGCGCGGCGGCGAGCCGGCCGTGGCCGAGGGGCTCTACACGACCTGCGCGAGCACGGACGCCAACTACGTCGCGGCCGGGGCCTTCGGCCTCGCCCGGCTGCGCTCGGCCCGTGGCGACGTCGCGGGGGCGGTGGCCGCGCTCGACCTGGTGCCGTCCACGAGCCGCGCGTTCTCCGACTCCCGCCGGCTGCGCGCCGTCGCGCTCGCCGGACCCGGTGCCGACCTGCCGCAGCTCTCGCAGGCCCTCGGCAGCCTCGAGGGCGTACGCCTCGACACGACGGAGCGGGGCCTGCTCATCGCGGGGATCCTCGAGCGCGCGTTGTCGCGGGTGGTGTCGGTCCCGGGCAGCGCCCCGGGGGCCGGGGCACCGGGTGGACCGGCGGCGGGCACGCTCACCGTCGGCCGCTACGCTGCCACCCCCGACACGCTGCGTGACGGGCTGGAGGCGACCTACCGCGAGCTGGCCCGCAACGAGGCCGACGACGCCCGGAGCCACGCGTGGGTCGACCGGGCCAACGCCGTACGAAGGTGGACCCTGCGATGACCGATGCTCCGCCCCTCGCCACGGCCACCGTGCGCAGCTGCCCCGGCTGCGGGGCGCCGGTGGAGCCCGAGCAGGCCTTCTGCGAGTCGTGCGGCTCGCCGCTGCTGGGCGACGGAGCCGGTGCGCTCCCTGCCGTCGGCACCGGGAGCGGCGTGACCGCGGTCGCCCAGGAGACGCCCGTCGAGCTCACCCGTCCCACGACCGCCGCCGGCCCTGAGGGGCCGGACGACCATGTCGCGGGCCCGGACGACCTCGTGCCCGCCTCGCGCTGCCTGTCCTGCGGCGGCGAGGTCGGCGAGGACAGCTACTGCACGGTCTGCGGGACCAAGGCCCCGATCCCCCGCGACCACTACGTCGAGCAGCCCGCGACCTGGGTCGCCGCCGTCTGCGACCGCGGCGTCAAGCACCACCGCAACGAGGACGCGACCGCGGTCGCCGCCGACCCCGACCCCGGCTCCCGCGCGGTGCTCGTCGTCTGCGACGGCGTCTCCAGCGCCCCCGACTCCGACGTCGCGGCGCTCGCCGCCGCCCGGCGGGCCCGCGACGTGCTCACCGAGGCGCGTCCCGTCGGCCTCCCCAACCCAGCCAGCCGCGCCGGTCTGATCGCCGACGCCTTCGAGGACGCGGTCGCCCAGGCCGACCAGGCCGTGCTCGCGACCACGCCGGTCGAGGGCCCGAGCGCCGCGGCGTGCACCTTCGCCGGGGCGGTCGTGGAGGGCGACCTCGTCGTCTTCGGCAACGTCGGCGACAGCCGCGTCTACTGGCTGCCGGACCCCGGCGGTTCCGGGCCAGGCTCGGAGCCGGCGGAGCTGAGCCTGGACGACTCGATGGCCCAGGCCCGCATCGCCATGGGCGTCGACCGCGAGACCGCGGAGAACGGGCCGCAGGCCCACGCGATCACGAAGTGGCTCGGCCGCGACAGCCCCGACGTCGTGCCGCGCACGGGCTCGGTCGTCCTCGGCCACCCCGGCTGGCTGCTGGTCTGCTCCGACGGGCTGTGGAACTACTGCTCGGAGGCCGGCCGCCTGGGTGAGCTGGTGGGTTCGCTGTCCACCGACGTCACCTCCCCGCTCGAGCTGGCCGAGGCGCTCGTGCGCTGGGCCAACGAGCAGGGCGGGCGCGACAACGTCTCGGTGGCGCTGGCCCGCCACTGAGCGCGGCGGTCGCCGGGCAGGATGGCGCCGTGACCGCCTACTGGATCAGCACGTACACCGAGATCTTCGACCAGGACAAGGTCGACGCGTACGCGCGCATCGCCAGGCCCGCGCTCGAGGAGATGGGCGGCACCTACGTGGCCCGCGGGATGCCCGAGCAGACCTACGAGGCCGGCCAGACGACCCGCACCGTGGTGATCGTCTTCGACTCCGTCGACGCCGCCCGGGCCGCGCACGACAGCGCCGGCTACCAGGAGGCGCTGAAGGCCCTCGACGGGGGCGCCACGCGGGACATGAGGATCATCCCGGCGCTCTGAGGCGCCGTGCCCCAGGACCGCCTGCCGTGCCCCTGCTGCGGGCACCGGACCTTGACCGCGCTGGACGAATACGAGCTGTGCCCTGTCTGCTTCTGGGAGGACGACCCGCGCCAGTCGAGCGACCCCTACCTCGTCAACGGCGCCAACGGGAAGTCCCTCGCCGAGAGCCGGCGGACGTACGCCAGGATCGGCGCGATGGACGAGATCTTCCTGGCGAAGGTCCGTCCAGTCCGTTCGCCGGAGGCCGGCGACGAGGCTGCGAGCTCTCAGGGTCGCCTCGTCCGTGACGAGCGCCGCACGTCGGCCGAGTTCCCTCGAACAGCCGTGGTCGCCTCCGCGATCACGGTGGGCGTGGTGGCCGCTGTGCCGGTCGCGCTGCCGGTCGTGCTGGGGCCTGCGTTCGCCCAGGCGCTCGTGGACGGTGCGAGCCTGGGGCAGGCCTGGGACGCGACCGCGCCGACGAGCGACGACTGGGAGGTGCTGCCCGCCTTCCTGGTGGGCGCGGTGTTCCTGAGCCTGCCGACCTCCCTGGCGTCCGCGGCCACGTGGCTCCTGATCAGGAGATCACGCACCTCGGCGCTGCTCGCCCACGCGGGTGCGGCGGTCGCCGCCGCCGGCGTCCCCCTGCTGCTGCTCGCCTTCGTGAACCGGAGCCTGGCGGTCTCGGTCGCGGTGCTTGCGGCTCTGGTCACCCTGGTCGCGGCGCCGCTGGTCGCACGGGCTCGTCGGCAGCCTGCGCGCACGGTCACCCGCACGTCACCGACTCCTGCGGAGCAGACGGGGGACCGGGGCTAGCTCGCCCCGAGCGCGACGCTCGCCAGGAGAACGGCTGCTGCGCGGGCAGGATGCAGGTTCACGCCGTCACGCTGGTCGTGCCGCTGCTGAAGTCGGCCAGCACGACCGCCGACCAGACGGCGACGCAGGTCCCGACGAGCACGAGGGCGATGCGGGCGGTCGGCGACCAGTGCCGGCACGACACACCCACGACGACGCCGAACAGCCCGGCGACCAGCGAGCCGACGGGCCAGGACAGCACGGTCAGCAGCGCTGCCACCGCCCAGGTCACGATCGCGGTGAGCCACCGCCTGGTCGGGCTGACCACGGCGGCGCGCGCCACCGGGCCTGGCGTGGCGCCCGTCATCGGCGGTGAGCAGCAGGGCGGAGGGACACGCGAGCAGTGTCCTACGGATCGAGGTCCCGTGAGGCCCTCCAGCCCCCTCCGCGCCGGTGGCTCGCGCGCGAGGGCCCGTCAGCCCGCCAGCACCTTCCGCACCGCGTCGTACGCGGGCGTCGGCTTCCCGCCGTCGAACAGCAGGTCGTGGCCCTGGTGCAGGTCGCCGTCGTCGTCGAGCCACCAGTCGTAGCGGTCGTCGACCCCCCACGTCGTGTACGAGACGCAGACCGTCGAGCGCAGGCACCCCTTGAGGACCGTGGCGAACTGTGACGCCTGCGCCTTCCGGCCCTCGGCGTCGGTGACGTCGTTCTCGGAGATCCGGGCGACCAGCCCGGCTCTCCCGACGTTCCTGAACGTCGTGGCGAGGTCGTCGGCGGAGATGGCGTCGGTGCCGCGGTCGTAGACGTGCGCCTGCAGGCCCACGCCGGCGATGTGGCCGCCCTGCGCGTTCGTGTCGCGGGCGAGGCGGAGCAGGGCGTCCTGGCGGGGACCGGGGACGTCGGCACCGTTCTCGTTGATGAACTGCCGCACGTCCGGGTCCGCGTCGTGCACGGCCTTCGAGACGACGGCCGGGTAGCCGGGCCCGAAGACGCGGTACCAGGTGTTCTCCTGCAGGCTCGTCCCCTGGTCGACGTCGAACGGTTCGTTGAGCACGTCGAGCGAGGCGAGCCGGCCCTGGAAGTGCGTCACCACGGTGGTCACGTAGTCGAGCAGGGCCGCGGCGCTGGCGCGGCGCTCCTCCTCGGTGCCGGAGGGCAGCTCCTGCATCCAGCGCGGCATCGCCTCGCTGAAGGCGATCGTGTGCCCGTGCACCGCGACGCCCTTGCTCCGCGCGAGGTCGAGGAGGGCGTCGGCCTCCTCGAAGGTGTACTCGCCCCGGCGCGGCGACAGCGCCTGCGGCTTCATGACGTTCTCCGGGGTGAGCGCGCCGAACCCACTCACGAAGGCGTCGGCGTAGTCCGCGTCCGCGGCGAGCGGACCCGGCGCCACCGCCGCCCCGACGAGAAAACCAGGACGCGCACGGGTGGCGAGGGCCTGCAGCCCGGCCGAGGACGGTTGCGCGCGGGCCGATGCGGGTCCGGCGGCGGCCAGGGTCGAGCCACCCGGCGCCGCGGCGGTGAAGGAGCCGACGGTGAACGAGCCCTCCTCGCTCGACAGCCCCAGCCAGAGCCGGCCGGATCCGAAGACGTCGCCGCGCGGGAGAGAGGCGACCGTCCGGCCGCCGCTGGCGATCTCGAGCCGGTCGCCGGAGCGCCGGACCGACAGCTCGGCCGCCGGGTCGGCGAGCCGCACGTGCTCCTCCTGCGTCGGGCGCGGGTCCCGGACGTCCTGCCGGGGCGAGCCGTCGAAGACCGAGACGCGCAGGTCGTCCCCGCGGAGTGTCAGCCGCACCCCGGCCGGCTCGATGCGGAACTCGTCGGCGACGACCGGCGGGCTGTCCTGGACGCTCAGGCTGGCGTCGGCGGTCACGTCCGCGAACGAGACGCTGACCGCGAAGTCCTCGGGCGCCACCAGGTGGGTGCCCAGGAGGACCGGCGGGTTCGGTCGGCCTCCCCCGCCGTCCTGCTCGACGATGCTCTTCCCGGTCGACCGCACCCGCAGGCGGGTGCCGTCCCCGACGACCCCGGGCACGTGCCGCCAGTCCTGCCGCAGCAGGTCGACGACGCTGCGGCGCGCGAGCAGCGGGTCGGCCGGGCTGCCGCCAAGCACCGCACCGAAGGCAGCATCGGCCGGGGTCGACGACCCGCTCCTTTCGAGCCCGAAGGTCCTCGCGCCTCTCGTCGTGAGGCCCGCGCCGGAGCCGTCGAGGGTCGTGACCGCACCGCTGCCGTTCTCGCCCGGCGCGCCGACGGTGAGGTCGAGGCGTCCGTCGGCGTCGTGGTCGAGCAGGGAGACCGTCGCGCCGAAGCGGTCCCTGGTCTCCGCCGAGCCCGGGACGCCCCTGGTGTCCTGGTCGTAGGCCTTGTTCCCGCTGGTGCGGTAGCCCTTCCGGCCGCCGAGGACGAGCGTCACCCGACCGGCGTCGCGCCGACCGCCGACCGCCTCCCCCGGAGCGCCGACGAGCAGGTCGGCGAAGCCGTCGCGATCCACGTCGCCCAGCGCCAGGGCCGCACCGAAGTCGTCGCCCGCGTGGTTGCTGCCGGGGACCCCCTTCGTCGACCGGGTCAGCACCGTCTCCTTCGCCCGCAGCCCGGCGCCGGTGCCCGAGAACGCGAGGGTCACGACGCGCCCGCCCTCCGTCGACCGAGCGCCAGGGGCGGGCACGAGGCCGACGACGACCTCGTCGCGCCCGAATCCCGAGACGTCGCCGACCGCGAGGGACGCCAGTCCCGGGTAGCCGCGCGATGACGGCACGGGTACGCAGCCGCCGCCCGCCGGGCACACGGTCACGGAACCCGCGTGGGCGTGCCCGTCGCCGGCCGCGAGCCCCCGCGAGGCCACGACCAGGTCGGAGCGGCGGTCGCCGTCGACGTCCCCGGTCGCGAGCGAGGAGCCGAAGAGCAGGTCCCGGTCGGTGCCGCTCCGCCTCCCGTGCAGGACGCTGGACCGCGCTGTCGAGAAGCCGGCGGGACCACCCTGCAGCACGGTGACCGAGCCGCTCGCGCCGTGGTCCTCGGCGGGGACCTCCACGGGGTCGGCGTACGGGGCTCCCACCGCGAGGTCGGCCCAGCCGTCGCCGTCGAGGTCCGCGGCCACGAGCGACGCCCCGAAGCCGTCCGGCCCGGCGTCGCCGGCCCGCCGCAGGACGGTCGACCGGGCCCCCGTCAGACCCTTCGACGAGCCGTGCAGCAGGGTGACGGTGCCCACCTCCCCCGTCGCGCCCACGGCGAGATCGGCGTAGCCGTCGTGGTCGAAGTCGGCGCTCGCCACCGCCGACGCGAAGTGGCCGTCGGCGACCGGCTCCCCGGCCACACCGGCACTGGCCTGGGTGATCGTCCAGCCGGCGGTCGACAGCCCCTTCGTCGACGCGGGCAGCACGACGAGCCCACCGGCGCCCTTCGCCGTCCCGACCTGCAGGCCCGGCGCACCCACCACCTGCTCGGGGTGGCCGTCGCCGTCCAGGTCGTACGGCGCGACCCGGCGGACCGGTGCGGCGACCGCGGAGCTGCTCAGCAGCAGGGGCGACACCAGCGCGAGGCCGAGCAGCGCGGCGGTGGTACGACGAGGCACGACGGGGCTCCCGGGATCGACGACTGTCCCGAGAGTCTGGACGAACCGTCCCCCCGCCGCAGCCGATCCCGCGCCCGGCCTCGACCAGGAGACGCTGGCCGGGCTCCCCGCCCTAGGTTGAGCGCGTGGAGGCGTCGGAGCTCGAGCGCGCGAAGGCGGCGGCCGTGTCGGCCGCGACCTCGCTCGGTCTCGACGTCGACGACGCGGTGGTCCTCTTCGCCTCGAACCGGCTGGCCCTGCGTCTCACCCCGGGTGACGTCCTCGCCAGGGTCTCGTCCGGCGGGCACGCGACGGCCCGGCTCGAGCTGGACCGGGCCCGGCGGCTCGCGGCCGCCGGCTGCCCGGTCGGCGTCCCGCACCCCCGGGTGCCCCCGCAGGTGCACGAGCGCGACGGCTTCGCGCTGACCTTCTGGACCTACCACGACCAGACGGGGCGCGACGTCCCGGCCGAGGACTACGCCGCAGCCCTGGCGCGGTTGCACGCAGGCCTCCGTTCAGTCGACCTGCCCGCGCCCCGCTTCACCGACCGGGTCGAGGAGGCCCGGCAGGTGGTGTCGGACCCGGACCTCTCGCCGGACCTCGCCGACGCGGACCGGGTGCTGCTCGTCGGTCGCCTCACCGACCTGCGCCGGAGGATCGACGGGCTCGGGACGGCGGAGCAGCTGGTCCACGGCGAGCCCCACCCCGGCAACGTGCTCGCCACCGAGCAGGGGCCGGTCCTCATCGACCTCGAGACCCTCTGCCTCGGTCCCGTCGAGCTGGACCTGGCGCACGCGCCGGAGTCCGTGTGCGCGCACTACCCCGGGCTCGATCCGGAGCTGCTGACCGCCTGCCGGCAGCTCGTGATGGCCGTCATCGCCGCCTGGCGGTGGCGGGTGGACGACGACTTCCCGGACCGCGAGCACTGGAGGCACGCGCTCCTGGCTGCCCTGCGCGAGGGGTCGGGCTGGCCGGTCGGACCGGTCGATCCGACCGGCTTCCGTTGAGCCTTCAATCTTTTGATGCTCTTGAGGTAACGGTGCCGTTCGGCTTGAGGAGCGGTAGAGGTGGCCTCGGCAGAGTTCTTCTCACCGGCCCACGAGAGGCCGGGGAGCAGGGCGGGGGCCGGCTCGAAGACCACGCACCGAGTCCGTCAGGAGCCCCCGATGTCCGCCACCACGTCCCGCCGCCCGTCGCGCAGGCTCGCCGCGACCGTGTCCCTGGTCGCGGCGCCGGCCGCGCTGGCCCTCTCCGGTCTGGTCGTGGCGCAGTCGTCCTACTCGGCCTACTCGGCGACGACGGCCGACCCGAGCAGCAACTGGGCGACCGGCACGGTGGCGCTCACCGACGACGACGCGAACGCGGCCGCCTTCACCGCGACCAACCTCAAGCCGGGCTCCACCGGCTCCCGCTGCATCGTCGTGACGAGCAACGGCACGCTGCCCTCCGCCGTGCGCATGTACGGCCGCAACGGCACCGGCACGACCATGCTCGGGGCCTCCATGAACCTCACGGTCACGCAGGGCACCGGGGGCTCCTTCGGCTCCTGCGACGGCTTCGTCCCGCTGAGCAGCGGCGCGGAGGTCTTCAACGGCAGCTTCATGGACTTCGGCATGAACCACACCGGCTTCAACAGCGGCGTCGGGAGCTGGAACCCCACCGGCGCCCGCGCCGAGTCGCGGACGTACAAGATCAGCTACGCCATCTCGAGCGGCGTCGGGAACGACACCCAGGGCGGCACCGCCGCCGGCGAGCTGGTCTTCGAGGCCCAGAACAGCTGAGCACCGGCACCGCCCCGGGCGCTCCCGTCAGGCCCCGACGACACCCAGGGTCAGCAGCACGTTGGAGAAGACGCGCTGCTCCCCCGTCGCCACGAGCAGGGCGAGGTCGTCGGAGCGGCTGGCCGCGTAGAACGCCTGCCGGTCGAGCTCGGTCAGCTCCAGGCCCGGCAGCAGCCGGCGGAAGCCCGCGAAGATCTCCGGCTCCGGCCCGTCGCCGGGCACCATCACCGCCGCGGACTCCACGACGACCGCGCTCACCAGCGCCTCGAGCACGTCCTCCGCCCCGACGAGCCCGGGGCGGAGGTTCAGGTAGACGACCGTCGCGTTCGGCCCGACGACCGTGCGGAAGGGGTAGTTGGCGTCGGCGACGAGCACCGTCGAGCCGTGGCCCGCCGAGGCGAGCGCGGACAGGATCTCGGGGTGCACGAGCGTGTGGCTGATCATCCGCGTCACCGTACGGCGCGCGGGTGGGCGTCGGGCAGGACGGTCCCGTACGCGGTCCTCGCCCGGTCGCCGTCGGAGGCCGAGAAGTACTGGAAGGACGGCAGGAGCACCGCCGGCCCGGGGTCGTCGGGCTGCTCGAGGCGCCAGAAGCTGGTGACGCTCCCGACGTCCCTCACGCCACCCGAGGAGTCCTCGCCGGGGGCGCCGACGAGCAGGAGCTGGCTGACGGGCGTCTGCTCGTCCGGGCGGGTGCGGCCGAGCGAGCTCAGCGTCGCGCCGAAGCGGTCCCCGCTCTCGTCGTGCTGGGAGAGCGAACCCTGCGTGAACCTGGTCGAGGTGCAGGAGCTGCCCGTCGGGGCGACCAGGCTGAACGCCCCCGCGTCCTTACGGCTCCCGACGTCGGTCCCGGGGGCGCCGACCGCCCAGCCGCCCGACAGGCAGCTGCCGTCGGCGACGGCCACCGCGGCGCCGAAGCGGTGGCCGGCCGTCGCGCGCACCCCCGCGCGGGCCTGGGTCTCGTCGACCGAGGAGCCGGGAGCCAGCGCACCGCGGCGGGCGTCGAGGGTGAAGGACTGCACGAGACCGGCGTCCTTCCTCGTGCCGATGTCCTCGTCGGGCACCCCGACGAGGACCCACCGCGGCCTGCCTCCCCACGACACGGACACGGCGGACCCGAAGTGGTCGCCCTTCTCCGGGCTCCCCGCCACCCCCGGGCTCGCCTGGGTCCAGGCCGTGCCGCGGCCGACGCGCTCGGCGCCGGTCGGCAGCGGGAACCAGTACGCCGCCCCGGCGTCGGTGCGGCCCCCCACGTCCTGGCGCGGGACGCCGACCACGAGGCCCTCGACCGACGCCGTGAGGACCGACCCGAACTCCGCCGAGGCCTGCACCACGCCCCCAGCCGCGCCGGCGGCCGTGATCGTCTCGACCCGCCGGCTCGTCCGGTCGGCGGCGACGACGAGGTGGTCGACCGCACCCGCCCTCGTCCGCCCGTCCACCGTGCGCCGAGGGGCGCCGACCCACACGTCCACGCCACCGGCCGCACGCTCGCGCACCGCCACCTGCGTCCCGAACCGCTCCCCGACGCTCCGGCCGGTCAGGGTCACTGCCGGCGGGGCCGTGAACCCGTCCGGCCCGCCAAGGAAGACCTGGACGCTGCCCCGCCCGTCGGCGAGGGGCGCCCCGACCACGAGGTCGAGGCACGCGTCGGCGTCCACGTAGGCGGTCGAGAGGGCCGAGCCGAAGCCCGTGCCCGACGTCCCGGTCAGCCGCAGGGCCGGGATGCCGCCCCCCGGCCGGAGCTCCACGGTCCCCGGTCCCACGCTCGGCATGCCGGCGGCCCGCACGACGCCGGCGGTCCCGAGCGCACCGTCGGCGCCGCAGCCCGGACCCGCCGAGGCCGGGGAGGCCGGCGCCACGAGCGCGGAGGTGACGCCGAGGGCGAGGCCCGACGCCAGCAGCAGCACGACCCTGCGACGACCGACCCCCGTGGCGCTCACGGGCTCACCCTCCCACCCCGCCAGGGTCAGCGTGCGCGGGCGAGCACCACGACTGCCGCGAGGAGCGCGGCCACCACGCCGTCGAGGGCGAGGGGCACCATGCCGACCCGGTACGCGGCGACCGTGCCGAGGGAGTAGAAGACCAGGTAGCAGGCCAGCCCGGCGAGCAGCGCGACCGCCGTCGCCGCCAGCCATCCCACCGTGGTCGGCGTGCTCAGCACGCCGGAGGTCCCGAGCGCGACCCCGGCCAGCACCTGTGCGGTGGTCCACACCACGATCAGCGGCAGCTCGGTGGTGAGGGAGCGGTGGGCGAGCGTCGTGGTGAGCCAGACCAGCACCGCGCCGAGCGCGACCCCGCCGCCGACCGTGGCGCCCAGCGCGAGCCCCGAGGCGCGCGGGAGCAGGAGCGCGCTGCCGACGGCCAGCAGGACCACCCCGCCCAGCCCGCCGAGCACGGCGCCCGCGAGGAAGGGCCCGCCGCTGATCGACGGTCGCGACGACGGCCGGAACACGACCGACCACCACACCAGGTAGGAGATGCTGCACACGACGAGCAGCAGCTCACCGATCAAGATCAGCAGCGGGCCGCCCTGCAGGGTCTCCGACCTGGTCACCGGCTCAACCTAGGGCGTCCGCCTCGTGCCGGCTGGTGGCGTCGTCGACCTGGCCGACGAGCTCTTCGATGACGTCCTCGAGGAAGAGGATGCCGGTCGCGTGACCCTCGCGGTCCACCGAGCGCGCGACGTGCACGCCCTGGCGGCGCATGGTGGCCAGCCCGTCCTCGAGGTCGGAGTCGCGCAGCACCGAGGCCAGCCGGCGTACGCGCTTGTCGGGGAAGGGCTCGGTCTCGGCCGGGCCGCCGGACAGGTCCATGACGTCCTTGAGGTGCACGAAGCCGGCCGGCTCCCCGTCGGCGTCGGTGAGGATGTAGCGCGAGTAGCCGTGCTCGACGAGCGCGCGCTGCACGGCGTCCGGGGTCGCGCTGGCCCGCGGCAGGGCCACGATCCGCTCGATCGGCACCTCGACGTCGTGGACCTTAAGGGCCGTGAATTCGAAGGCGTTGCTGAGGGCCCCGGTCGAGTCGTCCAGCACGCCCTCGCGGGTCGACTGCTCGACGATCCCGGCGACCTCGTCGAGGGTGTACGTGCTGGTCGCCTCGTCCTTGGGTTCGACGCGGCACAGCCGCAGGACCGCGTTGGCCAGCGCGTTCAACGTCCAGATGACCGGGCGGAAGACCCGCGACACCAGCACCAGCGGCGGGGCCAGCAGCAGCACCGCGCGATCGGGCACCGAGAACGAGAGGTTCTTGGGCACCATCTCGCCGAAGACCACGTGCAGGAAGGTCACCAGCACCAGCGCGACGACGAAGGCGAGCACGCTGATGACGTCCACGCCGAGCCCGGTGAGCCCGAGCGGGATCTCCAGCAGGTGGTGGATGGCGGGCTCGGAGACGTTGAGGATCAGCAGCGAGGCGACGGTGATGCCGAGCTGGCTCGTCGCCAGCATCAGCGTCGCGTGCTCCATGGCGTAGAGCGCGGTGCGCGCGGCCTTGCTGCCGGCCTCGGCGCGTGGCTCGACCTGGGAGCGGCGCGCCGAGATCACGGCGAACTCCGCGCCGACGAAGAAGGCGTTGACGGCCAGCAGCACGACCAGCGCGACCAGGCCCGGGGCGTACTCACCCACGACGGGCCCCCTCGCGCGCCTCGAGGCGCAGCTCGTCCACGACGAGGTCGTGCTCGCTCTCCTCGGGCTCCGTCGGGGTGAAGCGCAGCCGCTCCACGTGGTTGTCCTCGACCCGCTCGACGCGCAGCGTGCCCTGGTCGATGCCGACCTCGTCGCCGACCTCGGGGATGCGGTCCAGCACGTCGGTCACGAAGCCGGCCACGGTCTCGTACTCCTCGTCGGTCGGCACCTTGATGGCCGCGCGCTCCAGCAGCTCGTCAGGGCGCAGCGCGCCGTCGAAGACGACCGCCTTCCCGTCGTGGACGAGGTCGGCGCGCGTCCGGTCGTGCTCGTCGCGCAGGTCGCCGACCAGCTCCTCAACGAGGTCCTCGAGCGTGACGACGCCGTCGGTGCCGCCGTACTCGTCGGTCACGACGGCGATCTGGAAGCTGCCCCGGCGCAGCAGCCCGAGCAGCGTGTCCGCGCCCATCGAGCGGGGCACGAAGAGCGGATCGGCGGCGAGGTCGCGGGCCAGCACGGTGTGGCGCGACGCGGCGGGGACGGCGAAGGCCTGCTTGACGTGCACCACGCCGGTGATGTCGTCGGCGTCCTCGCCGATGACCGGGAAGCGGGAGAAGCCGGAGCGCTGCGACAGCGCCACGACGTCGGCCGCCGTGTCCTCGGCCCGCACCTTCTCCATCCGCACGCGCGGGGTCATGACGTCCTCCGCGGAGTGGTCGGAGAAGCGCAGGGTGCGGTTCAGCAGGGTCGCGTGGTCGGCGTCGAGCAGCCCCTCCATCGCCGAGCGGCGCACCAGCGAGCTGAGCTCCTCCGCGCTGCGGGCGCCGGAGAGCTCCTCCTTGGGCTCGATGCCGAGCGCGCGGATGACCCGGTTCGCGGTGCCGTTGAACAGCACGATGAGCGGCCGGAAGACCGCCGTGAAGACGGTCTGGAAGCCGATCACGACCTTGGCGGTGCGCAGCGGCAGGGCGAGCGCGAAGTTCTTGGGCACGAGCTCGCCGAGCACCATCGACAGCAGGGTGGCGAAGCCGACGCCGACGATGGTGCCGACCACCGGGACGCTCGCCTCGGGCAGGCCGAGCGAGCCGAGCGGCCCGGACAGCAGCCGGCTGATCGCGGGCTCCATCGTGTAGCCGGTGAGCAGCGTGGTCAGGGTGATGCCGAGCTGCGCGCCCGAGAGGTGCGTGGAGGTGATCTTGAGGGCGTTGATCGTCAGGCCGACGCCCTTCTCGCCGCGGGCCTGGCGGCCCTCGAGCTCGTTGCGGTCGAGGTTGACCAGCGCGAACTCGGAGGCGACGAAGAAGCCGGTGCCGACGGTCAGGACCAGCCCGACGAGCACCCAGACGAGGTCAAGCGCCATGGTGGGCGCGACCGCGTTCTGAGCGGCGTGAGCAGCGGGGTGCGGAGGGGGATGCGGGCGGCGCGGGGTCGTCCATCGTGGGCGCCACTCTACGTCGAAGTGCGGCCCGAGGGGCTCGCGTGACCGGCGGGGCCGACATACTGAGCGGCGTACCAGGAGTCACCGCGACGAGGTAGGGAGCACGATGGCGGACTTCTCCGCGACCGTCTACCAGAACGAGTTCCTGCCCGAGGGCGGCACGGACGTGAACGCGATCGTCACCCTCACGTGCACCGCGGCCGGCACCGCCGCCGACCCCGGGTCCGACGGCGCGGGAGGGGCGGGCGAGATCATCATCGTCGACACCTCCGGCTCCATGGGCCGTACGCGGCTGGAGGCGGCCAAGCAGGCGGCCGACGCCGCGATCGACCAGATCGCCGACGGGACCTGGTTCGCGGTGGTCGCCGGGACGCACCAGGCCTACCTCGCCTACCCCGCCGTGCGGACCGGCACCGGGATGACCGTGATGGACCCGGCCCGGCGCTACCAGGCGCACCAGGCGGTGCAGCAGTTCCGGGCCGACGGCGGCACGGCGATGGGCACCTGGCTGACGCTGGCCGCGCGGCTCTTCGACTCCGTGCGGACGCCCGCCGGCGCACCCCTGGTCAAGCGGCACGCGATCCTGCTCACCGACGGCGAGAACCACAACGAGACGCCCGAGCAGCTGAGCGCGGCGATCGCCGGGGTCGCGGGCCGCTTCCAGTGCGACTGCCGCGGCGTCGGCGTCGACTGGCAGGTCGCCGAGGTCCGCCGCCTCGCCCAGGCCCTGCTCGGCACCGTCGACATCGTGCCGGAGCCGGACCAGCTGCGCGCCGAGTTCGCCGGGCTCATGCAGGCCTCGATGGCCCGCGGCGTCGCCGCCGCCGACCTGCGGGTCTGGACCCCGCAGGGTGCGCAGCTGCTGTTCGTGCGCCAGGTGTCGCCCTCGGTGGAGGACCTGACGGCGCGGCGGACCGACGTCAACGCGCTCACCGGCGCCTACCCGACCGGGTCGTGGGGCGACGAGTCCCGCGACTACCACGTGGCCGTCCGGCTGAGCGCGAAGTCGCTCGGCCAGGAGCAGCTGGCCGCCCGCGTGCAGCTCGCCGTCGGGCCGGACGTGGTCGCGCAGGGCCTGGTCAAGGCCCGCTGGTCCGACGACGAGGGCCTGACCACCCGCATCAACGCCGAGGTCGCGCACTACACGGGCCAGACCGAGCTCGCCGACGCGATCCAGCAGGGCCTGGCGGCCAAGGCCGCGGGCGACGACGCCACGGCGACGACCCGGCTCGGGCGCGCCGTGCAGCTCGCCGAGGCCACCGGCAACGCGGAGGCCACGACCCGGCTCCGCAAGGTCGTCGACATCGACGACCCGGAGACGGGCACCGTACGGCTGCGGCGCGACGTGCAGAAGGCCGACGAGATGGCGCTCGACACCGCCTCCACCAAGACGACGAGGATCAGGTGACGCGCGCATGAACCGCTGCCCCAACGGCCACTACACGGCCGCCGCGGACTACTGCGACGTCTGCGGCGCCCCCGTCGAGACACCCGCTGGTGCCCCGGCGGGCGCACCGGCTCCCGGGCCCGACGCCGGGCCGACGCCGCCCGCGCTGGAGCCGTGCCCGAGCTGCGGCACGCCGCACGGGCCGGACGCGCTCTTCTGCGAGGGCTGCGGCTACGACTTCACCACCGGCGCGATGCCGCGACCGCTGGACCCGCCGGACCTCGGTCCGGGCTCCGTCCCCGCCGCCGGGCCGGAGGCCGAGCTCGACCTGCCCGAGGTGCCCGTCCCGCCGCCCGTCGCCCGCTGGGTGGTCGAGGTCTGGGTCGACCCGGACTGGTACGCCGAGTCGCAGAGCCCCGACGTCGTCCCCTCGGCCGGGCCGCCGCGCACGGTCGTGCTGACCGGCCGCTCCGCGCTCGTCGGGCGGCCCTCCGCGAGCCGGAACATCCACCCCGACGTCGACTGCGCCGACGACTCCGGCGTCAGCCGGCGCCACGCGCAGCTGACCACCGACGGCACCCGCTTCTTCGTCGAGGACCTGGAGTCGGCCAACGGGACGTTCGTCGCCCCGTCCGGCGGACCGCTGCCCGAGGACCCGGTCCCCGTCGGGGCCAAGCACGAGCTCGGCGCCGACGACCGCGTGTACGTCGGCGCGTGGACCCGGCTCGTCGTCCGGCCGGCCACCGAGGACGAAGCGCCCGACCAGCCGGGCTGAGGCGCTCCGCCCGGCGCGAACACGTACGTGGTCGGTGCGCCGCGTGTGGCAGCGTGGGGAGTCCGGCGCCGGGGTCTGCCCGTGCCGGGCCCAGACGCAGGAGGAGCTCCCGTGGAGATCAAGATCGGCATCCAGTACGTCAACCGCGAGGTCACCGTCGAGACCGACGAGAGCGCGGCCGACGTGGAGAAGGCCTTCGGCGAGGCCGTCTCGGGCGGCTCGGTGCTGACGCTCACCGACAACCGGGGCCGCAAGGTCATGGTCCCCGGCGACAAGATCGCCTACATCGAGCTCGGCGAGGAGAACGCGCGGCGGGTCGGCTTCGGCATCTGATCCATGAGGGGGACGACCCCCACACCCCCGCGTGCGATCCACTCGCTGGCGCTCGCGGAACGCCCCGCCCGAGGGGGACGACCCCCACACCCCCGCGTGCAACCGCCCGCACCTCCGCCGAACGGTAGGTTGCCGCGCCTCCAGAGCCGGAATTCGCGCTGCAACCTACCTCTCGTGGGGCACGGGAGCGAGGGGCGCCGGCGTCAGGGCTGCAGGCCGAGGCGCCGCATGCGGGCGGCGTGGTGCTCGATCAACCGGGAGAAGCTCCGGTTGACCGCGACCACGTCGACACCGCCGTCGCCCATCAGCAGCGAGGTCAGGCCCTCCCGCTCCATCGCGACGCGCTGGGCCTGGCTGAGCGCCTCGCCCACCAGCCGCCGGCCCCACAGCGCGAGCCGGCCGGCGACCCGGGGGTCCGCGTCGATGCCCGCCCGCACGTGCTCGACGACGAAGTCCTCGTGCCCGGCGTCGGAGAGGACGTCCTCGACCAGGGCCCGCGTGGTGTCGTCGACCTGCTGGGCGACCTCGGCGTAGAAGTCGTCGGCGAACCCGCTGCCGACGTAGACCCACATCAGCCCCTCCAGCCAGTCCTTCGGCCGGGTGTGGGCGTGGAAGTCGTCGAAGGCGCGGTGGAACGGCGCCATCGCGCTCATCACGTCGGCGCCGAGCTCGGCCAGCCGGTCCCGCACCCGCTCGAGGTGGTCGACCTGCCGCCCGGCCATCGTCGCCAGCGTCACCTTGTCGGCGAGGGTCGGTGCCCCGGCCCCGTCCTGCGCCAGCCGCTCGAAGGCCGTGAGCGCCCCGTACGCGATCGCGCCGAGCAGGTCCACCGTCCCGGCCGTCGGCTCGGGCCGGGCGTCCGCCGCTGCGTCTGACATGCCAGGCAGCCTAATGAGGGGCCGTGTGGTACCAGACGGCTAGACTCAGCACCAGAGGCGTCGGACCGACGCCGTCGGCCGCCGGCCCTGGCACCGCGACCACGTTCGCGTCGTGCTGGCTCGTGCGGCTGACCCGCAGACTCCAGACAGGCAAAACGCTGAACACCACGCAGACCGACAGCACGGACGTGCAGGACGGCGGCCTCGACGAGGCCGACCTCGACACCAGCACCGACACCGACACCGACCTCGAGACGGACCTCGAGACGGACATCTCCCCCACCGACGAGTCCCTCGCCGCGGCGGAGCAGGCCGACGACGCGGCCGTCGCCGAGGACGCGAAGCAGACCTTCGCCGACCTCGGCGTCGAGGGCCCGATCGTCGAGGCCCTCGCCCAGGTGGGCATCGTCCACCCGTTCCCGATCCAGTCGATGGCGATCCCGATCGCGCTCTCGGGCACCGACATGATCGGCCAGGCGCGCACCGGCACCGGCAAGACCCTCGCCTTCGGCATCACGATGCTGCAGCGCTCGACGGCGCCGGGCGAGCCGGGCTACGAGGAGCTGGCCAAGGCCGGCGCCCCGCAGGGCCTCGTCGTCTGCCCGACGCGCGAGCTCGCGAGCCAGGTCAGCAAGGACCTCTCCACCGCCGCCGCGCTCCGCGACCTCCGCGTCCTGACGATCTACGGCGGCGTCGGCTACGACACGCAGATCGACACCCTCAAGACCGGCGTGGACATCGTCGTCGGGACGCCGGGCCGGCTGCTCGACCTCGCCGACCGCCGCGCGCTCGACCTCTCGCGGATCAAGACCCTCGTGCTCGACGAGGCCGACGAGATGCTCGACCTCGGCTTCCTGCCCGACGTGGAGCGGCTGCTCGCCAAGACCCCCGCGTCGCGCCAGACCATGCTCTTCTCGGCGACGATGCCCTCGGCGATCGTGACGCTCGCGCGTCGCCACCTGGAGCACCCGGTCAACATCCGCGCGGAGTCCGCCGACGACGAGACCACGGTGCCCGCGACGGCGCAGTTCGTCTACCAGGCGCACGTGCTCGACAAGCCCGAGGTCGTGGCCCGCATCCTCCAGGCGCAGGACCGCGGTCGCGTGATGGTCTTCAGCCGCACCAAGCGCTCCGCGCAGCGGCTCACCGACGACCTGGTCGAGCGCGGCTTCGCGGCCGCCTCGATCCACGGCGACCTCAACCAGGTCGCCCGAGAGAAGGCGCTCAAGCGCTTCCGCGAGGGCAAGGTCGACGTCCTCGTCGCCACCGACGTCGCCGCCCGCGGCATCGACGTCACCGGGGTCACGCACGTGATCAACTACGAGTGCCCCGACGACGAGAAGACCTACGTCCACCGCATCGGCCGCACCGGCCGCGCGGGTGCCTCGGGCATCGCGATCACCTTCGTGGACTGGGCCGACCAGACCCGCTGGAAGGTGATCAACAACGCGCTCGGGCTGCCCTTCGAGACGCCCGAGGAGACCTACTCGACCTCGGCGCACCTCTTCCACGACCTCGGGATCGACCCCAAGGTCAAGGGCCGCATCGTCGACCCGGCCCCGGAGCCGCCGAAGGCCGAGCGCGAGCCCCGCGAGGGCGGCCGCGGCGCGCGCCGTCGCGGCGAGGGCTCCGGCACCCAGAGCGAGGGCGAGAGCTCGGGCCGTCCGTCGCGGAGCC
Organism: Microlunatus sagamiharensis; assembly: GCF_900105785.1. Classification (NCBI taxonomy): domain Bacteria; kingdom Bacillati; phylum Actinomycetota; class Actinomycetes; order Propionibacteriales; family Propionibacteriaceae; genus Microlunatus; species Microlunatus sagamiharensis. The sequence goes on from NZ_LT629799.1 coordinate 1,996,931, forward strand.
GCCGCCGGCTGCGCAACGGCGTCCCCGTCGAGGGTGGCGCCGAGGGCGCCTCCCCGGAGCCGACGGCCACCGTCACGGCCCCGGTCGACGCCTCGGCGTCGACCGACGCGCCGAGCACCGAGTCCGCCGAGGGTGAGGGCGCGGCCCCCAAGCGTCGCCGCCGCCGCCGTGGTGGACGTGGCCGCAGCCAGCAGGACGGTGCCACCGAGGGCAGCAGCCAGGGCACCGGCGCGGGCAGCGACGACCGTGGCGAGGCCGCGGCCTCCGAGGCCTGAGCCGTCCCTGCTGAGCGAGGGCGTCGGCTGGGGCGTCCCGGCCACGGTCGGCCGATGAGCGCCGAGCCCACCGTGGACCGCGTGCGCCTGGCGCTGGTCTCGGTCCCGCTGGTCGTCGTCGACGTCGTCCTCGACGTCCTGCAGGCCCTGGACCAGGGCGCCGCGGGCCGCCGGCTCGGCGTGGCCGCGCTCCCCGGGCTCGTCGGCGTCCACCTGGGCGTCGTCGGCCTGTGGGCCGTGGTCTTCGCCCTGACCCGGACCGGTCGGCGGCACACCCTGCGCAACGTCGCCTTCCACGTCAGCGCGGGGGCGTACCTGCTCCTCTCCGTCGCCGCGCACCTCTACCAGCGGCGCACGGGTTCCCCGCTCGACACCGCGACGCTGAGCACGGTCGTGCACGCGCCGGCGGTCGTCGGCGACATCGTCCGGCGCTCGGCCGGCCCCGGGGCGTCGGCCCTCCTGCTCCTCGCCGTCGCGTACGCCGCGGTGGCGCCCTGGCTGGTCCGCCGGCTCGCGGCCCGGCAGCGGACGGCCCGCCCGGCCCGTCACCGGTCCCCCGCCCTGCTCGCGGCCGTCGCCGTCGCCGTCCTGGTCGCCGGCCTGACGGCCCCGCTCGTCACCGGGTCCGGCGCCTACGGGCGCCACCGCGCGGTGGAGCTGGTCGCCGGCGCCTGGGACGAGGTCCGCGAGGACGCCCGCGCCACCCGGCCCGCGCCCGGGCCGTCGGCACCGCCCTCGACCCTGGTCCGCTCGGAGCCGCTCGCCGCCGGCCAGGCACCGCGCAACCTCGTCGTCGTCGTGCTGGAGTCCCTGCGCTGGTCGGCCACCTCGCTCGCCGACCCCGAGCTCGGCACGACCCCCTTCCTCGCCCGGCTCGCCGAGCGCAGCACCGTCGCGACCCGCGCGTACACGACGGTCCCCCACACGTCCAAGGCGCTCACCTCGATCCACTGCGGCATCGCGCCGCCCGTGGACACCCGCCTGACCGAGTCGGAGCCGGGCCGCATCCCCGCCACCTGCCTGCCGGCGCTGCTCGGCCGGCAGGGCTACGGCACCGCCTTCTTCCAGGCGGCCACCGGCGGCTTCGAGCGCCGGCCCGAGCTGGTCGCCAATCTGGGGTTCGACGAGTTCCGCGGCGTCGAGGACCTGCCGACCGAGGGCTTCGGCCCGGCGAACTACTTCGGCTACGAGGACGACGTGCTGCTCGACCCGGCCACGGAGTGGATGGCCGCCCAGGAGCAGCCCTTCGCGCTCTCGCTGCTGACCGTCGGGGGCCACCACGACTACGTCCTGCCCGACACCTTCGAGCTGCAGCGCTTCGCCGAGGACGACGAGCTGAACCTCTACCTCAACACCGCCGCGTACTACGACCGCTTCCTCGAGCAGCTCTTCGACCGGATCGACGGCCTGGGCATCGCCGACGACACCGTGGTGGCGCTCGTCGGCGACCACGGCGAGGGGTTCGGCGAGCACGGGCTGCGCCAGCACGACAACACGATCTACGAGGAGGGCGTGCACGTGCCCCTGCTCGTGCACGACCCCGCCGACGCGCGCGGTCGCACGGTCGACGTGCCGGTCACCACGGCGAGCACGATGCCGAGCGTCCTGGACGCGCTCGGCTACCGCGTCGAGGGCGGCGCCGTCGCCGCCCCGATCCGCGCGGCCGAGCCGGTGCCCCTCCACCTGTCCTGCCAGAGCGTCAACCGCTGCCTGACCCGCATCGACGGGTCGTCGAAGTTCGTCCACCACTTCGGCCACCGCCCGGACGAGCTCTTCGACCTCGACGCCGACCCGGGCGAGCAGGACAACCTGCTGTCGACGCTCAGCCGGGCCGAGCAGGCCACGCTGCGCGACGAGCTGCTCGCCTGGCGCGACGAGGTCCGGGTGCTCTGGGCCCCGTCGACCGGCGGCTGACCGTGGCGCTCCGGGGCGGCAGGGTCGATGCTGGGGTCGTGCCCCACGACCAGCCGGTGGACGTCGACGGCGTGCGGCTGGTCGTCAGGACCTGGACGGCCGCGCGGCCCGCCGCCCCCGTCGCCGTCCTGCTGCCCGCGACCGGCGAGACCGCCGAGGACTGGGACGACGTCGCCGGTGCCCTCAGCGGCACCCGGACGGTCCACGCGGTGAACCTCCGCGGGCACGGTCGCAGCGACTGGCCCGGCACCTACTCGACCCGGCTCTTCGCCGCCGATGTCGAGGGCCTGCTGCCCGAGCTCGCCGACGGACCGGTCGACCTCGTCGGGCACAGCCTCGGCGGGCTCGTGGCCTGCCGGGTCGCCGCGGCGCGACCGGACCTGGTCCGCCGGCTGGTGCTCGAGGACGTCGGCCTGCTCCGCCCACGCCCGGCCGCGCCACCCGAGCGTCCGGACGGGCCCCTGACGCTCGACTGGGCCGTCGTGGAGCAGGTGCGGCCCGAGGTCGACGACCCCGACCCGGCCTGGCGCGAGGTGGTGGCGCGCATCGTGGCCCCCACGCTGGTCGTCGGCGGCGGCCCGCGCAGCTCGCTGCCGCAGGACCAGGTCGCCGACCTCGTCTCGACCGTTCCGGACGCGCGGCTGGTCATCCTGGACACCGGGCACCTCGTCCACGCGAACGCACCCGCGGACTTCGTGGCCGCCGTGCTGGACTTCCTGGGCTGACGCCCGTCGTCAGCGCGCGAGGCCCTTGGGCGTCGCCGTCACGACCACGTTGCTGTCGTAGCCGCCCGCGCCGCGCCGGTACTGCCCGCCGCAGGTGATGAGCACCAGGTGCGGGTCGCCGGTCTGGTCGAAGGCCGCGCTGCCCGTGGCGAGCGCGTCCTTCTTGATCGTGCGGACCGAGGTGACCGCGTACGCCAGGTGGTGCCCGTCGGCGCCCCGGAGCGTGATCGTGTCGCCCTTCTCGACCCTCAGCAGCCGGGCGAAGAAGCCGAGCCCCTCGGTGGCCGAGTCGACGTGCCCGGCGATCACCGTGTTGCCGAAGGGGTCGCCGGCCCGCGCGCTGCCGTCCCACCAGCCGACGTGCTGCACGTTCTCCGGCACGGCGAGCTCGCCGTCGCGCGTGACCGCGGGCTCGACCGGCGCGGCGGCGCCGGCCGGGAGGTCGACGCGGGTCGGGACGAAGGTGACCCGGTTGCTGGCGGCCGGGGTGCCGACCGAGGCCGGCGGCGCCGGTCCGTCCGAGGCGGCCGGGCTGGACGGCGCGGCGCTCGCGGACGCCACAGGCGCGGCCGCCGGGGCGCCGCACGCCGTCACCGACGCGACGAGCGCGAGGAGCCCGGCAGCGGCCGCCGTACGCAGGGAGGTGGGGCTCAACGAGTCAGCCGGGCGAGGAACCGCACGGCCCCTGCCGCCTCGCCGCCGGTGCCGGTGTCGACCTTGTCGGGCCGCTTCGAGCCGGACGAGCCGGTCGCCAGGACGTGGACGGCGACGTTCATCGTGTTCTTCTCGGGGTCGCCGAGCGCGTAGACGCGGTTCACCGCGCCGCCCTTGACGGTGAGGCTCACCGGGCCGAGGTAGACCGGCGACTTCTTGCCGGTCGGGGTGATGGCGACCTTGTAGGTCGCGACGGGGACGGTCAGGTCGAGGGACTGACCGTTGGCGACGTCGGAGAAGAGCACCTTGCCGTTGACGCGGATGTCGGCCGCGGGGACGGTGGCGGTGTGCGCGACGACGAGCTCCGCCTTGCCGCGGGGGACGCTCGAGGTGTCGTTGCGGAAGACGGTCACCGTGGGGTCGGTCGAGCCGCCCTCGGGCAGGTGCACGACGACGTCCCAGCTCGAGCGCGCCTTGACGTCGAAGGACCGGCTGAGCAGCTCGGTGCCGCCGTCGCTGAAGGTGACCTCGCGCGAGCCCGGGTCGACCTTGAAGGGCCCGACGACGGCGGCCGTCTTGACCCCCTTGGCGACGGTCTTCCCGTCGACGGCGACGTCGACGCTGCGTCCGGGCAGGCCCTGGACGACGTAGACGTCGGCGGAGCCGGCGGCGAAGCTGGGTCCGGCGGTCAGGCCCGCCAGCCCGACGGTGGCGCCCAGCAGCACCACGAGCGTGAGCAGCCGGCGCAGAGCGCGTGCAGTCATCGGACGTCCCCCCGAGGTCCTCGTCGGTGCCCCCCGGCACCGTGGCCCGAGGTTACGCGCCGCCGGCGGGGCCTGCAGCCGGTCGAGATATGTGCACCGCTCGTATCAGCCTGCGCTCAGGCTCGGCCCCGCCCGGCTCCGGAAGGGCGCGGGTAGCGTGGCGATCATGACCACGGACGCCTCCGCCTCCTCCTCCGGGCTCGCCGGCACCTACGACCTCGCCGGCTACCAGGTCCACCGCATCGGCTTCGGCGCCATGCAGCTCCCCGGCCCCGGCGTGATGGGTCCGCCGAAGGACCACGACACGGCGGTCGCCGTGCTGCGCCGTGCGGTCGACGCCGGCGTGAACCACATCGACACCGCCCAGTTCTACGGTCCCGACGTCTCCAACGAGCTGATCCGCGAGGCGCTGCACCCGTACGCCGACGACCTCGCGATCGTCTCGAAGGTGGGAGCCCGTCGCGACGCCAAGGGCCAGTGGCTCCCGGCCCTGACGCCGGCCGACATCCGCGAGGACGTCGAGACCAACCTGCGCACCCTGGGCATCGAGCGGCTCGCCGCGGTGAACCTGCGGCTGCAGGAGCACCCCGTCCCCGGGCAGGCGCCGCTGGAGGACCTGCTGGGCGCGATGGTCACCCTGCGCGAGGACGGCCTCATCGCCGGCGTCGGCATCTCCACCGCCACGCGTGACCAGGTCGTGCAGGCGATCGAGCAGGCCGACGTCGTCACCGTGCAGAACGCGTACGGCGTCCTCGCCCGCGGCGACGAGGACGTGCTGCGCCTCTGCTCCGACCACGGCATCTCCTACGTGCCCTACTTCCCGCTCGGCGGCGCCTTCCCGGGCATGCCGAAGGTCGTCGAGGACGAGGTCGTGCAGGCCGTCGCGGCCGAGGTCGGCGCCACGCCCGCCCAGGTCGGGCTCGCCTGGCTGCTGGCCCACGACGACAGCGTCCTGCTTATCCCGGGGACGTCGTCGCTCGCGCACCTCGAGGAGAACCTCGCCGTGGCCGGCGTGACGCTCTCCGAGGAGCAGGTCGCCCGCCTCGACGCGATCGCCGCGCCGGAGGCCTGACCGGGCTCAGACGGCGACGCGCAGCCGGAGGCGGAGCTCGTCGTAGACCTCGGGGCGGGTCGTGTTCACCCCGAGGTCGTGGTCGGTCTTGCCGGTGCCGTGGTAGTCGCTCGAGCCGGTGCCGAGCACGCCCAGCTCGTCGACCAGGCGCCACAGCCGGGCGCGGGCGTCCGCGTCGTGGTCCTGGTGGTCGACCTCGATGCCGTCGAGGTGGTGCTCGGCGACGAGCTCGGCGAGGTAGTCCGGCGGCAGCAGCCCCTCCCGGCCCCGGCCCCAGGGGTGGGCGATCACCGCGACGCCGCCCGCGGCGTGGACGAGGTCGATGCCGTGCGCGACCTCGATCGCGTAGCGCGCCACGTGCGCGGGCCCGCCGTCGGCGAGGAAGCGGTCGAACGCCTCGCGCCGGTCGGCGACCCAGCCGGCCTCCACGAGCGCGTCCGCGATGTGGGGGCGCCCCACCGACGGCGACGAGCCGACCTGCGCCATCACCTGCTCCTCGGTCACGGGCACCCCGAGCCCCTCGAGCAGGTCGAGCACCGGGCGCAGCCGCCCTGTGCGGCCCTCGCGCACCCGGACCATCTCCTGCGCGAGCGCGGCCGCCTCGGGGTCGGCGCCGTACGCGAGCAGGTGCACGCTCTGGTGCTCGTGCGAGCAGGAGAGCTCGAGGCCACGCACGACCTCGACGCCGTGGTCGCGGCCGGCGGCGACCGCGCGGTCCAGCCCGTCGAACGTGTCGTGGTCGGTCAGCGCGACCACGTCGAGGCCGGCCTTTGCGGCCGCGACGACGAGCTCGGCCGGGGTGTCGGTGCCGTCGGAGACGTTCGAGTGCGTGTGGAGGTCGATCCGCATGGCTCCAGACCTACCACGCGGGTCGAACGCCCCCGCCCTCTGGACGAGCCGTCAGTCGACCAGGCCCCGCACCACCCGCAGCGCGACCGACGCCTTGGCCAGGTCGGTCGTGCCGGTCAACGCCGAGCGCAGGGTCGCCCGCGCCTGCGCCACGCCCGGCGTCCCGCGCTCCCAGGCCGCCACCAGGTCCGCGGCGGTGTCCACCGACTCGTCGGCGAGGCTCGCCGAGTGGTCGGAACCTTCACCGACCACCTGCGCGGTCAGCCGCGCGTGCGCGGAGTGCAGGTCGTCGCGCAGCGCGGCCCGGGCCATGGTCGACCAGCGGTCCTGGCGTGGCAGCGCCGTCACCCGGGCGACGAGGCGGTCCAGGCCGAGGCGCTGGGCCAGGTCGAAGTGCACCCGGGCCACCACCGTCGGGTCGAGGTCCTCGCGCCGCGCGGTCGTGACCGCCGACAGCGAGCCCCAGGCGGCCGGCAGCACGGCCACGTCGGCGGCCAGGTCATCGGGCACGCCGGCCGCGCGCAGCTCCTCGGCGCGCTCGGCCACGGCCGCCGCTTCCCGCTCCCCCAGCGTGCCGGGCAGCGACGCGACGACCGCGCGGACGCCGGGCGCCAGCTCCTCGACGATCGCCGAGATGCGCAGCGGGCGCGGACGCTCGTTGACCAGCCAGCGGGCGACCCGCTCCACCGACGTGCGCACGACGAGGCGCATGCGGGTCTGCACGTCGGCGGGCACGGCGTGGTCGAGGCGGGCGATCCGCTCCTCCAGCCCGGCCGCGCCGAAGAGCTCGCGCGCCGCGATGTGGGCCTGCACCAGCTCGGGCGCCGTCGCGCCGGTCTCGCTGGACAGCCGGTGGAAGCAGGTGATGCCGGCGGTGTCGACGAAGCGGTTGACCACGACCGTGGTGACGATCTCGCGGTGCAGCCGGTGGCTGCGCATCTGCGCGGTCCACGCCCCGCGCAGCGCCGGCGGGAAGTAGTCGACGAGCCGGTCGGCCAGGTCCGGGTCGTCGGGCAGCTCGCTGCGCCCGACCTCGTCGGAGAGGACGATCTTGGTGTACGCGAGCAGCACGGCGAGCTCGGGCGAGGTGAGACCGCGGTCCTTGGCGCGTCGAGCGTCGAGCGTCTCCTCGTCGGGGAGGAACTCGATCTCGCGGTCGATGAGCCCGTGCTCCTCGAGCCGGTCGATCCACTCCCCGTGCACCCGCGCCATGTCGGCGGCCTGCGCCTCGGCGTTGGCGAGCGCGAGGTTCTGCGACACGTTGTGGGCCAGCACGAGCTGCGCCACGTCGTCGGTCATCGACGCCAGCAGCCGCAGGCGCTCCTGCGGCGCCAGCGAACCGTCCTCGACGTCTGGCGCCAGCAGGATCTTGATGTTGACCTCGTGGTCGGAGGTGTCGACGCCGGCCGAGTTGTCGATGAAGTCGGTGTTGATCTTGCCGCCGCGGGTGGCGTACTCGATGCGTCCGAGCTGGGTGAGCCCGAGGTTGCCGCCCTCGCCGACGCAGCGGGCGCGCAGGTCCGCACCGTCCACCCGCAGCCCGTCGTTGGCCCGGTCGCCGACCGCGGCGTCGGTCTCGGTCGAGGCCTTGACGTAGGTGCCGATGCCGCCGTTCCACAGCAGGTCGACGGGCGCCTTGAGCGCGGCGCTGATCAACGACGTCGGGTCGAGGGCCGTGACGCCCTCCGCCAGCCCGAGCGCCCGGCGTACCGGCTCGCTCACCGGCACCGACTTGAGCGTGCGCGGGTAGACGCCGCCGCCCGCGGAGATCAGCGAGGCGTCGTAGTCGGCCCAGCTCGAGCGCGGCAGCCCGAAGAGCCGGCGCCGCTCGGCGAAGCTGCGCGCGGGGTCCGGGTCGGGGTCGAGGAAGACGTGGCGGTGGTCGAAGGCGGCGACGAGCCGGACGTGCTCGGAGAGCAGCATGCCGTTGCCGAAGACGTCGCCGCTCATGTCGCCGATGCCGACGCAGGTGAAGTCGTCGGCGTCGGGGTCGATCCCGAGCTCGCGGAAGTGGCGCACGACCGACTCCCAGGCGCCGCGCGCGGTGATGCCCATCGCCTTGTGGTCGTAGCCGACCGAGCCGCCCGAGGCGAAGGCGTCGCCGAGCCAGAAGCCCTCGTCGAGGGCGATCTGGTTGGCCGTGTCGGAGAAGGTCGCGGTGCCCTTGTCGGCGGCGACGACGAGGTAGGGGTCGTCGCCGTCGTGGCGCACGACGTCCGGCGGCGGCACGACCTGCTGGGCCTCGCCGGAGCCGACGAGGTTGTCGGTCACGTCGAGCAGGCTGGCGATGAAGACCTTGTAGCAGGCCACGCCCTCGGCCAGCCAGGCGTCGCGGTCCACCGAGGGGTCGGGCAGCCGCCGCGGCACGAAGCCGCCCTTGGCCCCGGTCGGCACGATGACGGTGTTCTTGACCGTCTGCGCCTTGACCAGCCCGAGGATCTCGGTGCGGAAGTCCTCGGCGCGGTCCGACCACCGCAGCCCGCCGCGAGCGACCGCGCCGAAGCGCAGGTGCGTGCCCTCCACGCGCGGCGAGTGCACGAAGATCTCGTACGCGGGGCGCGGCTCGGGCAGGTCCGGCACCTCGCGCGGCCGGAGCTTCAGCGCCAGCGCCGGGCGTCCCGCGCGGTAGAAGTTCGTCCGCACGAGGGCGCGCAGCACCGCCAGGAACGAACGGACGATCTTGTCCTGGTCGAGGCTGGAGACGTCGTCGAGCGCCGTCTCCACGGCCGCCCCGAGCTCGGCCGCGCGGGCGGTCCGCTCGGGCAGCGACAGCCCCGACGCCGGGTCGAAGCGCACCGCGAAGAGCTCGAAGAGGCGCCGGGCGATGGCGGTGTTCGCGACGAGCGCCTGGGCCATGTAGGTCTGGCTGTAGGAGACGCCGCCCTGGCGCAGGTAGTGGCCGACGGTCCGCAGCACGCTGACCTCGCGCCAGCCGAGGCCGGCGGCCATGACCAGCGCGCAGAAGGCGTCGGACTCGGCCTCGCCCTCGTACGCGGCCCGGAACGCGGCGACGAACCGCTGCCGCCCGGCCTCGTCCCAGTCGCGCGCCACGGCCTCGCGCCCGCCCGGCACCCGCAGCCCGAAGTCGTAGATCCAGGCCCGGTCGGTCCCGCCCGCCTCGAGCTCGTAGGGACGCTCGTCGATGACGTCGACGCCGAGGCGGGTCAGGTGCGGCAGCAGCTGCGAGAGCGAGAGCGACACGTCGCGGCGGAAGATCTTGAGGCGCAGGTCGGCCTCGTCGTCGGCCCGGTCGGGGGCGTAGAGGGCGAGGGCCATGTCGGCCCCGCTCTCCAGGTCGGCCAGCGCGACGAGGTCGAGGCGGCCCTGGCGCGGGGAGTAGTCCTCCTTGTAGCCCTCGGGCAGCGCGCGCAGCAGGGTCCCGAGCCGGTCGGCGGCCGGGGTGCCGCTCAGCAGGTCGGCGAACTCGTCGTCCCAGGTCCGCGTCGCCGCGGTGAGGTCGCGCTCGAGCCCGCGCAGGTCGATGGCCGAGCCGAGCGCCTCCGGCGTCCGGCGCGCCGGCATCCGCACGACGACGTGCAGCCGCGCCAGCACGGCGTCGGTGACGCGCGCGCTGTCGTCGATGCTCGCCCCGCCCAGGCGGTCGAGCAGCACCTGCTCCATCTTGCGGCGCACCGTGCCGGTGTAGCGGTCGCGCGGCAGGTAGACGAGGCAGGAGACGAAGCGCCCGTACGGGTCGGCGCGCGTGAAGATGCGGACCTGGCGGCGCTCCTTGAGGTGCGCGATCCGCTCGACCGTCTCCGAGAGCTCGGGGACGGGGGTCTGGAAGAGCTCGTCGCGGGGGTAGGTCTCCAAGGTGTCGACGACCGCCTTGCCGCCGTGGCTGGCCCGGTCGTAGCCGGAGCGCTCGAGCACCGCCTGCGCCTTCTGCCGCAGCACCGGCACCCGGGCGACGCTCTCGGAGTAGGCCGTCGTCGAGAAGAGCCCGAGGAAGCGGTGCTCGCCGACGACGCGGCCCTCGGCGTCGAAGCGGCGCAGCCCGATGTAGTCGAGGTAGGCGGGGCGGTGCACCCGCGAGCGCGTGTCGGCCTTGGTGACCACGAGCAGCGCGGGCGGGCCGTCGAGCCGCGGCAACGCCGCGAAGCCTCCGGCGGCCTCGCCCTCGCGGAGGATGCCGAGGCCGGTGCCCTCGACCGGCTCGTACGCGGCGTCCTCGCCGCTGCCGGTCAGGGCGTAGTCACGGGCGCCCAGGAACGTGAAGTGGTTGTCGCTCAGCCAGTCGAGCAGCTCGCGGGCCTGGTCGGCCTCGCCGCCGGCACCGCCGCGCGGACCGCTCCCGGCGACCTCCTCGGCGAGCTCGCGCGACACCGCGACCGCACGCTCGGCCATGGGCTCCCAGTCAACCACCGCGAGCCCGACGAGGTCGAGCACCTCGTGCACACCCCGCTCGAGGTCGGCCCCGGCTACGTCCTCGGACCCGAGCCGGGCCGGCGGCAGCAGCTCGAGGTGCATCCAGGACTCGTGCAGGGTGGCCGGCTGCTCGGCCGCCTCGGCCGACCGTATGAGGCGGCTCAGCCGGCCCCCGGCGTCGCGCAGCACGAGGAACTGGGGGTGGAACACCTCGCGGATCGTCCAGCCCTGGCGCAGCACCTCGATGGTCACCGAGTCGACGAGGAAGGGGAGGTCGTCGGTCACGACCTGCAGCACCGTGGCGCCCCCGACGCCGTCCGGGGTGTCCTCGCTGCCGCGGCGGCCGACGACGCGGACGACGTCCTGGCCGGGCTCGCGCACGAGGGCCGCGCGGTAGTGGCTCTCCACGACCGACAGCAGGTCGGAGACCGTGCGGTCCTCGAGGTCGGAGGGGTCGACGTGGCGGAAGTAGTGCGCCATGAACGTCGCCACGGCCTCGGGGTCCTGGCCCAGCTCGCTGGCCACCGCCCGGCCCGCGTCGGCCACCGCCGCGATCTTGTCGGTCTTGTCCTGCTCGAGCCCGACCTCGTACGTCGTCACCACACCCATCCGTTCACCGCTGCCGCCGCACGCCGTCGTGCGTCCCGTCCACGTTAACGGCCTCTGGTTGGATGGCGGCATGGACATCTCGACCGACCTCGACTTCGCCGCCGACCCGGCCACCGTCTACGCGATGATGGTGGACCGCGGCTACCAGGAGCAGGTCTGCGTCGACAGCGAGTCGCTCCGCTCGGCGGTCGAGGTCGACGCCCCGCGGACCTGGACGTCGCGCACGCTGCCCGCGCCCGACTCCGCGGCGCGCTTCACCGGACCCGAGCTGACGATCCTCGAGGAGACGGTCTGGGGTGAGGCGGGCCCCGACGGCTCCCGCGACGCCGACCTCCGCCTCACCGTCGACAAGCAGCCGGTGTCGCTGAACGGCAAGCTCCGCCTGCGGCCCGGTGGCCGCGGCACCACGGTCAACCTCACCGGCGAGCTGAAGGTCAACGTCCCGCTGCTCGGCCGCAAGCTCGAGCAGGGCGCGGCCCCGGCCGTCCTGGCCGGCTTCCGCACCCAGCAGCGCGCGGGCGACCGCTGGCTCGCCGAGCACCCGCAGGGCTGAGGCCGTCCGCTCAGCCGGTCGCCGTCAGCCGGTCGCCGCGGCCGAGCCCTCCGCGCGCCGCTTCTTGGCCGCCTCGACCGAGGCCCGCAGAGCGGCGACCAGGTCGACGACCTCCGCCTCCTTGGGCGCCTCGGTCTGCTCGGGCATCGCCACGCCCGAGGCCTTGCTCTGCACGACCTCCTCGAGCGCCTCGCGGTAGGCGTCGGTGTACTCCTCGGGCTTGAAGTCGCCCGACAGCGCCTCGATGAAGGACTGGGCCATCGTCACCTCGGCGTCGGAGACCGACACCGTCTCCGGCGGCGCGGCGAACTCGCCGGAGCGCAGCTCGTCGGGCCAGAGCATCGTGTGCATGACGAGGAGCCCGTCGCGCGGTCGCACCAGCGCGAGCGCCTCCCGCGAGCGCAGCGCGACCTTCACCAGCGCGCACTGCCCGGTCTTGACCAGCGCGTCGCGCAGCAGCACGTACGGCTTGGTGCCCGGGCCGTCGGCCTGCATGAAGTAGGTCTTGTTGAAGTAGGTGGGGTCGACCTCGTCCTCGGCCACGAACTGGACGACCTCGACGGCCTTCGTCGTGGCCAGCGGGAGGTTGTCGAAGTCCTCCTTCTCGAGGATGACCATGCGCCCGTCGGCGAGCTCGTAGCCCTTGGCGATCTCGGGGAAAGGGATCTCCTCGCCGTCGATCTCGCAGACCCGGCGGTACTTGATCCGGCCTCCGTCGGAGGCGTGCACCTGCCGGAAGGCGATGTCCTTCTCCTCGGTGGCGGAGTAGAGCTTCACCGGGATCGTGACCAGGCCGAAGGAGATCGCGCCCTTCCAGATCGAGCGTGGCATGGGGTCAGTCTGCCCTGGGTGGTCAGGAGCCGGCAGGCCCGTAGGTCAGGTGCACGACGCCGTTCTCGTACGGGGTCGCCGACAGCAGGCCCAGCGCGATCTTCGGGGTGCCCGGCGGGACGAGGTAGGGACCCTCGCCCAGACCGACCGGGTAGACGAACAGGTGCAGCTCGTCGACCAGCCCGTCGGCCAGCAGCGCCCGGACGAGCGTCCCGCTGCCGCTGACGTAGACGTCGCCGTCGACCTCGTCCTTGAGCCGGGCGATCCGCGCCGCGTCGTAGGGCAGGACGGTTGCCGGGCCCCAGGAGGGTTCGGTGAGCGTGCTCGAGACGACGTACTTGCGGGTGTCGTTGAAGAAGGGCGCCCCCGGGTCGTCGTCGGCCGTGCGCTGCGACCAGCCCGGCGCGAACATCTCGTAGGTCGTCCGGCCCAGCAGGATCGCGTGCGCGTCCCGCGTCAGGGCGGCGGTGTCCTCGGTCTGCTGGTCGGTCCACGGGAAGTCGGCCGTCCACATCGGCACCCCGACGGACCCGTCGAGGGTGGTGAACTCGTGGACCTTGATGGCGCCCATGGGGTGCTCCTCCTGCGCGGTCTGCCGGTGCGGTCGGCGATGAGACCACGGGCGATGGCCCGACTCATCGCGGGCAGCAGAAACTGTCAGTGGGTCGCGGCAGAATCGCTCGTATGTTCGATCCGGCGGTGGAGGTGGCGACGGTAGCGCAGCTGTCCGCGCGCATCGCCGCCGCGCACACGGCGCTGGTCGAGGCCGAGTGCGAGGAGCTGGTGCTGGCGGCGGCGTGGGCGGACGCCCACTACCTCGACCCCGACGGCACCCGGCAGCACGAGTACGGACCCGTGGTCGAGCGGTCGGTCGCGTGGGGCGGCGACGGCTGCCCGCAGGTCTCGGAGCACTGCGCGCTCGAGCTCGGCGCCCTGCGCGGCACCGGCGGCACGTCCGCGCGGATGCTGATCGCCGACGCTCTCGACGTCCGCCACCGGCTCCCGCGGCTCTGGGCGCTGGTCACCGCCGGGTCGGTGCGGCAGTGGCAGGCGAGGGCCGTGGCCCAGGCGACCCACGCGCTGGCCTGGGAGCAGGCGGTCGAGGTCGACACCCGGCTGTGCGGCTTCCTGCCGCTGCTGCCGTGGGCGCGGTTCCGTCGGCTGCTCACCGCCGCGGTGCTCGAGGCCGACCCCGAGGCGGCCCGGCAGCGCGAGCAGGCCGCGGCCACCTCGGTCGGCGTCTGGGCGTTCGACGGCGAGCACGGGCTCAAGACGCTCGTGGCCAAGGCCGCCTCGGGCGACGTGACGTGGTTCCTCGCGGTGGTCGACCGCATCGCCGACCTCCTCGCCCTCGAGGGCGACCGCGACGACGCGGACGCGCGGCGCGCCAAGGCCGTCGGCGTCCTCGCCCAGCCCGCCAAGGCGCTCGCGCTGCTCCTCGCCCACGCCGGTGACGCCGACCGCCAGACGGGCGAGGCCGAGCCGCTCCTGCCGGCCGACCTGGTCGAGCCCGACCCGCGCCCCGACCCCTCGCTCGACCTGACCGTGCCCTCTCGGCTCGGGTCGGCCACCGACCCCACGGCAGTCGCGCGGCTGGCCCGCGCCGCCCGCCCGCGGGTCGTCCTGCACCTCCACCTCAGCGACACCACCGTGCGCGCCGGCGAGGGGCTCGTCCGACCCGAGCACGGGGAGGCGCTCACGCTCGCGCAGGTGCGGGAGTGGCTGGCCGATACCGGCTGCAGCGTCACGGTCCGGCCGGTCGTCGACCCGGTCACGACAGCACCGGTCGACGCGTACGAGGTGCCGGGCCGCCTCCGCGACGCGCTGGTCCTCCGCAACCCCGTCGACGTCTTCCCCTTCGGCCAGGCGACGAGCCGGACGCTCGACGCCGACCACACCGTGCCCTTCGTCCCCCTCGAGACCGGCGGACCACCGGGCCAGACCGGTCTGCACAACCTCGGCCCCCTGACCCGTCACCACCACCGGGCCGTGACGAACGGCCGCTGGCGACGACGACAACCGGTCGAGGGCACCTACCTCTACCGGTCCCCCACCGGCTTCCTCTTCGCCGTGACCAACCACGGGACGCTGCGCCTCGGCCGCAGCGCGTTCACCGACGCGCTGTGGGACCTGGGCGCGACAGGAGAGACCCAGCAGGAGGGCGTGCCCACCGCCGCCTGAGCGGCGCTCGCCGTCAGGCCGAGGCGGTGTCGAGCTCCTCGGGGGCGTACCAGAGGAGGTCCCAGCGGTCGACCAGGCCGACGACCTCGTCGTCGTCCGCGACGTCCTCGACGCTGCGGCCGGCCACGAGGCGGCGGGCCTCGGCCAGGTCGTCGGCTGCGCCGGGCTCGTCGCCGAAGACCGCGGTGACCTGCGCCCACCGCAGCCCGCTGACCTCGACGGTCCCGAAGTGGTCGCCGGACGTGCGCACCTGCGCGTCGTCCAGGTCCACCGCAAGGACCAGGCGGGGTGCGGGGTGGGCGACCAGGGCGGCGAGCCCGGCGTAGCCGAGCGCGACGAACCCGGCCTCCTCGTCGTCGGACGCACCGAGCCCGTGCGCCTCGCGCAGGGCCGGACCGGCGGCATGAGCGTGTAGCGGGCCGAGCGCGTCCCCGTCCGCGCCGTCCCGCAGGCGGCGGGCCTGCTCCGGCGTCACGGGGGCGAAGGCGGTCGTGCTCATGCGGACTCTCCTGGCTCGGCGCGCGGGGCGGCCTTCTTGCGACGGGCACGGGTGGGCTGGCGGCGACCTGTCTGCTCGGTCGTGCCCACGAGCTCCTCGACGGCGTCCTCGAGGCACTGGACGAGGACGTCGAGGTCGCCGACGGCGCGACGGTCGGCGGTGAGGCCGAAGTACACGTCGCCGTCGTAGGACGTCACCCCGACGGCGAGCAGGTGGCCCGGCCCGAGCGGGACGACGGGATAGGTCTCCTCGACGGGCGCGGTGCCGGCGAAGAGCGGGGCCTGCGGCCCGGGCACGTTCGTGACCAGGAGGTCGTGCGGGCGGCGGACGGTCTCGGCGGCGACACGGACGCCGAGGGCGTGCAGCGTCGCCGGCGCGAACCCGGCGATGTCGGTCAGCGTCCGCGCGTCGACGGCACGTCCGCTGCTGCGGTGCGCCTTCGACCCGTACGCGACCTGGTGCAGCCGCATCAGCGCGTTGGCCTCGCCCACGGGCAGGTCCTGCACGTGCGGCGCGACCTGCACGCCGAGCGAGGAGGTGCCACCCTCGTCCTCGACGACGCTCATCGGCACGAGCGCGCGCAGGCTCGTCCGGCTGCGGAGGTCCCCGCGGGTCAGCAGCCACGCGCGCAGCCCGCCGGCGAGCGCGGCGAGGACGACGTCGTTGACCGTGTGCCCGTGCGCGGCGTGCACCGCCTGCAGGTCGGCGAGCCGGACGCGGGCCGTCGCGAACCGCCGGTGCTGCGACACCGCGCCCGCGAGCGGGGACCCGGCGCGCGGCCGGCCGCCGCGCAGCGCGTCCTCGGCCAGCGTGCCGAGGCCCGACCCGAGGGTGCCGCCGACGACCTCGCCGACCGCGAGAGCGACCCCGAGCGCGCCCGTCACCAGGCCGCGCACGTTGTCGACCGCCTTGACCGGGTCCTGCGCGCTCTCCCACAGGGCCCCGACGACGAGGTCCGTCGGCGACGGCTCCAGGCCGGGGTGCCACTCGGGGGCGCCGTCCACGACGGGTGCGGGGTCGGCGTCGAGGAGCACCTGGGCCAGGTCGACGGTGTCGCCGCCGTCCACGAGGGCGAGGTGCGACTTCTCCACCAGCGCGACCCGGCCGCCCTCCAGCCCCTCGACGACGTGCAGCTCCCACAGCGGGCGCGACCGGTCGAGCCGGCGCGCGAGCACGGAGGCGACGTAGGCGCGCAGCTGGTCGGGACGGCCCGGGCGCGGCAGCGCCGCCGGTCTCACGTGGAAGGAGAGGTCGAAGTCGTCGTCGTCCGCCCACACGGGAGCGGCGAGGCGGCCGGGGACGGAGAGCACGCGCTGGCGGTAGCGGGGCACGTACGCGACCCGGTCCGCGACCAGCGCGGTGACGGCGTCGAGATCGAGGGCCTCGCCGTCCGGACCCGGGCCGAGGACGACGACCGTGCCGACGTGCTCGGGGGTGTGAGCGGTGTCGAGGGCCAGCAGGGAGACCTCGAGGGGCGTCAGTCTCTGGGCCACGCGACCACCGTACGGCGTGGCGCCGCCGGCGCCGTCCGCCGGGCGGGAAGCCGGTCCGGCCGCGGCCCGCGCACCTATCCTGGACCGTCAGGTCCGACACTGGTCGGGACACCTGCAGCAGCCCCAGGGGAAGTCGTGGCGACCATCGAGCACCGTCCGGACGCGACCAGCGAGCTGGCCGCGCTGATGCGCGAGCGCGTCGTGGTGATGGACGGCGCCATGGGCACGCTGCTGCAGCAGCAGGGCCTCGGCGAGGCCGACTTCCGCGGCGAGCGGTTCGCCGACTGGCCGAGCGACGTGCAGGGCAACAACGACGTGCTGAACCTCACCCAGCCCGACCTCATCGAGCGCCTGCACACGCAGTACCTGGACGCCGGCGCCGAGCTCGTCGAGACCAACACCTTCAACGCCCAGCGCATCTCGCTGGCCGACTACGGCATGAGCGCGCTCGCGTACGAGGTCAACCTCGCGGCCGCGCAGGTCGCCCGCCGGGCCTGCGACGCCGTCGCGGCGCGCACGGGTCGTCCGCGCTGGGTCCTGGGGGCGATCGGCCCGACGAACCGCACCGCCTCGATCTCCCCCGACGTCAACGACCCGGGCGCCCGGAACGTCACCTTCGACGAGCTCGTGGAGGCCTACCTCGAGCAGGCGCGCGGCCTGGTCGACGGCGGCGCCGACGCGTTGATCATCGAGACGATCTTCGACACCCTCAACGCCCGCGCGGCGATCTTCGCGGTCGAGACGCTCTTCGAGGAGCACGGCCGGCGCTGGCCGGTGATCATCTCCGGGACGATCACCGACGCGTCCGGCCGCACGCTCTCGGGCCAGGTCACCGAGGCGTTCTGGGACTCGGTGCGCCACGCCCAGCCGCTCGCCGTCGGCCTGAACTGCGCCCTGGGCGCCGGCGACCTGCGCCCCTACGTCGCCGAGCTGTCGCGCATCGCCGACACCTTCGTCTCCACCCACCCCAACGCCGGCCTGCCGAACGCGTTCGGCGAGTACGACGAGACGCCGGAGGACCTGGCCCGTGTGCTCGGGGAGTTCGCGCGCTCGGGCCTGGTCAACATCGTCGGCGGCTGCTGCGGCACGACGCCGGAGCACATCGCCGCGCTCGCCGCCGCCGTCGCGCCGGAGGCCGGCGGCGTGGCCCGCGAGCCGGCCGAGGTCGCTCCCGCGCTGCGGCTGTCGGGCCTGGAGCCGCTGACGGTGACCGAGGAGTCGCTGTTCGTCAACATCGGCGAGCGGACCAACATCACCGGCTCGGCCCGCTTCCGGAACCTGATCAAAGCCGGCGACTACGCCACCGCGCTGGACGTCGCGCGCCAGCAGGTCGAGGCCGGCGCGCAGGTGATCGACATCAACATGGACGAGGGCATGATCGACGGCGTCGCCGCGATGGAGCGGTTCACCCGCCTCGTCGCGACCGAGCCCGACATCTGCCGCGTCCCGGTGATGGTCGACTCCTCCAAGTGGGAGGTCGTCGAGGCCGGCGTCAAGGCTCTGCAGGGCAAGACGATCATCAACTCGATCTCGCTCAAGGAGGGCGTCGAGCCCTTCCTCGCCCACGCCCGGCTGGCGCGCAAGCACGGCGCGGCGGTGGTGGTCATGGCCTTCGACGAGGACGGCCAGGCCGACACCCTCGAGCGCCGCCAGGACGTGTGCCAGCGGGCGTACGACCTCCTCGTCGACGAGGTCGGCTTCCCGGCGACCGACATCATCTTCGACCCGAACGTCTTCGCCCTGGCCACGGGCATCGAGGAGCACGCCACCTACGGGGTCGACTTCATCGAGGCGGTGCGCTGGATCAAGAAGAGCCTGCCCGGCGCGCTGGTCTCCGGCGGCATCTCGAACGTCTCGTTCTCCTTCCGCGGCAACAACCCGGTGCGCGAGGCCATCCACGCGGTGTTCCTCTTCCACGCCATCGAGGCCGGCCTCGACATGGGCATCGTCAACGCGGGCGCGCTCGCGGTCTACGACGACATCGAGCCCGACCTGCGCGAGCGGATCACCGACGTCGTCCTGAACCGCCGCCCCGACGCCACCGAGCGGCTGCTCGAGGTCGCCACCGAGTACGGGCTCCAGGACCGGGGCGCGAGCACCGTCGACGCGCAGGAGTGGCGCTCGCTGCCGGTGCGCGAGCGGATCAGCCACGCGCTCGTGCACGGCCTCGACGCCTTCGTCGTCGAGGACACCGAGGAGCTGCGCCTCGAGCTCGCGGCGGCCGGCGGACGTCCGCTCGACGTCATCGAGGGCCCGCTGATGGACGGCATGGGCCGGGTCGGCGACCTCTTCGGCGCCGGGAAGATGTTCCTGCCCCAGGTCGTGAAGTCGGCGCGCGTCATGAAGCGCGCGGTGGCCCACCTGGTGCCGTTCATCGACGCCGAGCGGCAGCCCGGCGACTCCACGACCAACGGCCTCGTCGTCATGGCCACGGTCAAGGGCGACGTCCACGACATCGGCAAGAACATCGTCGGCGTCGTGCTGCAGTGCAACAACTACGAGGTCGTCGACCTCGGCGTGATGGTCCCCGGCCAGAAGATCCTCGAGACCGCGCGGGCCATGGGCGCCGACCTGATCGGCGTCTCCGGGCTGATCACCCCCTCGCTCGACGAGATGGTCAACCTCGCCCGCGAGATGGAGCGGCAGGGGTTCACCATCCCGCTGCTGCTCGGCGGCGCGACCACCTCGCGCGCGCACACCGCGGTCAAGGTCGCCCCGCAGTACTCGGGCCCCGTCGTCTGGGTCAAGGACGCGTCGCGCTCGGTGCCCACGGTCGCGTCGCTGCTCTCCGACGAGCGCCGGCCCGCGCTGCTGGAATCCGTCGCCGCCGACTACGCGTCGCTGCGCGAGCGGCACGGGGCCAAGCGCACCGAGCGGCCGCTGCGCTCGTACGCCCAGGCCAGGGCGCACGCGACCCCGCTCGTCTGGGAGGGCCCCGACCACCACCGCCCCGTACGCCCGCGCATGCTCCTGCAGCAGGCCCGCGACGTGCACACCTCCGAGGAGCCGACCGGCTCGCACGCGGTGGCGTCCTTCACGCGCACCTTCGAGGACTACGACCTCGACGAGCTGCGCTCCTACATCGACTGGAGCCCCTTCTTCAGCGCCTGGGAGATGCGGGGGCGCTTCCCCGACCTGCTGCACAACCCGGCCACGTCGGACGTGGCGCGACGCCTCTACGACGACGCGCAGCGGATGCTCGACCAGCTCAGCCGCGAGAAGTGGCTGCGCGCGGCCGGCACCTTCGGGCTGTTCCCGGCCAACCGGGTCGGGAGCGACGACCTCGAGCTCTACACCGACGAGTCGCGCAGCTCGGTGCGCACCGTGCTGCACCACCTGCGCCAGCAGGGCGAGCACCGCGAGGGCGTGCCCAACCGGTCGCTGGCCGACTTCGTCGCGCCGAAGGAGAGCGGCGTCGCCGACTACGCCGGGGCGTTCGCGGTGACCGCCGGGCACGGCTCCGCAGAGCGCGTGAAGGCGTTCAAGGCCGACCTCGACGACTACGGCGCGATCCTGCTCGAGTCGCTGGCCGACCGCCTCGCCGAGGCCTTCGCCGAGCGGCTCCACCAGCGGGTGCGCCGCGAGTTCTGGGGCTACGCCGCCGACGAGCACCTCGGCAACGACGACCTCATCGCCGAGCGCTACCGCGGCATCCGGCCCGCGCCGGGCTACCCCGCCTGCCCCGACCACACGGAGAAGCAGCTGCTCTGGGACCTGCTCGACGTGGAGCGCACGGTCGGCATCTCGTTGACCGAGTCGATGGCGATGTGGCCGGGCGCGGCGGTGAGCGGCTGGTACTTCAGCCACCCGCAGAGCCAGTACTTCGTGGTCGGCCGCCTCGGGCGCGACCAGGTGTCGGAGTACGCGCAGCGCAAGGGCTGGACGCTCGGCGAGGCCGAGCGCTGGCTCGCCCCCAACCTCGACTACGTGCCCGAGGACTAGAGGAGGCGTCGTGGGGGCGACCGTCGGGTACCGGGTGCGAGGCCCCGTCGACGACGTCGCCCTGTCCGCACTGCACGACGCCGCCTTCGGCGCCGGGTCGGGTGGGCCCGGACCGGTGCTGCCCTGGAACACGCGGCTGCACCAGCACAGCCTGACCTGGGTCGAGGCGTACACGGTCGGGCGCGTGACCACGCGGGTCGAGCTGGTCGGCTTCGTCAACGTCGGCTGGGACGGCGGGCTGCACGCCTTCCTGCTGGACACCTGCGTCGCGCCCGAGCGGCAGGGCGAGGGCATCGGCGCCGAGCTGGTCCGGCGCGCGGCCGGGGCCACCGTCGAGGCCGGCTGCGCGTGGCTGCACGTCGACTTCGAGCCCCACCTGCACCCCTTCTACGCCCGCTGCGGCTTCTCCCCAACGCAGGCCGGGCTGATGCGGCTCGCGCCGCCGGGGTAGGAAGGGACCATGAGCGAGCAGACCAGCACCGAGGGCCCGTCGGACATGAAGGCCGGCGTCAAGCCGGGCGACAGCATGGACGAGCTGCGTCACCCCGAGCAGAACAACGGCATCAGCGAGGAGGAGGCGGCGCGCCGCCAGGGCAAGGTCGACGCCGCGGCCGAGCAGGCCGAGCGGATGCGCAACGCCCCGGGCCACACGGGCCGCCAGGGCCTCTGACGCGCCCGTGATGAGCGGCAGCCCGGGACCAGCAGGAGCAGCGCGCCCGGGCCCAGCGCCGCGGTCCGCGCCAGGTCGTCGCGGCCTCGGTCGGCAACGCCGTCGAGTGGTACGACTGGTACCTCTACACGTTCCTGACCCCGGTCTTCGCCCGTGTGATCTTCGGCGGCGACGAGATCTCGGCGGTGCTGAGCTCCTTCGCGGTCTTCGCCGTCGGCTTCTTCCTGCGCCCGCTCGGCGGCCTGCTGATCGGCTCGCTCGCCGACCGGTGGGGCCGCAAGAACACCCTCACCCTGACGATCCTCACCATGGGCCTGGGCAGCCTGGTCCTCGCGGTCAGCCCGACCTACGCGCAGGTCGGGCTCCTCGCCCCCGTCGTCTTCGTGCTCGGACGGCTGATCTGCGGGCTCAGCGTCGGCGGCGAGTACGCCGCCAACACGACCTTCCTCGTCGAGTCGGCTCCGACCGGCCGGCGCGGGCTCTACTCGTCCTTCCAGTACGTCTCGACCACCATCGGCCAGCTCGTGGCCTCCGGGGTCGCCGCGCTGCTCGCGGCGGGGCTCAGCGACGAGGCGCTGGCCTCGTACGGGTGGCGGATCGGCTTCGCGATCGGCGCGGTCGTCGCCCTCGTCGGGCTGGTGATCCGGCGCAGCGCGGAGGAGACCCGTGCCCCGGTCGAGGCTGCCGAGCGCCCAGGCGTCTTCGAGGCCCTGCGCCGCCACCCGCGCTCGGCGCTGCTGGTCTGCGGCATCACCGTGGGCGGAACCATCGCCTACTACACGTGGACGACCTACCTGCCGACCTACGCGCAGCAGGGCGGCGTGCCGCTGGAGCGGGCGCTCCTGGTCAGCACGGTCTCCCTGGCCTTCTTCGGGCTCGTGCAGCCGCTGGTCGGCCACCTGTCCGACCGGGTCGGCCGGCGCCCGGTGCTCCTCGTCTTCGGCGTGGTCTTCGCGGTCGGCGTCGTGCCCGGGCTGGCCCTGGTGCGCTCGGCCGACTCCTTCGCCGGCCTGCTCGTGGTGAGCCTGCTCGGCGTGCTCGTGCTCGCCTGCTTCACCTCGATCAGCGCGGCGGTCAACGCCGAGGTCGTGCCCGGCCGGGTGCGCGCCGCCGGGATCGGCTTCCCCTACTCGCTCACGGTCGCGGCGTTCGGCGGCACGGCGCCCTTCGTCGGGACGCTGTTCGCCCGCCTCGGGCACCCCGGGCTCTTCGGCTGGTGGGTCGCCCTGCTCGTCGCCGTCACCCTCGTCGTCGTCCTGGTCGCGCTGCCCGAGACGGCCCGAGACGAGCTCGACTAGCTCGGCGGGCCCACCCGCACGTCCGGCGCGCCCACGCGCGCGGCGTCGGCGGTGAGGTCGTCGGGCTGGGTCTGCGACTCGCGCTCGGCGGCGACGCGGGCGACGTAGTGCTCGACCTCGCGCTGGACCGCGGCGTCGTCCCAGCCGAGCACCGGGGCCACCAGGCGGGCGACCTCCTCGGCGGCCTTCGTGCCGCGGTCCCAGGTCTCGATGCTCGCCCGGGTGCGACGGGCCAGGACGTCGTCGAGGTGCAGGGCGCCCTCGTGCGAGGCCGCGTACACGGCCTCGACCCGCAGGTACTCCGCCGCCCCGGCCAGCGGCTCGGCCAGCGTCGGGTCGGACTCGATCAGGTCGAGCAGCTCGGGCAGCAGCGAACCGTAGCGGTTGAGCAGGTGCTCCACCCAGCTCTGCGCCAGCCCCGTGCGCTCGGCCAGCAGCCGGCGCGAGTTCCACAGCGCGTGGTAGCCGTCCGCGCCGACCAGCGGCACGTCCTCGGTGATCGAGGGCCCCGTGCCGGCGTCGAGGTCGAGCACGGCCGCGTCGACGGCGTCGAGCGCCATGATGCGGTACGTCGTGTACTTGCCCCCGGCGACCGCCGTGAGGCCCGGCGCGGGCGAGGACACCGCGTGCTCCCGCGACAGCTTGGACGTCGACTCGTCCTCCCCGGCCAGCAGCGGCCGCAGCCCCGCGTAGACCCCGATCACGTCGTCGCGGGTGAGCGGGTCGGCCAGCAGCCGGTTGACCTCGGTGAGCACGTAGTCGATGTCGGCCGCGCTGGCCGCCGGGTGCGCGAGGTCGAGAGCCCAGTCGGTGTCGGTCGTGCCGATGAACCAGAAGTTGCCCCACGGGATGACGAAGAGCAGGCTCTTCGCGGTCCGCGTGATGATCCCCGTGCGCGAGCTGATGCGCTCGCGGGGCACGACGAGGTGGATGCCCTTCGACGCGCGCACGCGGAACTGGCCGCGGCCGCCGATCATCTCCTGGATCTCGTCGACCCAGACGCCCGTCGCGTTGATCACGTGCTTGGCGCGCACCTCGACCTGGCTGCCGTCCTCGAGGTCGGTGACGGTCGCGCCGGTGATGCGCCCGGCCGTCCGGGTGAAGCCGCTGACCCGGGCGCTGCTCGCGACCAGCGCGCCGAAGTGGGCCGCGGTGCGGGCGATCATCATCGTGTGGCGCGCGTCGTCGACCTGGCCCTCGTAGAAGGTGATCGAGCCGGTCAGCGCACCCGGCTTGGCCGAGGGGAAGTCCTCGTACGTCTTGCGCTTCCCGTGGTGCCGCAGGTGCGAGGGCACGCCCCGCCCGGCGCCCATGACGTCGTAGACGCCGATGCCGAGCCCCGCGTAGCCGCGGTCGAAGGCGGGCTTCTGCAGCGGGTAGAGGAACTCGACCGGGTGCGCGAGGTGCGGGCAGAGCTTCTCGAGGGCGAGCTTGCGCTCCTTGAGCGCCTCGAAGACGAGGGCGAAGTTCAGCTGCTCGAGGTAGCGCAGGCCGCCGTGGAAGAGCTTGCTCGAGCGGCTCGACGTCCCGGCCGCCCAGTCGCGGGCCTCGACGAGCCCGACCTTGAGGCCGCGGGTCACCGCGTCGAGCGCGGCTCCGGCACCGACCACGCCGCCGCCGACCACCAGGACGTCCAGCTCCTCCTCCCCCATCCGGCGCAGGGCGTCGGCGCGGGAGGCGGGGCTCAAGGGGGTGCTGAGGGAGGCCATGCCTCCAGTGTCCCCCAGCCGCCCAGGTCCCCTCAGTCGACGTCGACCCAGCCGAAGGTGCGCTCGACGGCCTTCTTCCAGCCGCGGTAGCCCTCCTCGCGGGAGGCCTCGTCCTTCTGCGGGGTCCAGCGCCGGTCCTCGTGCCAGTTGGCGCGCAGCTCGTCGGGGTCGGACCAGAAGCCGACCGCGAGCCCGGCCGCGTACGCCGCCCCGAGGGCGGTGGTCTCGGCGACCTCGGGCCGGCTCACCTCGACGCCGAGCACGTCGGACTGGATCTGCATGCAGAGGTCGTTGGCGGTAACGCCGCCGTCGACCTTGAGCACGTCGAGGTGCACCCCCGAGTCGGCCTCCATCGCGTCGACGACGTCACGGCTCTGGTAGCAGATCGCCTCCAGCGCCGCCCGGGCGACGTGGGCGTTGGTGTTGTAGCGCGACAGCCCGACCACGGCGCCGCGGGCGTCGGAGCGCCAGTAGGGCGCGAACAGCCCCGAGAAGGCGGGCACGAAGTAGACGCCGCCGTTGTCGTCGACGGACCGGGCCAGCGCCTCGCTCTCGGCGGCGTCGCCGATGATCTTGAGCTGGTCGCGCAGCCACTGGATCGCCGAGCCGGTGACGGCGATCGAGCCCTCGAGCGCGTACACGGGCTTGGCGTCCCCGAGCTGGTAGCAGACGGTCGAGAGCAGCCCGTTCTTGCTGCGCACGAGCTCCTCGCCGGTGTTCAGCAGCAGGAAGTTGCCGGTGCCGTAGGTGTTCTTGGCCTCGCCCGCGGAGAGGCAGACCTGCCCGACCATGGCCGCGTGCTGGTCGCCGAGCACCCCGGCGATCGGCACCTCGGCCTTCCACAGGCCGCCGCGCGACTGGGTGTGGCCGAAGAGGTTCGGGTCCGACGACGGGCGGATCTCCGGGAGCATCTGCGCGGGGACGCCGAAGACCTCGAGCAGGTCGGGGTCCCAGGCCAGGGACTCGAGGTTCATCAGCATCGTGCGCGAGGCGTTCGTGACGTCGGTGAGGTGCACGCCGCCGTCGATGCCGCCGGTCATGTTCCACAGCAGCCAGCTGTCCATCGTGCCGAAGACCAGGTCGCCCGCCTCGGCGCCCTCGCGGACCCCGTCGACGTTGTCGAGGATCCACTTGAGCTTGCCGCCCGCGAAGTAGGTGGCCGGCGGCAGCCCGGAGCGCTCGCGGATCAGGTCGGCGTGCCCGTCGCGCTCGAGCGCCGCGGCGATCGAGTCGGTGCGGGTGTCCTGCCAGACGATGGCGTTGTAGCAGGGGCGCCCGGTGCGGCGGTCCCAGACGACGGTCGTCTCGCGCTGGTTGGTGATCCCCACGGCGACCACGTCGGACAGGTCGGCCCCGGCGCGGCGCAGGGCCCGCTTGGCGACGGTCCGCGTGCGCTCCCAGATCTCGTCGGGGTCGTGCTCCACCCAGCCCGAGCGCGGCATGATCTGCTCGTGCTCGAGCTGGTGGCGGGCCACCTCCCGCCCGTCGTGGTCGAAGACCATGCAGCGGGTGCTGGTCGTTCCCTGGTCGAGCGCGGCGACGAGCTCAGGCATGGCCACACCGTAGCGAGCGCCCGCCGCCGCCCCGTAACCTCGGGCCCATGACCGTCTCCCACGGGTTCGGCGGCCGCCGCCGGCCCCAGCGCACCGACCTCCCGCCCGGGCAGTACGACGCGGGGCGCGAGTGGCCCGTGCTCACCGCCGAGGTCACGCCGCACCTCGACCCGCAGCAGTGGACGATGAGCGTCGACGGCCTCGTCGACCGCCCGTCCACCTGGTCCTGGGACGAGATGCACGCGCTCCCCCAGTCCGACTACGAGGGCCCGATCCACTGCGTGACGACCTGGTCGAAGTTCGGGATGACGTGGTCGGGCGTGAGCGTGGACCTGCTCCTCGACGCGGTCGGCGTGCAGGACTCCGCGAAGTACGTCCTGGCGACCTCGACCACCGGGTACACGACCAACCTGCCGCTGGAGCACCTGCGCGGCGGCAAGGCGTGGGTCGCCTGGTCGGCCGACGGCAAGCCGCTCACCCGCGAGCACGGCGGGCCGGTCCGGCTGCTCGTGCCGCACCTCTACTTCTGGAAGTCGGCCAAGTGGGTCACCCGGCTGACGCTGCTCGAGCACGACCAGCAGGGCTTCTGGGAGGTCAACGGCTACCACGACCTCGGCGACCCCTGGCTCGAGCAGCGCTACCAGGGTGACTGAACCCGTCCCGAGCGCCCCCCTCGCCCCTGCACCCGCGCCGGCCGGCGGCTGGCGCACGGCGACGGTCCGCGAGGTCGCCCACCCGCACCCGCGCGGGGTGCGGCTGCGCCTCGAGGTGCCCGACCGGGTCGACCACCTGCCCGGCCAGCACTACGTCGTGCGCCTCACCGCACCCGACGGCTACACCGCGCAGCGCTCGTACTCCCTCGCCTCCTCCCCCGACGACCCCCTGGTCGAGCTCTACGTCGAGCGCCTCGACGACGGCGAGGTGTCCACCTACCTGGCCGACGAGGTCGGCGTGGGCGACGCGATCGACGTCCGCGGGCCGATCGGCGGCTGGTTCGTCTGGCGCGGCGACGCCCCCGCACTGGGCGTGGGCGGCGGCACCGGCGTGGTGCCGCTGGTGGCGATGCTGCGCCACGCCCGCCACGTCGGGCACCCCGACCGGCTGCGGCTGGCCGTCGCCGCCCGCACCGGGGACGACCTCCCGTACGGCGACGAGCTGCGTGCCGCGGGCGCGGTGGTCGCCCTGAGTCGCGAGGCCGACGCCTCCGGTCGCGCCGCCGGACGCCTCCGGCCCGACGAGGTCGCGGCCCTGGTCGAGGACCGGGGCGAGGGCTGGACGGCCTTCGTGTGCGGCTCGGCCGGGTTCGCCGAGTCGGCGACCGGGCTGCTCACCGGCCTCGGCGTCGCGACAGGCGACGTCCGCGTCGAGCGGTTCGGTCCGAGCTGACGCTTCGGTGATCACGCATGCTGGTGGTCCGACCCCCGAGCACACGAGAGAAGGACCGACGATGCGGACGACGACGCGCTGGCTGGGTGGCCTGGCGGCAGGACTGGTCCTGCTGGGGACGGCGGCCTGCAACCAGCCCGTCGACCTGCCCGGTTCCAGCGGCGGCGGCGCGAGCAGCAGCGCCAGCGGCGCGCTCGCCACGCTGACCATCCCGATCACCATCGCCGGTGGCCAGGTGACGCCGAACGGGCAGAAGATCAACGCCTCGGTCGGCCAGCCCGTGGTGCTGCAGGTGACGAGCGACGAGGCCGACGAGATCCACGCCCACACCGGCGGTGACGGCTACGAGCTCGAGGTGCCCGCCGGCACGCCGACGACCGGGACCTTCACCCCGACGTCGCCGGGGAGCTTCGAGATCGAGTCGCACCACCTCGAGAAGGTCATCGTCGTCCTCAACGTGAGCTGACCGTGCTGGTCCCGCTGCACGGCATCGCGTCGCGCCACGACCTGCCCCTGCCCTTCCCCTTCGTGGTGATCGGCGCGGGCGTCGCGCTGGTCGTCTCCTTCGTCGTCCTCGGCCTGGCGTGGAAGCGGCCTCGCTTCGCGGCCGTCGGCGGCGTCGAGCTGCCCCGGCTGACGCGGTTCGTCGACGGCGCCGGCACGCGAACGGTCGCCCGGGTCCTGGTCCTCGCCCTGTACGTCGTGGTCGCCGCGGCGCTGTTCGGCGGCCGGGACCTGCTGACCAACCCGGTCTTCGGCTTCGTCTTCGTCTGGATGTGGGTCGGGCTCGTCCCGCTGTCGCTGCTGCTCGGGCCCTTCTGGCGCGCGACGAACCCGCTGCGCACCCTGCACCGGCTGCTGTGCGCGCTCGCCCGCACCGACCCGCGCGAGGGCCTCGTCGCACTGCCCCGCTGGGCCGGCCTGTGGCCCGGCGCGATCCACCTCGCCGCCTTCACCTGGGTGGAGCTCGTCCAGCCCGACCGCACGACGCTGCCGGTGATGCGCATCTGGGCGCTCGCGTGGCTGGTGGTCGTCGTGCTCGGCGCGATCGTCTTCGGCGAGCGCTGGTTCGCCGTCTCCGACCCCTTCGAGGTCTACTCGACGCTGGTCTCACGGCTCTCGCCGTGGCACCGCACGGGCGACACGCTCCGGCTGGTGAACCCGCTCGCCGGGCTCACCGCGTGGCGACCGCCGGCGGGCGCGGTCGGGGTGGTGGCCGTGCTGCTCGGGAGCACGGCCTTCGACAGCTTCACCAACACGTCCTGGTGGCTGCGCACCATCCAGTCCTCCGACGTCTCGAGCGTGCTCTGGGCCACCGGCGGGCTGCTGGTGATGATCGCGATCGTGCTCGTCACGTTCACCGCGGCGTCGGCGTGGATGGCGCGCTACGGCACCGCGGGCGCCGGCACGTACGCCCGCGCGATGGCGGGCTCGCTCGTGCCGATCGTCGTCGGCTACGCGGTCGCGCACTACTTCACCCTGCTGGTCATCGAGGGGCAGCGCGTCGTGGTCAACCTGTCCGACCCGCTCGGGCGCGGGTGGAACCTCTTCGGCACCGCGGGCTGGCGGGTCGACTCCTCCATCGCCGACCACCCGACGGCGATCGCGCTCGTCCAGCTGATCGCGATCGTGGCCGGTCACGTGCTCGGCGCCGTCGCGGCCCACGAGAAGGCGGTCGCCCTGCTCCCGCCCGCCAAGGCGCTGCGCGGCCAGTGGCCGATGCTCGTGCTCATGGTCGGTTACACGAGCGCCGGGCTGGTCCTGCTCTTCTCCCCCTGACGCTGATAGCGTCCATGTCCTGACAATTGAGTCCGGACCACCACGAAGGACGGGGACCCTCGCCGATGACGTCAACCGCCTCTGCCCGCCCGCTGCGCGTCGGGGTCGTCGGCCTCGGCTGGATGGGCCAGGTGCACGCCCGCGCGTACACGCGGGTCGGCCAGCACTACCTCGACACCCCGCTGCGGCCCGAGCTGGTCGCGGTGGCCGACACGGCGACCGACGAGCGGGTCGCGCGGGCGGTGGCCGCGTACGGCTTCACCGACGTCCACGCCGACTGGCACGAGCTCCTCGAGCGTGACGACATCGACGTCGTCAGCATCACCGGCCCGAACTTCATCCACCGCGACGTGGCGGTGGCCGCGGCGCAGGCCGGCCTCCACCTCTGGCTGGAGAAGCCGGCCGGGCGGGACGCCGAGGAGACCGCCGAGATCGCCGAGGCCGTCGCGGCGGCCGGCGTGCAGAGCACGGTCGGCTTCAACTACCGCAACGCGCCGGCCGTCGAGCTCGCCCGCGCGCTCGTCGCCGAGGGCCGCCTCGGCCGCGTGGAGCAGGTCCGCATCACGATGCTCGCCGACTACGCGGCGCACCCCGAGGGCGCGCTGACGTGGCGCTACCAGAACCGCTGGTCCGGCTCGGGCGTGCTCGGCGACCTGGTCAGCCACGGCGTCGACCTCGGGCGCTACGTCGTGGGCGAGGTCGAGTCGCTGGTCTGCGACACCGCGACCTTCATCCCCGAGCGCCCCGCGCTGAGCGGCGCGGCCTTCGCGCACACCGCGCGCGGCGGCGGTCCCCTGGCTCCCGTCGAGAACGAGGACTACGCGGGTGCCCTGCTCGCCTTCGCCGGTGGCGCCCGCGGGACGCTCGAGTCGAGCCGGGTCGCGGTCGGCGAGCAGTGCACGTACGGCATCGAGGTGCACGGCGACCGGGGCGCGCTGGCCTGGGACTTCCGGCGGATGGGCGAGCTGCGGGTCTGCCTCGACCAGGACTACACCGACGCCGCGTGGGCGACCCGCTTCGTCGCGCCGGGCGACGGCGAGCTCGGGGCCTTCCAGCCCGGGTCGGGCATCGCGATGAGCTACGACGACCTCAAGGTCGTCGAGGCGCACCGGCTCGTCCGCTCGATCGCCGAGGGGGTGCCGCAGGGGGCGACGATCACCGACGCGCTGCAGGCGGCCCGCCTGGTCGACGCGATGGCGACCTCGGCCCGCGATCGGCGGTGGGTGGACGTCGACGCCCCTAGGGTGAGCCCATGACGCAGGCCGCGCCGGGACGCGAGCTCGACATCACGCTCGACCGCAGCTCCTCGACCCCGCTCTACCACCAGCTGGCGCAGTCGATCGAGCACGCGATCACCTCCGGGGAGCTCGCGCCCGGCGACCGCCTGGAGAACGAGCTCTCGCTCACCGAGCGCCTCGGTCTGTCGCGGCCCACGGCGCGCCAGGCGATCCAGGAGCTGGTCAAGAAGGGCCTGCTCGTGCGCAAGCGCGGCGTGGGCACGCAGGTCGTGCGCTCGCAGTTCCGCCGCGACGAGCGCCTCTCCAGCCTCAACGAGGACCTGGCCAAGGCGGGCCGGGTGCCGAGCAGCCGGCTGCTCGACTTCACCGTCGGCCCGCTCGACGACGACGTGCGCGACGCGCTCGAGGGCGACCAGGTCACCGAGGGCGACTTCGTCACGATCCGCCGGCTGCGGCTGGCCGACGGGGTGCCGCTGGCCATCCTCACGAACTACCTGCCCGCGCGCTTCGAGATCGCCCGCGCCGACGTCGAGGAGGGGCGCAGCCTCTACGGCCACCTGCGCACCCTCGGGGTCAACCTCAAGATCGCCCACCAGCGGATCTCCGCCCGGCTGATGACCGAGGAGGAGGCCGGGCTGCTCGACTCGGAGGTGCCGTCGGCCTGCCTCACCGTCGAGCGGACCGCGTACGACGACGTCGGCCAGTTCGTCGAGCTCGGCCGGCACGTCTACCAGGCCGCGCACTACTCGATCCAGTCGTCGCTGGTCGTGTAGGCGCCGCCGCCCCGCTCAGGCGTCGAGGACGCCCGAGCGGCTGGTGACCGGCGGTTCGGTGGACCAGGGGAAGTTGATCCAGCGCGAGGTGCGCCGCCAGGCGTAGTCGCAGGCGATCACCGAGTGCGGCTTCTCGTAGAGGACGGCCGTACGCATCTCGCGGACGTGCCCGGCGCAGAAGTCGGCGACGAGCTCGAGCGTCTTGCCCGTGTCGGCGACGTCGTCGACCACGAGCACCGCGGCCGAGTCGAGGTCCTGCGCGTTCAGGAACGGCGGCAGCATGACCGGGACGTCGAGGCGGCTGTCGACGCCGGTGTAGAACTCCACGCTGATCGTGAACAGGTTCTTGCAGTCGATCGCGTACGCCAGGCTGCCGGCCGGGATGAGGCCGCCGCGGGCGATGCCGAGCACGACGTCGGGCACGAAGCCGCTGTCGGCGACCGCCTGCGCGAGCTCGCGCACACCCTGGCCGTAGAGCTCCCAGGTCAGCACCTCGCGCTCGGGCTGCGCGGCGCTCATGAGACCACCACCAGACCAGTACGGGGGGTGGTTTGAACACCAGCCGCAGCGGTGGTAGAAACGGAACCAGAGCGCGACCAGGACCGCGAGCAGCGTCGCCCGGTTCTGGTCACGCCCGCGAGGCGGGGTTCGAGTGCGGTCACGACGCTCATCCTGCCGGGTCCGCGCCGGGGTCGGCGTCACGGGCCAGCAGCGCGAAGCTCCCCAACCAGTGCGTGCTCATGAAGCCGGTCTCCGCCAGAGCCGCGAACCCCTCCTCCCGGTGCCGCGCCGCCGCGTCCCGGAGCACCTCGATCCGGTCGTCGTCGCCCGGCAGGGCGGCGGCCAGGTGGTCGAGCGCGGCCGCACGCGACAGGTTGAGCCCGTCGAGGTGCCCGACCTGCCCGTCGGTGCGGTCGGGCACGACCACCGGCTCGAGCAGGGTGCGCGGCTCCCCCGCCCCCAGCCCGGGCCAGAAGCGCGCGAGCCAGGCGGGGAGCTCCGCGGCCGGGAGCACCCGGCGGACGAGGTCGGCCTCGACGAGCCCCGGGGAGAGGAAGTCGTGCCCGGACGGCTCCCAGCGCAGCGGCGCGTCCTCGTCGGGGACGAACCGCTCGCCCACGTACGCCCGCACCGCGTCGGCGAGGTCGTCGCGGCCCAGCGGCCCGGCGGCGTCGAGCAGCAGGCCGAGGGCGAAGGCCGTGCTCGCGTGCGTGCCGTCGCGCACCGGCCGCCCCGCGCGGGGCAGCCAGTCGAGGACGAGGTCGACGACCACGTCGGCGGCCGGGCGGACGGCCTCGGACCAGGGCCGCGCCGCGGGCAGGTCGACCGCCGCCGTCTCGCACGCCGCGGCGAGCATGACCAGCCAGGCCCACCCGTACGGGCGCTCGAACGCGGGCTCGCGGCGCAGCACCGCCGCCTCGACGGCGAGGTTCTCCGCGGTGAGGTGGGTGTCCAGGACGGCGGTGACCGCGGCGACGTCGGCCGCGCCGAGACGGTCGGCGTGCTCGTGCAGCAGCCGGACGAGCAGCCAGTGCGTGTGCACCGCGGAGTGCCAGTCGTAGCAGCCGTGGAACGCCGGGTGCCGCTCGCGAGGCAGCCGCAGGTCCTCATCGCGCTCGACCACCGCGATCAGCGCGTACGGGTGCTCGCGCGTCGCGTTCCCGACCGCGGTCCGGGCGAGGGCCGCCAGATCGACACCGTCGGTGCCGTCGGCCCCGCTCAGAAGGCGACCACGTACATGATCGCGATGTTCGCGACCAGCAGCGGGATCGCCGTCGGCAGCTGCTGGCGGATGACCGCGTAGTTGCTCTTCAGCTCCAGCAGCGCCACCGGCACCACGTTGAAGTTCGCGGCCATGGGCGTGCAGAGCGTGCCGCAGTAGCCCGACAGCATGCCGATCGCGAAGATCGCCGCCGGGTTGCCGCCCATCGCCTCGACGAGCACCGGGTAGCCGATCGCGGCGGTCAGCACGGGGAACGCGGCGAACGCGTTGCCCATGATCACCGTGAACACGGCCATGCCGACGCAATAGAGGATCACGGCGGGCAGCAGCGAACCCTTCGGCAGCACCGCCGACACCGTGGTGCCGATGGCGGTCCCGACGCCCGCGGTGGCGAAGACCAGCCCGAGCACCGAGAGCAGCTGCGGCAGCACCAGCGCCCACCCCAGGTCCTCGGTGAGCCGGCGGCCCTGGGTCAGCGCGAGCGCCGGGCTGCGGAGCTTGAAGATCACCATCGAGATGATGATCGCGATGATGCCGGCGGCGGAGAGCCCGATGACGGTCTCGCTGCCCTTCTGCAGCAGCGGCGTCCCGCCGATGACCACGTACGGCCCGGCGATCGCGCACAGCGCGGTGATCACCGGGATGGCGAGGACCGGCACGAAGAGCTTGTTGCCGAAGCGCTCGGCCCGGGCCTCGCGCTCGGCCACCAGCGTGCCGCCCGGCGCCGTCGCGTTCTCGGAGCCTCCGGCGACCCGGCCGGGGCCGGTGGACCCGCTCGGCGGCCGCGCGTCGTCGCGGTCGACGTCGGCGCCCTCGGCGTCACCGGCCTCGGTCGTGCTCGTGGCGCGCGAGCTCTTGGCGAGCCGCCCGGTCCCGGCCAGGACCGCGATGACGACGATCGCCACGCCGAGGACCCACGCCGGCGCCGTCTTGGCCACGACGAACGAGCTGTACGGGAAGCACAGCCCGAGCAGGATCCAGAAGAGCCCGCTCGTGGCGCGCTTGGGGTTGTTCCGGTCGCGGGCGACGAGCACGCCGACGCCGATGAAGAACAGCCCCATCAGCCAGTAGAACCACTCGACCTGGATCACCGGGCCACCTCCGCGACCGTGCCGATGCGAGACATCTCGCGCTTGAGGGAACGGTCGACGAGCAGGCTGCGGACGCCGTGGACCAGCAGCGCCACCACCGCCGTCGGGATGGCCCACAGCGCCACGTCGAGCGGGGCCAGCGTGTAGCCGTACGTCGTGTCGACGAACGAGGTGATGAGCAGCACCGCACCGACGGCGACGAAGATGTCCTCGCCGAAGAAGGCCCCGACGTTGTCGACGCTGGCGGCGAAGGCCCGCAGCCGTTGCGACACGTGCTCGGGCAGCGCGCCGTACTTGCGCACCGCGGCCGCCTCGGTCATCGGCGCGACCAGCGGCCGCACCGTCTGGGCGTGCCCGCCGATGCTCAGCAGCCCGATGGCGGCCGTCACCTGGCGCACGAGCAGGTAGCCGGCGAGGATGCCGCCGGCGCTGAGCCGGGCCAGCCGGGAGACGAGGCGCCGGGCCTGCTGCTGGAGACCGAAGTGCTCCACCAGCCCGATCACCGGGAGCACGAGCAGGAAGATGCTGACCGAGCGGCTGCCGGCGAAGCCGGTGCCGAACGCGTTCAGCACGTCCAGCAGGTTCATGCCACCGAGGAAGCCGGTGACCAGACCGGCCACGGTGACGACGAGCATCGGGTTGAGCCGCAGCGCGAAGCCGACGACCACGACGAGGATTCCGAGCAGGACGAGCACGCCTGCCGCCTTTCGCGAGGACGGGTACGAGGGAGGTGCCGAGAGCGGGGGGTGCCGGGGGCTTGCGTGACCGCAGTGGATAGCGTCCTTCGGTAACCTAGAGATCGTTGAACGATTCCGCAAGACTCTTCAACCAGGCAGGTGGGCACCGATGACTCCGACGAGCGACAGCACCCCGCACCCGGCGCCGAGCAGGCCGGCGCCCCCGACCGTCGAGGAGGCGCGACTCACGGTGCCGCTCGTCGAGGACGGCCAGCCGCTCGCGGCGCAGGTCCTCGCCGCCTCCGGCTTCGACGCGCTCGTCGACGAGGGGGTGCGCCGGCTGAGCTCGGCCGGTTCGCCGGACGCGCTCACCGCGGCCGTCCGCGAGATCGCGGCAGGGCTGTGGACCGCCGCCGTCGACCGGGCGCAGGGCCGCGGCGCCCAAGGACCGCTCGACCTGTACGACGACCGCCCCCTCTACTGGGCCCGGACCTCGCTGAGCGCGGCGCTGCGGCAGCTGACGTCGCCGCACCTGACCGGCCAGCACCAGCGCTACGCGCTGCTGAGGCTGCTCGACCGGCGCTCGCGCGGCATCGAGCGCGACGGCGACCTGTGGCCGGACGCCCGGGCCGACGAGGTCCGCGTCCAGGTCAGCGGCTTCGACGTCTTCGGCCTGGACACCAGCGTCCGCCACTCCAACCCCTCCGGCGCTGCCGCGCTGCAGCTCGACGGTGCGGTGCTCGAGACCCCGTACGGCGCCGTCCGCGTGCGGGCCGTCGTGCTGCCGGTCAGCTACGCCGACTTCGACCAGGGCGTGGTCGAGGACGCGTACGGGCCGGTGCTGCAGGCCGGGCCCGACCGGGCGGACCTCATCACCACGATCAGCATGACCGCGCGGGGCCGGATGGACGTCGAGCGCTGGGCGGCGGACGCGCGCGGCGGGACGCCGGACAACCTGCGCGACCAGCACTTCGGCCCGGTCTCCCGCGCGGCGCGCTGGCCGCAGCCCGAGCCCAACCCGGAGTGGATCGAGACCACGCTCCCCCACGCGGCGATGGTCGCGGCGGGCACCGGCCCGTGGCCGGTGGTGCTCAAGCGCGGCATCCAGGAGTGGCCCGCGGGCGCCTCCGACCCGGCGTCCCTGGTGGCCGCACCCGACCCGGGCCCGGGCAGCACGCCGGCCGCCGGCACGGGCGGGGACTACCTGAGCAACGAGAGCATGTACCGCTCGAACCGGCTCCGCCTGGCCCTCGGCGCCACCGACGTCCCCGGCGGCCACCTGCACATCTCGGCGCTGGAGTACCCAGAAGACCCGGCGGTCCTGGGCGACGACGCCTTCGAGGCGGACCGGCGGGCCGTGGTCGACCAGACGGTGGCGCTGGTCCGGGCCGCGGCGGCGGAGGTCGCCCGCCGGGCTCAGTCGAAGCCGCGGGAGCGGTAGGCGTCGAGGACCTGCGCCTCGGCCTCGTCGAGGTAGGCGCGCAGCAGGCCTGCGGCGGCGGTCCCGCCCTCGTCGGCGAGCGCGGCCAGGATCGTGTGGTTGCGGGCGAGGTAGGAGCCGTGGAAGGCGTCCGGCCGCGCGACGACGTGGAAGGCCAGGCGCATCTCGTTCCAGACGGTCTGCATGAGGCTGACGATCCGGGTGCTGCCCAGCGCGGTCAGCTCGCGGTGGAAGTCGATGTCGGCGGTCCCGACGCCGACCCAGTCCGCGGCGGCCGCGGCGGCCTCGGCGTGCTCGAGCGTCGCGGCCACGCGCTCCAGCCCGTCCCGGCCGCCCGGGTGGGTCGCCACGGCGGCGCACTCCACCAGGCGGCGGACGTCGTACAGCTCGGACACGTCCTGCACGGTCGGCACCCGCACGAAGACGCCGCGGTTGAGCTGGTGGACGACCAGCCGCTCCTCGGCGAGCGAGCGGAAGGCCTCGCGCAGCGTGTTGCGAGAGACGCCCAGGTCGCGGGAGATCTGCGGCTCGGACAGCCGCGTGCCGACCCCGTGGAGCCCGGCGAGGATGTCGCCGCGCACGGCGTCGGCCGCCCGGCGGGCGCGGCCGGCCTGGTCGGCGTCCACGCTCCGGACGTTACCAGCGGGCGGCGTCGCCGGGGCCGTGTGCGATCGTTCAACGATGCAGCTGACCGTGGACCTGAACGCGGACGTGGGCGAGGGCTTCGGCCGCTGGTCGCTCGGGGACGACGCGGCCGTGATCGCCACCGTGACCAGCGCGAACGTCGCCTGCGGCTTCCACGCCGGGGACCCCGCGACCATGGCCACGACCGTGCGGACCGCCCTCGAGCACGACGTGGCGGTCGGCGCGCACGTCTCCTACCGCGACCTGGCGGGCTTCGGCCGTCGCTACGTCGACGCGACCGAGGCCGAGCTCGTCGGCGACGTCGTCTACCAGATCGGCGCGCTCGCCGGCGTCTGCCGCACGCTCGGCGCCCGCATCGGCTACGTCAAGCCGCACGGGGCGCTCTACAACACGATCGCCGACGCGGACGGCCGCGGCGCCGTGCACGCCCGGGCCGTCATCGAGGCGGTCGGGCACTACGACGCCGAGCTGCCGGTGGTCGGCCTGGCCGGCTCGTCCTTCCTCGACCACGCCGCGCGCGCCGGGCTCGAGGTCGTGCCCGAGGCGTTCGCCGACCGCGCGTACACACCGGAGGGCGCGCTGGTCAGCCGCCGCGAGCCCGGGTCCGTGCTGCACGACGCCGAGGAGGTCGCGGCGCGGATGGTCACGCTGGCGCGGACGGGCACGGTGACCGCGGTCGACGGCAGCACGGTCGCGGTGGAGGCGCGCTCGATCTGCGTCCACGGCGACTCCCCCGGCGCGGTCGTCATGGCGCAGGCCGTGCGCGCGGCGCTGGCCGACGCCGGGGTCGGGCTGGGCTCGTTCGCCGCCGGACCGCGCGCCGCCTGAGCGGGCACGACCGTGGCCACCGAGGCGGAGGCACCCGTCCGGGTCCTGCGGGCCGGGTCGGACGGGCTGCTGGTCGAGGTCGCCGACCTCGACGAGGCGCTCGCGCTCTTCGCCGCCCTGCGGGAGGACCCGCCGGCCGGCGTGCGTGAGCTCGTCCCCGCGGCCCGCACGGTGCTGGTGCGCTTCGACCCCGCCCTCACCACCGTCGGGGAGCTGGCCGAGGACCTCGCCGGCCGGCGGCCGCGCGGCACGTCCGCCGCCGAGGGCCCGCTGGTGGAGGTCCCGGTCTGCTACGACGGGGCCGACCTCGAGGAGGTGGCGCGCCTGGTCGGGCTGGCGCCGGCCGAGGTCGTGCGCCGCCACACCGCGAGCCCGTGGACCGTCGCCTTCACCGGCTTCGCGCCGGGCTTCGCCTACCTCGCCGGCGGCGACCCCGCGCTCGACGTCCCCCGCCGCAGCGAGCCGCGGACCAGCATCCCCGCGGGCTCGGTCGGGCTGGCGGGTCCCTTCAGCGGGGTCTACCCGCGCGCCAGCCCGGGCGGCTGGCAGCTGGTCGGGCGCACGGGGCTGACGATGTGGGACCTCCGGCGCGACGAGCCCGCGCTGCTCGCGCCGGGCACGCGGGTGCGCTTCGTCGACGCCGGGGTCGACGCGCTCGTGGCGTCCGGGTCCGCCGCACGACCGGACACCGCCGGCGTGGTGGCGACCCGGGCGCTGGAGGTGCTCGCGCCCGGCGCCCTGTCCGTGGTCGTCGACCTCGGCCGGCCCGACCGCGCCACCCAGGGCGTGGCCCGCTCCGGCGCCGTCGACCGCGGCGCGCTGCTGCGGGCCGACCGCCTGGTGGGCAACCCCGCCGGCGCCGCCGGGCTCGAGGTCGCCGGCGGCGGCCTGCAGGTGCGGGCCCGCGGCGACCTGGTCGTCGCGGTCACCGGGGCCCCCGCGCCGCTCACGCGGCTCACGGCCGCCGGCGAGGACGAGCCGGCGCACGACCTGCCCTTCGCCCTCGACGACGGCGACGAGCTGCAGCTCGGCACGCCCGCGCGGGGGATGCTCACCTACCTCGCCGTCCGCGGCGGCGTGGCCGGCGACGGGGTGCTCGGCAGCCTCTCGGGCGACGTGCTCTCGGGGGTGGGGCCGCCGCCGCTGCGTGCCGGGACGGTCGTCGCGCTCGCCGACGCGTACGCCGCCTCGGTGGCCGGGGCGCCGGAGCCGGGACCGCCGCTGCCGGCGCCGGGCGAGGTCGTGGTCGTCGACGTGCTGCTCGGCCCGCGCGACGACTGGTTCACCGCCGAGGCGGTCGCGGCCTTCCTCGCCGACGATTGGACCGTGACCCCGCGCTCCAACCGGGTCGGGCTGCGGCTCGACGGCGGACGGCCGCTGGAGCGGGCGCGCACCGACGAGCTGCCCAGCGAGGGCACGGTGCCGGGCTCGGTGCAGGTGCCGCCGAACGGCCGCCCGGTCGTCTTCACCGCCGACCACCCGGTCACCGGCGGCTACCCCGTCGTCGCCTGCGTCGCCCGCCACCACCTCGACCGCGTCGGCCAGGTGCCGGTCGGCGGGCGCATCCGGTTCCGGGCAGTCCCGTGAGCCCGGCCCGTGCCGTGCGGGGCACGCCGGGCGACCCCGCCGGGGTTCGTGCGGTCGCGGCGGCCCTGCGGGCGCGGCAGGAAGCGCTGCCGGCCGGGCTCGCGCACCGCGACACCTTCCTCGGCGTGTACGCCCGGGTCACCGTCGCCGTGGCCGACGCGGTCGCGGCCGGCGTGTTCGAGGACCCGGCCTGGGTCAGCACCTGGGACGAGGTGTTCGCCGAGCTGTTCCTGGCCGCGCACGACGCCGACCTACGCGGGGAGCCGGTGCCCCGGCCCTGGCGCCTCGCCTTCGCCGCGGACCCGGCGATGCACCCGCTGGGCCACCTGCTGCTGGCCATGAACGCCCACATCAACTTCGACCTGCCGCAGTCCGTGGCCGCGGTGGTCAGCGACGCCGACTTCGCCGACCCCGACCTCCTCGCCCGCCGCGACCGGGACCACCAGCGCATCGACGAGGTGCTCTTCGCCCGCGTTCGGGCCGAGGACGCCGACCTGGGCTGGAAGACCCGCGTCGTCGACCGGCTCCTCGCCCCGGCGAACCGGTGGGCCTCGCGCCGCTTCCTGCGCGAGTCCCGGGAGAAGGTCTGGCGCAGCACGGCGGTCCTGCAGCAGGCCCGCGTCGAGGGCCCGGCGGCGTACGACGCGCGGGTCGCCGAGCTCGACGTGCTCACCTCGGCCAAGATCGCGGAGTTCCTCCGTCCCGGTCCGGTGCTGCTGCGGCTGGCCCTGCGGGGCTTCGGGGTGACGCTGCCGCCCGCGTGAGACCGTCCCCGGACGGGTTCAGGTGCCCGCGACATACTCCCCGCGTGATCGTCACCGCGGAGCACCGCACGAAGCCCTATCCCCTCGGCGTCCGGGTCGTCGGCGACGCCCTCGAGGTCGCCGTCTACTCCGAGACCGCCGACAGCGTCGACCTCTGCGTCTTCGACGACCGTGGCCAGGAGACCGCCCACCGGCTCCAGGAGCGCACCGGCCACGTCTTCCACGGCCGCGTCGAGGGCCACGGCGTCGGCACCCGCTACGGCCTGCGCGTCGACGGCGCCTGGGACCCGGCCAACGGGCTGCGCCACAACGCCCACAAGCTGCTGCTCGACCCGTACGCGACGGCGATCGAGGGCGAGTTCCGCTGGGACGAGGCCGTCTTCTCCCACCGCTTCAACGCCCCCGAGGAGCTGAACCCCAGCGACTCCGCGCCCTTCGTCCCGCGCTGCGTGGTCACCGAGCGCTCCTTCGACTGGGGCGACGACGCTCCCCCGCTGGTCCCGCTGGACGAGACCGTCGTCTACGAGACCCACGTCAAGGGCTTCACCCAGACCCACCCCGACGTGCCCGAGGAGATCCGCGGCACGTACGCGGGCCTCGCGCACCCCGCGGCGATCGCCCACCTCGTCGACCTCGGGGTGACCGCGGTCGAGCTCATCCCGGTGCAGCAGTTCGCGCAGGACTCCCACCTGCTCGAGAAGGACCTGCGCAACTACTGGGGCTACAACACCTACGGCTTCTTCGCCCCGAACGCCGGCTACAGCGCGGCCGGCGACGACGGCTCGCAGGTCGTCGAGTTCAAGCAGATGGTGAAGGCCCTGCACGCGGCCGGCCTCGAGGTCATCCTCGACGTCGTCTACAACCACACCGCCGAGGGCAACCACCTCGGCCCGACGATCTCCTTCAAGGGCATCGACAACGGGTCGTACTACCGCCTCGTCGACGAGGACCGCTCCTCGTACTTCGACACCACCGGCACCGGCAACAGCCTGAACGTCGGCCACCCGGCCGCGCTCGGCATGATCATGGACTCCCTGCGCTACTGGGTGACCGAGATGCACGTCGACGGCTTCCGCTTCGACCTCGCGACGACCCTCACGCGCCAGGACGGCGACGCCGAGGTGCACAGCGCCTTCCTCACCCTGATCCACCAGGACCCGGTGCTCGCGCCGATCAAGATGATCGCCGAGCCGTGGGACACGCAGGGCTACCAGGTCGGCGGCTTCCCGGCCGACTGGTCGGAGTGGAACGGCAAGTTCCGCGACGACATCCGCGACTTCTGGGGCGGCGCGGACAGCCGCATCGGCGGCGTCGCCCAGCGCGTGCTCGGCAGCCCTGACGTCTACGAGGCCAGCCGGCGCTCGCCGCTGTGCAGCGTCAACTTCGTGACCGCCCACGACGGCTTCACCCTCGCCGACCTGACCGCGTACTCGCGCAAGCACAACGCAGCCAACGGCGAGGACAACAACGACGGGGAGAGCGACAACCGCTCGACCAACTCCGGCGCCGAAGGCCCGACCGACGACGTGGCGGTCAACGAGCGCCGCGACCGGATGCGACGCAACCTGCTCGCGACCCTCCTGCTGTCGGCCGGCGTGCCGATGATCCTGGGCGGCGACGAGATGGCGCGCACGCAGGGCGGAAACAACAACGCCTACTGCCAGGACAACGAGATCTCCTGGTACGACTGGGCGGCCGCCGACACCTCCCTCCTCCACTTCACCCGCGAGCTCATCGCCCTGCGTCGGGCCGAGCCGGCGCTGCGCCCCGACTGGTACCGCGCCGCGGCGACCGCCGACCCCGAGGACACCTCCACCTCGACGGTCGACCTGCTGCGCTCCGACGGCAAGCCGTTCAGCGACAGCGACTGGGACGACCCGGCCGCACGGAGCATCATGTTCGTCCTCGCCCACCGCGACCGCGACACCTTCGCCCTGCTGCTCAACGCCTCCGAGAACGGGGTCGAGTTCAGCGTGCCGAAGGCACCGTCGGCCGAGTGGGAGCTCGTCGTGAGCAGCGACCTCGACCAGTTGGTGGAGGCGCCGGTCAGCACGCTCGTCAGCCGCGACTGCTCCTTCACCCTGCTGCGCTCGCGCCGCGCGTAGCCCCCACGGGCGCCCGTCGGCGCTCGGGGGTGAACCCGGCGTCGAGGGCGGTGCAGACCCACCGGTCGTCACCGCCCTCGAACCGCAGGGCCAGGACGAGCAGGCGCGTTCCGGCCCGCAGGACCGCGCTGGCCTCGGCCACCCGCGACGCCGGGTGCTGGACCCGGCCGGAGAGCAGCACGGTGCGCGGGACGGCGACCCCGGCCGTACGCAGCCGCTGACGCCGGGCGAGCCCGGCCAGGACCTCCGGCGTCGTCCACCCGGCGAGCTGGGTCGCGGGCCGGCGCCCGAGCACGGCCTCGCCCACCGCGACCGCGAACCAGGCCGACCACCGGGCGGCGTCGGGGAGGTCGTCGTCCACCCGCGCCGCCCAGCCCCGCCCGACCGCCTCCACGCGGCCCGGCTCGGGCCGGCGGGACGCGTCGTGGTCGGCCTCCGGCACCGCGCGGCGGGCAGTGGCGGCGACCCACGTGCGGGCGACGGGGCGGCTCGGCGGCAGGACCCGGACGACGGCGGAGGTGCTCACGCCGACACCCTCCGACGCCGGCCCGCTCGGCGGAAGACCGCTGGGGCGACGGTCGACACCCCCTCTGGAGGAGACAACACCCGCCCGGCGTGTCAGGTCTGCGGGTCGAGCCGCAGGTCGAAGGCGCGGAAGATGTCGACAGCCTCGGGCCAGTCGACCCGACGCTGGTCGGCCGTCCCGTCGGCGCCGCCGCTCGAGACCAGCCCGCGCAGCTGCCGCTTGCCGTGGGGCTCGACGGCGAACACGGTCCCGCCGCTGTCGCCGCCGACCGAGCCCCAGCCGTGCACGTCGACACCCTCGACCCCGCGCACCGTGTGCCCCGCCTCGCGGAACCAGAGGTCGTCGACGGTCACCTTGATCCCGCACGGCGTCGGGTGGCCCTTGGACGCCGAGCGCGCCCCGGCGTGGCAGACGTAGTCGCCGC
Source organism: Microlunatus sagamiharensis (assembly GCF_900105785.1). Lineage (NCBI taxonomy): Bacteria > Bacillati > Actinomycetota > Actinomycetes > Propionibacteriales > Propionibacteriaceae > Microlunatus > Microlunatus sagamiharensis. The sequence continues at coordinate 2,039,877 of NZ_LT629799.1, forward strand.
GGTAGGAGTAGCCGACGCCGGTCAGCGCCCTCCACCCGGAGGTGTCGCTCACGTCGCCGTCGACGTCCGCCCCCACCACCGTCTCCGCGTCCCAGCCGCGGTGGCGCTGCATGACCGTGCCGACCCGGTCCCCGGTGCGGCCGTTGCCGTAGTCCCAGGTCGCCCCGCCGCCGGTCCGTACCCGCTGGCCCGTCGTGAAGCAGTGCGCGGCGGTCACCATCACCGCGCGGCCGTCCGACCTCCGGACGGCCGGGAGCCCCGCGGTGCAGTAGCGGTGGCCGTCCGTGGTGAGGACGTCGCCGCCGATGAACGGCGCGTGGTCGTGCCACTTGACCGCGTCCCACCCGTGCGGCTGCCGCGGACGGCCGGCCAGGGGCTCGAGCGGCACGCCGCCGGCCCGGGCGTCGGCCCGTCGGGCCGCGGCGAGCTCAGTGGGATCGGTGGGATCGGCCACCTCGACGACCACCCCGCTCGCGTCGGGTGCGGGATAGGCCGCGTACGGGGCGTCGGCGGCCTTCACGTCGGAGACGGTCATGACCGCACGGCTGACCGCGTCGAGCCGCGTCAGCGGGTACGCGGCGCGGAGCACGGTGACCCGGTCCCCGACCAGCGTCGGGTCGGTGCGGCGGGCCGCCGCGACCAGTCCGGGCGCGAGGGCCGGGTCGGTGAGGTAGAGCTGCGTACGCCCTGCGGCCGCGTCCAGCGCGACCCCGGCGTACGCGTCCGGCATCAGGAGCCGACCCGCGTGGTCGAGCGCGGCCGCGGCCGCGCGCAGCGGCGCCAGCAGGACGGCCTGGCTCGCCGGGTCCAGGGCCGCGACCGCGGCGTCGGCGGTGACGCCCACGGGCGCGGACGACCTCGGGGCGATCGCGGTCGCCGAGGCCCCCGGCGCCGGCCCCGCCGCGGCGACGAGCACGAGGACGCCGACGGCGGCCCCGCCGGCCAGGAGGGCGCGGCGGGGCCGCCGGTCAGCAGCAGCGGGAGCTCTCACCGCTGCAGGTCACCACACCGACCTGAGCAGCGGCCGCGGCACGCCGGTGGGCGGCCGCGCGGGGTCAGGGCGTCAGGACCGCCCGTGGCACATCTTGAACTTCTTGCCCGAGCCGCACGGGCACGGGGAGTTGCGCCCCACGCCGGCGTACGGATCGTCGGACTTGGGCGTCGCCCCGTTGGAGCCGTTCGTGGCGCTGGTGGCCGAGGCCTCGCCCGACTCGTCCGGCGCGGAGTAGGTCATCCGCCGGCGTGCCTGGGGCTCGAGGCCCTTGGCGCGGATCTGCGGACGCGCCCCCGCGGTCTCCAGCTCGGCCTCGGGCTCGGCGCCCTCGTCGACGAGCTCCTCCTCGACCTCGGTGACCTCGACCCCCGGCCCGTCGGGGTCGGGACCGGTCTCGGTGAGGTGGCGGTGGCCGTTCGAGTCGTCTGAGCCGTTGGCGCGGGAGCCGATCTGGACGGCCCGCCCGTCCGCACCGGCGACGACGCCGACCTGGGCGGCGGGAGGCGCCACGGGGTCGACCTGGACGTCCAGGTGGAAGACGAAGCCGACGACCTCCTCCATGAAGGCCTCCATCATGGCGTTGAACATGTCGCCGCCCTCGCGCTGGTACTCGACCAGCGGGTCGCGCTGCGCCATGGCGCGCAGCCCGATGCCCTCGCGGAGGTAGTCCATCTCGTAGAGGTGCTCGCGCCACTTGCGGTCGAGGACCGTCAGCAGCACGCGGCGCTCGACCTCGCGCATGACCTCGGGGGTCAGCTCGGCCTCGCGGGCGTCGTACGCGCGCTCGGCGTCGGCCTTGAAGTCGGCGATCAGCGTCGCCTGGTCGAGGTCGTCGGCCTCCTCGTACGTGGCGCGGTCCAGCCCGACCGGGTAGAGCGTGTTCATGTTCGTCCACAGCTGCTCGAGGTCCCAGTCCTCGGCGAAGCCGGCCGTGGCCCCGACGACGTACTGCTCGACCACGGTGTCCACCGTGTTCCGCAGCCGGTCGGAGACGTCGGCGCCCTCGAGCACCTTGCGGCGGTCGCTGTAGACGGCGTGACGCTGGCGGTTCATCACGTCGTCGTACTTGAGGATGTTCTTGCGGGTCTCGAAGTTCTGCGCCTCGACCTGGCCCTGCGCGCTGGCGATCGAGCCGCTGACGCGCTTGTTCTCGATGGGCTGGTCGTCGGGGATGTTCAGCGCCTGCAGCACCCACTCGACGATGTCGGACTTGAACAGCCGCATCAGGTCGTCGCCGAGGGAGAGGTAGAAGCGGCTCTCGCCCGGGTCGCCCTGACGGCCGGAACGACCGCGCAGCTGGTTGTCGATGCGCCGCGACTCGTGACGCTCGGAGCCGACCACGTAGAGCCCGCCGGCCTCGACGACCTCCTCGTGCTCGCCCTTCACCTGCTCCTCGAGCGACTCCAGGACCTTCGGGTAGCGCTCCTCGTACTCCTCGGCGTGGTCGACGGGGTCGATCCCCTCGGCGCGCAGCGAGTAGTCGGCGAGGAACTCGGCGTTGCCGCCGAGGATGATGTCGGTGCCGCGGCCGGCCATGTTGGTGGCGACGGTGACCGCGCCCTTCTGCCCGGCCAGCGCGATGATCGAGGCCTCGCGCTCGTGCTGCTTGGCGTTCAGGACCTCGTGCTCGACGCCCGACTTCTTCAGCAGCTGGGACAGCACCTCGGACTTGGCGACCGACGCGGTGCCGATGAGGACCGGCTGGCCCTTCTCGTGGCGCTCGGCCACGTCGGCCACGATGGCCTCGAACTTGGCCACCTCGGTGCGGTAGATCAGGTCGCGCTGGTCGGCGCGCACCATCGGCTTGTTCGTCGGGATCGGCACGACGCCCAGGCCGTAGATCTTCTGGAACTCGGCGGCCTCGGTGAGGGCCGTGCCGGTCATGCCCGAGAGCTTCTCGTACATGCGGAAGAAGTTCTGCAGCGTGATCGTGGCGAGGGTCTGGTACTCCTCGCGGATCTGCACCTTCTCCTTGGCCTCGATCGCCTGGTGCAGGCCCTCGTTGTAGCGACGCCCGACCAGGGTGCGACCGGTGTGCTCGTCGACGATGAGGATCTCGCCGTCGAGGTTGACGTAGTCGCGGTCGAGCTTGAAGAGCTCCTTGGCCTTGATCGCGTTGTTGAGGTACGAGATCAGGGGCGTGTTCGCCGACTCGTAGAGGTTGTCGATGCCCAGGCGGTCCTCGACCTGGTCGATGCCGGCCTCGAGGATCGAGACGGTGCGCTTCTTCTCGTCGACCTCGTAGTGGACGTCCTTCTTCAGCCGGTTGACCATGGTGGCGAAGGTCGGGTACCAGCGCTGGCTGTCCTCGGCCGGGCCGGAGATGATCAGCGGCGTGCGCGCCTCGTCGATGAGGATCGAGTCGACCTCGTCCACGATCGCGAAGTGGTGCTCGCGCTGCACGCAGTCGGCCAGGCTCAGCGCCATGTTGTCGCGCAGGTAGTCGAAGCCGAACTCGTTGTTGGTGCCGTAGGTGATGTCGGCGTCGTAGGCCTCGCGGCGCTCGGCCGGGGTCATCTGCGACAGGATCGCGCCGACCTCCATGCCGAGGAAGTGGTGGATGCGGCCCATCTGCTCCGACTGGTAGCGGGCCAGGTAGTCGTTCACGGTCACGACGTGCACGCCGCGGCCGGTGATCGCGTTCAGGTAGCTCGGCAGGGTCGCGACCAGGGTCTTGCCCTCACCGGTCTTCATCTCGGCGATGTTGCCGAGGTGCAGCGCCGCGCCGCCCATGATCTGGACGTCGAAGTGCCGCTTGCCGAGGACGCGGTTGCTGGCCTCGCGCACCGTGGCGAAGGCCTCCGGCAGCAGCGACTCCAGCGTCTCGCCGTTCGCGTGACGCTGCTTGAAGTCGGCGGTCTGGCCCTGGAGCTCGTCGTCGCTCATCGCGACGAAGTCCTCCTCGATGGAGTTGACCTGGTTGGCCATCCCCTTGAGCTGCTTGAGGATCTTGCCCTCGCCGAAACGGAGCAGCCTGTCCATCAACGCCACGAGATCTCAGGCTCCCTACTAGGTCGTGCAGGTCGTAGCGCCTGGCAGGTCCGCCCCGGCGCCCGTCCATCGTAGGCCAGCCGCTCCAGCCCGCCCGCCCTCCGCGCGATCTCCGCGCCGGGCACGATGTGGTGGTGACCACGCTGCGTACGCCTGACGGACGGTCCCTCGACGTGGCGCTCGATGGCCCGGCCGACGGCGTCCCGCTGCTCTTCCACCACGGGACACCGGGTTCGGCGGTGCCGGTCCGGGCGATGCAGCGGGCCGCGACGGCGCGCGGGCTGCGCCTCGTGACCTGGTCCCGCCCCGGCTACGGCTCCTCGACGCGGCGCCCCGGGCGGCGGGTCGTCGACGACGCCGACGACGTCACGGCGGTGCTCGACCACCTGCGCGCGGAGCGCTGCGTCGTCGCGGGCTGGTCGGGCGGCGGCCCGCACGCGCTGGCCGGCGCCGTCCGGCTGCCGGACCGGGTCGCCGGCGTGCTGTGCATCGCGGGCGTCGCCCCGTGGGACGCCGAGGGGCTCGACCTGCTGGCCGGCATGGGTGAGCAGAACGTCGAGGAGTTCTCCCTCGCGGTGGCCGGCGAGGAGGGCCTGCGCCCCTACCTCGAGGCGGAGGCCGGCGGGCTCCGCGACGCCGACCCCGCGGGCGTCGTCGCCGGGCTGTCCTCGCTCCTGCCCGCGGTCGACGTGGCGGCGCTGACCGACGAGTACGGCGAGGACATGGCCGCCGGGATGCGCGAGGCGCTGCGGACCGGCGTCGACGGCTGGCTCGACGACGACCTCGCCTTCGTCCGCGGCTGGGGCTTCGCGCCCGAGGACGTCGCCGTGCCCGTCTCGCTCTGGCAGGGCGCGGACGACCTCATGGTCCCCTTCGCGCACGGCCGCTGGCTGGCCGCGCACCTGCCGCGGGTGTCGGCGCACCTGCTCGAGGGCGAGGGGCACCTGTCGGTCGGTCTCGGCGCGCTCGACGCGATGCTCGACGAGCTCGTCGCGACCCTCTGACCGCCCGGCCCCGGCCGGGGATCAAGATCGGGGCGTGGCCCTGCTCCGATGCGACTTCTTCTCCGAGGCGCTCAGCCTCAGCACCTCGATGTCGGTGATCCTCCCGCAGCGCACGACCTCCCAGGTCGGGCTGGCCGGTGCGTCGGGCGAGGAGCCGCCGCCGGTGCTCTACCTGCTGCACGGCATGAGCGACGACGCCACGACGTGGGTGCGGCGCACCTCGCTCGAGCGCTACGTCGCCCCGCTCGGCCTGGCCGTCGTCATGCCGCAGGTGCACCGCAGCTACTACACCGACGAGGTGTACGGCGGCCGCTTCTGGACCTTCCTGTCCGAGGAGCTGCCCGCCCTGGTCCACGCCTTCTTCCGCGTCTCCGCGCGGCGGGAGGACACCTTCGTGGCCGGGCTGTCGATGGGCGGCTACGGGGCGTTCAAGTGGGCGCTGCGCGAGCCGTGGCGGTTCGCTGCGGCGGCCAGCCTGTCCGGGGCGCTGGACGTGGCGGGGCGCACGACCCGCCGCGAGCGCCCGGAGGACCCGCGGATGACCGAGCGGCTGTTCGGCGACGCGACGGTCGCCGGGACCGACGACGACCTGCTGCACCTCGTCGCGGGCGCCGGCGCGGCGGGACTGCCCACGATGCGCGCGTGGTGCGGCACGGAGGACGGGCTGCTGGAGGACAACCGGCGCTTCGCCGCGGCCTGCGGGACCGCCGGCCTCCCCGTCGACCTCCTGGAGGGCCCGGGCGAGCACGACTGGGCCTACTGGGACGCCCGCATCGTCGACGTCCTCGACTGGCTGCCGCTCTAGCCGCCAGCGAGGGCCAGCACCGCGCGGGCTTCCGCGGCCATGGCCTCGTCGACCATCCGCCCGTCGGGCAGCCGGACCGCGCCGGAGGTCCCCGAGAGCGCCTCGAGCACCGCGCTGGCGTCGGCCTGCTCGGCCGGCGTCGGGGTGAACGCGTCACGGATCACCGGCACCTGCCGGGGGTGGATGGCGGCGCGGCCGCGCAGCCCGAGCGACGCGCCGTGCCGGCAGGAGGCGCGCAGGCCCTCGTCGTCGTCCAGGCGGGGGTGCACCGCCATGGCGGGCGCGGGCAGCCCGGCGGCGCGCGACGCGACGACGCTCCGCACCCGCAGCCAGTCCAGGCCGGCCTCCGCGGTCACCCCGAGCTCGGCCCGGAGGTCGGCCTCGCCGAGCGCCAGGCCGGTGACGGCCGGGTGGGAGGCGACCGCGTACGCCTGCTCGACGCCGAGCGCGGACTCCAGCAGGCAGACCAGCTCCGCCGGCGCCGACCCCAGCCGCTCCAGCACCCGCTCGACGTCGCCGGGTCCCTCGACCTTGGGCAGGCGCAGCGCGGGCCGGGAGGCGGCTGCGGCGAGCATCGCCAGGTCCTCCTCGTGCCACGGCGTCCCGGCGCCGTTCGGCCGGACGGCGACCCGTCCGGGCACCGGACCGGCCAGCAGGTCGGCGACCGCCTGCCGCGCACGCTGCTTGTACGCGGGCGTGACCGCGTCCTCGAGGTCGAGGATGACCTGGTCGGCGCCCGCGGCGAAGGCCTTGGCGAAGCGTTCCGGCCGGTCGCCGGGCACGTAGAGCGCGACGAGGACGCCCGGCGCGCCCATCAGAGCACGCCCTGCTCGCGCAGCGCGGCCACCTCGTCGGGCCCGTACCCGTGGCGGGCGAGCACCGCGTCGGTGTCCGCGCCGTGGGGGCGGGCCGTCCAGCGGACGGAGCCCGGGGTCTCCGAGAGCCGGAAGAGCACGTTCTGCATCTGCACCGGGCCGAGCACCGGGTCCGGCACCGTGAGGACGGTGCCGCGGGCCTGCACCTGCGGGTCGGCGACGATCCCGCGCACGTCGTAGATCGGGGCGACCGCGGCCTGCGCCTCGGTGAAGGCCGTGAGCACCTCCTCGGTGCTGCGGGCCGCGATCCAGGACCCGACGGCCGCGTCGAGCTCGTCGGCGTGCGCGGCCCGCCCGGCGCCGGTGCCGAACCACGGCTCGTCGATGTGCTCCGGGTGCCCGACCAGGCGCAGCACCCGCTCCGCGATCGACTGCGAGCTGGTGGAGACCGCCACCCAGTTGTCGTCGGCGGTGCGGTAGCAGTTGCGCGGGGCGTTGTTGACCGAGCGGTTGCCGTGGCGCTCCTGCACCAGCCCCAGCTGGTCGTAGATCGTCAGCTGCCCGCCCAGCATCGACAGGATCGGCTCGAGGATGGCGAGGTCGACGACCTGGCCGTGCCCGGTCCGGTCCCGCTCACGCAGGGCGGCGAGCACGGCGAAGGCCGTGGCCAGCGAGGCGATGCCGTCGGCCAGGCCGAAGGGCGGCAGCGTGGGCGGACCGCCCTCCTCGCCGGTCACCGCCGCGAAGCCGCTCATCGCCTCGGCCAGCGAGCCGAAGCCGGGCCGCGGGGCGTACGGGCCGGTCTGGCCGAAGGCGGTCACGCGCGCGACGACGAGCCCCGGGTTCAGCGCGAGCAGGTCCTCCGGTGCGAGGCCCCAGCGCTCGAGCGTGCCGGGACGGAAGTTCTCCACCAGCACGTCGGCGTCGGCGATCAGGCGGCGCAGGACCTCGGCGCCGGCGGGTGCGGACAGGTCGAGCGTGATGCTCTCCTTGTTGCGCCCGATCGTGGCGTACCAGAGCCCGACGCCGTCCTTGCTCGGACCGTGCCCGCGGGCGCCGTCGGGTCGGCGTGGGTGCTCGACCTTGATCACGTCGGCGCCGAAGTCGCCGAGCTGGGTCGCGGCCAGCGGGCCGGCGAACAGCGTGGCGACGTCGACCACCGTCAGCCCGGCGAGCGGTCCTGCGGTCATGAGGTCTCCTGGTCCCAGGCGAGTCGGAAGCCGATCGTGCTCGACCGCGCCAGGCCCAGGCCCGGCAGCAGCAGCTTGGCGGTCACCTCCGGCGGCTGCGGGCCGCCGTCGAAGTACCACTCGGAGCCCTCGGCGAGGTAGGCGCTGCCGCCCTTGAGCTGCACGTAGCGCGTCCGGCCGTCGCTGTGCTCGCTCTCGGTCCAGTTCCAGACCGCGCCGTGCTCCCAGCCGGGCGCACCGCTGCGGGCGGCCAGCTGCCACTCGTCCTCGGTCGGCAGGCGCGCGCCGGCCCAGGCCGCGTACGCACGGGCGTCGGCGAGGTCGACGTGGGTGACGGGGTCCTCGGGCGCGGCGGGCCCGGCGAGGAGGCGGTGCGTGGTGCGCGGGCGCCAGCCCGAGGTCGCGAGGAAGCGGTCGAAGTCGGCCCGGGTGACCTCGCGCGGGGCGACGGCGACGAGGCGGTCGAGGACCACGTCCCGCTCGAGCGTGCGCAGGTCGTGCAGGCGCGGCGGCAGCGGCTTCCACTCCTCGACGAAGGGGGCGTCGTCGTAGAGCCCGGTCTCGCGCATCCGGTAGCGCACGGTCAGCCGGTGCCGGCCGGCGGCGACCGGGACCGCGCCGGCGGGTGCCCGCCCCGCGCTGGTCGGGACCGGGACCCGTGTCGAGGTCCGGGCGGGGAAGGACGCGTCGTCGGTGACGCCCACGCCGGCCAGCGCGTCGGCCAGCGGGGCGAGCCAGTCCGGTGCGGAGGTGCCGGGGGTCAGCGTGACGAGGGCGGCGACCCCGGATGCCGGTACGCCCGTCGTGTCGAGGGCCACCGTGCCGCCGTGCCCCTCGGGCAGCAGCACGCCGTCGTAGGTGGTCGGCCCACGGTTCGCGAGCGCCCACAGGGTGACGCCGTCGGCGGACCACGTCGAGGCCGAGACGCCGGCCCGCGTCGCCGCCGGGTGGAGGTCGGCGAGCGGGGTCCACTCCCCCGCCACGAGCAGGTCGGAGCAGGCCCGCTGCACGGCGAGCACGCGACGCAGGGTGCCCGCGTCGCGGGCGTTCCAGCCGACCCAGACGCCGAAGACGACCTCCCAGACCATGACCCCGCACCCGTTGAGGAAGGCCGACGTCAGCTCCTCGGCGTGGTCGCGGTTCCAGCGGCGGACGTGGTGCTGCAGGTGACGGCGCTCCACGGCGTGGGTGCGCACGACCCCGGGCACGGCCGAGTCGGCGAACCACTGCGCCCAGGAGAGGCGGTGCTCCCCGAGCCGGGCCAGCGGGAGCGTCGACTCGCTCTCCAGCGCGATCCCGGGGCGGGCCTCCTCCAGCGCGGCGACGAGCTCCGGGTCGCCCTCCTTGAGGGTGTCGAGGAAGACGCCGTCGATGCCGAGCTCGCGCACCAGCGCGGTCAGCTCGGTGCCGTCGTCGTCGCCGCGGCGCGTCCCGGTGTCCCACGGGTTGTAGTCGACGAACACGGCGACACCGGCCGCGTGCAGCGCGTCGACGAGCCCGGGCAGGCCCGGCACGTCGCGGTAGAAGTCCCACTGGTTGCGCTCGTCGATGCCGATGACCGGGTAGGCGTGCCAGAGCACGACCCCGTCGAAGCCACCGAGGCGGGCGTCGGCGTCGGCCAGCAACCGCTCCGGGGTGAAGCGGCCCTCCGCGACGTCGTAGAGCAGCTCGTCCCACAACCAGACCTGGGCGACGGAGAAGCAGCGCTGCGCCCAGCGGCCCTCGGGCGCGTCGTACGCGGCCGTCGAGAAGCCCTGGCGCTCGGCGGCCCCGGCACGCCACTCGGCGAGCACCGCCCGCCAGCGCGGCCGGTCGGCCGGGTCGTCCGGCGCCGCGATGATCTTGGCCGCGTCCATCGCCGCCCAGTCCGGCGCATCGAGGTCGACCACGGTCGGGCGGTCGAGGGGACGCGGGACCAGCGGGTCCATCCCCCGCGCGCCGACGACGAAGGTGGCGCTCTCGGTCCTCATGCGCCGGCCCCGGACAGGGCGAGGGTCCGCCGCACGAGGTCGTCGACCCGCTGCTCCCCGCCGGGCAGGCTCGTGGCGATCCGCCCGTCCAGGGGTGCGGTACACGCCTCCGGCAGCCGGTCGGCCCCGAGCAGCCCGCCGAGCACCGAGCCGACGGTCGCGCCGGTGGAGTCGGTGTCCCAGCCGGTCATCACGGCGAGGCCGACCCCGCTGACGAAGTCGCCCTCCGACGCCGCGAGCGCGCACGCGATCGTTGCCGCGTTGTTGAGGACGTGCACCCAGTGCAGGTGGCCGTACCGGGCGTGCAGGGCGTCCAGGCGCTCGTCGAGGCCCAGGTCCCGCCGGCCGAGGTCGGCACCGAAGCGCACCGCGTCGGCGAGGGCGGAGCGGGGCGGCACCACGGCCGCCGCGCGCTCCAGGACCTCCTCGACGTCGTCGGCGACCAGGCTCGCCGAGGCGAGCGCGGCCGCCCAGAGCTCGCCGTACACGCCGTTGCGGGTGTGGCTCAGCACCGCGTCGGGCCAGGCGAGCCGGGCCGCCGCGTACGGGTCGCCCGGCCGCGCCCAGCCGAAGACGTCGCCGCGGATGAGCGCGCCGATCCACTCGCGGAAGGGGTTGCGGCGCACCGGTACCTCGTCCAGGGGCAGGGCCAGCAGCAGGTTGCGGTAGGCGGCGCGCTCGGCGGTGAACACGCGCCCGGCCGGCAGGTCGGCGAGCCAGGCCGTCGCCACGTCCTCGGTGGTCGGCGCCCCCTGCCGCTCGAGCAGGGCGAGGTCGAGCAGCGGGTAGTTGAGGTCGTCGTCCTCGGGCATCCCGTCGATGTTCTCGACCAGGCTGGTGGGTGCCGAGCGGCGGTTCCAGGGCCAGGCGGCGGCGGTCGCGGCGCTCAGGCCGACCGCGGTGAAGTAGCGCCGCACCGGCCAGTTGCCGGTCTCCTCGGCGATCGCGCGGATGCCCGCCCGCGGGATCTTCTCCACCGGCTTGCCGAGCAGGCAGCCGGCGGAGCGGCCGAGCCAGGCCCCGGCGACGCGGTCGGCGAGGTCGGCCCCGGGAGCGCGGACCGCCGGACCGCCCGCCCAGCCGGCCTCGACCGCGGCCAGGGTCGCCGGGTGGGCGGGGTCGCCGGGACGCGGGAGCTCGTCGAGCTCGTCCAGCAGCCGCCCCGCGAGGCGGCGCAGGTCCGGGTCAGCGGGGACGGCGGCCGCCCCGCTCACCGGGGGCTCGAGCGAGGTGCCGCCCGCGTCCAGCCAGCGCCGCCCGGCCGCGTCGAGCGCCTCCGGGTCGACACCCTCGGCGCGGGCCTGCACGAGCTCGTGGAGGAGCAGGTCCTCGGCCTGGGCCCAGGTCAGCCGCACAGCGCGGCCACCCGTCGCCGGTGGGCCTCGGCCTCGTCGAGGTCGGCCGTGATGATCTCCGACGCCGCCGTGGCGAGCGCCTTGGCCACCGGGCCCAGGTCGAGACGGCTGGCCACCTCGACGTCGTGCACCCAGGCGGCCGGGACGGCGTCGGGCCCGCCGAGCGCGGCGCAGACCGCGCCCGCCATGGTGGCGATGGAGTCGGCGTCGCGCCCGTAGTTCACCGCACCGAGCACGGCCCGGGTGAGGTCGCCGCCCGCGGCGAGGCAGAAGCCGAGCGCGACGGGCAGCTCCTCGATCGCCCGGGTGCGGCTGGGCAGGCGGGCGTCCATCGCCGGCTTGCGGTAGTCGTCGCCGACCGTGTCGTAGGGCCGGATCGCGGCGCGCAGGGCGTCGCGCACCGTCGCGTCGTCCGCGTCGGGCGCGAGTCCGCGGGCGGCCTCGGCGACCGCGACCAGCGCGGCCCGGGTGCCGTCGTGGGCGACGTCGAGGGCCGCGTCCAGCACGTCCTCGACGGTGGCACCCGGGGTGAGGGCCGCCGCCACCGCCGCCGCGAACACGCCCGCCGCCTCCCGGCCGTAGCTGGACTGGTGGGCGCCGGCCATGTCGATCGCCTCGGCGTACGCGGCGCGCGGGTTGGCCGCGTTCACGACGCCGACCGGCGCCATGTACATGGCGGCGCCGCAGTTGACGATGTTGCCGACCCCGGCCTCGCGGGGGTCGACGTGGCCGTAGTGGAGCCGGGCGACGAGCCACTTCTCGGCGAGGAAGACCCGCTGGAGGATCAGCGCCTCGCTCTCGAGCTCGGGGATCCACACCTGCTCCCCGATCAGCAGCGGGACCAGGTCGCTGGCCATCGCGTACGCGTCGAGGTGGGTGCGCCGGGCCGCGTACACGTGGACCAGCGCGTGCGTCATCAAGGTGTCGTCGGTGATGTGCCCGTCGCCCTTGTGGTACGGCGCGATCGGGCGGGCGTGGCGCCAGTCGGCGTTGTACGGCCCGACGATCCCGGTGACGGGGCCGCCGTGGCGGGCCTGGATCTGCTCGGGCGTCCAGCCCTCGGTGGCGCCGCCCAGCGCGTCGCCGACCGCCGCCCCCGCGAGCACGGCCCAGACCCGGGCCTCCAGGGTGCCCGTCTCAGGCGTGTCCATCCTCTGCTCCTCTGCTCCGTGCTGCGTGCTGCGTGCTGCGGGGGGTCGGTCGGGCCGGCCGACGGGTCAGCGGTTGACCGTGGCCCAGCCGTCGGTGAGCGCCTTCTGCAGACCGGCGGCGTCGGTCTTGCCCGCGAGGAACTGCTGGAAGGCCGGCGTGGCGATCTGGTCCTTCCACTGCGGGTAGTTGTCGACGCTCTGGAAGGGCGCCTTCTGCAGCGCGTCGCCCGAGGCCACGATCTGCTTCCAGCCGTCCTTGCCGTCCGTCTTGGTGATCACGGCCTGCTGGGCGTCCTTCGTCGCCGGGTAGAGGGTCTCGCCCTCGGCGATCGAGGCCAGGTTCTCGGCCTTCATGTAGAAGTTCACGAAGCTGGTCGCCTCGGCCACGTGCTTGGAGTCGGCCGAGACCGACAGCGTCTGCGGGTTGGCGGCCTGGGCGGCACCCGCGCTGCCGGCGAGGGCGGGGAGCGCGACCCAGTCGAAGCCCTGGGGGGCGTCGGTGCCGAAGGAGCCGGCGGCGTACGAGCCCTGGACGGTCATCGCGAACTTGCCCGCGTACCAGGCCGGGAGGACGTCGCTGCCGGACTGGGTCAGCGTGGCCTTGTCGAGGCTGCCGTCGGCGGCCATCGCGGCGATGCGCTTCGGCACCTCGAGCTCGGGGTCGCCGACCTTGATCGTGGCGTCCTTGCCCGAGCCGTCGAAGTAGGTGCCGTCGAAGCCGAGGCCCAGGTTCATGAACGTGGCGGTCGGGCTCTTGAGCCCCCACCCGACGCCGGGCTTGCCCGTCTTGGACTCCACCTGCTGCGCGAGCGCGGCGAACTGGTCCCAGGTCATCGTCGGGCCGCTCGGCACGGTCACGCCCGCGTCGTCGAGCGGCTTCTTGTTGGCGAAGACGAGGTAGGACTGCAGCACCGTCGGCGCGGCGATGACCTTGCCGTCCACGGTCACGGCGTCCAGCACGCCGGGGCTGATCGCGCTCTTGACCGCGGGGTCCATCCCCTCGCCCAGGTCGGCGAGGTAGCCGCCCTGCGCGAAGCCGGTCATGTCGGCCGACTCGTCGTGGATGATGTCCGGCGCGGTGCCGCCGGCGAACTGCGTGACCAGCTGGTCGTGGACGTTGTCCCAGCTCCCCTGGACCAGGTCGACCTTCACGTCCGGGTTGGCGGCGTTGAAGTCGTCGACGATCTTCTTGGTGGCCGTCTGCGTCTCGGGCAGGAAGGCCAGCGACTGGAACTTCAGGGTGACGGGGCCGGAGTCGGAGGAGCTCCCCGATCCCCCGCCCCCGCAGGCGGCGAGGGAGGCGAACAGGACCGTGGTCAGGCCCGCGGCGGCGATGCGGCGGAGGTTCATGGTTCTTCTTTCGTTCGGTGCGGGTGGGACGGGTGGAGCGGGACGGCGGGTGGTCGGGCTCAGCCCTTGACGGCGCCGGTGAGCAGCCCGCCGGTGAGGCGGCGCTGCAGGATCGCGAAGAACACGAAGCTGGGGATGGACGCCAGGACCGCGCCGGCGGCCAGCGGGCCGAGGCGCACCTGCCCCTCGGCGCCGACGAAGAGGGCGAGCGAGCGCGACAGGGTGAAGTTCTCCGGGCTCTGCAGCAGCACGAGGGCGAAGAAGAACTCGTTCCAGGCCGAGACGAAGGTGAACATGGCCGTCGCCACCACCCCGGGCACGAGCAGCGGGAAGACCACGGTGCGCAGCATCGTGAAGCGGCTGGCCCCGTCCATCGCCGCGGCCTCCTCGAGCGAGACCGGCACCGCCGCGACGAAGCCCTGCAGCATCCACAGCGCGAAGGGCAGGCAGAACGTCACGTAGACGAGCGTCAGGCCGAGCAGCGAGTCGTTGAGGTTGATCGTCCGCAGGATCAGGAACAGCGGGATGATGATCAGGATCACCGGGAAGACCTGGCTGACGAGGATGTAGCCGGTGCCGATCATGCGCAGCCGACCGCGGAAGCGGGCCATCGCGTACGAGGCCGGCAGGGCCACGACCGTGACGACGAGCGTCGTGATCAACGAGACGACCGCGGTGTTGGCCGTCGCGCGCACGATGCCCTGGCTGGCCAGGGCCTCGGAGAAGTTCGACCAGGTGAGCGTCCGCGGGAAGATCCAGACGTCGAGCGAGGCGAGCTGCTGGGTCGACTTGAGGGAGGCCATCAGCAGGTAGAACAGCGGGAAGCCGAGGAAGACCATGTAGCCGGCGAGCGCGACGTACTGCGCGCCGCGGGCGACGGGGCGGGTGCGGACGATCGCCATCAGTCGCGCTCCCCTCGGACCTGGGTCCAGAGGTAGAACATCAGCAGCACCACCACGACCAGCACCATCACGTTGCCCATGGCGGCGGCGTAGGCGATGTCGCGGTACTTGAAGGCCTCGTTGTAGGCGAAGAGCATCGGCAGCATGGTCTGGCCTCCCGGCCCGCCCTCGGTCAGCACGTAGACCAGGCCGAACGAGTTGAAGTTCCAGATGAAGTTGAGCGACGTGATCGAGGTGATCACCGGGCGCAGGGCCGGCAGCGTGACGTGCGCGAAGCGCGACCAGGTCCCGGCACCGTCCATCTCGGCGGCCTCGACCAGCTCGTCGGGGATCTGCTGCAGGCCGGCGAGCAGGGTGATCGAGGTCTGCGGCATCCCCACCCAGACCCCGACGACGATCGCGGCCGGCAGGGCGGTGCCGAAGCTGCCCAGCCAGTCGAGCGCGAAGCCGGGGTCGAAGAGCCGGACGACGCCGTTCAGGGGCCCCGAGTTGGGGTTGTAGAGCATCTTCCACATGATCGCTACGACGACCGGCGGCATCGCCCACGGGATCAGGGCCAGCAGGCGGGTGACGCCCTGTAGCCGCAGGTTGGCGTTGAGCAGCAGCGCGAGGCCCAGGCCCGCGACGAGCTGGAGCAGCGTCACGCTGAACGCCCAGATCATCCCGATCTTGAACGACTGCAGGAACAGCGTGTCGCCGAGCAGCTTGCCGAACTGCCCGAAGCCGGTGAACGCGTTGCTGGAGTTGCGCGACAGCGTGGCGTCGGTGAAGGCGAGGTAGACGCCGTTCAGCAGCGGCGCGACGCTGAAGACCAGGATCGGGATCAGCGAGGGGATGACCAGCGCGGCCACCTCCTTGCGCCGGGCGACGACCCGTCGGGAGGTGCGGCGGCGCGACGGCGGGGTCGCCACCGGCAGCGGCACCGGCGGCGGCGTCTGGGTCACGGTGGTCACGACGGGTCCCCTGCTTCCTGCGACGGTGCGGTCGACGAGCGGACGACGAGGGTGGGTTCGACGACGACGGCCTGGGCCGGGCGGCCGGGCTCGCGGAGCCGGGCCAGCAGCAGCTCGGCGGCGTGCCGGCCACGGTCGGCCGCGCCGAGGTCGACGCTGGTGAGCGTCGGCAGCAGCTGGGCGGCGAGCGCGGAGTCGTCCATCCCCACCACGGCCAGGTCGGTGCCGATCCGCAGCCCCCGCTCCGCCGCGGCGTGGTAGACGCCGGCGGCGATGAGGTCGTTGGCGGCCACGACCGCGTCCAGCGGCGCGCCGCCCGCGCCGGGCCGGTCGAGCAGCTCGCGAGCGGCGTCGAGGCCGGCGGCGAAGG
The DNA here is from genome assembly GCF_900105785.1 of Microlunatus sagamiharensis. Classification (NCBI taxonomy): domain Bacteria; kingdom Bacillati; phylum Actinomycetota; class Actinomycetes; order Propionibacteriales; family Propionibacteriaceae; genus Microlunatus; species Microlunatus sagamiharensis. The sequence goes on from NZ_LT629799.1 coordinate 2,055,727, forward strand.
TGAAGTCGGCGGCCACGACGCGGTGCTCGTCCATCCCCGAGCGACGGCAGGCGTCGGTGAAGGCCTCTCCGCGCACGCGCCCCGGCGTGGTGTCCTCGGGCCCGTTGACGAACCCGATGCGTTCCCGACCGGTCACGAGCAGGTGCTCCACGGCGAGCGCGACCCCGGCGGCCGAGTTGGCGCGGACGTTGTCGAAGCCCCCGGGGTGCGGCAGCAGCCCGACCACGACGACCGGGACCCGCAGCTGGGCCAGCTCGGCGAGCAGCTCGTCGTCGACCCGCAGCGGGCTGATCACCAGTCCGTCCACGTAGCCGCTCGCCAGGCTGCGGAGCAGGGCCACCTCGGTCTCGACCGTGGACCCGACCGAGGAGATCAGCACGCGGTAGCCGGCCGTGCCCACGGTGGCCTCCACCGCGCGCATCATCTCGACGTAGACGTGGTTGCCGACGTCGGCCACCCCGAAGGCGAGCTGCCCGGTCGAGCCACGCTTGAGGCCCCGGGCGCGGGCGTCCGGCACGTACGCCAGCTCGCGCGCGGCCCGCTCGACGAGCTCGACGGTCCGCGGGCTGGCGGACTCCCCGTTCAGCGCGCGCGACGCCGACGCGATCGAGACGCCGGCGCGGCGCGCGACCTCCATCAACGTCGTCATCGTGCGGTCCCCCGACTTTGTAAACGTTTACAACAACAGGCGACCACTCAACCTGCCGGACGGACGGATGTCAAGGAGGCCGGTCGGAGGGGGCCGCGGTCAGCCCCGGCGCACGGCCGCGTCGAGGGCCTCGGCGAGGTCTCCGCGCGGGAGCACCTCGACCGCGGAGAGGCCCTGCCAGGCGGCCATCGAGGCCAGCTCGGCCGCGAGCTCCTCGGCCACCTCGACGCTCTCCCGGCCGTGCAGGGCCGGGTCCTCCGCCCAGGCGGACACGACGCGCAGGACCCCGCGCGCCCGGTCGGCCTTGAGGTCGACGCGGGCCACGAACCGGTCCCCGAGCAGGAACGGGTAGACGTAGTAGCCGTACGCGCGCCTGGGCTCGGGCACGTAGATCTCGATGCGGTAGGCGAAGTCGAAGAGCGCCTCGAGCCGTGCCCGCTCGAAGACGAGCGAGTCGAAGGGGCTCAGCAGCGCGCGGGCCTCCAGCCGCCGCGGGAGGCGCGCCTCGTGCCACAGGTACCAGGACCCCTTCGCCACGCCGACCTGGACGGGCACCAGCTCGCCGGAGGAGACGAGCTCGGCCACGGCCTGCTGGGTCGCGGCCGGACGGGTCCGGAAGTAGTCGCGCAGGGCGGGTTCGGTGGCCACGCCGAGCGCGGCCGCGGCCCGCCGGACGAGGCCGCGGACCGACTCCTCCACCGTCGGCGTCGGCTGCGCCAGGACGTGGGCGGGCAGCACCCGCTCGGGCAGGTCGTAGACGCGCTCGAACTGCGCGTTGCGGCGGGCGGAGGTCACCTCGCCGACGTAGAAGAGCCACTCGAGCACGGTCTTGGCCGCCGACCAGTTCCAGCCCCAGTGGCTGCGGTCGCGGTCACCCTGCTGCTCGGCCTCGAGCTGCCGGGCGCTCACCGGGCCGCGATCGGCGACCTCGCGGCGCACGTGCTCGACCAGCGCCGGGTTCTCCCGGGCGACCCGGTCGACCCCGCCCCACGAGTGCGCACCCTCGTTCATCCGGAAGCGCAGCAGCGGCTGCAGCTCGACGTCGAGCAGGCTCGCCGCGTGCCCCCAGTACTCGAACATCTGGCGGGGCGCGGCGAACGCGGCGCGCTCCAGCAGCGCCGGGTCGTACGGCCCGAGGCGCGAGTACGCGGGGACGAAGTGCGCGCGGGTCACGACGTTGATCGAGTCGATCTGGAACTGCCCGAGCCGCCTCGCCAGCCCAGCCACGTCGCGCAGCCCCACGGGCCGCTCGAGCGGGCGTCGCCCGAAGCCCTGCGCGGCCAGGACGACCCGGCGGGCGAGGGCGGGGCTCAGACGTTCCGGCGGCACCCGCGTGAGGCTAGTGGTCGGCTCCGATAGCCGGGCGAGGGCGCGTCCCGGCCGGGTGACCCGGCCGGGACGCGCGACGCTCAGCCGGCGTGCGCGACGGCCTCGGACGTCTCGAGGCGGATCACGCCGTAGTCGTAGCCGTGGCGGCGGTAGACGACGCTCGGGCGGTGCTCGTGGTCGGCGTCGACGTAGAGGAAGAAGTCGTGCCCCACCAGCTCCATGGCGAGCAACGCCTGGTCGAGCGTCATCGGCTCGGCGGCGTGCTGCTTCTCCCGCACGACGAGGGGCCCGTCGCCCTGGACCTGCATGCCGGCGACGACGCGGGTGTCGCTCTCGTCCTCGGGGCCGTCCTGGTCGGGCCCCGACCCGAGGTCGGGCGGCGTGGCCACGCGGAGCGAGGCGGGGGCGTGCTGGCCGCGGTGGACCTTCTTGCGGTCGGCGGCCTTGCGCAGCTGGGCCATCACGCGGTCCAGCGCCATGTCCAGCGCGGCGGTCTTGTCGGTGCTGGCCGCCTCGGCCCGGACGACCGGGCCCTTGCTCCTCAGGGTGATCTCGACGCAGTGCGCCTGGTCGTGCTGCCGCTTGTTCCGTTCCTCGGTGACCTCGACCTCGACCCGGATGACCCGGTCGTCGAGCTTCTCGAGCCGGGCGAGCTTTTCCTCGACCAGCGCGCGGAACTCGTCCGCCACCGTGCAGTGCCGGCTCTTCACGACAACATCCATCAGACTTCGCCTCTCCTCGGGGACACGGACTGGCGGTGGCTGGGCTGGCCCGTCGCCGCGGGCTCGGTCCGGCCACGGTGCCGGGCAGCACGAAGCCCCCGCATCCAGGAGCACGGACCGACCTGGCGGTCGGTTCCGGTGCCGTTCTGGAGCAGGGGCGCCATGAACAGACGTTAGACCCATCCGGAGACCGCCCAGGAGGTGGGGGCGTCCGGACCGCTCGCCCGGTGGCGCCGCACGGTCGCGGCCACGGTGGCCGCCCCGAGCACCTCGACCCCGCCCGCCTCCAGCGCGCGGACGGCCTCGACCAGGCTCGCGCCGCTGGTCACGACGTCGTCGACGACCACCACGACGCCCCGTCCGGCGGCCGGACCACGACGGTCCGGGTGCGACCACCAGCGGCGCCGCAGTCGGAACGCACCGGCGAGGTTCGCGTGCCTCTCGAGCGCCCCGAGGCCGCTCTGGTCGGCCACCCGGCGCGCCGGCACCAGCAGCGGCGCCGCCCGTGCCCGCGGGAGCCGACGGGCCGCCGCCCGGGCCAGTGCGAGCCCAGCGTCGAAGCCGCGCGCCCGGACCGCGCTCCGCGCCGACGGGACCGGCACCAGGTGGACGGGCGCGGCGTCGCCTCCCCCGCCGTCGAGCAGCCCGCTCTCGTCGAGCAGCCCCAGCACGGCGAGGGCGAGCGCCTCCCCGAGCAGCGTGGTCAGCCCGAGCGCCGAGCGCTCCTTGTGCGCGCTCACCAGGTTGCGGGCGAGCCGGCCGTACGGTCCCGCCGACCAGGTGCGCGGGAAGCCGTCCGGGCAGGGGTCGGGCGCCCGCGGGGCCGGTCGCAGGGCCGCCAGGTCGGCGCGGCAGCCGTCGCACAGGGTCCAGGCCGGACGGCCGCAGCCGTGGCAGCGCGCGCCGAGGAGGAGGTCGCCGGCGGCGTCGCGCCAGCCGGCGGCGGTCGGGTGGGTCACACGAGGAGCATCGGGACGCGGACCCGCGACAGGCCGGTCCCCGCCCGCCCTGTGGACGGCGCGCAGCCCCGCCGGGCCCGCCCTGTGGACGTCCGGCACGGCCTCGTCCTCAGCAGGGCTGCTCAGCGGGCGTCAGCCCGGGTAGGCGACCGCGTCCACGTCCTTGACGAACGGCACCCACGTGGTCCCCTGGTCGCGCCAGGTCTGCCCGTTCTGGCTGCGGACGATCGCCGACTGCGTCCGCAGCAGCACGGCGACCTCGACCGGGTTCCAGGCCAGGGCCTCCCCCTGCCCGACGACCGACGAGGCGTCCTCGCTGACCGCGTACGGCCCCGCGGTGTCCTTGGCCGTCGCCGCGCCCAGGACCATCACGTGGGTGGCGTCGAGCCAGGCCAGGTCCTTGAGCTGGGTCAGCTGCGGGCTGTCGGACTGGCGGGTGTCGAGCTCGCGCACCCCCTTGACCTCCACCCCGTCGCCGCGGTCGACGTGGCCGACGAGCAGCCGCTGGCCGCCCCGGACCCGCTCGATGAAGGCCACCCGTACGCCGTCGGGCGAGAAGCTGAACGCGGTGATGTCGCGGCCGTCGAGGTCGGGGGCGAGCACCGGCTTGGCGCCGTCGGCGATGCGCCACAGCTGCTGGCGCCCGCCCTGGCGCCCCAGCGCCCACAGCTCGCCGAACCGCGTGAACTGCGGACGGCTCAGGTCGGTGACGCCGGACAGCACCGTGCGGGCCTTGGTGCCGGCCCCGGCCGTCGTCGCCTCCACGAGCCGCGTCCGCCCGTCGGTGACCGCGGCCAGGTCGGTGTCGGTGACCGACACCGCCAGCGAGGAGATCGAGGTGCTGCCGAGGTCGCCGCTGAAGGGACGCAGCTCGCCGGTGGAGCCGTCGGCCAGGGCGACCTTGCCGGCCTGGACGACGTAGAGCTGGTTGCCCGCGTTGGGGCTCACCGGGTCGAGCTGGCTGGAGATCGCCGTCGTCGGCACCACGAGCGTCGTCGGGTCGCTCTCCGGCACCCGGAACCCCTGCTGGTTGACCGTGATGAGCACGCCGCGCACGGCCAGGGCGTCCTTGAGCGTGTAGACGATCTGCGCCGCGAGCAGCGAGCGCTGCGCGTCGGGCAGGGAGAGCACCGCGTCGCTGAGCGCGACGGAGGCGACGCCGTCGGTGATGGTCACCGAGTCGACGCTGAGCGTGGTGCCCGGCGGGATCGCGGTCGTCACCGCGGGCGCCAGCCAGGAGGTGGGCCCGGTCAGCAGCGCCTTGACCAGGGCCGACGCCACGCGACCGGGGTTGCGGAACTGGGGCAGCCAGATCGGGTCCGGCACCAGGACCGGGCTCTGCACCGCGCCCGGCTGGTCGCTCGGACGCCCGTTGGCGAGGAAGTAGAGGTCGTAGGTGGCGTAGCTGCGGTCGAAGGCGTAGTCGGCGACGAGCAGCCCCGCCGGCGGGGTGGCGATGCGCCACTCCCCGTCCTGGCGGGAGACGGTGAAGGTCTGCGCGAAGTCCCCGCCGCGCGCCTGGTACGAGCGGTCCGCGGCCAGGGTGCCGAGCGTGCGGCCGCTGAGGCTGACCTGGTCGTCCTTGACGCTCACCGCGTCGAGGTCGTAGACCGTGGCGCCCGTCTCCGGCTTCCAGTCCTGCGCCGCCTCGCGGGTGAGGTACTGCTTGGCGACGGAGTAGCCCGACTGGTAGTAGGCGTTCGCGCGCAGGAAGCCCTCCACGACCTGGCGCGGGTCGTCGCCCGGCGAGGGCGGCGAGACCTCGACGTTCACGCAGTTCTGGCAGGCCTGCTCCTGGCCCTGCACCCGCTCGACCCGGCCCGAGGTCGGCACGCCGACGCAGCCGGCGAGCAGCAGCGTCAAGGCCACGACCAGCCCGGTCAGCCCGGTCCGGCCCGTGCGCCTCACGACGGCCCCCGTCCGGGCTGCCAGCCGGTCCCGGCGAGCGCGCCGACCGAGCTCGGGCCGTCCACGGGGACCTGGTCCTCGACCGGCTCCTCGTCCTCGAGGACGGGCACCGGGACGAGGGGCAGGTCGCGCGGCGCCATGGGCAGCGGCGACGTCTGCAGCACCCCGCCGGCCTGGCGCGGCACCGTCAACCGGAACTGCGCCCCCAGGCCCGGGCGCCCCCACGCGGTCAGCCAGCCGCCGTGCAGGTTGGCGTCCTCCATGGAGATGGCCAGGCCCAGGCCGGTGCCGCCGACGGTGCGCGCCCGGGCCGGGTCGGCCCGCCAGAAGCGGAGGAAGACCTGCTTGGCCTGGCTGGCCTCGAAGCCGACGCCGTGGTCGCGGACGGCCACGGCGACCGCCTCCTCGTCGCCGGCCAGCAGCACGTCGACGGGGCGGCCCTCGCTGTGCTCGATGGCGTTCGTCATCAGGTTGCGCAGGATGCGCTCGATCCGGCGGACGTCCACCTCGGCGGTCGTGTCGCCCTCGGCGTGGATGCCGACGCGGACCGCGTACGCCCGCGCGAGCGGCTCCTGCGCGTCGACCACGCGCTCGACGATGCTGCGCAGGTCGGTCCCCACCGGCGTGAGCGTCGCCGCGCCGGCGTCGAAGCGGGAGATCTCGAGCAGGTCGTTGAGCAGCAGCTCGAAGCGGTCCAGCTCGGTCTGCAGCAGCTCCGCCGAGCGGGCGGCGATCGGGTCGAAGTCGTCGCGCGCGTCGTGCAGCACCTCCGCGGCCATCCGCACCGTCGTCAAGGGGGTGCGGAGCTCGTGGCTGACGTCGGAGACGAAGCGCTGCTGCACCTGCGACAGCTCCGACAGCGTGGTGATCTGCTTCTCCATCTCCGCGGCCATGTTGTTCATCGACGTGGCGAGCAGCGCGACGTCGTCCTGGCCGCGGACGCGCATGCGGTCGTGCAGGTTGCCCGAGGCGAGGTTCTCCGCCGCGCGGGCCGCCTCGCGGACCGGGGTGACGACCTGGCGCGCGACCAGGGCGGCGATGAGGGTCAGCATGAGCACCAGCACCGCACCCGTGCTGACCACGGCGGTCTGCAGCACCGCGAGGGTCGAGACCTCCTGGGTCAGCGGGAAGACGAGGTAGATGGCGTAGCGGCCGGTGCCGGGCAGCGTGAGCCCCGAGCCCGCGGCGAGGCCCGCCACCGGCGGGCGGCCGTCGTCGTAGAACACCTGGGTCGGGGTGATGAGCAGGTCGGAGGAGCCGGCGTCGACCTGCGCGCGCAAGGCGGTCGGGATGCTGTCCGACGTGGCGCTGCCGGCGGTGATCGTCTGGCCGCGCGCCAGGATGATCACCTGGTACTGCTCGCTGCCCCCGGAGCGGCCCGCGAAGCCGTACGCCAGGTCGTAGAGCAGCTTGTCGACGTTGACCTCCCCGGACAGGTCGGTCGCGTTGAGCTGGGCCTGGGCGGTGTTGACGGCCTGGCGGGCCTCGTTGGCCGCGCTCTCGCGCTTGCCGTTGAGCACGCCGCTCGTCGCCTGCTGCATGAGCAGCAGCCCGCCGAGCACGAGCACCACGACCGAGGCGAGGAAGACCGTCGAGGTCACGCGCAGCGGGAGGGAGCGCGACCACAGCCCCAGCGGGCTGCGCCACCAGCCCCCGCGGGCGACAGCGCGGAGGCGCCCGGCGAGCTGCGTCCCCGGACCGCCCTGGAGGGTATCGCCGACGGCACCGAGCCCGGCCGGCACCTCAGGCGCGGACGGGCTCGCCGGCCTTGTAACCGATGCCACGGACCGTCACCACGATCTCGGGGTGCTCGGGGTCGCGCTCGATCTTGGAGCGCAGCCGCTGCACGTGCACGTTGACCAGCCGGGTGTCCGCGGCGTGCCGGTAGCCCCAGACCTGCTCGAGCAGGACCTCGCGGCTGAATACCTGCCACGGGCGGCGGGCCAGCGCCAGCAGCAGGTCGAACTCCAGCGGCGTCAGGGCGATCTGCGTCCCGTCGCGCTTGACGGAGTGGCCGTCCACGCTGATCGTCAGGTCGCCGACGGGGAGGGTGTCGGCCTCGCCCTCCTCCACCGCGGTCGGCAGGCGGCGCAGCCGGGTGCGGATGCGGGCGACGAGCTCCTTGGCCTTGAAGGGCTTGGAGACGTAGTCGTCCGCGCCGGCCTCGAGCCCGGCGACGACGTCGACGGTGTCGGTCTTGGCCGTGAGCATGACGATCGGGACGCCGGACTCGGCGCGGATGTCGCGGCAGACGTCGACCCCCTCACGCCCGGGGAGCATCACGTCGAGGAGCACGAGGTCGGGGTGGTTCTCCCGGAACGACGCGAGCGCCTTGTCCCCGTACGCGCACCAGAACGGCTCGAAGCCCTCGTTGCGCAGCACGATCGACAGCATCTCGGCCAGCGCGGCGTCGTCGTCGACCACCAGCACCCGTGGGCGCGCGGACCCCGGCTCGTTCTGGTCGGTCGAACCTGCGGTCGAGCCGCCTGCCACGCCCTCGAACACTCACAGCCCTTTCTGAGCGTCACCAGCCCGGCCCAGCTTGGGCGCCCCGTCGCGCCCGGCCGGCTGCGCGCTCATCCTACGTGCGGCGCCTCGCGCCAGGCCCGTCGACGCTCAGTTCTGCGCCGGGTCCTCGCTCCAGGTGGAGAAGACGGCCAGGGGACCGCGCTGGCGGCGGAGCACGGCCCGCCAGAGCTCGAGGGGCTCCTCGCCGAAGACGTCACCGGCCTCGGCGTCGACCACGTGCCACATGCCCTCCTCGATCTCCGCCTCGAGCTGACCGGCGCCCCAGCCCGCGTACCCCGCGAAGATGCGGAGGTCGTCGTACGCGCCCGTGACGATCTCGACGGGCGTGTCCAGGTGCAGCAGCCCCACGTCGCCGAACAGCCGCCGCCAGCCGGGCGGCTCCTCGCCGCTGGTGCGCACCTTGGCCAGGCAGATGGCCCCGTTGGGCGAGACGGGGCCGCCGTGGAAGAGCAGCCGGGGCTCGGAGACGACGGAGACCCAGTCGGGCAGCACCGCGTCGAGCGCGGTCGGTGACACCTCGTTCAGCACCACGCCGAGCGCGCCGTCGCCGTCGGCGTCGAGGACGAGCACGACGGTGGCGTTGAAGACGCCGTCGGCCAGGAGCACGCTCGCGACCAGGAGGTCGCCCGGCCGCGGCCGGCGCTCAGCCACGGCGTCCTCCCCGCCGCCGGACCAGCAGGTGGCCGAGCAGCCCGAGCGCGGTGCCGGCGAGGTCGGCCAGCGCGTCGTACGGGTCGCCCGAGCGGGTCGTGTACGCGACGCCCTGGACCACCTCGCTGACCACCGCGTGCAGGACGAACAGCCCGACGACGAGGGCGATGGTGCGCCCGCGCAGCCGGCGCCCGGCCGCGAGGGCGTGCAGGTGCAGCGCGAGCAGGACGAGGAAGCAGGGCAGCCCGAAGCCCACCAGGTGCTCGGCCTTGTCCGCGTTCGGGAACCACGGCGCCGACGGCGGGCCGGCGTCGCGGTAGAGCCCCCACAGGTGCACGGCGACCGCGACGACCGCCGCGCCGGTCACGGCGGCACGCGCGGCCCGGCCCGCTGGTGCCCGCGACGGTCCGGTCAGCGTGGGGGCCGCGGTCACACCGTGACTTCGGCGTCCGCGGCGTCGGGGTCGACCGGGAGCTCGGCCGGGCCGCCGGCGGCCTTGCGCACGGCGGCGGCCACCGCCGTGTGCACGTCGGGGTTGAAGACGCTCGGGGTGATGTAGGCGGCGTTCAGCTCCGCGTCGGAGACCACGCCCGCCAGCGCGCGGGCGGCGGCCAGGAGCATCGTCTCGGTGATCTCGGAGGACTGCGCGTCGAGCAGGCCGCGGAAGACGCCGGGGAAGGCCAGGACGTTGTTGATCTGGTTGGGGAAGTCCGAGCGGCCGGTGGCGACCACCGCGGCGTGGCGGGCCGCCTCGGCGGGGTCGACCTCGGGCTCGGGGTTGGCCAGCGCGAAGACGATGGCCTGGTCGGCCATGGTCGCGACGTCCTCGCCGCGGAGCACGTTGGGCGCGGACACGCCGATGAACACGTCCGCCCCGGCCACGGCCTCGCGCAGCGAGCCGGTGACGTCGAGGCGGTTGGTGTGCTCGGCGAGCCAGAGCAGCTCCCCCACCAGGCCGTCGCGGCTGCGGTGCACGACGCCCTCGATGTCGGCCACGACGATGTCGCCCGCGCCGGCGGCGAGCAGGAGCTTGATGATGGCCGTGCCCGCCGCGCCGGCGCCCGACATGACGATGCGGACGTCGGTGATGTGCTTGCCGACGACGCGCAGGGCGTTGTAGAGCGCGGCCAGGACGACGATCGCGGTGCCGTGCTGGTCGTCGTGGAAGACGGGGATGTCCAGCTGCTCGCGCAGCCGGCGCTCGACCTCGAAGCAGCGCGGCGCGGAGATGTCCTCGAGGTTGATCCCGGCGAAGCCCGGCGCGACCGCCTTCGCCACGGTGATGATCTCGTCGACGTCCTGGGTGTCGAGGACCAGCGGCCAGGCGTCGATGCCGGCGAACCGCTTGAACAGCGCCGCCTTGCCCTCCATCACCGGCAGCGCGGCCTCCGGACCGATGTTGCCGAGACCGAGGACCGCCGAGCCGTCGGAGATGACCGCGATCGAGTTGCGCTTGACCGTCAGGCGCCGGGCGTCGTCCTTGTTCTTGGCGATCGCCAGGCACACCCGGGCCACGCCGGGGGTGTAGATCATCGACAGGTCGTCGCGGTTGCGGATCGGGTGCTTGGTCTGCATCTCGATCTTGCCGCCGAGGTGCATGAGGAAGGTCCGGTCGCTGACCTTGCCGATGACGACGCCGGGGACCGCCGCCATCACGTCGACGATCTCGTCGGCGTGGTTGGTGTCGCGCGCGGCCACGGTGACGTCCATCCGGAGCCGCTCGTGGCCCGAGGCGGTGACGTCGAGGGCGGTCACGATGCCGCCCGCCTGCTCCACGGCGGTGGTCAGCTGGCTGACCGACGTGCCGCCCGCGGGCACCTCCAGCCGGACGGTGATCGAGTACGACACAGAGGGGACGGCGCTCACGCCCTGCATGCTCTCACGCGCCCTCGGTGGTCAGGCCGGTGTCGGCGCGTGCCGGAGAGCCCGTCTCAGGGCACCGCCAGCGACCACCGGCCGCCGCAGGTGACCGCGAGCACCCGCCGGTCGGCGCCGGCCACGGCGGCCACCTCCTGCGGTCCCCCGTCGTGCCGCTCGTCGGCGACCACCACGTACGCCGCCGTCTTCGACGCCCGCGCGAGCACCGTCACCCGCGACGGACCCGGGCACGTGACGAGCAGCAGGCCCGGCGCCTGGACGGCGACCACGTCGTCACCCAGGCTGTCGAAGCCCGCCGTGTGGACCGGCACCTCGTCGAAGGGCGTCAGCGTCACCGTCCACTCCGCCGTCGACGGGGCCCTGACCAGCAGCCGGCTCCCCCGGTCGGCCCCGGCCACCGGTGCCGTGTCGAGCGCCGCCGTCGCGTACGCCGGGTCGTCGAGGCGCCCGGGCCCGGCGGCACGCCCGTCCACCAGGGCCGAGAGCCAGGTGTCGGCGTCGCAGCCGGTGCAGATGAAGTGCAGCCGCGTCGCGCCGCCGGGCGCGCGGCCGTAGCGCAGCTCGGCGTTCCCGCGGAGGGTGACGAGGTGGCTGCGGTCGCCCAGCGGACCCAGGTCACGGACCGGGTACGCGCGACCCGGTCGCGGTGCGGTGGGCTGCGCCGCGGTCGGGCCCGGCGTCGGCGCCGGGCTCGGGGTCACGACGACCGCCGGCGCGGGCACCTCGCCGGGGCCGCGCAGCTGCGCGGAGGCGACCCAACCGCCCACGAGCAGCACCGCGAGCAGGGCGCCGGCCAGCGCGGTGGCCCGTCGGGGGTGCGCCGCGGACCGCACGCCGGCTCAGGCGGCGGGGACGAGCTCGCCGCGGACGATCGAGTCGCCCGAGTGCTCCGTGCTCCCGAAGCTCTGCTGGGAGATGTCGAGGATCGCGAACTGGGTCAGGTCGATCGCGTGGGCGACCGTCCACAGCCCGTGCCGGCCGTCGAGCACGCCCAGCGTCTGGCGCTGCCGCGGGTCGTCGCGGTGCACGAGCCAGGCCTGGCGCAGACCGGAGTCGGGCAGGTCGGCGTCGAGCGTCACCTGCAGGACGCGGCGCCCGTGCTCGTCGGTCTCGAGCGAGGCGTCGGCCGAGGCCCGCGCCCACGCCTCCCCGACCCCACGGAGGTGCGTGCGCACGCTGAGCTCGTCGCGGCCGTCCGTCCCGCTGCGGATCTCGCTGCGGATCGCGTCCCAGACCCGGGGGTCGGGGTCGCTGATCGCTACGTCGGCGGCCTCGCGGGCGAGGACCACGACGTGGCGCAGCTCCTCGAGCTCGGCGGCGCAGACGCGGCACGACGCCACGTGGGCCCGGTCGGCCTCGGTGCCGCCCTCCTCGCCGAGCGCGAGCAGGGCGAGCAGCTCCGGGTCAGTGTGCATCGCCCGCCACCTCCCACCGCTGCCTGAGCTGGACCAGGCTGCTGGCCACCTGGCTCTTCACGTCCTCGAGCGACATCCCTGTCCGTTCCGCGATCTCGGCCGGGCTCACGTCGTCGAGCACGAGCCGCAGCACCCGCTGGGGCTCCGGGTCGAGGTGTCCCAGCTCGTCCGCCAACAACAACCGTTCGGCCAGAGCCATCGATCCAGACTCTCCTTCGGACAACTTCTCCACGCTACCCGGGCCGACCGGCGCCGTGGAGCCCCCTTGCTCGAGCTCGCCGATCCGGGCGCAGGCCAGCTCGACCAGCCAGGCCGAGAAGGACGAGCGGGCGGGGTCGAAGGTCCCGCGGGACGTCCAGAGCTGGGTGAAGACGCGCTTGGTGACGTCCTCGGCGGCGGCGACGTCGCCGAGCGAGCGGAGGGCCAGGCTGTAGACCAGCGGCGACCAGCGGTCGTAGAGCTCCGACAGCGCGTCGGCGTCGCCGTCGCGCAGCGCCTCGACGACGGAGGGGCCGTCGTCCACCCGTCCTGCTGCCACCTCGGCTCCTCGATCGTCGTCCTGCCCCGGAACGGACCCGGAGAAGAGTAGGCGCAATCCGCGCCGTCCACAGGTCCGGCGCGCGATCGGTGCCCGACGTCGGTCAGGTCGCGCGCGCCGCCTGCTGCGCGGCCGCCCACGCCGCGACGTCGCCGCGGCGCAGGGCGACGGCGAGCATGTCGGGAAAGGCGTCGGGGGTGCACGCGAAGGCGGGGACGCCGAGCGCCTCGAACGCCGCCGCGTGGTCGTGGTCGTACGCGGGGGTGCCGGAGTCGCTGAGCGCCAGGAGCACCACGAGCGTCACGCCGCTGCGGACCAGCGAGGCGGCCCGGCGCAGCAGCTGCTCGGCGTCGCCGCCCTCGAAGAGGTCGGTGACGAGGACCAGGAGCGTGTCCTCGGGCTGGCGGACCAGCCCGGCGGCGTACGCGAGCCCCCGGTTGATGTCGGTGCCGCCGCCGAGCTGGCAGCCGAAGAGCACGTCCACGGCGTCGTCGAGGTGCGGGGTCAGGTCCACCACCTCGGTGTCGAAGACGACCAGCGACGTGCGCAGCGAGCGGACCGAGGCGAGCACGGCGGCGAAGACCGCGCCGAAGACGACCGACTCGGCCATCGAGCCGGACTGGTCGAGCACCACGACGACGTCGCGGGTCACCGCCGGTGACGCCCGGGCGTAGCCGACGAGCCGCTCGGGCACGACGGTGCGGTGCTCGGGGAGGTAGTGGCGCAGGTTCGCGGCGATGGTCGCGCCCCAGTCGATGTCGCGCGGGCGCGGCCGCCGGGTGCGGGCCGCCCGGTTGACCGCGCCGTGCACGGCGCTGCGGGTCGGCTGGGCGATGCGCCGCTCGATCTCGGCGACGACCCGCGCGACGACCACGCGTGCGGTCCGACGGGTGGTCTCGGGCATGACGCGGTTGAGCCCGACCAGCGTCGCGGCCAGGTGCACGTCGGGCTGCACGGAGTCGAGCAGCTCGGGCTCCAGCAGCATCGAGGCGAGGTCGAGCCGCTCGATGGCGTCGCGCTGCAGGACCTGCACCACCGAGGTCGGGAAGTAGGTGCGGATGTCGCCGAGCCAGCGCGCGACCGAGGGGGCCGAGGCCCCCAGGCCGCCGCGCCGTCGGACCCGGCCGTCCTCGCCGGGGTCGTCGGCGTCGTAGAGCGCGGCCAGCGCCCGGTCCATCTGGGCCTCGTCGGCGCTCAGGCCGGGGTCGAGCGCCTCGTCGGCCGGCTCGCCGAGCAGCAGCCGCCAGCGCCGGTCGCGGGTGTCCCGCGCGTCCTGGCCCGCTGCCCCGTCCTCAGCCACGGGCCGCCTCCAGGATCGCCTCGACGGTGGCCAGGGCCGGGGCCGCGAGCTCGACGAACCGTTCCCCGGCCGGAGCCGCGACCGCGGGGTCGCCGTGCGCCAGGCGCTGGGCGAGCGAGCGGCGCTGCACCGGGGAGAACGTGCCGAAGGTCCGGCGCACGAGCGGCAGCACGTCGACGAACTCTGCGTCGCCCAGCCCGGCGACCCAGCCGTCGAGCAGGCCGCGCAGCGCCGGGTCGTGCACGAGCAGGACCGCGCCGTCGGTGAAGAACCCCTCCACCCAGGCCGCCTTGGCCGCCGCGGGGCTCCCGTACGACAGCGCCCGGTGCAGGCGGTCCGGCGCGTCGGCCACGAGCTCGGCGTCGACCAGGAGCCGAGTGAGCCGGCCCTGGAGCAGCGGGGCGAGGTCCGCCCGCCCGACCAGGGCGAGCAGCGTCTCCAGCCACTCCCGGCGTACGTCGTCCGCGCCCTCCTGCGCGAGGAGCCCGACCGCCGCGTGCACGGCGTCGACCAGGTCGCGCACCCGGACGGCGCTGTCGTCGTCGAGGCCCGCGGTCGCGCGGCCGAGCCCGGCGCAGGTGCGCCGCACGAGCACCTCCGACGTCTGGCGCAGCGTCGTGGTGTCGGTGCCGCGCACGTCGCCGTAGCGGGCCGCGCGGGCGAGCGCCGGCAGGGCCTCCATGAGGTGCAGCACGTCGGCGTCGCGCGCGGCCTGGTCGGCGCAGGCGCCCAGCAGCCGCTCGAGCGCCTCCGGCAGCGCGGCCAGCAGGCAGCGCTCGACGGTCCGGGCGAGCTCGACCAGGCTCTGCCCGGCGACCACGGAGTCGATCTTGGCCGTCGCCGCCGCCTCGACCGTGGTGCCCCAGACGGCCGCCTCGACCACCGTGATCGCGAGCTCGGGGTGCCACTGCAGCCGCCAGGTCTCGCGGAACGTGCCGGTGGCCTGCACCTCGCTCGTGGCCGGCGCGGCCCAGCCCAGCTCGAGCAGCCGCAGGCGGTGGAAGAGCTGCGAGCGCTCGCGGTCGATGCCGCGGCGCAGGTCGAGGTCGAGCGCGCGGGCGGCGGGCTCGCGCTTGAGCCGCAGCCGCCGCGTCGTCGCGGCCAGGTCGGCCTCGAGCGGGACGGTCGGGACGGCCGGCGGGACCTCCCCCAGCCGCTCCCCGACGACCAGGCGGTCGGTGACGAAGCGCAGGGCCAGCTCGTCGCCGTCGCAGAGCACCGAACGGGTCGCGTCGGTGACCTCCGCGAGCCCGGCCAGCGGTCGCCCGCGCAGGGTGGCGAGCGTCTCGGTCAGCCGGACCGCCTCGATCACCGAGGCGCTCGACACGGGCAGGTCGCGCCCGCGCAGCTCGCCGGCGACCGCGGTCAGCCAGCGCACGACCGGGGCGTCGGGGGTCTCGAAGAGGTGGGCGTACCAGCCCGGCGAGGTGATCCCGGCGCCGTAGCCGCTCGAGGCGGCCAGCCGCCGGTGCGTCCACGGCACCCAGGTGCAGACGACCTTGCGCTTCACGGCCCCGCGCAGCACCCGGGCGTCCGGCGCCGCCGGGCCGAGCGGCTCGGCGAGGACGGGGGCGTGCCAGGCCCCGCACACCACCGCCACGCGCTCGCGCCCGCGCTTGCCCGCGGCCCGGATCGTCTGGCGCATCGTGGCCTCCCGCCGCGCCTCGCCCTCGGCGCGGCGGCCCTGGCGCTGCCCGACCAGCCGGCGCAGCTCGCCCATCGCCTCGAGGACGAGCGGGAAGGGCGAGGAGGAGTCGGTCCGGCCCTCGACCACGTCCTCCCACCAGCGCTCGGCGTCGTCGTAGCCACCGGCCTGGGCGAGCGCGGCGAGCGGGTCGCGGCTCGCGAGGCGTCGGCGGGCGGCGGCGTCGGCGCCGCGGGGCGCGGGACCGCCGAGCAGCACGTCGACCGCGGACGGACCCTCCTCGGCCGCGTCGGCCTCCGGCTCCTCCTCCAGGGCGTCGTCGAGGAGCGTCGTCGCCTGCGCCGCGAGCGTGACGGCCGCGGGCAGGTCGCAGAAGCCGACCTCGACGTCGCGCCGGCGCGCCCAGAGGACCGCCTGCCACTCGGGCGAGAACACCGCGAAGGGCCAGAAGGCCGCGGTGCGGGGCTCCTCCGGCGCGTACGCGAGCAGCGCGACGGGCGGCACCAGGCCGGGGTCGCCGACGAAGCGCAGCAGCGGGTCGGCGTCGGGCGGGCCCTCCACGAGGACGCAGTCGGGGTCGTACGCGTCGAGGGCCGCGACGAGCGAGCGGGCCGAGCCCGGCCCGTGGTGGCGGACGCCGAAGACCGCGTGGCTCACCGGGCGCTCACCCGGGGTCCTGGCACGCCTCGTAGAAGGCGCCCCAGCCCGGCCGCTCGCGGACCACGACGTCGAGGTACTCCTGCCAGGCCTGCTGGTCGGCGACCGGGTCCTTGACAACCGCGCCGACGATGCCCGAGGCGACGTCGGCCGGGCGCAGGACGCCGTCGCCGAAGTGCGCGGCCAGCGCGATGCCGTTGGTGACGACCGAGATCGCCTCGGCGGCCGAGAGCGTCGCCGTGGGTGAGCGCACCGCCGTGCGCCCGTCGGCGGTCACGCCCGAGCGGAGCTCGCGGAACACCGTCACCACCCGCTCGATCTCCTCGGCCGCGGTGCTGACCGGGGGCAGCGACAGCGAGGCGGTCAGGTCGGCGACGCGCGTCGTGACGATGCGGACCTCGTCCTCGACGTCGGTCGGGAGCGGCAGGACCACCGTGTTGAACCGCCGCCGCAGGGCCGAGGACAGGTCGTTGACGCCCTTGTCTCGGTCGTTCGCGGTGGCGATGACGTTGAAGCCGGGCCGCGCCGCGACCTCGCGGCCCAGCTCGGGAACCGGCAGGACCTTCTCCGACAGGACGGTGATCAGCGCGTCCTGCACGTCGGAGGGGATGCGGGTCAGCTCCTCGACCCGGGCCAGCGCGCCGCGCTCCATGGCGACCATCACCGGCGAGGCGACGAGCGCCTCCGGCGTCGGCCCCTCGGCCAGCAGCCGGGCGTAGTTCCAGCCGTAGCGGATCGACTCCTCGGCCGTGCCCGAGGTGCCCTGGACGAGCAGGGTCGAGTCGCCCGACACCGCCGCCGCCAGGTGCTCCGAGACCCAGGACTTGGCCGTCCCCGGCAGCCCGAGCAGCAGCAGCGCCCGGTCGGTGACGAGGGTGGCGACGGCGACCTCCATGAGGCGTCGCGAGCCGATGTACTTGGGGACGACGACCGTGCCGTCACCGAGCGTGCCACCGACGAGGTAGGTGACGACCGACCACGGGGACAGCCGCCAGCGAGGCGGGCGCGGGCGGCCCTCCTCCGCGTCGTGCGCCTCCAGCGCCGCCAGCTCGGCGGCGAAGGCGACCTCGGCGTGCGGCCGCAGCACCGCCGGCCCGCCTGCCGCGGCGCTCGCCGGGTCGGTCGCGGTGTCGGTCATCGGCGCTCCTGGAGGGCGTGGGGACGGGTCTGGACGTGGTCGGGCGCGAGGGGCACGGCCCGCCGCTCGGGCGGGACCCGGTCGGGGTCGAAGGCGTGCGCGAGGTCCCAGCGCACCCAGAGGACCTCCTCGGCCGCGGACAGCCCCGCCCGGGCCGACGGGACCTCCGCGGCCAGACCGGCGTCCGCCACCGCGTCGTACGCGTCGAGCGGCAGGCGGGTGCCGACGCCCTGGCCCTGCGCGCGCGCCGCGGCGGGGCCGAGCGCGCCGGTCGCGAGCGCCGCGATCTCCCGCCGCGCGGCGTCGGGCGTCAGCCGGTCGTCCGCGGGCTCGGACCCGGGGTCGGCCACCGCCGCCTCGGCCGCCCGCACGAGGGCGGACCAGGCGGGGTTGTGCCGGGCGAACCACAGCCCGCCCGGCCCGAGCGCGGCGCCGACCCGGCGGCGGTCGAGGCGGGAGGCGCGCCGGGCGCTGTCGAGCACCCGCGTCCAGTGCTCGGGCGCCAGCCCGGTGCCCGCGTCGAGCGCCTCGCGCAGCCAGAGGTCGACCAGCGGCTCCGAGCCGCTCGCCAGCAGCTCGTCGAGCACGGCCCGGGCGGCCTCGCTCGGGAGGGGTCGGTCGAGGGCGGGACCGGGTGCGGGCGGTGCGACGCTCGCCGTGCCCGCCGCGACGAGGGTCAGGGCGCGCCGACGCCCGGCGCCGGCGAGCAGCCAGGCGGCGGGGTCGTCGCCGTCGGGAGCCGGGACCGGACGTCGGTCGGTGCCGAGCAGGGCGGCGTTGACGAGGTCGACCGCGGTGCTCACGCGACCTCCAGCAGCCGCGGTGCGGCGAGCGCCGAGCCCGGCTGGAGGACGCGCACGGCGAGGAAGCCGCTCGGGCCCCACTCCCCGAACACGTCGACCGGACGTCCGCCCGAGGCCGCGAGCAGCGGCCACGGCTCCGTGGCGCCGGGCAGGAGGCGGACCGCCGTGCCGTCGGCGTCGGCGAGGTGCCAGGGCTCGCCCGGGCGGGTGGGCACGACGGGCACCGCCCTCAGCACCGCCGGCATCCGGGTCGACCAGGGGTCGGCCGCGAGCTGTGCGGCCCAGGCCCGCTGCGTCTCGACGACCCCCGCCTGCGGCCAGTCCGGCGAGGTGTCGTCGGCCTCGCGCCGCTCCTCCAGCAGCACGCGGTGCTCGGCGGCGCCGGGGTAGCGGTGCGCGGTGGCGTCGAGGACCTGCCCGACGGCCACGCTGTCGTCGAGGCCGGAGCCGGGCACCGCGAAGCTCAGCAGCAGGGCCCAGCGGCGGCTCGCGCTCCCCCACAGCCACACCCGGCGCGACTCCAGCCGTCCCTCCAGGCTGTCGACCGCGCCGAGCGCTGACCAGCGGTCGGCGACCGACGGGCCGCCGAGCCCGTCCAGCACGGCCGCCCTGGCCACGGGGTAGCCGATGCGGGACCGGACGGTGGCGGCGAGGTCGGCGGGCAGGGCGTCGAGGCCGCGGTGCGCGAGGACGAGCAGGTGGAGCCCGGCCAGCGCCTCGAGCAGCCGGGCCGGCCAGGCCGACTGGTCGGTGCGCGCGAGCAGGCCCGGCAGGCCGCGCAGCAGCCCGGCGACCCCGGGGGCCTGGGCGTCGACCATGCGGGCGGCCACGCCCTCGACGCGGGCCCAGGGCTGCCGCTCCCAGGCCGACAGCCCGGTGCGCACCTGGTCGAGCAGCCACCGGTCGAGCTCGTCCAGCCCGGCCGCGACCTTGGCGCGGCGCTCGGCGGCGCGCGCGGCGGCCGCGGCGGCGTCGGGCACCCGGTCCGCGTCGCCGGTCCCCGGCCCGTCGGCGGTCGCCGGCACCTGCGCCCAGCCGGGTCGCTCACCGGGCGGGAGCAGGCCGTCGGCCCAGCGCAGCAGCAGGGCGAGGGCGTGCTTGCAGGGCGACTTGCGGCTCGGGCAGGTGCAGGTCGCGCTCAGCGCGGGCGCCGGCCCGGGAGCGACGACGACGGCGTACGTCGCCGAGCCGCGGCAGCGACCCCAGAGCAGCGGTCCGCCCCGCCCCGACTCCGACCAGACGCGGCTCGACACGAGCGGCAGCGCGGCCCGGCGGGACGCGTCGTCCGGCGCCGAGGCCACCACCTGGCCACGCGTCCAGACCTCCACGCCCGACACAGTAGTGAGGGCCACCGACAATCCCGGGTGCTCGCGGGCCCGGCCAGGGCCGCCCGTACGCGTGGTCAGTCCACGTTGTGCCGGAGCTCCTCCGGCTCGCGCAGGCCGAGGACGGCCTCGAGCATCCGCGCGGCCGCGACCGACGCCGCGACGTCGTGCATCCGCAGCACCCGCGCCCCGCCCAGCACGCAGGCCGAGGCGGCGGCCAGCGAGGGCGCGAGCCGCTCCGGCTTGGCGAGCCCGGTCGACTCGCCCACGAAGTCCTTGTTGGAGACCGCGGCGAGCAGCGGCAGCCCCAGGTCGGCGATCTCGGGCAGCCGCCGGGTGAGCTCCAGGCTGTGGCGGGTGTTCTTGTTCAGGTCGTGGCCGGGGTCGATCACGATGCGGTCCTCGGCCACCCCGCGGTCGCACGCCGCCTGGACCCGGGAGGCCAGGTGGGCCTTGACCTCGTCCACGACGTCGTCGTAGCGGGGCCGGCGCAGGTGCGTCCGCGGCGCGGCCAGGCTGTGCGTGATCACCACGCCCGCCCCGGTCGCCGCGACGACGTCGGCGAGCTCGGGGTCGCGCAGGCCCGTGGTGTCGTTGACGACCAGCGCACCCGCCGCGATCGCCTCGCGCGCCACCTCGGGCCGGTAGGTGTCGACGGAGATCACGACATCGCTGCGGGCGGTCGCCCCGGCGACCACGGGGACGACCCGGTCGACCTCCTCGGCCACCGGCACGTCGGCCGCGTCCGGCGAGAAGGGCACCCCGCCGACGTCCACCCAGTCGGCACCGGCCTCCGCCGCGGCGAGCACGGCGTCGACCGCGCGCTCGAGGCCGTAGGTGCGGCCCGCGTCGAAGAAGGAGTCCGGGGTGCGGTTGACGATCCCCATGACGAGCACGCGCCGCGAGAAGTCCGTCGACCACGGGCCCCACGTCACCCGCGGGTGCCGCAGCGGGGGCAGGTAGACCACCCGCCCAGTCTCCACAGGGCCGTCGGCGGCGCCCCGAGCGCCTATCGTCACCGGGTGCGCCGCCTCGCCCTCGTCGCTGCCGCCCTGGTCCCGCTGACCTCGCTGGCGACCGCCACCGCCTGCTCGAGCCCGGCCGCCACGACGAGCGCGGCGAGCACCGCGGCGCCCGTGCCCTCCAGCGCGACCCCGACCGCGAGCCGGACCCCGAGCCCGACCGCGAGCCCCGCCGCGACCCCGTCGACGAGCGCGACGCCCTCGCCGAGCGGCTCCCCGGCCGCCTCGCCCGGGGCCCGGAGCTGCGCGGACGTCGTCGCCCGGATGAGCCTGGCCGAGCAGGTCGGCCAGGTGGTCATGGTCGCGCAGAGCTCGACGCAGGCGAGCCGGTCGGGACGGGCGACGATCCGCCGCCTGCACCTCGGGTCGGTCGTCCTGCTCGGCAACAGCACGGCCGGCCGGTCGAGGACCGCGCGCCTGACGAGCTCGCTGCGCCGCGACGTGGGCCGGGTCGACGGCGTCGGCCTGCTCGTCGCGGTCGACCAGGAGGGCGGCCTCGTCCAGCGGCTGCAAGGCCCGGGCTTCACCCGCGTGCCGAGCGCGGAGGTCCAGTCCGGCTGGTCGGACAAGACCCTGCGCACGCGCGCCGCGACCTGGTCGAAGGAGCTCCACGAGGCCGGCGTCGACCTCGACCTCGCACCGGTGGCCGACGTGGTGCCGCGCTCGGTCGGCACGCGCAACGCCCCCGTCGGGGCGCTGCACCGCGGCTACGGCGCCGACCCGGTGGTGGTCGCCCGCAAGGACGTCGCGTTCGTCGAGGGCATGCACGCCGGCGGCACGGCCACGACCCTCAAGCACTTCCCCGGCCTCGGCCGCGTGCGCGGGAACACCGACTTCGCCGCGGAGGTCGTCGACGGCACGACCACCCGGCGCGACGCGCTCCTCGCCGGCTTCCGGTCCGGGGTGCAGCACGGCACCGAGGCCGTGATGCTCTCCTCGGCCACCTACCGCCGCATCGACCCCGACCACCCGGCGACCTACTCGCGCACCGTGGTGACGACGATGCTGCGCGGCGACCTCGGCTTCTCCGGCGTCGTCGTGTCGGACGACCTGCTGGGCGAGGCGCTGGCGAGCACGCCGGTCGGGACCCGGGGGGTGCGCTTCGTGCAGGCCGGTGGCGACCTCGCCCTCGTCGGCAGCGTGGGCGCGGCCGCCCAGGTCCACCGCGGCCTGCTCGACCGGGCCCGCTCCGACCGCGCTTTCCGGACCCGGGTCCAGCAGAGCGCGACGCGGGTCCTCGAGCTCAAGAGCGGGCAGGGCCTGGTGAGCTGCTCAGGCTCGTGAGGGACGTCCGCAGCACATCGGTTCCGTGCCGGAAAATGACGTGAAGACGTACTGAGAAGACTCTGGTGGACGCTCAGCAGTTGTCGTAACTTCCCTCTCACCCCGCCCGGGGGGACAGATCAGAGTCAAGGGGGATGCATGATCGTACGGAAGCGGCTGACGCTCGTCGCCGCAGCAGCGCTCGCCTGCGCAGGGCTGGTCGGCACGGCGCCGGCGTCGGCGGGGAGCCCCGCCGAGGCACCCGCCGCGCAGCCCGGGGTGACGGTGCTCGCGACCGGCCTGAACGGGCCCCGCCAGGTGAGCGGCACCAGCAAGTACCTCTACGTGGCCGAGTCCGACGCCGCCCAGGTGTCGCGGGTCAGCAAGGCCTCCGGGGCCGTCAAGCTCCAGGTCAGCGGCGCGGCCCTCGCCCAGGGCGTCGTCCGGACCAACGACCGCTTCTACATCGCCTCCGGCGAGCAGGCCCCCGACGACGCGCGCGCGGTCAACGGCTCCTCGGAGATCCTCGTCGCGAAGACCGGCCGGCGGCCGAGCACCTTCGCCGACCTGCTCGCGTACGAGCTGAAGCACAACCCGGACAACCAGACCCAGTTCGGGGAGGACGGCAACCCGCTGGACGCCCTGTCCAACCCGTACTTCGTGGTCAGGAGCCAGGTCAGGGGCGGCTTCCTGCTCGCCGCCGACGCGGGCGGCAACGACGTCCTGGCGATCTCGAGGTCCGGCAAGGTCTCGACGTTCTTCGTGCCGCCGTCGGTGACGACCGGGCCGTGCGCGGGGGCCGAGCAGAACTCCGACGCCGGCCCGAGCTGCGACGCGGTCCCGACCGGCCTCGCCTGGGGCCCGGACGGCAACCTCTACGTCTCGGCCGCGACGGGCCTGGCGCCGGGTGAGGGCCGGGTCTACGTGGTCAACAAGAACGGCAGGCTCGTGCGCACCTGGACGGGCTTCGACGGCCCGACCGGCGTGGCGGTCGGCGCCGATGGCGCGGTCTACGTCTCCGAGCTGCTCGAGGGTTTGCCCGGCGAGCCCGGTGCGGCGGCCGGCTCGGTCGTGCCCTCGGCGAGGGCCGCGGAAGCGGCGGCGGCCGAGCCCGCGTTCGACCCGGCCACGGTCGGGCGGGTCGTCAAGGTCGCGCCGAACGGCGACCGGACCTTCGCCCAGGTGACGATGCCGGCGGGCCTGCTGTACGCCGACGGGACGCTCTACGCCTCGGCGTGGGCCGTCGCCGGAGAGTTCGGGATCGCGGACGCGGGCCAGGTCGTCAAGGTCGACGCGTCGGCCTTCTCGAAGTAGGGCCTCAGCGCTTCGGCCGCTTGCCCCGCCAGGCGAGCGACCGGGCGTCGAGCTCGCGGAGCAAGGGGTCGCCCTCGGTGAGCAGCCGCTCGCCGAGGGCGACCGCCCCCTGCAGCTGGTCGTCGTCGAGCTGCCGGTACGCCGCCCCGGCCCGGCGGTCGAGGTGGTCGTACCAGCAGCCGCCGACCGCGTCGTCGAGCAGCACCCGGCCGAAGCAGTGGTTGAGCCGCAGCACCCACCCGTCCCGGCGTGCGGCCTCGGGCAGGTCGCCGTCCACGAGCGCGCGGTAGCGCTCCAGCAGCGCGGCGCGCCGCGCGGGCTCCAGCCCGCTCACGCGGTGCGCAGCGACCAGTCGAACCAGACGCGGTGCGTGCCGTCCTCGTCGACGCTCATCCCGCCGCCGCCCGCGATGCCGGCCAGCTCGCCCGTGCCGCTGCCCTCGGCGATCGCGAAGTGCTCGGCGTAGCGGTCCTCCCCGTGCGTGGAGGCGGCGTGCACGAAGACGAAGGAGCCGCCGCGCCCGGACAGCCGGCCGGCGAAGGACTCGACCGCGACGTAGGTGCCGGTGCCGTCCGGCGCCTGCCCGCCGCTGAAGAGCGTGGCCGAGACGCCGTCGACGTCGCCGGAGTAGCGCTTCTCCATCGTGGCCAGCCCGACCGGCATGGCCGTGGTCACCGCGACCGCCGCCTCGACGTCGACCGGGACGAAGCCCGCCACCGCGAAGGTCCCCTCGGACCGTGTGCTCATGGGCACTCCTCTCCTGACGCGCCCAGCGTGGCAGACGGCGCCGACGGCCTCCCGGGCTGCGGAGGAGGCGGGTCAGGGCCCGTGCCGCGAGCGACACCGAGCAGCAGGCACCGAGCCCTACAGTGGCGGCACAGGGCGAGACGCTCGACGCCGCAGGAGGAACCGTGTCCGTGACCGACGACCAGGCTGACCAGCGCACGGCGCTCGGCGGACCGGGGCTGCCCCAGGAGCGCCGGCTCGTCACGAGCATCCCCGGCCCGCGCTCGCGGGAGCTCGCGGACAGGCGTACGGCGGCGGTGGCGAGCGGGGTCAGCTCCTCGATGCCGGTGTACGCGGTCGCCGCGGGCGGCGGCGTGCTCGTCGACGCCGACGGCAACTCCCTGATCGACCTCGGCTCGGGCATCGCGGTCACCACCGTGGGCAACGCCGACCCGGCCGTCGCGGCCGCGGTCGCCGCGCAGGCCGCGCAGCTGACGCACACGTGCTTCACGATCACGCCGTACGAGGGTTACGTCGAGGTCGCCGAACGGCTCAACCGCCTCACGCCCGGCGACCACGCGAAGCGCAGCGCGCTGTTCAGCTCCGGCGCCGAGGCCGTCGAGAACGCGATCAAGATCGCCCGGCACCACACCGGCCGTACGGCCGTGGTCGCCTTCGACCACGCCTACCACGGCCGCACCAACCTGACCATGGCGCTGACGGCCAAGTCGATGCCCTACAAGGCGGGGTTCGGGCCGTTCGCGAGCGAGGTCTACCGCGCGCCGATGTCCTACCCCTACCGCGACGGGCTCTCCGGTCCGGAGGCCGCCAAGCGCGCGATCACGGTGATCGAGAAGCAGGTCGGAGCCGCCGACCTCGCCGCGGTGATCATCGAGCCGGTGCAGGGCGAGGGCGGGTTCGTCGTGCCGGCCGAGGGCTTCCTGCCCGCGCTCCAGGAGTGGTGCACGGCCAACCGGGTCGTGTTCATCGTCGACGAGATCCAGTCCGGCTTCGCCCGCACCGGCGACCTCTTCGCCAGCGAGCACGAGGGCCTGGTCCCCGACCTGATCACCACGGCCAAGGGCATCGCGGGCGGGATGCCGCTGTCGGCGGTCACCGGCCGCACCGAGATCATGGACGCCCCGCACGCCGGCGGGCTCGGCGGCACGTACGCCGGCAACCCCGTCGCCTGCGCGGCGGCGCTGGCCTCGCTGGACCACTTCGAGCACGGCGGGCTCGTCGAGCGGGCCCGGGAGATCGGCACGCTGCTGCTCGACCGACTGCACGCCGCCCAGGCGTCCGACCCCCGCGTCGGCGACGTCCGCGGCCGCGGAGCGATGGTCGCGATCGAGCTCGTCGACCCCGCGTCGGGCGAGCCGGACGCGGCCCTCACCGCCGCGGTCGCCAGGCGCGCCGCGCGCGAGGGCGTGATCGTGCTGACCTGCGGCACGTACGGCAACGTGATCCGCCTGCTCCCGCCGCTCGCCATCGGCGACGACCTGCTCTCCGAGGGCATCGACGTGCTCCTCGGCGCGCTGGCCGACAGCTGATCGCGTGGACCTCAAGCTCGAGCTCGTCCAGGTCCCCGCGAGCGACGTCGACCGGTCCCTGGCCTTCTACCGCGACCGGCTGGGCTTCGTCCTCGACGTCGACGTCACCCCGATGGACGGCATGCGCGTCGTCCAGCTGACGCCGCCCGGGTCGGCGTGCTCGATCCTGCTCGGCACGGGCATGGGCGAGGCGTCGTCCATGACCCCGGGCACCCAGCGGGCGCTGCACCTCGTGGTCGCCGACGTCCGCGCCGCGCGCGAGGAGCTCGTCGGCCGGGGCGTGGACGTCGACGAGGTCGTCGACGTCGGCGGCGGCGTGCTCTACGCCTGGTTCCGCGACCCCGACGGCAACTCCCTCGCCCTCCAGGAGATGCCCTGGCGCACCGGCGAGAACTTCTGAGCGACGCTCACCTGTGGGCCGACCAAGGGGCGCTCCCTGAGCTCGTCGAAGGGCCCGGAACGGGTCGGCGTCCGTGAGCCGAGAAGGACGCCGACCTCTTCGAGGCCCTTCGACAGGCTCAGGGAGCGTCCGCGTCCGTCGACAGGCTCAGAGACGGTCCTCGCCCTTCGACAGGCTCAGGGAGCATTCGCCTAGATCAGCGCCCAGGCACGGGCGAGGACGTCGCGGAGGATGCCCTCCATCTCGTCGAACTGCTCCTGGCCGCAGACCAGGGGCGGGGCGAGCTGGATGACGGGGTCGCCGCGGTCGTCGGCGCGGCAGTAGAGGCCGGACTCGAAGAGCGCGCCGGACAGGAACCCGCGCAGCATCCGCTCGCTCTCGTCGGCGTCGAAGGTCTCCTTGGTCGCCTTGTCCTTGACCAGCTCGATCCCGTAGAAGAAGCCCTCGCCGCGGACGTCGCCGACGATCGGCAGGTCGAGCAGGCGCTCGAGCGTCCGGCGGAAGGCGGGCGCCTGCTCGTGCACGTGGTCGTTGAGCCGCTCGGTCTCGAAGATGTCGAGGTTGGCCATCGCGACCGCGGCCGACACGGGGTGACCGCCGAACGTGTAGCCGTGGCTGAACGTGGTCGTCCCGTGCGCGAAGGGCTCGAAGAGCCGCTCGCTGGCTATCATGGCGCCGATCGGGCTGTAGCCCGAGGTCATGCCCTTGGCGCAGGTGATGATGTCGGGGACGTAGCCGAAGTCGTCGCAGGCGAACATCGACCCGATCCGCCCGAACGCGCAGATCACCTCGTCCGACACCAGCAGCACGTCGTGCTCGTCGCAGATCTCGCGCACCCGCTCGAAGTAGCCGGGCGGCGGCGGGAAGCAGCCGCCCGAGTTCTGCACCGGCTCGAGGAACACCGCCGCCACCGTGTCGGCGCCCTCGAAGAGGATCGCCTCCTCGATGCGGTCCGCGGCCCAGCGCCCGAACGCCTTCGCGTCGCCGGCGACCACGTCGGGCGCTCGGTAGGCGTTGGTGTTGGGAACCCGGAACGCCCCCGGCACGAGCGGCTCGTACGCGGCCTTGGCCGACGGGATGCCGGTGATCGACAGCGCGCCCGCGGTGGTGCCGTGGTAGGCCACCGAACGCGAGATGACCTTGGTCTTGCCCGGCTTGCCGGACAGCTTGAAGTACTGCTTGGCCAGCTTCCACGCGCTCTCCACGGCCTCGCCGCCGCCGGTGGTGAAGAAGACCCGGTTCAGGTCGCCGGGGGCCAGGTGCGCGAGCCGCTCGGCGAGGTCGATGGCCGCGGGGTGGGCGTACGACCACAGCGGGAAGAAGGCGAGGTCGGCCGCCTGCTTGGCCGCCGCCTCGGCGAGCACGCGACGCCCGTGGCCCGCCTGCACGACGAACAGCCCGGCGAGACCGTCGAGGTAGCGCCGGCCGCGGTCGTCGAAGACGTACGCCCCCTCGCCACGCACGATGATCGGGACCTCGTGGCCCTCGCCGTACGCCGACTCGCGGGTGAAGTGCTTCCACAGGTGCTTGCGCGCGGCGAGCCCGCGGTCGGTGCCGCGCGGCGTCGTCGTGCCCGCGGCGGCTGCGTGGTCGCTCGTGGCTTCCTGCGGGGTGGTGGTCATCAGCGGTGCTCCTTGCCGTGGTGCTCAGGGGTTGCGGGTGGTTCGAGGGGCCGGGACGCGGGCTAGCGCGTGCCCCAGTCGTAGCGCTGCCGGTGCAGCTTGAGGTAGAGGAAGGCCTCGGTGCTGCTCACGCCGGGCAGGCGGCGGATGCGGGCCAGCAGGTCGAGCAAGTGCTCGTCGTCCTCGCAGACGACCTCGACGAGCAGGTCGAAGCTGCCGGCCGTGCTGACCAGGTACTCGACCTCGGGCAGCGCCTCGAGCCCTGCCAGCGGCGCCCCGGGGTCGCCGTCGACGCGGATGCCGATCATCGCCTGGCGCAGGAACCCGACCTGGGTCGGGTCGGTGACGGCGACGACCTGGATGACCCCCGCGTCGACGAGGCGTTGGACGCGCTGGCGGACCGTCGTCTCCGACAGCCCGACGGCCGTGGCCAGCGACGCGTACGACTGGCGGCCGTCGCGCTGCAGCATCTCGACGAGCCGGCGGGCGACGTCGTCGAGCGCCGGCGCCTGGGACCTCGGGCGGTCGGACCCTCCGCGGGTGCTCACGGCTCCGGCTCGTCCTGCGGCCGGACGGCGGTCGCGCCGGGCGGAAGGTTGGACCGGTCGGGGCTGATCACGGTGGCCATCTCCCCGGAGTCGGGCAGGGCGACCCGCGGCTGCTGCGTGCCCCCGTGCGCGAGCACGAGCTCGTCGGCCGCGCGCTTGGGCAGGGTCTCCCCGCGGAAGTAGGCCGGGTGCAGGCGCTGCCAAACGATCATGAGGACGAGCCCGAGCACGAGCGAGCCGATGCCGAGCACGAAGACGCCGCCGACCCCGCCGATGGAGGTCTCGCCGAAGTCGGGCTGCGCGTACTGGTAGCAGGCGATCACGAAGGCGGCCAGCAGCGAGACCCCGCCCAGGAAGGGGAACAGCCCGCGCATCACGAAGTGGCGGGCGCTCGTGGTCAGCGTGCGGCGGTAGAACCACACGCACGCGAAGCCGGTGAGGCCGTAGTAGAAGGCGATGAGCAGCCCGACGGCGGCGATGGAGTCGGCCAGGATGTTCTCGCTGACCAGCGTCAGGCCGACGTAGAAGACGATCGAGACGACGCCCATCCAGACCGTCGAGCTGCTCGGGGTCAGGTGGGTCGGGTGGATCTTGGCGAACCGCGACGGGAGGGCCCGGTACGCGGCCATGGACAGCGACGTGCGCGCCGTGGGCAGGATCGTGGTCTGCGTCGAGGCCGAGGCCGAGGTGAGCACGGTGATCACGAGCAGGACCTCCATGACGTGGCCGAAGCCGCTGTCGCCGAAGACCTGGGTGCCCAGCGCGGCGAAGATGTCGTCGGCGTTCTCCGGGTTGCCCAGCCCGACGCCCGAGTCGCCGACGCCGGCGAAAGCCACCATGGCGATCGACACGATCGCGTACGTCGCGAGGAGCAGCAGGGTCGACAGGATCGCGGCGCGGCCCGGCGTCTTCTCCGGGTCCTTGGTCTCCTCGTTGACCGCGACCGCGCTGTC
Source organism: Microlunatus sagamiharensis (assembly GCF_900105785.1). Taxonomy (NCBI): domain Bacteria; kingdom Bacillati; phylum Actinomycetota; class Actinomycetes; order Propionibacteriales; family Propionibacteriaceae; genus Microlunatus; species Microlunatus sagamiharensis. Next base: position 2,084,571 of record NZ_LT629799.1, read on the forward strand.
CCAGCCCCAGTAGATGAAGACGGCGATCAGCACGGCCGTGACCAGGGCGTTCAGCGTCAGCCCCGAGGGCCACAGCCAGCCGAGCGAGGGCTGCAGCGAACCCTCCGGCGGCGACGCGCCGTAGACCTGGGCGAGCGCGTACACGGCGAAGATCACCAGCACGACGAGCTCGATGCCCAGCAGGCAGTACTGGATGCGGGCGCTCAGCTCGAGCCCGCGCCAGCAGACGTAGGTCATGACCGCGATCCACAGCACGCCGACGACGGTGGTCGCGAGGGTCGAGTCGGCGAGGTCGGAGCCGAAGAGCTCGAAGGTGTACTGACCGGCGATCTGGGCCAGGTTCGCCATCACGATGATGTCGGCGACGATGATCCCCCAGCCGCCCATCCAGCCGGACCTCGGCCCGAAGGCGCGCGCCGCCCAGGTGAACGTCGTCCCGCAGTCGGGCTCGGCGCGGTTCAGCTCGGCGTAGGCGACCGCGATGAAGTACATCGGCAGGAAGGCCAGGAGCATGATCGCCGGGGCCTTGACCCCGACGATGCCGTCGCCGCTGGAGACCAGCACGACGTAGCCGAGGCTCGCGGCGAGGCTGTACGCCGGGGCGGTCGAGGCGACCCCCACGACGATGCTGGACACGAGTCCCAGCGCGCCCTCCTTGAGGCCCTTCTCGCCGGCACCGGCGCCACCCACCGGGCCCACCGTGTCCTCGACCGTGCTCGCCATGGGGCCTCCTGGGTGCCGACATCTTTCCGCCGCCGTCAGATATGGCGCGGAATCCGTGGTTTCTGGGAGTGTAGGTCGTCTACGAGCGCGACCGCGGCTGGTACACCCTCGAGCCCTTCAGCGAGCCGGAGGTCTTCGACTTCCCGGGCGGCATCGGGCCGGTCGAGTGCGTCCACGTGGAGCACGAGGAGGTGCTCCTCATGCCGCGCTGGCTCGACGTCGACAAGGTGACGTTCAAGTACGGGCTCGGCACCGAGTTCATCGACGTGCTCAAGGCGCTGCACAAGGTCGGGCTGGACAGGACGGACCCGGTGGACGTCAAGGGCGTGCGGGTCAGCCCGCGGGACGTGGTCGCCGCCTGCCTGCCCGACCCGGCGACGCTGGGCGACGCGATGTCGGGCGCCACCTGCGCGGGGCTCCTGGTGACCGGCACCGGGAAGGACGGCCGGCCGCGCCGCGTCTACCTCTCCCACGTCGTCGACAACGCCGACTCGATGCGCCTCGACGGGGCGCAGTGCGTGGTCTGGCAGACCGCGATCAACCCCGTCGTCGCCCTCGAGCTCCTGGCGACCGGCGCCTGGACGGGCACCGGCGTCCTCGGCCCGGAGGCCTTCGACGCGGTCCCCTTCCTCGACCTCCTCGCCTCCCCCGACGGCTACGACTCCCCCTGGGAGCTCAACGAGCTGGAGCCCTGAGCCTGTCGGAGGGACCGGCCAACGCCCCCTGAGCCAGTCGAAGGGCCTCGACGAGGTCGGCACTCTCCGCACGACCGGACGCGAACCTCCGCGAGCCCCGTCGACGAACCACGACCAGCGCCCGTAGCCTGCTGCGCGTCGGACGCCCGTTGACGCTGGGAGGCCTGTGCTCGACCCCGAGGACCTCCCGCTGCACGGGACCGTCGTGCTCGACTTCAGCCAGTTCCTCGCCGGACCGGTCGCGGCCCTCCGGCTCGCGGACCTCGGCGCGCGGGTGATCAAGGTCGAGCGGCCGGTGACCGGCGAGATCGGGCGCACGCTCGCCTTCGCGGGCCGCTGGATCGACGGCGACACCGCCTCCTTCCACGCGATGAACCGCAACAAGGAGGCCGTGGTCGCCGACCTCAAGGACGCCCACGACCTCGCCCTCGTGCTCGACCTCGTCCGCCGTGCCGACGTGCTGCTCCACAACTTCCGCCCCGGCGTCATGGAACGCCTCGGGCTCGACCACCGCACGGTCGCCGCGCTCAACCCCGGCCTCGTGTACGCGAGCGCGTCCGGCTACGGCGCCGACGGGCCGTGGGCCGGCCGACCCGGCCAAGACCTGCTCGCCCAGTCGGTGTCCGCGCTCCCCTGGGTCAGCGCGCCGGCTGAGCGCCCGGTGCCGGTCGGGCTCTCGCTCGCCGACCACCTGCTCAGCTGCCACATCGCCCAGGGCGTCGTGGCGCTCCTCCTGCGTCGCGCCCGGACCGGCCTCGGCGGCCTCGTGGAGACGAGCCTCCTCGAGGGCATGCTCGACCTCCAGCTCGTCGGCCTGACCACCCGGCTCAACGCCACGACACCCACGCAAGAGCCGCAGGGCGAGGCCACGGACAGCAGCCCCACCACCGTCTCCGGCCTCTTCGCGACCGCCGACGGCTGGGTCGCCGTGACCGCGGCGCGCGACGCCCTCGTACGCCTGCTCGGCCCGTCGTCCGGCGGGGACGAGCAGCTGTCGGGGCTCCTGCGCGCCCGGACCACCGACGCGTGGGTCGAGGCGCTCGACGCCCCCGGGGTGTGGTGCTCGCCGGTGCTCACGCTCAAGGAGCTGCTCGCCCACGACGCGTTCGAGGCGGTCGGCATGACGCAGACCGTGCAGCGCGAACGCCCCGACGCGGAGCCCGTGCCGATCCGGACGACCCGCAGCCCGATCCGCATCGACGGCGAGCGGCTGCTCAGCACGCGCGGCGCGCCGCGGCTGGGCGCGCAGGGCCGGGTGGGCACGAGCACGGTGCTGACCGACGCCGAGGTGACCCGTGGAGGCTGAGGGCGAGCCGGGGAGCGAGCGCAGGAGGACCAGCGCGACCGCCGCGGTGACCCTCTCCGAGGTCGCGAGCCGGGCCGGTGTCTCGGTCTCCGCGGTCTCCAAGGTCCTGCGCGGGACGGCGGCGATCCGCGTCAGCCCGGAGACGCGGCAGCGCATCCTCGACGCGGCCCAGGAGCTGCGCTACCGGCCCAACTTCGCCGCCCGGGCGCTCCAGGCGGCGCGCACCCAGGTGCTGGGGCTGGTGGTCCCCGACCTGACCAACGCCCTCTTCACCGAGCTCATGCACGGCGTGGAGGACGGTGCCGCGGCCCACGGCTACACGGTGCTGCTCGGCCGGCTCGACACCGACCGCCCCCAGACCGAGGTCATCGCCCGGCTGCTCGGCGAGGGCCGCGTCGACGGCCTGGTCCTGCAGGCCACCGACGGGGTGGACCCCGACAGCCTCGACCAGCTGCTCGACCCGCGGGCCGCCGTGGTCCTCATCAACTCCGTCGCCTCCGGGCGCGCCTCCTCGGTCACCGTCGACGACGTCGGCGGCGCTCGGACCGCCACCGAGCACCTGGTCTCCCTCGGCCACACCCGCATCGCCCTGGCCGGCGGGCTGCCGACGTCGTACACGGCTCAGCGCCGGCGCCGCGGCCACCAGGAGGCGATGCGGGCGGCCGGGCTCGTGCCGCGCGAGGACCACGAGACGGCGCTCGGCTACACCGCGGAGCAGGGCCGCGAGGCGCTGCGGCGGCTGCTCCGGCTCGACCCGCGACCGACCGCCGTGGTCGTCGCCAACGTCAACGCCGCTATCGGCCTGCTCGCCGAGGCGCACGCGCAGGGCGTGGACGTGCCCGGGGAGCTGTCGGTCGCCACCGTCCTCGACTCCTGGACCGCGGAGAACACCTGGCCGCCCCTCACCGCGGTGCGCATGCAGTTCTACGCGATGGGCGAGCGCGCGGTCGCCAGCGTGGTCCGGCGCCTCGAGGACGGGGCCATGACCGAGGAGGTGGTCCTCGACCCGCCGCCCGAGCTGGTGGTCCGCGGCTCGACGGTGCCTCCGAGGACCTGAGGCGCTCGGCCGTCGTGGCGGTCGTTGACCTGGACCATCTGACCGGTCTAACGTTTGATCACGTCGGCGCCGACCCTCGGTGCCGCCCGCGAACCCGCGAAGGAGCCACCGTGCCGCCGTCCAGCCCCGCGGGCCCGAGCGGCCTGCCGGAGCTCGAACCGCACCCCGGCTACCGCCTCGTCCTGCCGGACCACCCCCGGCCGGTCGTGCTCGTCGGCGCCGGGGGGATCGTCCGCGACGCGCACCTGCCGGCGTACGCGAAGGCGGGCTTCACCGTCGCCAGCCTCACCGACCTGGACCTCGACCGCGCCCACGCGCTCGCGGAGGCGTACGGGATCACCGAGACGTACGGCTCGGTCGCCGACGCGGTCGCGCACGCCCCGGCCGACGCGGTCTACGACGTGGCGCTGCCGCCGGAGGCGCACGTCGGCGTGCTCGAGGCGCTGCCCGACGGCGCCGCCGTGCTGCTGCAGAAGCCGCTCGGCAACGACCTCGCCGACGGCGTCCGCACCCGCGAGGTCTGCCGTCGCAAGGGCCTCGTCGCCGCGGTCAACACCCAGCTGCGCTTCGCTCCGTACGTCGCCGCCGCGCGCGAGCTGATCGCGGCCGGGACGGTCGGCGAGCTCTACGACCTCGAGGTCCGGGTCTCGGTGAACACGCCGTGGGAGATGTTCCCCTACGTGCTCGACCTCCCCCGCCTCGAGATCAACATGCACAGCGTCCACTACCTCGACCTGGTCCGGTCGTTCCTGGGCGACCCGACCGGCGTCTCGGCGGTGACCGTCCGGCACCCGACCAAGACCGTCGCCAACACCCGCTCCGACATCGCGCTGACCTACGGCGACCGGCCGGTCCGCGTGGTCGTCTCGACCAACCACGACCACCACTTCGGCGAGCCGTACGAGGAGAGCTTCGTCAAGTGGGAGGGCACGCGCGGCGCCGTCCGCGCGCAGCTCGGCCTGCTGCTCGACTACCCGCGCGGCGGCGAGGACCGCCTCGAGGTCGTCACCGACGACCGGCTCGATCAGGGCTGGCGACCCGTGCCCTTCGAGGGATCGTGGTTCCCCGACGCGTTCATCGGCTCGATGAGCGTGCTGCAGCGCTACCTCGAGGGCTCGATCCCCTCGCTCCCGACGTCGGTCGACGACGTCTTCCGCACTATGGCCGTCGTCGAGGCGGCCTACCGCTCGGCCGCCTCCGGCGGCGAGCCACCCCCGTACGACGCTGATCGCATCACAGTCGAAGAAGGAGCACGATGAGACTCGCCCGCCTGGGAGCGCCCGGGGCCGAGAGGCCCACGGTCGTCGTCGACGGCACCCACCACGACCTGCGGCCGGTGCTGGACGAGCTCGGGGTGACCGACGTCGGCCCGGCCTTCTTCGCCGCCGGCGGGCTGGACCGGGTCGCCGCGGCGGTGGAGGCGGGCACGCTCACCAAGCTCGTCGGCGCCGCAGACCTGCGCGTCGGCGCCCCGCTGGCGCGCCCGGGCAAGGTCGTCTGCATCGGGGTCAACTACCGCGACCACGCGGCCGAGAGCGGCATGGCGACGCCGGACGAGCCGGTCGTGTTCATGAAGGACCCGAGCACCGTCGTCGGCCCGTTCGACGAGGTGCTCGTGCCCGTCGGCTCGACCAAGACCGACTGGGAGGTCGAGCTCGGCGCGGTGATCGGACGGACGGCGCGTTACCTCGGCTCGCCCGACGAGGCGAGGGCCTGCGTGGCCGGCTACGTCGTCTCGCACGACGTCTCCGAGCGCGAGTTCCAGCTCGAGCGCGGCGGGCAGTGGGACAAGGGCAAGAGCTGCGAGACCTTCAACCCGCTCGGGCCCGAGCTGGTCACGGCCGACGAGGTCGGCGACCCCCAGGCGCTGCGCCTGACGCTGTCGGTCAACGACGTCCTGCGCCAGGACGGCACCACCGCCGACATGGTCTTCGGCGTCGACCACATCGTCTGGTACCTGAGCCAGTTCATGGTCCTGGAGCCCGGCGACCTCATCAACACGGGCACGCCGGCGGGGGTCGCCCTCGGCCTGCCCGACAAGCCCTACCTCAGAGCAGGAGACGTCGTGGAGCTCGAGATCACCGGCCTCGGCCGCGCCCGCCAGACCTTCGCGCAGGCGACCCGATGAGCCCCGTCGACCCGACCCGGGAGTACGCCGGGCTCGTCGCCGCGGTCACCGGCGGCGGCGCCGGCATCGGCCTGGCCGTCGTCGTGGAGCTCGTCGCGCGGGGCGCCCGGGTGGCCGCGCTCGACGTCGACCCGAGCGGAGCGCCCGACGGCGTGCTGGGGGTCCGCTGCGACGTGACCGACCGCGCGTCGGTCGACGCGGCGATCGCGACCGTCGTGCGCGAGCTCGGGCAGCTCGACGTCGTGGTCAACAACGCCGGGATCAGCGCGGTCGGCAGCGTGGAGGACCTCTCGGACGAGGACTGGAGGCGCGTCCTCGACGTCAATGTCGTCGGCATCGCCCGCGTCTCCGCGGCGGCCCTGCCCCACCTGCGCGACTCCGAGGCCGCGGCGATCGTCAACACCTGCTCCATCGCGGCCCAGGTCGGGCTCCCCCAGCGCGCCCTGTACGCCGCGTCGAAGGGCGCGGTGCTCGCGATGACCTTCGCCATGGCCACCGACCACGTCGGCGAGGGCGTCCGCGTCAACTGCGTGTGCCCGGGGACGGTGCACACCGGGTTCGTCGACCGGCTGCTGGCGACCTTCCCCGACCCGGAGAAGGAGCGCGCCGCCATGGGCGCGCGCCAGGCCATCGGCCGGATGGTGACGCCCGAGGAGGTCGCGTACGCGGTCGCGTACCTGGGCAGCCCGCGCGCCGGCTCCACCACGGGCACGGCGCTCGACGTCGACGGCGGGGCCACCCACCTGCGTGCCCGCGCGGTGCAGAAGCGTGGCTGAACCGGCGCCGTCGGCGGTCCCCGCGCAGGACGAGCTCGACCTGCCCCTGGCGGGCGTGACGGTCCTCGACTTCAGCCAGTTCCTCGCCGGTCCCGTCGCCGCCCTGCGGCTGGCCGACCTCGGCGCCCGGGTGATCAAGGTCGAGCGCCCAGGCATCGGCGACCTGGGCCGCACCCTCGCCTTCGGCGGACGCATGGCCGGGGCGAGCTCGATGTCCTTCCACGCCATGAACCGCAACAAGGAGAGCATCACCGCCGACCTCAAGGACCCCGCCGACCTGGCGCGCGTCCGCGACCTGGTGGCCGACGCCGACGTGCTGATCCAGAACTTCCGGCCCGGGGTCATGGAGCGCATCGGCCTCGATCACGCGTCCGTGGCGAAGATCAACCCGAAGATCGTCTACGGCAGCGTCAGCGGCTACGGCGACGCCGGCCCGTTCAAGGACCGCCCGGGGCAGGACCTCCTCGCCCAGTCCATCGCCGGCCTGCCCTGGCTGAACGGCTCGCGCGACGACCCGCCCGTGCCCGTCGGGCTCTCGGTCGCCGACCACCTGGCCAGCTGCCACCTCGCGCAGGGCATCACCGCCCTGCTCGTGCGCCGCTACCGAACCGGTCGCGGCGGGCTCGTGCAGACGAGCCTCTTCGAGTCGCTGCTCGACCTGCAGTTCGAGCTGCTCACGACGCGCCTGAACGACCCGACGGTCGCCGTGCAGCGCAAGGGCCCGCGCTCGGCGCACGCCTTCCTGCCCGCCCCGTACGGCATCTACCCCTGCTCCGACGGCTACCTCGCCATCGCGATGAACCCCGTCCCGACCATCGGCCGGCTGCTCGACCTGCACGTCCTGACGTCGATGACCGACCCGAGCGCCTGGTGGGAGCGGCAGGAGGAGATCGAGGAGCTGATCGCCGAGCGGCTGCGCACGGACACGCGCGACGCGTGGCTCGCGGTCCTCGACGCCGAGGACGTGTGGTGCGCGCCCGTGCTGACGCTGGAGGAGCTGATCAGCCACGAGGGGTTCGCGGCGATCGCCATGACCCAGGAGATCAGCGCCGGCGACCTCACGCTCACCACGACGCGCAGCCCGATCCGCGTCGACGGCCAGCGGCTGACCAGTGCACGGCCGGGGCCGGAGCTCGGGCAGGACGACCGATGACCACACCGTCGACCACGCTGCGCGGCATCACCTGGGAGCACGCCCGCGGCTACGACTGCCAGGTCGCGGCCGCCGCCGAGTACGAGCGCCGGACCGGCGTGCGCGTGGAGTGGGAGGCCCGCTCGCTGCAGGCCTTCGCCGACGCGCCGCTCGAGGACCTCACGGCGCGCTACGACCTGCTCGTCATCGACCACCCGCACGTCCCGCTGGCCGCGGAGGCCGGGCTCCTCGCCCGGCTCGACGGGGCCGGCCACGACGAGGAGCTCGCCGCGCTAGCCGCCGACTCGGTGGGCGCGAGCCACGCGACGTACGCGTACGCCGGCCACCAGTACGGGCTCGCGACGGACACGGCCACCCAGGTCGCGGTCCACCGGCCCGACCTGCTCCCCGACCCCCCGACCGACTGGGACCGGGTGCTCGAGCTCGCCGACGAGGGCCGCGTCCTCTGGCCGGCCAAGCCGATCGACGCCTGGTCGAGCCTCTGCACGCTCGCGGCCGGACGCGGGACGCCGGTCGGCTCCGTCCCCGGCACGTTCCTCAGCGACGAGGACGCGGCACCGGTCCTCGACCTGCTCCACCGCCTGGCCGACCGCGTCCCGGACTGGTGCCTGTCGGCCAACCCGATCCAGGTCGCCGAGGCCCTCGCCGCCGACGACGGCGAGGTGTGGGCGTACGCGCCGCTGCTCTACGGCTACAGCAACTACTCGCGCGCCGGCTACCGCCCGCACCGGCTGCGCTACGTCGACATGCCGGCCGGGCCCCTCGGCCTCGCCGGCTCCCAGCTCGGCGGCGCGGGCGTCGCGGTGTCGAGCCGGGCGTCCGACGTCGACGCGGCCCGGGCGTACGCGCTGTGGGTCGCCTCGCCGGAGGTGCAGTCGGGCCTCTACTACGACGCCGGCGGTCAGCCGGGCTACGGCGCCTCGTGGGACGACGACCGGCTCAACGCCGACTCGCTCGACTTCTTCCGCGGCACCCGCCGCACGGTCGAGCAGGCCTGGGTCCGCCCGCGCACAGCGGGTCTGATCGAGCTGCAGGACACGGTCTCGCCGTGGGTCACCGAGACCCTCCGCGGCGAGCTGGACGACGAGACGCTGCTGCGGCGCGCGAACGAGCTGGCCGCTCGCCTGCTCCTCGCCGAGGACGCGACAGGTGAGGACGCATGAGGACCGAGGACCGCTACTTCGAGGACTTCCGCGTCGGCGAGAGCCGCACGTCGGTCGGGCGGACGATCACCGAGACCGACGTCGTCATGCACGCCGGGCAGACGGGCGACTTCTTCCCGCACCACATGGACGCGGAGTGGATGAAGACGCAGCCCGCCGGCCAGCGGATCGCCCACGGCACGTTGATCCTCGCCGTCGCCGTCGGCATGACCGCGACCGACATCAACCCGCAGGCGATGTCGTACGGCTACGACAAGATCAGGTTCATCAAGCCGGTCTTCATCGGCGACACGATCACGGTCACCGCGGAGATCACCGAGCTGAGTGATCACAAGAAGAGGCCCGAGCAGTACGGCTACGTGCACGAGCTCGTCACCGTGACCAACCAGCGCGGCGAGACGGTCATGGTCCTGACCCACCTCTACCTGACGAACAAGCGCGGATGACGCTCCCTGAGCCGGAGGCGCTGCCTGAGCCTGTCGAAGGACGAGAAGCGCTCCCTGAGCCCAAGACGTTCCCTGAGCCTGTCGAAGGGCCACGAAGTGATTGACGTCGGAGACCACAGCGGCGCCCCGCTGCGCCTCCTCGGCCGCGACTTCGACGGCTTCCGCCGGGCGGTGTCCGCCCACTCCGCCGCCTGGCCCGCCGGCACGGTCGACGCGACCTGGCTCGGCCTGCCCGGGCTCGAGGCCGCGGTCCTCGGTCCCGGACCCGCCGACGCCGACCTGCTCGTCGTCCCCGCCGACTGGCTGCCGGCCCTGGCCGCGAGCGGCCGCGTCCGGGCGCTGACGCCGTACGTCAGCGCGAACCCGCCCGAGGGCTGGCCCGACGCGTGGTCGCCCTCGTTCCACGACGGGATCACGTGGGGCGACGACGTCTACGGCCTGCCGTTCCACGACGGCCCGCAGCTGCTGTTCACCCGCCCGTCGCTCCTCGAGGCGCACGGCCTGCGTCCGCCGTCGGCGTGGTCGGAGCTGCTGGCCGTGGCCGGAGCGCTATACGAGCCCGACGCCATTGCCGGAACGGTGCTCGCGGGTGCACCGGACGGCCACAACAACGTCTACGACCTGGTCCTGCACCTGCGCCGGTTCGGCGGCGACCTGGTCGACGCGGACGGTCGGATCACGCTCGACACCGACGCCATGCGGGCCGCGCTGACCTTCCTGCGCGAGGTCGTCACCACCCTCGTCAGCCCGGACGCCGCGCGGATGGACAGCAACGACAGCGGCTTCGCCTTCGCGGCCGGACGCGTGGCCGTCGCCGTGAACTGGGCCGGGTACGCCGCCCTCGCCGCGGCGGGCGCCGTGGCCGACGACTTCGCGTGCGCCGTCGCACCGACCCACGACGACGGCTCGCCGACCGTCACCGTGAACGCCTTCTGGGTCACCTGCGTCAGCGCGGCCTGCGCCGACCCGGACCGCGCCTGGGACTACCTGCGCCACGCGGCTTCGGCGGCGATGGACCTCGAGACCACCCGCGCGGGCGCGTCCGGGGCGCGACGCAGCACCTGGGCCGACCCCGAGCTGCTCCGCGCACACCCCGAGCACGCGCTCTTCGAGCGGGCGCACGACCACTCCCGCCCGCTGCCCCGCGTGCCCGAGCTGCCCGCTCTCGTCGGCGTGCTCAACGAGCTCGTCGACGCCGTCGTCTGGCGCGGCGAACCGCTCGGACCCGCCCTCGCCGTCGCCGACGCGTCTGCGGCCGCCCTCGACCAGCACGCCCCCGTCCGTCCCTCCAGGAGCACCCCATGACCCGTATCGTCTCCGTCGACGTCGTCGACCTCCGCTTCCCGACCTCGCTGTCGCTGGACGGTTCGGACGCCATGAACAAGGACGCCGACTACTCCGCGGCGTACGTCGTCCTCCGCACCGACGAGCCCGGGCTCGCGGGCCACGGCTTCACCTTCACCATCGGGCGCGGCAACGACGTGTGCGTCCTCGCCGCGGAGCACCGCGCCGCGCCGCTGGTCGGACGGGACGTCGACGCGCTCGTCGGCGACCTCGGCGGCGTCTACCGCGAGCTGGCGTCGGACTCGCAGCTGCGCTGGCTCGGCCCGGACAAGGGCGTCGAGCACCTGGCCATGGCCGCGGTGATGAACGCCGTGTGGGACCTCGCCGCGCGCGTCGCCGGCAAGCCGCTGTGGCAGCTGCTCGTCGACATGGACCCCGAAGCGCTCGTCGACACCCTCGACCTCACCTACCTGAGCGACGTGCTGACGCGCGACGAGGCGATCGCCATGCTCGCGTCGTCGATGCCCCAGCGGGCGGAGCGCGTCGCCGACCTCCAGCGCACCGGCTACCCCTGCTACACGACTTCGGCGGGCTGGCTCGGCTACTCCGACGACAAGCTGCGCCGCCTCGCCACCGAGGCGCTCGAGCAGGGCTTCCGGCACGTCAAGCTCAAGGTCGGGGCCAACCTCGAGGACGACGTCCGCCGCTGCTCGATCGCGCGCGAGGTCATCGGCTGGGACGCCAACCTGATGATCGACGCCAACCAGGTGTGGGACGTCCCGCAGGCGATCGAGTGGGTGCAGGCGCTCGCGGAGTTCAAGCCGCTGTGGATCGAGGAGCCGACCAGCCCGGACGACGTGCTCGGCCACGCCGCGATCCGCAAGGCCGTCGCGCCGATCGGCGTCGCGACCGGCGAGCACGGCATGAACCGGGTGCTGTTCAAGCAGCTCTTCCAGGCCGAGGCGATCGACTTCTGCCAGCTCGACGCCGCCCGGCTCGCCTCGATCAACGAGATCGTCCCGGTCTACCTGATGGCTCTCAAGTTCGGCGTCCCCGTCTGCCCGCACGCCGGCGGCGTCGGGCTCTGCGAGCTCGTGCAGCACCTGTCGGTGTTCGACTACGTCGCCGTCTCCGGCACGACCGAGCACCGCGTGACCGAGTTCGTCGACCACCTGCACGAGCACTTCGCCGACCCGTGCATCGTCTCCGACGGGGCGTACGTGCTGCCCTCGCAGCCCGGCTTCAGCGCCGAGATCCACGAGGCGTCGGTCGCCGAGTACGCGTTCCCGGACGGGTCGTTCTGGAAGGGACGCCAGGCGGCGGACGACGTCGTCGACGCCGCGGGGTCGATCCGGTGATCATCGACACCCACCTGCACGTGTGGGACCTGGACCGCTCGCCCTACTCGTGGATCGACCGGGCCGTCCCGCCGTTCAACCGCACCTTCACGTTCGACGAGGTCGCTCCGCAGCTGGCGGAGAACGGCGTCGACGCCGTCATCCTCGTGCAGGCCGACGACGACGACCGCGACACCGACCACATGCTCGAGGTCGCCGCGGAGCGGCCCGAGGTCGTCGGTGTGGTGGCGTTCGTCCCGCTGCACGAGCCGGCCCGGGCCGCGGTCCGCCTCGAGCAGCTGCTCGAGAACCCGTACGTCGTCGGCATCCGCAACCTCACTCACGACCGACCCGATCCCGACTGGGTCCTCCGCCCGGACGTCGACGAAACCCTCGGACTCATCGAGCAGGCTGGCCTGCCCTGGGACCACGTCGCCGTGGTCCCCCGCCACCTCGAGCACGTGGCCACGATCAGCGAGCGCCACCCGGACCTGCGCATCGTGATCGACCACCTGGCCAAGCCGCCGATCGGCGAGGCATCGCGCGAGCCCTGGTGGAGCCTCATCGAGATCGCCGCGCAGAACCCGCTCGTCCACGCCAAGATCTCCGGCCTCTACCCGGGCGCAGACCCCGCGTCCTGGACCGTCGAGGGACTGCGACCCTTCGTCGACCGGGCGCTCGAGGTGTTCGGCCCGAGCCGGCTCATGTACGGCGGGGACTGGCCGGTGTCGGCACCGGCAGGCGGCTACGGAGCGGTCCTGAACGGTCTGCACGAGGTGCTTACCGCGCTGCCGAGGCCGGAGACCGACGAGGTGTGGTCGGGTGCGGCTCGTCGCACCTACGGGCTACCGCGAGCTCTCCCGCTCTGAGGCCGCGATGCCGAGGCGTGCGATGCCGAGGATTTCCGTCAGCTCGACGTGATCGGAGAGTTTGGCAGCGGTTCCGTGGTGCCGTCCGACTCAACACCCACCCTCCCGTCGAGCCGCTCGGCAGGGGCTCTCGGCACCGTCAGAGCAAGAAGCGCGATACCGGCCACGCAGAGGGTGAGCATCGCTGTCGAGCGGTCTTGCCGAGCCGACGCCGCGTCGGACTGCTGTGCGAGCAGCCGGAGGTAGTCGATGGTGGTCCAGCCGTTGACGACCGCTTGCTGCGGCGCTCCTGACGCGTTCGCGTTGTTCGCATCGTCGGTGCGCTCGATGACGGCGATCGTGGATGCAGGGTCCGGCGCTTCCGGCGCCATGCCGAACCAGACAGCCGCGGCCGCCAGCAGCAGGATCACCGCGCCGAGCTGACGGACGCGCGTCCTCGTCGCCACGGTCAAGGCCGTGGAGGACGTCCGCACGGAACCGGGTTGCCGAAGGAGACCACCGGCGCCAGCCTCCGCGGCGCCTACGGCGTCGACCTCTGTCGGCGGTGTCGGCTGGGACGGTGCGGTCATCAGGGGCTCCTCGGAGTGAGTAGGCGTCGGGTAAGGATGCGGCAGCAGAAGCGCAGCCGCACGGCTTTCCAGGGAAGAACTGCGCCCGCCGCGAGGTCCTGCCAGCACGAGTGCCCCCTCTGGCGGCTACGGTCTGCCGACCGGGACCGCCTGGGTCCCCGCCCGACCAGGGAGCGACATGTTCAGACTTCTTCGAGCCGTGCTCGTGGGCGCCGCAGCGTCCGCGGTGGTGGTGGCCGGCGCCCAGACGGCGAGTGCCGAGAGCTACACGGCCAACTGCTACTCCGACGACGGCGGCAACGACTGCTACGGCTCGCCCCCGGCGACCTCCGGCCTCGACCTGGCGGCACGGGCTCGCTACACCGACGAGACGAACAAGTTGTGCGTGGCCGACACCCAGGCCGACGGACGCAGCAGCGTCGGCGTCTACTGGCCCGCCGGGGAGCCCGGGAAGAAGGTTCGGTACTGGAACCACTCAGGCTCCGGTTCGACGACCTGCGCAGGGCTCGGTGGTCTCCGCGAGAACGCCGACTACCGCATCCAGGTCTGCCTCGGGGAGTGGGCGAAGCGGGCTGCGAACCGGGTCGTCATCGCCTGCGGACCCGCCACTGCGGTGAGGTTGTAGCCGGAGGTGGACCGACCTCAGCGAACGCCCACCATCCGCCTGCTGATCCAGCGCCGACCCACGAGCAGCAATACCCCTACCGCGATCGAGGCGGCGCCGATGATCAGGAAGTACGGGGTCTCGGACTCCGGGTCGTAGAAGCCGGCCAGCGTCCCGGCGGTCGCGGTGCCCACGGCGATCGAGAGGAAGTAGAGCGCGATCATCTGGGTGTGGAAGGCGGCCGGCGCGAGCTTGGTCGACAGCGACTGCCCCACGGGTGACAGGCAGAGCTCGGCGAGGGTGAAGAAGAACAGGATCAGCACCAGCCAGAGCAGCGGCGTGCTGTTGGCGGCGCCGTTCGCGTACGGCAGGAACAGCAGGAACGCGACGCCCATGAAGAGGGTGCCGAGCGCGAACTTCACGGGCGTCGGCGGCTGACGGTCCCCCAGCCGCGTCCACAGCGCCGCGAACACACCGGCGAAGACGATGATGAAGATCGGGTTGATCGACTGCACGAAGCTCGGCGGCATCGTCCAGCCGAAGACGTCCCGGTCCAGGCGCTGGTCGGCGTACACGGCGACGACGGTGCTCTGCTGCTGGAACAGCGACCAGAAGACCGCGCTCGCGACGAACATCGGGATGAACGAGACCACCCGGCTGCGCTCGTCGGCGGTGATCTTGTTCGAGGTCAGGATCACCGCGAACAGCGCGACGGTGGCCACGACGGTCACGCCGACGACGATGGCCGAGAGCCGGTCGGCGGTGATGATGCCCGCGACGGAGAGCACGACGACCAGCAGCACGACGACGACCGCCGCGCTGCCGTACCTGACCTTGCCGCGGCGGTCGAGCGGGTTGGCGACCGTGTGGCCGACGCCGCCGAGGGTGCGCCGGCGCAGCAGCAGGTACTGGGTGAGGCCGAGCGCCATGCCGACGGCGGCCAGCCCGAAGCCCCAGTGGAAGCCCTTCATGCCCTGCAGCAGACCGGTGAGCAGCGGCCCGACCAGGGCACCGATGTTGACGCCCATGTAGTAGATCGAGAAGCCGGCGTCGCGCCGCGTGTCCTCCGGCGAGTAAAGGTCGCCGAGCACCGAGCTGGTCGTCGTCTTCAGCGAACCTGAGCCGAGCGCGATGCACACCAGCCCGATCCCGACCCCGCCGAGCCCGGGGACGACGGCGAGCGAGATGTGGCCGAGCATGATCACGACGGCGGCGACGAGCAGGGTGCGTTCCGCGCCGAGGAGGCGGTCGGCGACCCAGGCGCCGAGGATCGCCGAGAGGTAGACGAGCCCGCCGTACGCGCCGACGATCGACGTCGCGGCGCCCTGCTCCAGCCCGAGCCCACCCTCGGTCAGGCTGTAGTACAGGTAGTAGACGAGGATGCCCTGCATCCCGTAGAAGCTGAACCGCTCCCACATCTCCACGCCGGCGAGGTTCGCCAGGCCCAGCGGGTGGCCGAAGAACGTACGCCCGGCGCTCGGCCGGTCCTGGTCGACGACGGTGCTCATCCGGGCAGAATCGCACGGTCGACACCGAGCCTGAGGGGCCACCCCGGCGGGTCGCCGGAACCGTCGGACGGCGCGGCTACGGTCGAGCGCGTGCCTCCTTCCCGGCCGGACCACCGTCTCGACCTCACCCGCCTGCCGGAGCCCGTCCTCGACGCAGCACCGGACCTGGTCGCGCTCTACTGGACGGCCTGGGAGACGGCGTGGACCCACGTCGTCGAGCAGGCCGGCGTCCCGCGCTCGCCCTACATGGACGAGGGCTTCGACCCCGACGTCATCTGGATCTGGGACACCTGCCTGATGACCCACTTCTGCAAGTACGCGCCCGAGGACTTCCCGGGCATCGAGAGCCTGCAGAACTTCTACGGCCCGCTGCACGACGGCGCGCCCTCGGCGCTGCAGATCCAGCACCCCGACAACCCGCCGCTCTTCGCCTGGGCCGAGGAGGAGTACGTCCGCCACACCGGCGACCTCGAGCACGTGGCCCGGCTGCTGGACGCCGGCTACCTGCAGCGGCACTTTGCCTGGTTCGACACGGTCGCCCCCAGGACGGTCCTGCCCGTCTCGGTCATGCCGACGACGATCGAACGGCGCCCGGAGGGCTACCGCTGGGGCGCCATCCAGAGCGGCATGGACAACACGCCCCGGGCCGGCGAGGCCACCTGGTACGGCAACTCCCGGGGCGGCATCCTGTGGCTCGACGCCCTGGCCCAGCAGGCGCTCTCCGCGCAGAGCATCGCCCGCCTCGCCCGGCTCGTCGACCGGCCTGCGCTGGCCGAGGAGTACGAGGCCCGGCACGCGTCGCTCTGCGCCGAGCTCCAGCACCACTGGGACGACGAGGACCAGACCTTCTACGACCGCGTGGAGACCGCGCCCTTCCCGTTCCGGCGCGTGGTCACGCCGGCGGCTTACTGGCCGTTGCTGGCCGGGGCCTGCAGCCCGGAGCAGGCGCACGCGCTGGCCGATCTCCTTGCTGACCCGGGCAAGTTGGGCGGCCCGGTGCCGTGGCCGTCGGTCGCCCGGGACGACCCGGCCTTCCGCGCCGACGGGCAGTACTGGCGCGGCGGCGTCTGGGTGCCGCTGGCGTACATGAGCGCTCGCGCCTTGGCCGACCACGGCCACGCGGGGCTGGCGCGGACCGCGTCGCGGGCCCTGCTGGACCACATGGCCGCGACCTGGTCAGGCTGCTCCCCGCAGACGATCTGGGAGGCGTATGCGCCCGTCGAAGCGAGGCCTGCGACGGACAAGGACGGTCGGACCACGGTGCGGCCGGCGTTCTGCGGCTGGTCGGCGCTCGGACCGATCTCGATGCTGATCGAGCACGTGCTCGGCTTCCGCGTCGACGCCACCGCGCAGACGGTGCACTGGGACCCCGACGGGCCGGGTCGTCAGGGCATCCGTCGGCTGCGGTGCGGCCCCGCCACCCTCGACGCGGTGGCCGAGGGCGGCGAGGTCGTCCTCGACACGGACCGGTCGATCACGCTGGTGCTGTCCGGCTGCCGGATCGAGCTCGACGCCGGGCACCACGTGCTCAGCCCTTGACCGCTCCCACCGTCTGGCCGCGCATCAGGAAGCGCTGCGCGCCGAGGAAGACGATCAGCAGCGGCAGCATGCTGAGGAACGTCGCCAGGGCGAGCTGGGGCATGTAGAGCTTGACGTTCAGCCCGGCCGCGACGGTCGGGTTGAACAGCGGGCTCGCGCCGATCAGCTGCTGCAGGCCGATCGAGACCGTGTTGTTGTTCTGGTTGGAGCTGAGCAGCGCGAGCGGCAGGAAGAAGTTCGTCCAGTTGGCCACGAAGGAGAAGAACGTGACCAGCGCGACGGCCTGCTTGGAGATCGGGACCGCGACCTTCGTGAAGATCGAGATCTCGTTCAGCCCGTCGATGCGCGCCGCCTCCACCAGCTCGGGCGGCATGGTGGTCATGAAGTGGATGTAGGCGAGGTAGGTCCCGAAGGGGAAGAACCCCATGATCACCACGACCGGCCACAGCTGCCCGACCGCGCCGATGGCCGCGACCTCGAGGAAGAGCGGGATGACCAGGACCGTGTTCGGCATGACCATCGCCAGCAGCGTCACGAAGAGCAGCACCCGCCGGCCGCGGAACCGCAGCCGGGCCATCGCGTAGCCGGCCGGGATCGCGGCGACGACCGCGATCAGGGCGCCGCCGACGGAGACGACCAGCGAGTTGGCCATCCAGCGGACGAACAGCCCGCCGCTGCCCGGCCCGAAGCCGTTGACCTGCGACCAGGAGTAGACGGCGTTGCTCCACGACACCCCGCCGAGCCCCAGGAAGCCGCCCTGCCCGGCCGCCACCTCGTCGGCGTCGCGGAAGGACATGGCGACGAAGCCGACGATCGGGAACACGAAGGCGGCCGCGACGAGGAGCATCGTGACGATGCGGGCCAGACGGTTCAGCGACATCGGACGACGACCGGCGCCCGTGCGCGCACTCGCCTCGGGAGTCGCTACGGCGACGGCCATCAGTTGGTCTCCTCGCTGAACAGCCCGCTCTTGAAGACGATGATCAGGCCGATCCCCAGCGTGATCGCGAGCAGGATGAGCGACATCGCGGCGGCGGCCGGGAAGTTGTAGTTCGAGAACGCGAACGCGTAGCCGAGCTGGCTCGGCGAGTACTGGTCGGGCAGCGCGTTGGACGCCACCTGGTCGAGCAGCTGCGGCTCCAGGAAGAGCTGGAAGCCGTACGCGAGGTTCATCAGGGCGGCGTAGCCGATCCACGGCCGGATGATCGGCAGCTTGACGTCCCACGCCACCCGCCAGGGACCGGCGCCGTCGATCTGCGCGGCCTCGAGCACGGCGTCGTCGATGCCGTTCAGGCCGCCGTTGACGATCACGATCCAGGTGCCGACGCCCTGGAAGAAGAGCATCGCCGCGAGGATGAAGGACAGGTTGTTCCCCGAGACGACGACCGACTTGATGTCGGTCAGCCCGAGCGCGTTCCAGAAGCCCTGGATCGGCGACGAGCTCGGGTTGAGCAGGTAGACCCAGAGCACGAAGTTCGCCACGCCGGCCAGCGCACCGGGCACGTAGTAGATGAACCGCATGGCGTTGCCGAAGCGGCCCGGGCTCGCGTGCACGAGCAGCGCCAGGCCGACGACGCCGATCATCATGATCGGCAGCCACACGACCAGGACGCTGGCGATGTTGCCGAAGGTCCGCAGGAAGCGGAAGTCGGTGACGACGGTCTCGAAGCTCTTGAGCCCGCCGAAGCCGACCGCCGGGTTGAGCGGGGTCGGCGGGGTCTGCAGCGCGGTCACGAAGGCGTAGCCGATCGGGATCACCCCCGCGATCAGCAGCAGGACGACGTACGGCGCGCAGAGCGTCCACGCGCCGGCCGTCTCGACGCGCCGCGAGGTGCGTCGAGACGGCTGCCCGGGCGGGCCCGTGGTGACGGCCTCGGCCGTCACCACGGAACCCGTCGAGGCCGAGGAGGCCACGGTCATGGGGTGGTCTTCACCTCGTAGCCCTGGGACTTGGCCTGGTTGTTCAGCTCGCTGCCGAAGTTCGTCCAGGCGTCGTCGAAGCTCTTGCCGGCGACGAGGTCCTTGGCGACGGTCTCGGTCCAGATGCCGCCGGTGTTGTAGAGCGTGTACGCGTGGTCGCCGGGGACGTAGGTGGCCGCGGTCTTGAAGGCCGAGAAGGTCGCGTCGTTGTCGGCGAAGTACTTCGCGGACTTCTGCTTGGCGATCCAGTCGTCCTGGACGGGCCCGTACGCCGGCAGCCCGGTGCTCAGCTCGACCTGCCAGCGCGGGTCGCTGACCACGAACTTGGCGAAGGTGAGCGTGTTGTCGAGCTGCTTGCCGGTGATGTGGCTGGAGACGCCCCACAGGCCGCCGCCCTCGTTGCCGGTGGAGGGCTTGGACTCGCCCTGCCAGGTCAGCGGCTCGGTCGCCGTCATCGTGCCCGCGTCGATCTTCCAGGTCTGGTTGAACAGGTAGTCGCCCCACCAGAGCGCCCCGGGGCTCATGACCAGGTCCTTGCCGGTCTTGGCCGCGTCGGCGTCGAAGATGCCGAGGTTCGAGGCCGCCTTGCCCTGGACCATCTCGGCGACGAGCTTCTTGGCCCGCTGGCACTTGGCGTCGTCGAGGTTGATCAGCACCGAGGTCTCGGACAGGCGCTGGTTGGTCGGGCAGCCGCTCGCCCACAGGTAGCGGTCCGGCGCGTACGCGTCGCCGAGGAACGCGCTGACCTTGCCCGGGTGCTCGGAGGCGATCTTGACCGCGAGCGTCCCGTAGTCCTCCCACGTCTTCGGCGGGGTGTAGCCGTTGGCGTCGAAGAACTTCTTGTTGTACCAGAACACGTCCGGGGCCGCGTCGTTGCGCAGGCACCGGATCTTGTCGTCGATGTTGCACGGGGCGAGGATCGCCGGGTCGTAGTTCTTGATCGTGTCGGGCACCAGCGAGGTCAGGTCGGCGGCGTAGTTGATCTGCGCGCCGGCGGCCCAGGCGATGTCGTCGTTGGACGGGAAGAAGATCGCGTCCGGCCAGCCCTGCTTGGCCTGGTTGAACTGCGCGAACTGCTGCGAGAGCGCCTTGCTGCCGACCGTGCCGTCGATCTGGTTGATCGTCGTCGGGATCTCGGGGTGCGCCTTCTTGAACGCCTCCGCCGCGGGCACGCGGGGCGGGTCGACCCACACGGTGATCGCGCCGCCGGAGTCCGTCTGCGCCGGCGCCGAGGCACCCGGCTGGCCCGGGAGCCCGCCCCCGCCGCCGCACGCCGAGGCCACGAGCAGCGCGAGCGCGGCGCCGACCAGGCCCAGCGTGGTCCGCGGCCGAGCCGCGATGTCCTTGGTCTTCATTGACTCTCCTGTCACGCGCCAGGTCGGCGAACCCGCCGGGCGAAACGTTTTGCGTTCTGGACGAGAGGGAACCTACTCACGCCGCTCCCGCACTGTCAACGACTCTGGTGCCGACGTTTGATCACGATCGGAGATCGTTGACAGCGGTGCCACGCCCTCGTAGGGTCCGGTCGAATCGTTTCGTCTTTGGGGAGCGCGCCTCTCCGCCCGAAGGAGTCCCTGTGAGTGCGAGCCCTGGCGTCAACGCCGACCTGACCGCCAGCGCTGTCGACCCGGCCTCGGTCCCCCTGCGCACGCTGGCCGACGGCAGCACCATGCCGGCCATCGGCATGGGCACCTTCGGCTCGGACCGCTACGGCTTCGCCCAGGTCGCCGAGGCGGTCCGTGGCGCGCTCAAGGTCGGCTACCGGCTCGTCGACTGCGCCTCGGTCTACGGCAACGAGCCCGACATCGGCCGCGTGCTGAGCGGGGCGTTCGGCGACGGCGTGGTCGCCCGCGACGACCTCTTCGTCATGTCGAAGCTGTGGAACGACAGCCACGGCGCCGAGGGCGTGGCCCACTCGGTCCGCCGTACGCTCGCCGACCTCGGCCTGGACCACCTCGACGGCTACTTCGTGCACTGGCCCTTCCCCAACCACCACGCGCCGGGCGTCGACACCGACGCCCGCGACCCGCACGCGCGGCCGTACCTGCACGACGAGTTCATGGAGACCTGGCAGGCGATGGAGTCGCTCGTCGACGCCGGCCTCGTGCGCCACCTCGGCCTGTCGAACGTCACCGTGCCCAAGCTCGGGCTGATCCTGCGCGACGCGCGGATCCGGCCCGCGCTGAACGAGATGGAGCTGCACCCCTGCTTCCAGCAGCCCGAGCTCTTCGACCTGTGCGTGGCGCAGGGCGTCCAGCCCGTCGGCTACTCCCCCCTCGGCTCCCCCTCGCGCCCCGAGCGCGACCGGACGCCGGGTGACCACGTCGACACCGAGCACCCGGCCGTCGTCGCGGCGGCGCAGGCGCACGGCGTCCACCCGGCACTCGTCTGCCTCAAGTGGGCCGTCGCCCGCGGGCAGGTCCCGATCCCCTTCTCGGTCAAGCGCGAGCAGTACGTGGCCAACCTCCGCGCCGTCACCGAGGACCCGCTCTCGGAGCAGGAGCTGGCCGCGCTCGCCGACGCCGACGCCGGCGACCGGCTGATCAAGGGCCAGGTGTTCCTGTGGCCCGGCGCGCGCTCGTGGGAGGACCTCTGGGACGTCGACGGCACCGTCGCGACCGCGCCCGGCTTCGAGCGCTCGGTGCGCGCGGCAGGATGAGGACGTGAGCGACCCGCGGACCAGGACCGGCAGACCGGGCCGTCCGTCGGTCACCTACAAGGACCTGCAGGAGCACACGGGCCTGTCGCTGTCGACGATCTCGAAGTACTTCAACGGCCTGCCGCTGCGCGAGTCGAACCGCCTCGCCGTCGAGGCGGCCGTCAACGAGCTCGGCTACCGCGTCAACACCGTGGCCCGCAGCCTGCGCACGCAGCGCTCACGCACGGTCGGGGTGCTGCTGCCGGTGCTCGACAACAACTTCCACCTCAGCATCATCGCTGGGATCGAGGCGTCGCTGAGCGCCGCGGGCGTGGGGGTCGTGGTCAGCGCCAGCCGCGACGTCGAGGGCCAGCAGGGCAGCGTCGACGCGCTCGCCGACCGGATGGTCGACGGCATCATCGCGGTCCCCTCCGCGCACGACGCCGCCCCGCTGACGCAGGTCTCCGCCCGCGGGCTGCCCGTGGTGCTCATCGACCGGCTCGTCGACGGGCTCGAGTGCGACGCCGTCGTGCTCGACAACGCCGACGCCGCGCAGCAGGCCGTGCGCCACCTGGCCGACCACGGGCACCGCCGGATCGCGGTGCTTGCCGGGCCGTCCGACATCTGGAGCCTGCGCGGGCGCTACGGGGGCTTCGCCGAGGCGCTGCGGCAGCGCGACCTCGACGCGGACCCCGCGATGGTGCGGACCGGACCCATCACCGTCGAGTCCGGCGTCGTCGGGATGCGCAGCCTGCTCGCCGAGCCCGACCGGCCCACCGCGGTCGTCTGCCTCAACTACGAGCTCACCGTCGGGGCGCTCATCGCGCTGAACGAGTCCGGCCTCCGCGTCCCCGAGGACCTCTCCTTCGTCGGCTTCGACTCCCTCGTGCTCGCCCAGGTCACCAAGCCCCGGCTGTCGATGGTCGTCCAGCCCACCCACGAGATCGCCGTACGGGCCGCCGAGCTGATGCGCGAGCGGCTCGAGCAGGAGCCGGACACCCGGCCCGCCCGGCGGGTGGTGCTGCCCGCCGAGCTCGTGCCCGGCGGTTCCGTGGCGCGCCCGCGCGCCTGACCCGCACCGCACGCCGCACCTCACCCGACCTCAGCAACCCACCCGCCAGGAGGCACCCGTGCTCAACTACACCCTCACCCACCCGCCTCTGCTGGGGGCGCTGGCCGCCGCCGGCCACGGCTCGCAGGTGCTGCTGGCCGACGGGAACTACCCCGCCGCGACCGCCAAGCCGCTCGGCGCCCCGGTGATCCACCTCAACCTGCAGCCCGGCCTGCTCAGCGTCACGCAGGTGCTCAGGCCGATCCTCGAGGCCGTGAACGTCGAGGCGGCGCACGTGATGGCGCTGCCCGACAACGGCCACGTGCCGGCGCACGAGGAGTACCAGCAGCTGCTCGGCGAGTCGGTCGACTTCTCCGTCGTGGAGCGGTTCGCCTTCTACGAGGCCGCCCGCGGGCCGGACGTCGCCTTCGTCGTCGCGACCGGGGACCAGCGCATCTGCGCCAACCTGCTGCTGACCATCGGCGTCCGGGCCTGACGTCCCCGGCTCCCCGGGCGGGTGTAGGAAGGCGCGCGTGGACGAGGCGCAGGAGATGCCGGTGCGCCGGCTGCGGACGGGGCTGGCGCTGACCGAGGTCGGCTTCGGCGGGGCGCAGCTCGGCAACTTGCCGACGGCCCTCGACGACGACGTCGCGCAGGCCGCGATCGACGCGGCCTGGGACCACGGGATCCGCTACTTCGACACCGCACCGCACTACGGGCTCGGGCTCTCCGAACGCCGGCTCGGCGACGCGCTCGCCGGTCGCCCGCGCGACGCCTTCGCCGTGTCGACCAAGGTCGGGCGGCTGCTCGTGCCGACCCCGGGCCGGGCCGGCGAGCGGGACCCCGAGTTCGACGTGCCCGCGACGCACGAGCGGGTCCGCGACTACAGCCGCGACGGCGTGCTGCGCAGCCTCGAGGGGAGCCTGGAGCGCCTCGGGCTCGACCACGTCGACATCGTCTACGTCCACGACCCCGACGACGAGTACGCCGAGGTCGCCTTCACCGAGGCGATCCCCGCGCTCGTCGAGCTGCGCGACCAGGGCGTGGTCGGCGCGGTCGGCGTCGGCATGAAGCACCCCGAGGTGCCGGCCGAGGCCATCCGGCGCACCGACCTCGACGTCGTGATGGTGGCGGGCCGCTACACGGTGCTGGAGCAGCAGTCGGCGGCCGAGCTGCTCCCGCTCGCGCTCGAGCGGGGCGTGGGCTACGTCGCCGCGGGCGTGTTCGGCTCAGGGCTGCTGAGCCGGCCGCGCCCCACCCCCGACCTGACCTACGACCACGGGCCCGTGCCGCCCGGCCTGCTCTCCCGGGTGCACGCCCTCGCCGACCTCGCCGAGCGCCACGGCGTGACGTTGCCGGACGTCGCCGCCCAGTTCCCGCTGCGCCACCCGGCCGTGGTGTCGGTCCCCCTCGGCGTGCGGACCGCCGAGGAGGTCGCGCAGAACGCGGTGCGTTGCGCCGTGGCCGTTCCCGAGGAGCTCTGGGTGGAGCTGGAGGCCCTGCCGGGTCAGTCCGGGCGCACGGCGGGCTGACCTCCGCTCAGGCGTCGAGCGTGGCGCAGGGACGCAGCGCGGTCGCCCGCTCCGCGCGGCGCGTGCGTACGGCCCCGACGACCAGGGCCACGAGCACCAGCGCGACGTCGAGCGCCCCGTACACGACGACGGTCGGCTCGAGCCCGAACCGCCCGACGGCCAGCCCGGCCGCGAGGGCCGGGACGCTGAAGGCGACGTAGCTGACGACGTACATCGACGCGAAGACCTGCCCGCGCGCACCCGCCGGAGCCGCCTCGCCGAGCGCGTGGACGGCGAAGCGGAAGGCCGCGCCGAAGCCGAGCCCGGCGACCACCGAGCCGACGACGTACAGCGGGGTCGAGCGCTCGACCAGGGCCCCGACGGTGACCAGGACGCCGAGGGCCAGGGCCGCGTTCCCGGACCACTGCTGCGGCCGCGGCGGCAGGGCGACCGACACGGCGGTGCCGATCGCGCCGGAGACGAAGAAGACCCCGAGCACACCCCCGACGACGAAGTGGCTCCGCACGCCGAGGACGCTGCCGATGATCGACGAGCCGAGCGAGAGGTAGAGCCCCGAGAGCGCCCACGTGGCCACGAGCGTGGGTACGAGCGCGAGGAACGCCGGCCGCGTCTCCGCGGGCAGGCCGGCGCTCGGCAGCAGCGCGCGCCACAGCGGCGGGCGCTCCCCCGACGCGGGACGGACGGGCTCGTGGACGAACCACACCAGCACCGCGAGCACGAGGTACGCCGCGGCGAGCACCCAGAAGACGAGCTGGCGCGGCAGCGGCGCGAACTCGACGAGGGTGCCGGCGAGGACCGCGCCGAGCGCGATCCCCACCGCCGGGACGGCGCTGCTGACCACCGAGCCGGTCCGGCGGTCGGGCGCCGAGTCCATGATCATCGCCGTCCCGGTCCCGGCGGCGGCCCCGACCGCGATCCCCTGGACGACGCGCGCCAGGACCAGGTCGCCCGCTCCTCCGGCCCGGGCGAAGAGCACCATCCCCAGCGCGAGGAGCGCCAGCGCGGCGGAGGCGACCGGGCGGCGCCCGATGCGGTCCGACAGGGACCCGACCGTGAGCAACGAGGCGAGCAGCGCGACGACGTACACGGCGAAGACCACGGTCAGCGCGAAGGCCGACAGCCCCCACAGCCGCTGGTAGACGGGGTAGAGCGGCGACGGCGCCGAGGCGGCCGTGAGGATCGCGGCACCAAAGGTTCCGGCGACGACGAACGAGACGGGGCGGCTGAGCACGGGACCTCCGAGGTAAAGCCACGATCTTGGCTTTTGTGACCGTAGCCCAGGTTCGCCGCTAAAGCCAACATCTTTGCCATAATGGCTCCATGCCCTCCTCCGAGACCTCTGCCGGGACGTCCGCGGGCCGGCCAGGCGGACGCAGCAGCCGGGTGCTCGCCTCGATCTACGAGTCCGTCGGCGCGCTCGTCGGCGAGGGGGCCGAGCGGATCACCTTCCCGGTCATCGCCGAGCGCGCCGGGGTCACACCGACCACGCTCTACCGGCGCTGGGACGACGTCGACGCGCTCCTCGAGGAGGTCGCGGTCGCCGCGCTGACCCGGGAGGGCGAGTCGGCGCCCGACACGGGGTCGGTCGAGGGCGACCTGACCGCGTGGGCCCTGGCCATCGCCCGCGACATCAGCCGTCCGGAGCGGGTGCGCTACCTGCGCGCGATGGTCGCGGCCCGCGGCGGTCCGGGGGCGAGCTGCCCGGTCACCGACCGGCGCCAGGACCAGGCGCGCGAGGTGGTGCGCCACGCGGTCGAGCGCGGGGAGAAGACCCCGAGCGTCGACCAGGTCCTCGACCACGTCATCGCCCCGCTCTACCACCACGTCGTCTTCGGGCTCGGCGTCGACGACGCGTACGCCCGCCGTCTCGTCGCGGACGTGCTGGCGATGGTTCGCTGAGGGTCGCCGGACCGGAAGAGCCGACCTCTTCGAGGCCCTTCGACAGGCTCAGGGGGCGTCGTCGATGATCCGCTGAGGCTGGGACCTACCCCTCGAACCCGTGGAACTGCATCACGTGCTTCACGCGCGTGTAGTCCTCGAGGCTGTACATCGACAGGTCCTTGCCGTAGCCGGAGTGCTTGAAGCCGCCGTGCGGCATCTCGGCGACGAGCGGGATGTGGGTGTTGACCCACACGCAGCCGAAGTCGAGGCGCGCCGGCACCCGCGCGGCGCGGCCCGCGTCGGAGGTCCAGACGGAGGAGGCGAGCCCGTACTGGGTGTCGTTGGCGAAGCGGACCGCCTCGTCCTCGTCGCCGAACTTCTGCACGGTGATCACCGGCCCGAAGATCTCGGTGACGATCGCCTCGTCGCCCTGCTGCACGTCCGCGATCACCGTCGGGGCGTAGAAGAAGCCGCGCTCCCCCACCTGCCGGCCGCCGGCCACCACCCGGGCGTGGTCGGCGACGCGGTCGACCAGGCCGGAGACGTGGGCGAGCTGGTTGGCGTTGTTGATCGGGCCGAAGAGGATGTCGTCGTCGGCCGGGTCGAAGCCCGTCCGGGTCGACTCGGCGGCCCGGGTGAGCGCCGTGACGAAGTCGTCGTACACCCCCGCCTGGCAGATGACGCGCGTGGCGGCCGTGCAGTCCTGGCCGGCGTTGAAGAAGCCGGCGGTGGCGATGCCCTCGACGGCGGCCTCGAGGTCGGCGTCGTCGAAGACCACGACCGGAGCCTTGCCGCCGAGCTCGAGGTGGGCGACCTTGAGGTCGGGCGCCGCGGCCGTGGCCACCGCGATGCCCGCCCGGGTCGAGCCCGTGATCGAGACCATCCGCGGCACCGGGTGCGAGGCGAGCCGGGCGCCGGTGTCACGGTCGCCGCAGACCACGTTGACGACGCCGGGGGCGAAGGCCTCCTGGGCCTTGCGGCCCAGCCAGACCGTCGAGGCCGGGGTGGTGTCCGAGGGCTTGAGGACGACGGTGTTGCCCGCGGCGAGAGCGGGCGCCATCTTCCAGACGGCCATCATCAGCGGGTAGTTCCAGGGCGTGACCTGGGCGACCGGCCCGCGCGGCTCGCGGCGGACCGAGGAGGTGTGCCCGCGCAGGTACTCCCCCGACGCGCGCCCCTCCAGCACGCGGGCGGCCCCGGCGAAGAAGCGGAGCTGGTCGACCGCGACCGCGACCTCCTCCGACAGCGTGAGACCGAGCGGCTTGCCGGTGTTCTCGACCTCGACCTCGGCCAGCTCCTGGGCCGACTCCTCGACGAGGTCGGCGAGGGTCAGCAGCGAACGCTGCCGCTCCGACGGGGTGGTCCAGCGCTGCTTCTCGAAGGCGCTCGCCGCCGCGGCGAAGGCGGCGTCGACGTCGGCCTCGCCCGAGTTCGGCGAGGTCGCGTACACCTCGCCCGTCACCGGGTTCACGACGTCGAGCGTCGCGCGGTCGGCGCTCTCCCGCTCCTCGCCGCCGATGACGTTGACGAAGCTCTTCTTGCCGCCCTGCTCCACGTCCCGCGCTCCTCGCTGTCGTTCCCGGACCACCGTGCGCCTACGGTGCACCCTCGCCGCCACCGCGGGCAGACCGGGGTCGGCGACGCGCCGCCCGGCGGGTCAGGAGAGGCCGGGACCGGCCGCGGCGATCCGCCACGAGGCGCTGTGGCGCCCGCCGGGCTCGAGGACGACGAGGTCCTCGCCGGTGCTGAAGGCGTCGGGCGGGCAGGTCATCGGCTCGACGGCCAGGCCGGCGCGGTCGAGCTCGGGCTCGGGACGGTCGGCGGTGTGCACCTGCACCCAGCCCAGCTCGGCGCCCCAGCTCATCTCGGCGGCGAAGCCGTCGGGCGCCTCGAGCCGTACGCGGGCGCGTCCCTCGCCGTCACGGTCGAGCCCGGTGAAGGCGTGGTCGATCCGGGCGTCGCCGAGGACCTGCGGTCGCCGGAAGTCGGGCCACGGCGCTATGGCCACGTCGCGCTCGGGCCCGGGCAGCAGCCGCGCGCCCGTCGTCTCGACGTAGCGCGCCGCCGGCAGCGTGAGCACGCAGGTGTCGAGGTCGGCGCCACCGGCGGTGAGGTAGGGGTGCGCGGAGACCCCGTACGGCGCGCGGGTGCCGAGGCTGCGGGCCGCGACCGTGGTGGTCAGGCCGTCGTCGGTCAGCGCGTGCACGCACTCGACGACGAGCCGGTGCGGGTAGCCGGCGCTGGGCGCCAGCTCGGTCGCGAGCCCGACCGCGTTCTCCGCGACCGCCTCCACGCGCCAGTCCGCCCACGCCAGGAGCCCGTGGAGCGCGTGGCCCCGGTCGGGCTCGCTGAGGGCCAGCTGCTGCTGCTCGCCCTCGAAGGCGTAGCGGCCGTCGACCACCCGGTTCGGCCAGGGCGCCAGCAGCGCCCCGCGGAAGACCGGGCGCATCCGGTCGGCGGCGAAGGGCACGACCAGCGGCCGGCCGTCGTGCGCGAGGGAGCGCAGGCTCGCCCCGAGCGTCACGACCGAGGCGATGTACGGGCCGTGGCGGAGGCGGACCTCGTCGCCGGTCAGCGGGTGCGCCACGGCTCAGAGTCTCTGCTGGCGCGACAGGATCGTCTGGACGACGACCACGACGGCCAGGAAGCCGCCCGACACGATCGACTGCACCGACGACGTCAGCGAACCCACCTGGTTGATGACGTTGGAGATCACGCTGAGCAGCAGGACGCCGGCGAGCGTGCCACCGAGGGAGCCCTTGCCCCCGCTCAGCAGCGTGCCGCCGATGACGACCGCGGAGATCGCGGTCAGCTCGAGGCCGACGCCGACCGTGGGCACGCCCGAGGACGAGTACGCCGCGTTGAGCGCCCCGGCCAGTGCCGCGCAGGTCGCGCTCAGGACGTAGACGCCGAACTTCACCCGCTCGACCGGCAGGCCCATCAGCGTCGCCGCCGACTCCGAGCCGCCGACGGCCAGCACCGCCTGGCCCGAGCGGGAGCGCCGCAGCAGCAGGGCGCCGAGCGCCAGCAGGACGAGGGCGATCCAGACGGTCCAGTGGATCCCGAGCAGGCTCCCCTGGCCCAGCGCGATGGTGGTCGCGTCCTCGATCACCGGCGTCTCCGAGCCGCCGTCGGTGACGGCGAGCACGACGCCGCGGAAGGCGAGCAGCCCGGCGAGCGTGACGATGAACGGCGCCATCCGGCCCCACGCGACGAGCGCGCCCTGGACCGCGCCGATCGCGGCGCCGACGACGAGCGGGAGCAGGATCGCCGGCACCACGCCGTGCACCGAGGCCTGCGCGGCGAGGACGCCGCCGAGCGCGAAGACCGAGCCGACCGACAGGTCGATGCCCCCGGTGAGGATGACGAAGGTCATCCCGATGGCCACGATCAGCGGGAACGAGCTCTGGGTGAGCACGTTGGTGAAGTTGCCGACCGAGAAGAAGGTCGGGAAGGTGAAGCCGGCGACCACGACCACCAGCGCCAGCACGATCGCGGCCCCGTACGCCTGCACGGCGGCCAGCAGCCGCTCGCGACCGAGCTGGCGGGCGTCGACGGGTCCCACGGCCTCGGCCGTGGTCGGCGTGGCGCTCATCGGAGCACCGCCCGCTGCCGCTGGAGGTAGACCGCGACGACGATGATCACGGCCTGGACGATCTGGGAGTACCAGTCCGAGATGTCGTGCGCGATCAGCGTCGCGCGCAGGAGCTGCAGCAGCAGCGCACCGGCCACGGTGCCCCCGATCTTGACCATGCCGCCGGAGAGCGGCGTGCCGCCGACCACCACGGCCGTGATGGCGGACAGCTCGATGAGGTTGCCGAGCGTGGACGGCACCGAGGCGCCGAGGCGCGCGGTGGAGAGCACCCCGGCGCTCGCCGCCAGCGTGGCGGCGAGCATGTAGACGACGAGCAGGTTCCGCTTGACCGGCAGGCCGGCCAGCTCGCTCGCCCGCCGGTTGCCGCCGATGGCGACCAGCTGCTTGCCGAAGGTCGTGCGGCTGACGAGCACCGCGACCCCGACGACCAGCAGCGCGGCGATGAGCACGCTCCAGGGCAGCACCCCGAACAGCGACCCGCGGCCCAGCGCGAGGGCCGTGGGGTCGGTGACGGGCACCAGCTGCTCGTTGGCGATCAGCAGCGCGATGCCCCGGCCCGCGACCATGAGCGCGAGCGTCGCGACGATCGGCTGGACGCCGACGAAGGCGACGAGCGAGCCGTTGGCCAGCCCGACCAGCGCGCCGGCGACCAGGGCGACGACCGCCGCCGGCCAGAAGCCGTAGCCGATGTAGAGCGGCAGCACCGCGGCCGCGATGGCCATCACGCCGCCGACCGAGAGGTCGATGCCCTCGGTGCCGATCACCAGGGCCATGCCCAGCGCGACGACCAGGACCGGCACGACCTGGACCAGCTGCGTACGCAGGTTGCTGACCGAGACGAAGTCGGGGGTGAACGCGAGGTCGAAGAGCAGCAGCAGCGCGATGGCGATGTAGACGCCCCAGCGCTGCAGCCCCGTGGCGAGCGAGCCCCGCCGGGGCAGCGCGATCGTCACCGTGGACGCCGTCATCGGGGACCCTCCTCGTCGGTCGTGCCCGCGTCGGGCTCCTCGTCGCGCCCGGCGATGGCGGCGAGCAGGTGCGGCTCGTCCACGTCGTCGCCCGTCAGCTCGGTCTCCACGCGGCCGTCGCGCAGCACGACCACGCGCACCGAGCCCTCGACGACCTCCTCCAGCTCGGAGGAGACGAGCACGATGGCCAGGCCCTCGTGGGCCAGCTCGTCGATCAGCGCCTGCACCTCGGCCTTGGCGCCGACGTCGATGCCCCGGGTGGGCTCGTCGAGCAGGAGCACCTTGGGGCTCATCGCGAGCCAGCGCGCGATCATCACCTTCTGCTGGTTGCCCCCGGACAGCTCCGAGACCAGCTGGTCGGGGCTGGACGCCTTGATCCGCAGCCGTCGCACGAAGACCTCGACGACCTTGTCCTGCGCGCGCCGCGAGGAGAAGCCGGCCTTCGACAGCCGCGGCAGCGCGGCGAGCACGATGTTGTCGCGCACCGACAGCCCGGGGATGATCCCCTCCGCCTTGCGGTCCTCGGGGAGCATCACGACGCCGGCCCGGATCGCGGCGGGCACCGAGCCGCTGCGCACCGGACGGCCGTCGACGACCACGCCGCCGTGGTCGAGCTGCATGACCCCGGCCATCGCCTTGAGCGTCTCCGAACGCCCGGAGCCGAGCAGCCCGCCGAGCCCGACCACCTCGCCGGGGCGGATCTCGAGGCTGATGCCCTCGATCTGGTGCGCCCGCGTCAGGTCCCCGGCCACGAGCACCGGCTCCGCCTGGGTCGCGACCGACTCCCCGAAGGCCGTGACCCCGCCGCCGCGCACCTTCTCCACCGAGCGGCCGAGCATCATCGACACGAGCTCGACGCGGGAGAGGCCGTGCAGGTCGCCCACGTGGACGACGCGCCCGTCGCGCAGCACGGTGACGCGGTCGCAGACGCGGTAGATCTCGTCCATCCGGTGGCTCACGTAGACGATCGCGATGCCCCGGCGGCGCAGCAGCGCGATGACGTCGAAGAGCGTCTCGACCTCCCGCGCCTCGAGCGAGGAGGTCGGCTCGTCCATGATCACGACGGAGGCGTTGATGCTGACCGCCCGGGCCAGCGCGACCATCTGCTGCACGCCCAGGGCGAGCGAGCGCAGGGGTGCCGTCACGTCCACGTCGATCGCGTACTCGTTCAGCAGCGCGCGGGCGTCGGCATTCATGCGGCGCTCGTCCACCAGGCCGAAGCGCCGCGGCTCGCGGCCGAGGTAGATGTTGTGGGCGACCGACATCAGGGGGACGAGGTTGACCTCCTGGTAGATCGTGCTGACCCCCGCCCGCTGCGCGTCGAGCGGACGGCCGAAGCGGACCGGCTTCCCGGAGAGCACGACCTCGCCCTCCTCGGGCTGGTGCACCCCCGTCAGCACTTTGATCAGCGTGGACTTGCCCGCGCCGTTCTCGCCCATCAGCGCCATGCTGTCGCCGGCGTGCACGGCGAAGTCGATGTCGCTCAGCGCGGTGACGCCGGCGAAGCGCTTGGTGACGCCCCGCGCCTCGAGCACGGGGACGCCCGGCGGCGCGGCCGCGGGTGGTGGCGGTGATGACGTCGTCGTCACGGGTCTCCTCTGGAGCTGAGCTGCTGGGGCTGGGCGAGGGCGGACAGGGGTGGACCGGCCGGCGCTGGTGAGCGCCGGCCGGTCCGGGGCCGTCAGTACGCGGCGTTGACCTTGTCCTTGGCGTTGGTCGCGTCGTACTCGGAGTCGGAGATGATGATCTTCTGACCCACGGGCTCGCCCGACTCGAACTTCTTCAGCGTGTCGAAGGCGAGCGGCCCGAAGCGGGGGTTGGACTCGATGACGCCGTTGTACTGCCCGGCGACGATCTGCGACACCGCGTTCTTGGTGCCGTCGACCGAGTAGATCTGGATGTCGGTGCCCGGCGTCTTGCCCGCGGAGATGATCGCGGCCTGGGCCCCGAGGCCCATCTCGTCGTTCTCGGCGTAGATCGCAGTCACGTCCTTGTTGGACTGCAGGATCTGCTCGGTGACCTGCTGGCCCTTGTCGCGGGCGAAGTCGCCGGTCTGCTGGGCCACGATCTCGATGCCGGGCGCGGAGGCCTTGATCTCGTCGACGAAGCCCTTGGTCCGGTCGGTGGTGACGCCGTTGCCCGAGGTGCCCAGCAGGATCGCGACCTTGCCCTGGCCGCCGGTGCCCTTGATCAGCTGCTGCGCGGCGCGCTTGCCCTGCTCGACGAAGTTCGAGCCGAGGAAGGTGACGTACGTGTCGCAGGCGCCGCTGGTCAGCTGCCGGTCGATCGTGATCACCGGGATGTTCTTGGCCCGCGCGGCCTCGAGCGCCGGCTGCAGGCCGTCGGAGTTGAGGGGCGCGACGATGAGGGCCTGCGCACCCTTGGCGATCATGTCCTGGATGTCGGAGATCTGCTTCGACAGCGTCGACTGCGCGTTGGTCGTGAGCAGCTGCTTGACGCCCTGCTTGGTGGCCTCGTCCTTGATCGACTGCGTCTCGGCGATGCGGAAGGGGTTGTCCTCCTTCTCCGACTGCGAGAAGCCGACGACCGCGTCGGCCAGGTCGATCTTGTCGCCCTTGTACTCCTCGAGGGAGCAGGTGGGGCCGGAGGCGGCCTGGGTCACCTGGGCGGTGTCCGGCGTGGCGCCGGAGCCCCCGCCGGCGGTGCTGCCGGCCGGCTCGGCCGGCTTGGTGCAGCCGGCGAGCGCCAGGCTGGCGGTGGCGACGAGGACGAGGGCACCTGTGGCGCCGCGGCGCCCAAGGGCGGCGGCGAGCGGGGACGTGCGTGACGGCAGGCGTGGGGACATGGCGACAACTCCCTTGTTGCACGGCAGCGGCAGCTGCCAGAGGTAGACGACGGACCGGTCTCAATACCGTGTCCGATTCGCGCTCAGTGTTGCGAAACCCTGTCCTGAAGTCCAGACCCGACGCGCCGCGAGTCCGAAGCGTGACCTGGCGGGTCGCGACAGGGGTCGGGGTGCGGATCAGGGCAGGGGTCGACGAGACCGCCCGTGGTCCGGGTGGCGGTGCGGGTGCTCGAGCGGGTGGTGGTGCGCGACGGGCTAGTCGGTCGCCGGGTGGGCGTCGTCGTGCCGGTCGGCCAGGCCCTGCAGCGACAGCGTGAAGGTGCTCGGGGCGTCGCGCTCCTCGCGGCCCTCGAGCGACACGCTGTCGAGGACGCGGTAGACCGTGGCCCTCGAGGTGCCGAGCTGCTCGGCGATCTCCCGCACGGAGCTGCCCTGCTCGCGCAGCATCAGCACGCGGTCGACGTTGGTCGCCGACAGGGCCCGGGGGCGACCGCCGACCCGGCCGCGCGCGCGGGCCGCGTACACGCCGTTCAGCGTCTTCTGCCGGCTGAGGCAGCGGTCGAGCTCGGTGAAGGCCGCGATCACGCCCAGCAGGGCCCCGCCGTCGGCGGTGGTGTCGAGGCCCTCGGCGACGGTGGTCACGCCCACCCCGCGGCGTCCGAGCAGCTCGAGCAGGGCGAGGACGCTGGACATGGTGGAGCCGAGCCGGTCCAGGCGCCACGCCACCAGGACGTCGCCCGGGCCGATGGCGTCCAGCGCCTCGGTCAGCTGCGGACGCATCTGCGTGGCGACCTTGGCGCTGACGTCCTCGTAGACCACGTCGACCCCGCGCTGCCGCAGCAGCTCGCGCTGGAACTGGCCGTTGTGCTCGAGGGCGTCGACCCAGACGTAGCCGATCGTTCGCACGGGCGCATGCTACCCACGCCGCACGACCGGTCGGGGAGCTCGCGAGGCAGCTCTCGCCCACGCCCTCGACTTCCCCGCCTCAGGCCCTGGACTTTCGGACAGGTATTTGCAACGATCCCGGAAACCCCTGCACGTCGGCGCGCCGGCTTCGGACGGCGGCGCGGGCGTCGAACCGACGAGGAAGTTGGTCTGCATGAAGATGTCACGACGGGGGCGTGCGCTCGGCGCACTCCTCGCCGCCGGTACCGCCCTCACCATGATGGCCCCGGCCTCCCCCGCCACCGCGGCGGCCTCGAACACCTGGAGCGACAAGAGCGCTCCCCTCGCCACGCCCTGGACCGCGGAGGTCTCGCCGACCAACGCGCTGCCGGACTACCCGCGCCCGCAGCTGGCCCGGCCGAGCGCGGCGAAGCCGACCTGGCAGAGCCTGAACGGTCTCTGGGAGTACGAGCCGTCCGACGGCTACACCGCACCGCGCTTCGGCAAGAGGCTCTCCGGCCAGATCCTCGTGCCCTTCCCGGCCGAGTCGGCGCTGTCCGGCGTCATGGAGCACTCCGACTTCATGCTCTACCGCCGCACGGTCGAGGTGCCGAAGTCCTACCGCACCGGCCAGAAGCACCTCCGGCTCAACTTCGGCGCGGTCAACTACGCGGCGACCGTCTGGGTCAACGGGACCCGGGTCGCCCAGCACACCGGCGGCTACGAGGCCTTCGGCGTCGACATCACCAGCGCTCTGCGCAAGACCGGCCTCCAGGAGATCGTGGTCGGCGTCGCCTCGCCGGTCGACAGCGAGGACATCCCCGTCGGCAAGCAGCGCCTCGACCCGAGCGGCATCTTCTACACCGCGGCCTCGGGCATCTGGCAGTCGGTCTGGCTCGAGCCGGTCGCGGCCACCAGCCTCGACTCCTTCACCGCGACGCCGAACTCCGACCGCAAGTCCTTCACCGTGTCGAGCACGATCAACGGGCCCTCGAAGAACGCCAAGATCACCGTCAAGGCGTACGCCGGCAGCAAGCAGGTCGCGAGCGTCAGCGGCGCCGCCAGCGCCAAGCTCAAGCTGGCCGTCACGAAGCCGCACCTGTGGACCCCGGACGACCCCTTCCTCTACACCTTCAAGGTCACGCTCAAGCGCGGCAAGAGCGTGGACAAGGTCGAGAGCTACGCGGGCCTGCGCACGATCGGGCTCAAGGAGGTCAACGGCAAGCAGCGCATCGTGCTGAACGGCAAGCCGACCTTCCTGCTCGCCACCCTGGACCAGGGCTACTGGCCCGACGGCATCTACACCGCCCCGACCGACGAGGCGCTGAAGTTCGACATCGCGAAGACGAAGGACCTCGGTTTCAACACGATCCGCAAGCACATCAAGGTGGAGCCGGCCCGCTGGTACTACTGGGCCGACAAGCTCGGGATGATGGTCTGGCAGGACCAGCCCGCGCTGCCGACCGGCCGCAACGACCGGCTGACCAGCAGCGACAAGGCCAACCTCCGCAGCGAGACCTCGCGCATGGTCGACCAGCTCAAGGGCGTCACCTCGATCATCGGCTGGGTGCCCTTCAACGAGGGTTGGGGTCAGTGGAGCGTCCAGGCGGCGGCCGACCTCGGCGACCAGGTCAAGAAGCAGGACCCGACCCGTCTGGTCGACTCGCGCAGCGGTCTGAACTGCTGCGACACCCCCGGCGACCCCGGCAACGGTGACGTCATCGACTACCACCAGTACCAGGGGCCGGCCCTGCCGGCGCCCGACGCGAAGCGGGCCTCGATCGACGGCGAGCACGGCGGCCTGACCCTGTCGGTGCCGGGGCACCTGTGGCCGACCGCCTCCATCAACCCGTACGGCGCGGTGAAGGACGCCGCCGAGCTCAACGACAAGTACGTCGCGAACAACGACGACCTGCGTGACCTCGGGGCCAAGAACGGCCTCTCGGGCGGTGTCTACACCCAGATCACCGACGTCGAGGGCGAGCAGAACGGCTTCTTCACCTACGACCGCCAGGTCGAGAAGGTCGACGAGGCCCGCGTCCGGGCCAGCAACCTGTCGGTGATCGCCGCCGGCAGCGAGGCCCAGCCCGCACCGCCGGCCGGTACGCCGGGCCTCGGCGGGGTCGCGCACTGGACCCTCGACGAGGGCCAGGGCACCACAGCGAAGGACACGGTGGGGTCGAACGACCTGACCGTGCGCAACGGCGGGACGTGGGTCGACGGCCCGACCGCCGGTGCGGGCACCGCGCTGCACCTGACGGGCGACCAGTTCGCCGACACGGAGAAGACGGTCGTCCTGACGCGGGGCACGAACTACTCCGTCTCGGCGTGGGCGCGGCTGGACAGCGCGGGCGGTGCGTTCCAGACCGTGGTGAGCGAGGACGGCGACACCAACAGCGCCTTCTTCCTGCAGTACTCCGGGGCCGACCAGCGGTGGGCGTTCAGCTTCACCGGCGCGCGGGCGCTCGCGTCCGAGGAGGGCAAGCCGGAGACCGGGCGCTGGTACCACCTGGTCGGGGTGCGTGACACCACGACCTCGACGCTGAAGATCTACGTCGACGGCAAGCTGGCCGGCACGACCAGCGTGCTGGCGACGGCGGACACCGCGACCGGCGTGCTGGCGGTCGGGCGCGGCAAGTTCGGCGGCAACCCGGTGGACTACCTCGACGGGTCCGTCGACGACGTCAAGGTCTTCGACCGGGCGCTCTCGGCCGACGAGGTCGCCCAGCTCGACCAGGCGGGCGCCGAGTAGGCGGTCGCCGGTCGACGCAGCAGGACGCAGGGCCCCGGTCGTCACGGCCGGGGCCCTCGTGCGTCAGCGCCGGGTCAGCGGCGGGTCAGCCGGAGCATCCGGGCGGAGGCGCCGACCGGGCCCGAGGTCACGGCGAGCCCGGCGTCGGTGCGTACGTGCTGCCACGTCGGGAAGCGGTCCTCGGGCGGGTAGAGCTGCGCGACCTCGAGGTCGGCGCCGGCCAGGTGCGGCAGGTCCAGGTTCACCGAACCCTCCGCGTGCGCCTGGCGCCAGAGGAACAGGTAGGTGTCCTCCCCCGCGTCGAGCGCGACGGTGACCCACGCGTCGTCCCAGGTCGGCAGTTCGGTCGGGAACCGCGGGATCGCGCGGGCCAGCGCGTGCCGCGTCTGCTTGTGGACCCGTACGCCGTCGGCGACCAGCGCGAGCTGCGCGTCGTTCATCCGGTCGAGCAGGCCGGACTGGTAGAGCCGGCCGGCGAGCCCCGTGCACATCGTGAAGGCGATGGTCTCGTCGTCCATGCCGGCCTGCGGGTACGCCCAGTGCGCGGCCTGCTCGGGCAGCACGTGGACGAGCGAGGAGGCCGCGATCGCCGGGTAGAGGAGCGGGTCCTGCTGGTCGGAGGTCGACTGCAGCGCCAGCCGCGACAGCATCGCGAAGTCCGACCGCAGCGCGCCTGAGCCGCAGTTCTCGACCACCAGGTCGGGATGCCGGTCGAGCACCCCGTCGAGCCAGCCGAGCAGGGCACGGTTGTGCCCTAGCAGCCCGTCGCCGACGCTCTCGGCGTCGAGGTCGGTGCCCGGGCCGGGCGTGACGTTGTCGTCGAACTTGAAGTACCCGATCCCGAGCTCGGCGACGAGCCGGTCGACCGCCGCGTCGACGTGGGCGCGGGCCTCGGGGCTGCGCAGGTCGAGCAGGTAGCGGGACCGCTCGCGGACGCGGACCCCACCGCGCTGCAGGAAGGCGGTCGCCGGCAGGGTCTCGGCGGCCCGGCTGGTGACGCCGACGACCTCGGGCTCCACCCAGAGCCCGGGCACCATGCCCCGGCTGCGGATGTGGTCGAGGACGAAGCCCAGACCACGCGGGAAGCGCGCGGTCGACGGCTCCCAGTCCCCCACCGAGGACCACCAGCCGTCGGTGTCGTCGTACCAGCCGGCGTCGATGCAGAAGTACTCGCAGCCGACGGCCGCGGCTGCGTCGATCAGGGGCAGCAGCTTGGCCTCGGTCGGGTCGCCCTCGAGGGTGTCCATGTAGTCGTTGAAGACCACCGGCAGCGTCGCGTTCTGCGGGTGGTCTCGGCGGGCGGCCCGGCGGTGCCCCGCGAGCCGGCCGAAGGCGTCGTCGAACGACTCCCCGACGGTGAACGCCGCCGGGACGGTGGTGGAGGTCCGGTCCTCGGTCACCGTCACGGACCAGTGGTGCAGCGCGTCGGTCGGGCCGAGGACGGCGACGTACGCACCGTCGACCCGGCCCTCCAGGCTCGGCGGACCGGCGGCCTCCTCGCTCCCGACCGCGCCGCCGACCAGCCCGTTCGACGCGCCGGCGCGCTCCCCCACCTCCCAGAGCCACGCGCCGTTGTGCTCGACCTGCCAGGCCAGCGTTCGGCCCGACCGGCGGTCCTGCAGGGCGCCGACCGGCAGGTGCGTCGCCGAGGACCAGGTGCTCGTCGCGCTGGCGCTGACGCAGCCGCGGATCGTCTCGCCGGGAGCACCCGGACGGGTCCGCGCGAGACCGGGCGCCTGCAGCGGCCGCGCGGACCAGCGGTTCTCGGCCGACCAGCCGCAGTCGGCGCGCCACACGTCGAGGTCGGCGACGGCGTCGGAGACCAACGCGCCGGTGGCCAGGCTGGTCACCGCCCACAGCACCACCGGTTCGCGACCCGGCGCCACGCCGACCGTGGTCCAGGTGCGGGCGGCCGCGGCGCCGGGCAGGACCTCGAACCGCGTCCGGGTCGTCAGCCCCGAATCGGGATCGGCCTGCTCCACGACGAGCACCTCGGTGCCGCCCTCGACCGACCGCTCGTGGCCGACGTGGCGCAGGCCCCCACCGACGTGGGTCCCGCTGTGCCGGCCGCCGTTGCTGCTGGGGTCGAGGCCCCAGGCCGGGGTGAGCACCTCGACCAGCGGCTGGTGCGCCCGTACGTATGTCGCCGGGTCGAAGGCGTCGGCGAACTCTTGGCCCGGCGTCACGTCGACGAGGCGTACGGGTCCGCCCTCGGCCAGCAGGCGCAGGCTGAGGCGGGGGGTGTTCCACTCGATGGTGACCACGTCGGTCAACAGAGCTGCCTCTCGTGATGTCGGGTCCGCCGTCGGGCCCTGGCCGGGCTGCCGGGAACCACCGGGTCGTGCCGGGGATCGTGCTGGGGTGGTGCCGGGGTCGAGCGCGGGCGCCGGTCAAGCCGGGTGCTGCCCGACGCTTCGGTCGAGCTGCGTCGGGAGAGCTGGGAGCACGATAGTCAGCGGGACCATCGTGGGATCGGTGTGCCCCCGCCCAGCATCGAGGCCTTCTCGAGGAGAAACGTCGTCGGCGCTCGCCGGCGCGCGGCACACGTCCTCGCCGGTCGCTGCATGCTTCGATCCCGCGGCTGCGGGTAGGACAGGAGCACGAGCGGATCGGTGGCCGAGAGCCTCCTGCTCGGGGTCGACGCGCGTTGAGACCACAGCGCGCGGGCCGTACGACGGCGGCCCCTCCGCGGACGTAGCGCGGAGGGGCCTGCCGCCATCATTCCCCGGACGACCGATGACCGGGGAGACGGCTCAGCACCGTCCTAGCGAAGCCGTGGTCCGACCGCCGCGCGAACGCTAGGGTCGCGCCAACGATCGACGAGGGGTGGGCCGGTGACGGCGGACGATCAGCCGTACGGTGCTCCGCACGCCGCGGGGCAGCGCGAGGCGGAACGGGACGACCTGGGGGCGAGCCTCCGAGGTCTGTCCCTGCTGTCCTCCGCGCGCTTGCCGCTGCCGGAGGTGCTGACCCGGATCGCCCGCTACGCGGTCCAGGCCATCCCCGGGGCCGACGGGGCCGGCCTGACCTTGCTCGAGCACCACCGCTCCGACACCATCGTGCAGACCGCCGACTTCGTGGGCGAGGTCGACGCGATCCAGTACGGCGTGGGCGAGGGGCCCTGCATCACAGCGGCTCGGGACGCGGTCACGGTGATCTCGGGCTCGATCGGCGCCGACCCACGCTGGCCGCGGTTCGGCGGCCGGGTCGCACGGCTGGGCGTGCACAGCGCGATCTCGCTGCCGCTGGTCACCCCGGACGAGGTGGTCGGGGCCATGAACGTCTACGCCTTCGCCAAGAACGCGTTCGACGAACGGGCGGCGGAGCTGGGCGAGGTGTTCGCCGTACCGGCTGCCGTGGCGGTGCAGAACGCCCGCGTGCTCGAGGACGCCCGGCGGCTGTCCGAGCGCCTGCAACGCACCCTCGACGAGCGGATGGTGATCGAGCGTGCGGTCGGGATCGTGATGAGCCGCTCCGGCGTCGAGGAAGGCGAGGCGCGGGCACGGCTCACGCGTCTCAGCCAGCACGAGCACGTCAAGCTCGTCCAGGTCGCCCGCACCTTGGTCGAGGAAGCCGCCCGACGCGCCCGGAGCCGACCGCACGAGCGACCGCTCGACTGAGGGACCCCGGGCGTCCACGCGGCCGGGGCACGCCGTCAGGCCGCGCGACGCTGGGCGACCAGCGGGCACAGGAACGGGTCCTTGCCCTTGAGGCCCACGGTGTTCAGGTAGCCGACGACGCTGCGGTAGGACTCCCAGAGCGTGGTCTGGGTGTAGGGCACCCCCTCGGCGGCGCAGTGCGCCCGTACCAGCGGGGCGATGAGGCGCAGGTGCGGCCGCGCGACGGAGGGGAAGAGGTGGTGCTCGACCTGGAGGTCGAGCCCACCCATGAAGACGCTCATCAGCGGCCCCCCGCTGATGTTGCGGCTCATGAGGACCTGCCGACGCAGGAAGTCGAGCTTCAGGCGCGACGACACCAGCGGCATCCCGATGTGGTTCGGCGCGAACGCCGAGCCCATGTAGAGCCCGAAGACCCCCAGCTGCACCACGACGAACACGAGGGCCTTCTCGGGCGGCAGCACCACCAGGACGAGGGCGAGCAGCCCGCCGAGACGCAGGGTCAGCAGCGTCGTCTCGAGAGCGCGTCGCTCGACCTTGCCCCGGCCCGCGACCCGCTTGACGGCCTCGACGTGGAGCGACAGCCCCTCGAGCAGCAGGAGCGGGAAGAAGTACCAGCCCTGGTGCGCCATGAGCCAGCGGAACAGCCGGCCGTCGGACCGGGTGGCTGCGGCCGGCGTGACGGCGACCGCGCCGAGGGCGATGTCGGGGTCGACGCCCTCCTTGTTGGGGCTCGAGTGGTGCTTGGTGTGCTTGCTGCGCCACCAGCCGTAGCTGATGCCGACGAAGAGGTTGGCGAGGACGAGGCTGGCGCCGTCGTTCCAGCGGCCCGACCGGAAGATCTGGCGGTGGGCGGCGTCGTGGCCCAGGAACGCGACCTGCGTGAGCACCACCCCCAGCACGGCAGCCGACACCAGCTGCCACCACGAGTCGCCGAGCCGGACGAAGCCGGCGACCCAGACGGCGAGCACGACGACGGCCCCCACGAGCTTGGTCCAGTAGTAGCCGTAGCGACGCCGCATCAGACCCAGCTCGGCCACCTGCCGGGTGAGGGCGGTGAACGAGCTCCCGGCCTCGCGCGGAGCCCGCGTGCCGGCGGGCGGAGGCGGTGGCGCGGCGGCGGGTTCGGGCAGCGTCCGGCAGACGGGTGAAGGGATGGTCCGGGGGACGAGGGAGGTCACGAGGGAGGCCTGTTCGGGCGATCTTCCCAGGACGGTGCTCAGGTCGACCGCGAGACGCGGACGGGACGCGCGGCGACGGTCGTCACGGCGGTCCCGGTCCTGAGTGGCTGCTCGAGCAGCGGTGACGAGCCTAGCCGCGTGGGACGACGGGGGTCGGGGTGCGAGCGTGCACGTCGACGGGGGTGGCCCCCGAAGGCGACCGACGCAGGAGGACCCGTTCGTCTCGGACTCGCACGATCTCCGGCCGACCGCTAGGATCCTCGTCGCTGCAGCAACAGCCGGTCTGGAACGCGTGCCGCCGCTCGCTCGAGCCGCGACGCGCAGGAGCCCACCACCAGACCACCTGGGCAAGGCCGCAGGACAGGTCCTGGTGTCCTCTCCGTCTTTGTCCCTCGTCGACGACGAGGACGGCCCCCGAAGCAGCGACAGCGCGCCTCCGGCCGGCGGCAGCGCCCTGGCAGCGGCCCTCGCCGACTCGGCCGAGCTCATGCACACCGCGGTCGGCAGCCGCC
This sequence comes from Microlunatus sagamiharensis, assembly GCF_900105785.1. Classification (NCBI taxonomy): domain Bacteria; kingdom Bacillati; phylum Actinomycetota; class Actinomycetes; order Propionibacteriales; family Propionibacteriaceae; genus Microlunatus; species Microlunatus sagamiharensis. Next base: position 2,127,066 of record NZ_LT629799.1, read on the forward strand.
GGGTGCTCGACGAGCTCGTCGCGGCGGCGCTCCGGCTGGTGCCGGGCGCGCAGGACGCGTCGGTCATGCTCTCGGAGCGCGACGTGTTGACCGCCCAGCGCGCGACCAGCCCGACGGTCGAAGGGGTCGACACCGTCCAGCTGGAGCTGCGTGAGGGTCCGAGCCTCGAGGCGGCCGCGCACGCGCGGCCCGTGCGCGTCGACGACATGGGCCAGGAGGAGCGCTGGGCGGCCTTTGCGCCGCAGGCACGTGGTCTCGGTGTCGTCAGCACGCTGTCCCTCCCGCTCCGGACCCGGACGAGCGTCCTGGGCGTGCTGAACCTCTTCAGCACCCGGGTCGCCGCGTTCGGGGACGAGTCCGAGCAGACCGGGTTGCTGCTCACCCGGCACGCCGCCATCGCCCTCGCGGAGGCACGGGGCGTCGACAACCTCCACCGAGCCGTGGCCGGCCGCGACCTCATCGGGCAGGCCAAGGGCAGGCTCATGGACCGCTACGGGCTCGACGAGGCGCGAGCCTTCGGCGTCCTGCGACGGCTCAGCCAGAACACCCATCGCAAGCTCCACGACGTCGCCCGCCAGATCGCCACCACCGGACAGATGCTCGAGCTCACCGCGCTCGAGGCCGAGCTGGTGCCCGCCCGCGCCGCAGCACCCGACGATCCTGCCCCCGGACTTGGGCCCCGCTGCTGACGACGCCGAGCCCGCCGGCGACGTGGACCCTCCCGCCGGCCACGTGGACACTCCTGCGGACGACCCGGACGTCACCAGCGACACGGCACCAGGTGCAGACGAAGCCTGAGGGACGCTGCCGCGCGTCCGCGGCCCGAGGTGTGCTCCGCCGACCCGGCCGGAACCAGGCGCGGGCAGTCAGGCGGCGCTGCTGCGTCGCATCCGTGCGTACGAGGTGCTCCGAAGGATTTTGCAGCCCTGACCAAGGGCGGCGCCGCGCTCTCGCCGATCGCGGCGCGGTGGCTCGGCAAGCTCAACAGCGCAGCGCGCCGGGCCACCACGGTCAGCACCGACGGTGCACGGAGCCTGTCGGTCCCCCTCCCCTTCGAGGTCCTCGCCCAGCGGGATCAGCCTCTCCGGCCGCGCCCGCTGCGCCCTCTCGCCGAGCGGCTGGCATGATCGGGGGAACGGGTCAGACATCGGCTCGCCGGCTCCTCGTGCACCAACGACGGCGGTCTGCTGCTCGACCTGGAGGACCTTCGCGGTCCGCAGGGCGCGTGCGACCCGGGAAGGCACGACCATGACCAGCGACGCCCACTCCAGCCCTCAGGGCGAGCCGTCCGCAGAGGACCACGGGACGGCGAGCACCGACGCGCTCGCCGGCCGGCTCGGCGGGCTCGCCCGACAGCTCGAGGCCACGGACGACCCGAGCACGATGCTCGACGAGCTGGTCGCCGCGGCCGTCGCGATCATCCCCGGGGTCGAGCACGCCTCGCTGAGCATGGTCCAGCGGCGTCGAGAGGTCCGCTCCGACTACCCGTCGAGCGAGCTCCCGGCACGGGTCGACGCCATCCAGAACGAGGTCGGCGAAGGTCCCTGCCTCGACGCGATCTACGAGGAGCAGACCGTCCGGGTGCCCGACATGCTCCACGAACCCCGCTGGCCGCGGTTCGCGAAGCGGGCGCACGACGCCGGGGCGGGCAGCATGCTCTCCTTCCAGCTGTACGTCCAGGACGACAACCTCGGCTCGCTGAACCTGTACAACACCCGGGCGAACGGTTTCGATGACGAGTCCGAGCAGGTCGGTCTGCTCTTCGCCAGCCATGCGGCGGTCGCGTACGCCGACTCCAAGAAGATCTCCAGCATGGGTCGCGCGCTCGCCAGCCGGGACCTGATCGGTCAGGCGAAGGGCATGCTGATGGAGCGCTACCACCTCGACGCGGATCGGGCCTTCGGCGTCCTCACCCGGGTGAGCCAGGCGACCCACCGGCCACTCCGCGAGATCGCCGAGGAGCTCGCCACGACCGGCCGGCTCACCGCGCTCGAGCCCGATCGAGGGGGCGGCGAATGACCGTCCCGCGGGCGGCCGGAGCGTGACGTCGATCGAGGCCTCCCTCATCGAGGCGCTGGACGGCGGACGCGGGGCCGTGGCGGCGGACCGGCTGTGCGAGGCGTGCGTCACCCTCCTGTCGGTCGACGCGGCCGCGATCTCCCTCGTCTTCGACGGGGTCAACACCGGCACCCTGGGCGGCAGCAGCGACCGGGCGCGGTTGTTCGACGAGCTGCAGTTCACCTACGGGGAGGGCCCCTGCCTGGAGTCGGTGGCGACCCGGGCCCCGGTGCTCGCGCTGGACCTGGGCGCCGAGGTAGACGCCGGCCGGTGGCCCGCGTACGGCCCGGCGCTGCTCGACCAGGGCATCGCCGGCGTGTTCGCGATCCCCGTGCTGGTCGCCGGGGAGTACGTCGGGGCGCTCGACCTCTTCCGGCGCCAGGTGGTGGCGCTGGACGGCTCGGACCTCTCCGGGGCCCTGGTGGCGGCGGAGCTGGCGGAGATGCCGCTGCTGGACCTGCTCAGCGCGACCACGCAGGAGCCGTTGGAGCCCGGGACGCCCGCCTGGGCCGAGCTCGACAGGATCAGCCGGGACGAGGTCAGCCAGGCCACCGGCATGCTGGTGGCCCAGCTCGACGTGGATTCGGCCCAGGCGCTCGTCCGGCTGAGGGCCCACGCCTACGCGACCGACCGTTCGGTGACGGCGGTCGCCCGCGACGTCATCGACCGCCGGCTCCGGCTCGAGGCCTGATGACCGCACACCTCCCCCGCCCGGCCTCGGCCGGCACCACCTCCGCTCGGAAGGGAGCTCCTGATGGCCGACGATGCTCGTGAGGCACGCGTGCTCAGCGCCGTGGTCACCCTGGTCGACAACCTGCTGCAGGACTTCGACGTCGTCGAGCTGCTCACCGACCTGACCGAGCAGTGCGCGACCCTGCTCGACGTGTCCTCGGCCGGGCTGCTGCTCGCTGACGCGCGCGGCGGGCTGCACCTGATGGCCGCCACCTCCGACCACACCGAGGAGATCGAGCTGCTGCAGCTGCAGGCCGACGAGGGGCCCTGCCTGGACTGCTACGCCAGCGGCCGGCCCGTCTCGATCGCCGACCTCTCCGCCGTGAGCGGTCGCTGGCCGCAGTTCGTCCCGGCCGCACGCAGCGCCGGGTTCGCGTCGGTGCACGCCGTCCCGATGACGGCGGCCGGCAGCGCGTTGGGAGCGCTGAACCTGTTCGGCACCCGGTCCGGGAGCCTCAACGAGTCCGACCTCCTGGTCGCCCGCAGCCTCGCCCACGTCGCCAGCGTGGCCATCGTGCAGGGACACCCGCCGACCCCGGAGACCGTCCTGCCGCGCCTGAAGTCGGCGCTGGCCAGCCACGTGGTGGTCGAGCAGGCCAAGGGCTTCCTGCGCGAGCGCCTCGACGTCACCGTCACCGAGGCGTTCGCCCTGCTGCGTCGCTACGCCCGCGAGAACGACACGCACGCCTCCGCCGTGGCGCGCCGGCTCATGTCGGAGCCGGCGTCACGGCCCACGATCGTGGACGGCATCCGGCGGCTGACGGCGGCGGTCTGAGCACGAGCGGGGCCCGAGAGGTCGACACCGCGGTGGATGGGGCGTAGCGTCGTCCGCGCTGATAGTTCAGCCGAAGTGGGGATCAAGGCGCCGCCGTCCCAGCCGCGTCCTGCTGATCGAGCGCTCACGACCGACCAAGCGCTCATCGTGATGGAGCCCCCGTGCCCGAACCCTCCAGCGTCCTCCCCGTCCGTCCGACCGGTCCCGAGGACCGGCCCGGTGTCCGCGGCCACGCATCGTCAGCCGTGCCGCGACGACTGCCACGAGGCGGCAGGCACGCCGGCGCACGCTCGCTGCCGACCCAGGCCGCCAGGCAAAGCCGCTGGTCGAGTGGGCCGGAGACCGCCGAGGACGACCTCATGCGGCGCGTCTTCGTCGCCTCGGCGTCGCAGCGCTACCGGTTGGACCGAGATGCCGCGACCGTGTCGCCCACGGAAGCAGCCTGATGGGTCAGGTGCAGGCGTGGCGCGCGCAGGCCGCGTGCCTCGGCCACGACCTGTCGGTGTTCTTCCCCCCGGGCGGAGCGTCGGCCCGGGCTGAGATCGCCGAGGCCAAGCGCGTCTGCGACGCGTGTGTCGTGCGTGGTGCGTGCCTGGAGTGGGCGCTCCGGAGCGGGGTCTCGGACGGGGTCTTCGGCGGGCTCGACGCAGGAGAGCGCACGTCGCTCCGGCCGCCACGTACACGGCGCCGACCGTCACCCGTGCTCGTCAGGACGACACCGCGCAGGTGACGGCGGGCAGCTGGTGGGCCAGGACGACGGGCGCGAGGAAGGTCGTCGAGGCACCGCGACGACCGCCGCTGCTACTCACCGAGAGGGGCGTCGGCAGAGACGGACGAGCCCTCACGACCGGACGGTCGTGAGGGCTCTCGACTCTGTCAGGTCGTCGCCGACAGCTCGCGACGACCTCAGGGGTGGAGGTGGCGGGAATCGAACCCGCGTCCTTGGACAGCGAACCAGGTCTTCTCCGGGCGCAGCTGGCTAGTCGTCTTCTCGGTCCCTGCGCTCGCGCCAGCACGTCGCAGACAGACCCAGTCTCAGAAAAGTCCCGGACGCACCCTGAGACACGGTGCGGCCAGCAAGTCCTCTAGATGAGGCCAGGTTCCGGGGCGAGGACGGCCTCGGTCTGACCCTTCGATCACTGTTTAGACAGCGAGAGCGAAGTCAGTGCGCTTAGAGTTGGCACTTGTTGGTTTCCAAGGGACATTAACGAGTTGACCTTGGATTCTCGGCCCGCTTCTCCTGGGACTACCGACCCAAGTCGAAACCGATCACCCCCTGTTGAGTTGTCCACCCCGTCGGCCGCGTACGGCTTCCGGAGCGAGGGCCCACTCTACCTGCGTAGCGCGGGACCTGCCATGGGTAACGCGAGAGGGCCGGGAACATTCCCGGCCGGCTCACGGTCCACGGACCCGGGTGCTGCCCGCTACCTCTCGGACAAGACCTGCAGCTTGAGCACCCGCGTCACCGGGTTGCGCCAGTCCTCGCCCTGCAGCGCCTTCGCGCCGCCGACGATCGTGAGGATGAACCAGCCCAGCGCCATGAAGCCCATCACCGGGTCGAAGCCGTCGCCGGGGAAGATCGCCGTGGTGATGCCTCCCGCGATCAGCAGGAGGAACGACAGCAGCTGGAAGTTGAACGCCTTCGCCGCCTCGCGACGGGCGTACGTCCCCGGGCTCGAGAGCCCGAAGACGACCAGCGGGCCGAGGATCCAGAGCAGGAACACCGAGAAGTGCGCGAAGCCGGCGGCGCCCCGTCCGGCCTGCTGACGCAGCTCGGGCCGCACGAGCGGCTGGTAGGCCGGGTGCAGGCCGACGGCCTGCGAGGCCATCGGCACCTGCACGAGCCCCAGGAAGGCCTCGTTGAGCCCACGACGGTCGTGGGCCTCGAGGACCCGTCCGAGGCGCCAGTCGAGCTCGCTCTCCCCGATGCGGTCCTCGGCGTACGCCTGCTGCAACCAGGCCACCGCACGGTCGCGCTGCTCGGGGGTCACGCTCATCGTCAGCGTGGGGTGCGGGTGGTTCGGCTGCGTCGCGCTCATGGGTTCAAGGATCGTCCGGAGAGGGACCGAACCACCATCAGGCGCGACCCCGGTCCCTCCCCGATGAACGTTCCCTGAGTGCACCGGCGCCCTTCGACAGGCTCAGGGATCGTTGGCGCGTCTGCCCGAACGCTCCCACGCCCCCTGAGCTTGTCGAAGGGCCACGAAGTGGTCGGCGCTCCACCCCGGACGCACGAACGGACCGCGCCTGCCGGGCGCCCTTCGACAGGCTCAGGGATCGTTGTCACGTCTGCCCCGAACGCTGGAGCTTCACACGCCCCCTGAGCTTATCGAAGGTCCACGACGTGGTTGGTGCTCCACCCCGGACGCACGAACGGCCCGCGCCTGCCGGGCGCCCTTCGACAGGCTCAGGGATCGTTGTCGCGTCTGCCCCTAGCGCTGGAGCTTCACACGCCCCCTGAGCTTGTCGAAGGGCCACGACGTGGTTGGTGCCTCCCTTCCACGCACGGACGAAGCGCGCCTGCTCAGGGGCCCTTCGACAAGCCCAGGGATCGTCCTCGGGTCTGCACGAACGTCCGGTCCGAGCGCTCGGGATAGGTTGAACGCATGTCTGAGAAGCCCGAGATCGACGCACCCGAGGGTCCCCCGCCCACCGAGCTGGAGGTCACCGACCTGACCGTCGGCGACGGGGCGGAGGCCGCAGCCGGCAACACCGTCAAGGTGCACTACGTGGGCGTGGCCTACAGCACCGGCGAGGAGTTCGACGCGTCGTACAACCGCGGCGCCCCGCTCGACTTCCCCCTCGGGGCCGGCCACGTCATCCGCGGCTGGGACGAGGGCGTGGCCGGGATGAAGGTCGGCGGCCGCCGTCGCCTCGTCATCCCGCCGCACCTGGCGTACGGCGACCGCGGCGCGGGCGGCGTGATCGCCCCGGGCGAGACCCTGATCTTCGTCGTCGACCTGGTCGACGTTCGCTGAACGAGCCCGGCGAGCGGGCGCCGCGCGGCCTCGTCGAGGTCCGCGGCGCCCGCGAGCACAACCTCCGCGACGTCGACGTCTCGCTGCCGCGCGACGCGGTCGTCGCCTTCACCGGCATCTCCGGGTCGGGCAAGTCCTCGCTCGCGTTCGCGACGATCTTCGCGGAGTCCCAGCGCCGCTACCTGGAGTCGGTGGCGCCGTACGCCCGCCGGCTGATCCAGCAGGCCGGGGTCCCCCGTGTCGCCTCGGTGACCGGTCTGCCGCCGGCCGTCGCCCTGCAGCAGCAGCGCGGCGGGGTCGGGTCCCGGTCGTCGGTCGGCACCCTGACCACGCTGTCGAACACGCTGCGGATGCTCTTCTCCCGTGTCGGGGACTACCCCGACGGCGCCGAGCGCCTCGACTCCGACGCCTTCTCGGCCAACACCCCGGCCGGCGCGTGCCCGCACTGCCACGGCGTCGGCCAGGTCTACGCCGTGAGCGAGTCCTCCGTCGTGCCCGACCCCTCGCTGAGCATCCGCGACGGCGCGGTCGCCGCCTGGCCGGGCGCGTGGCTCGGCAAGAACTTCCGCGACATCCTCCGGGTGCTGGGCTACGACGTCGACCGGCCGTGGCGCGAGCTCGACCGGGCCGACCGCGACTGGATCCTCTTCACCGACGAGCACCCCGTCGTCACCGTGAACTTCGAGCGCGAGGCCGGTCGGATCCAGCGGCCCTACCAGGGCCGTTGGACGGGTGTGCGCGAGTACGTGCTCACGACCTTCGCGACCACGAGGTCGGCCCCCATCCGCCGGCGCCTGCGCGGCTACCTCGACGCCAGCCCCTGCCCGGTCTGCGGCGGCCGCCGCCTGCGGCCGGAGGCCCTCGCCGTCACCTTCGCCGGCCACGACATCGCCTCGTTGACCGCCCTGCCCGTCGAGCGCCTGACCGCCGTCCTCGAGGAGGCGGTGGGTGCGCACGACCCCGACAGCGCCGCCGGCACGCTGCTGGGCGAGCTGCTCGGGCGTACGGCGCTCGTGGTCGACCTGGGCCTGGGCTACCTCGCGCTCGACCGGGCGCTGCCGACGCTGTCGTCCGGCGAGCTCCAGCGGCTGCGCCTCGCCACGCAGCTGCGCTCCGGGCTCTTCGGCGTCGTCTACGTCCTCGACGAACCCTCCGCCGGCCTGCACCCGGCCGACACCGAGGCCCTGCAGGAGGTGCTGCTCGGCCTGCGCGACGCGGGCAACACCGTCCTGCTCGTGGAGCACGACCTCGACCTCGTGCGGCAGGCCGACTGGCTGGTCGACGTCGGTCCCGGGGCCGGCTCCGGCGGCGGCCTCGTGCTGCACAGCGGGCCGGTCGACGGCCTGGCGGCGGTCGAGGCCTCGGCGACCAGGCCCTACCTCGACCCGGCCTACCGGCCGGTGGTCAACGCCTCGCCGCGGGCGCCGCAGGAGTGGCTGCGGCTCGAGGGCGTGAGCGCCCACAACCTGCACGACCTCGACGTCGCGCTCCCCCTCGGCACGCTGACCGTCGTCACCGGCGTCTCGGGCGCCGGCAAGACGAGCCTGGTCAGGGTCCTGACCGGAGCCGTCCGCGACCACCTCGGGCTGCCCGACGAGCCCGAGGAGGACGGTGAGGAGCCGGACGAGGACACCGAGGACACGACCGCGGGCGAGGCGGACGACACGGCCGCCGACGACGTCGAGCCGCGGCCCGAGGTCCGGCGGGCGTACGGCCTCGAGCAGGTGACCCGGCTCGTGGTCGTCGACCAGCGCCCGATCGGCCGGACGCCGCGCTCGAACCTCGCCACCTACACCGGGCTGTTCGACGCCGTCCGGTCCGCGTACGCCCGCACGCCCGAGGCGAAGGCCCGGCGCTGGAGCGCCAGCCGCTTCTCCTTCAACGTGGCCGCGGGACGCTGCCCGACCTGCAAGGGCGAGGGGTTCGTCGCCGTGCGGATGCTCTTCCTGCCCGGCTCCTACTCACGCTGCCCCACCTGCCACGGCTCGCGCTACGCCGCGGAGACCCTCGAGGTCACCCGCGGCGGCCTGAGCATCGCCGACGTGCTCGACCTCGACGTCGATCAGGCGGTGGAGGCGCTGGCCGACATCCCGGCCGCCGTGCGGGGGCTGACCGCGCTGCGCGACGTGGGTCTCGGCTATCTGCGCCTCGGCCAGCCGGCGACCGAGCTCTCCGGGGGCGAGGCGCAGCGCATCAAGCTCGCCACCGAGCTGCAGCGCTCACGGCTGGCCGGCACGCTCTACGTCCTCGACGAGCCGACGACCGGGCTGCACCCGGCCGACACCGAGCGGCTGCTGCGGCTGCTGCAGGGCCTGGTCGACGGCGGCAGCACCGTCGTGGTCGTCGAGCACGACGCGGCCGTGGCCCTCGCGGCCGACTGGCTCGTCGACCTCGGGCCCGGGGGCGGAGACGCGGGCGGCCGGGTCGTCGACGCCGGCACCCCGGTCGAGGTGGCCCGGCGGGCGCTCGGCCCGACCGGCTCGCACCTGGCGCGGAGGCTCAGCCCGACAGGCTGAGGCTCACCAGCTGCTGCTACCTCCGCCGCCGCCGCCACCACCGGAGAAACCGCCTCCGCCGAAGGAGCTGCCGCCACCGAAGCCGGTGCCGCTGCTTCCCGAGCTCGCGCTCGGCACCGGCGTGGCCGCCGAGCTCAGCGCGCCCGTCAGGAAGCCTGTGTTGAAGGAGGCGAGGTTGAGGTTGCCGTAGTACCAGTACGGCGTGGTGTCCGGGATGCGGCCCATGGCCACCAGGTCGCCGCACACCTTGGCCCAGCGGTCGGCGAGCCCGAACACGATGGCCCAGGGCAGGTAGCGCGAGAAGATGTCCTCGCCCTCCTCGAAGCGCAGCTGGTCGGCCTCGGCCGTGGCCAGGTACTTCTCGAAGCCCTCGACCTGGTCGGTCCAGGCGCGGCCCTCGGGCGTGCGCTGCCCGCGACGCATCTTGTGCTTGACCACCGCGACCGTGATGACCACCGGCAGCAGCGCCACGGCGAGGAGCAGCGCCCACAGCCCGGCGTGAACGATCCCGAAGATCGAGAGCGCGACGACGGCGAAGCCGAGGCTCGTCGTCGTCTTCTTGCCGGGCACCTTGGTGAACCAGCCGCGCGCGGCGACCTGCTGGCGCACGGCGGCGTCCATGTCCTGGTGCGCCCGCAGCATGCTGCCCTGCGAGCTGAGGTCGACGACCGTGCCGGGCGGGTCGCCGCGGAAGACCCCGTTGAGGAGCCGCATCTCGTGCGGCGCCGTGGCGACGTTGGGGTCCCGCAGCTCGACGCGGACGTCGTCCTTGCTCTCGCTGATGATCCGCAGCCCACCCCGGACCGCGAGGTCGACCAGCGTCGCCGCGGTCTCCTTGGTGTCGATCTGGCCGTCGACGAGCATCCCGGCCTCGGCGACCGGGATCTTCGGGGGCACGAAGGCCACGGGGATCTGCATGTCCGGGTCGCTCAGCTCCGTGGCGACCTGCTGGTCACCGACCGGGAACGTGCCGGGCGGCATACCGGCAAAGCGCTGGTCTCGCCCGTTGCGCCGGTAGTAGGCGGCACCGAGCAACGGGCTGGCGATCGCCGCCCCGCCGACCGCGACCCCCGCACCCACGAGCGCCGCGTTCTCAGCCGGCGTCCGGGCGTCGGCGCGCGGTTGCAGGTCAGGGGTGACGACGGCGACCTGGCCCGGCTCGATCTTGACGCCGATCGTCATGTTCGACCGTGCGGCGAGGTCGTTCGTCTGAAACACACCGACGTCGCCCTGGACCCTCGGCGTCTGGGTGCAGGGGTCCTTGGAACCGACCGGCCCGGCGTAGCAGGTGAGCGCGTCCTCGTACGGGCCGTCAGGAACGTCGGCCGTGACGGCCACCCGCTCGAACGCTGGGTTCCCTGTGCCCGTGACGTCCCAGTACAGCTCGTCGTACGGAGGATTCGCGCCGGGCGAGCTGCGCAGCGCGCCCTGCACGTCGTACGTGATGACGTAGGTCGCGGTGGGGGCTGAGACCGTCTCGCTCGAGCTGCCGATCGTCAGAGTCGTCTCGACCAGACGACCCTTCTGAGAAGAGTCGTCCTCCTGGCTGACGTCGGTGTTGACCCCGTCAGGGCTGGAGACCCTGATGTTGCTGAGCGTGTAGACGGCGTCCTGGTCGGTGTCCTTGCCGTTCTCCGACCAGGGCTCGCGGACGACGAGGGTCCGCTTGATGCCGTGGCGGCCGGACTCACTGCCGAACTGCCAGACCCACGTCTCCTTGACGCTCAGCACGCCGCTCGGGTTGACCGTGTAGGCGACGTCCAGCGACCGCACCAGGTCGCTCGTGGCGGCGTACGCGGGCCGAGCGCCCAGCGCGAGCGTGGTCAGGACCACGCCGCAGGCGAGGAGCAGCGCGGCCAGCAGCCGCCCGGCGCGACCGAGCGGGGCCGGCAGGAGCGCCGCCCTCGCCCGGGAGCTCACCGATTCCTCCGGTTGCGGGCGGCCAGGGCCCGCTCGGCCTCGCGGCGCCCCTCGCGCTCGGCGAGGGCGTGGCGCTTGTCGTACTCCCGCTTGCCGGTGCCGAGCGCCAGCTCGACCTTGGCGTAGCCGTCGTTGAAGTAGAGCGACAGCGGGATGAGCGTCGCCGCGCCCGTGGAGCCGAGCTCGCGGGCGATCTTGTCGATCTCGCGGCGGTTGAGCAGCAGCTTGCGGGTGCGCCGCGCGGTGTGGTTGGTCCAGGTGCCGTGGCTGTACTCGGGGATGTTCGCGCCCCGCAGCCACACCTCGCCGTCGTCCAGCGTGGCGTACGCGTCGGTCAGGTTGGCGTGGCCGGCCCGCAGGGACTTGACCTCGGTCCCGCTCAGGACGAGGCCCGCCTCCCACGTGTCGTGGATGGTGTAGTCGTGCCGCGCCTTCTTGTTCGACGCGACGACGCTGCGACCCTTCTCCTTCGGCATGAGACCCATTCTCCCTGCTCGCGGGGTCGCCCGGGGTCCCGCCTCCGTGGACGGAGGCGGGACCGGCGCGATCAGCCCAGCGTGGCGGTGTCGATGACGAAGCGGTAGCGGACGTCGCTGGCGACGACCCGGTCCCAGGCCTCGTTGATCTTGTCGGCGCTGATGACCTCGATCTCGGCGCCCAGGCCGTGCTCGGCGCAGAAGTCGAGCATCTCCTGGGTCTCGGGGATCCCGCCGATGCTCGAGCCGGCGAGGCTGCGGCGGCCCGGGAGCAGCGAGAAGGCCTTGACCGACATCGGGTGCTCGGGGGCGCCGACCTCGACGAGGGTGCCGTCGACGCGCAGCAGGCTCATGTACGCGTCCAGGTCGAGGTTCGCCGAGACGGTGTTGACGATGAGGTCGAAGGACCCCTTCAGCTGCTCGAACGTGGCGGGGTCGCTCGTCGCGTAGTAGTGGTCGGCCCCGAGGCGGAGCCCGTCCTCCTGCTTCTTGAGCGACTGGCTGAGCACCGTGACCTCGGCGCCCATCGCGTGGGCGATCTTGACGCCCATGTGGCCGAGCCCGCCGAGGCCGATGATGGCGACCTTCTTGCCGGGGCCCGCGTCCCAGTGGTTCAGCGGGGAGTAGAGGGTGATGCCGGCGCAGAGCAGCGGGGCCGCCTCGTCGAGCTCGATGCCCTCGGGGATGCGCAGCGCGAAGTCCTCCTCGACCACGATGTGGGTCGAGTAGCCGCCGGCGGTCGGCTTGCCGTCGCGGCCGATGCCGCCGTAGGTGCCGATGTTGCCGTTGAGGCAGTACTGCTCCAGGCCCTGCTTGCAGCTGTCGCACTCGCGGCAGGAGTCGACGAGGCAGCCGACGCCGACGCGGTCGCCGACCTTGTGCTTGCTGACGTCCGACCCGACCTCGGCGACGACGCCGGCGATCTCGTGGCCGACGACGATCGGCCAGCCGGCGTCGCCCCACTCGCCGCGGGCGGTGTGGATGTCGGAGTGGCAGATGCCGGCGAACTTGATGTCGATCAGGATCTCGGTCGGGCCGACGTCGCGGCGCTCGATCGTGGTCGGGGCGAGCGGCTCGGTGGCGCTCGGGGCTGCGTACGCATGCACGGTCAGCATGGGTGCTCCTCGGTGGTCGTGGACGTCCAGGGCGGCGGGGTGACCGCGCGGGCACCTGGGTCCGGCGTGCCGGGGGCTACGGCACCCGGCGGCGGCGACCGCTCGGAGGCGGCGCCGTGGCCATCGTAGGCGGACGCACCGCAGGGGTCCCGGGGCGGTCGGCCGCCCCTCCCCCGCCCCCGGAACCCGTACACGCCGGGGCCGGACCCGCTTCCCCTGCGGTCCGACCCCGGCGTGCAGCACCGGGAGGTGTTTCCTGGGCCGGGTTGCGAGTCCGGCTCAGCTCGTGGGGCTGGTCAGTACCAGCTCATCGGGTTCACCATCGAGCCGTTCAGCCACACCATGAGGTGGAGGTGGCAGCCCGTGGAGTAGCCCGTCGTTCCGACGTAGCCGATGACCTGGCCCTTGCGCACCCGGTCACCCACCCCGACGGTGTAGCGGATGGCGTGGTTGTAGCCGGTGGTCACGTACTTCCCGTCGACCCGGCCGTGGTCGATCATCAGCCGGTTGCCGTAGCCGGCGTTGTAGTACTTCTCCGACACCACGCCGTCGTACGCGGCGTGCATGGCCGTCCCGCACCCGGCGCCGAAGTCGGTGCCGTCGTGCAGCTTCCACACGTGCAGCACGGGGTGGAGCCGCATCCCGTAGGGCGACGTGATGGGCGCCGAGACCGGGTAGATGAAGCCGTGGTGGGCACCGGACGAGGAGCTGCTGCCCACCGAGGGGCGGGGGGCGGCGGGCCGCGGGGTCGCCGACCGGGTCGAGCGGGACGCCGACGAGGACCGCTTGGCCGACTTGGCCGCCTTGGCCGCGCTGGCGGCCTGACGCGCCTCCTTGGCCTGCTCCGCGGCGCGCCGGGCGGCCGCCGCCTTCTCGGCGGCCCGGGCCGCCGCCTTCTCCTTGGCGATGCGCGCCGCGATGCGGTTCTCCACCGACGACCGCTCGGCGGTCAGCTTGGCGTACTGGGCCTTGTCGTTCGCGACGTCCTTGGCCGCGACCTGCTGGGCTGCCTGGCGGGCCGACACCTCGCCGGCCACGGCGGCCTGGGCCGAGCGGGCCTGGGCCTCGAGCGTGCGGGTGCGGGCTAGGGAGTCGGCTGCCTCGGCGCGGTCGTCGGCGACCTTCTTCTCGGCCTTGGCCATCTCGGCCCGCTTGGCCTTGAGCTGCGCCTCGAGCGCCAGCAGGTCGTCGATCTTGGCCTGCGTGGTGTCGAACATCGTCGTCGACCACTGCATGCGGGTCGCCAGGTCGGCGGTGCTCGCGTCGGTGATCACCGCGATGGGCATCAGGTTGGTCTGCTGCTGGTAGGCGCTGCGCACCATCACCCCGACCATCTTCTTCTTGGCGTCGAGCCGCTCCTGGCACTCGAGGACCGCGGCCTTGGCCTTGGCGAGGTCGGTCTGCGCCTGCTTCAGCTTCTTGGCCAGCCGGGCGTCCTCGACCCGCGCGGCGTCCAGCGCGGACTGCGCGCTGGCCAGCGCGGCCTGGGCGGAGGCCAGCCGGCTCTCCGCCTCGTCGAGCCGGACGCCGGCGCTGCTCAGCGCCGCGCTCGACTCGCTGAGGTCGGCCTTGGTCCGGCTGATCTGCTGCTTGAGCTCGGCCCGGCGGTCGGTCAGGTCGTCGGCCTGGGCCGACGAGACCAGCAGGCCGGCACTGAGGGCGACGACCAGCGCACCGGTCATGAGGGCGGCGGGTACGCGGCGAGGCGTGGCCAGGGCGCGGCGGAGCGGATGGAGCGGGTGGGGCTGACGCTGACCGGTGCGGTCGTCAGCGTCCGGAGCGTCGGTGACGCGGGGAAGGTCCGGCACAGCTGTCTCCCAATTCGGGGGTCCGCCGAGGGCTGCTGCAGGACCGTTCGCGGCGGTCCGGCTCTGACTCTCGACTTGAGATCGAGATTCTGGGGAGAATCCCGGTGTGTCGGTCGGGGTGACCGGCGGCCCGGATGTTACGCAGACGTCAGACCGGGGTCGCAACCCCTGGCACGCGAGTCACAGCCGTCCCAGGCGTGACTGAAGGTGAAGGCTTCATCGAGACTTCAGCAGCACGGTCGAGGCAGCACAGAGGCGCCTGAGGTGTCAAGACCCTGCAGTCCGAAGAGGCCCCGAGAGGCCCCGAGAAGCCGTCGGAGCACCAGCGCCCTGGTGCGAGGTCGTTGGACCACCGGTCAGCAGTGGGCGCCAAGCCGCCCTGCCGGACCCGGAACCGACCAGTGGTCAGCAGTGGGCGGTCTGGGCGCTCGGAACGGCCCGGAAGTGACCAGTGGTCGAGCGGGCGGAACCGGGGCCGGGTTCAGGAGTCCGAAGCCAGGGAGGCGAGGACGGCGGAGACGACCAGGCCCACCGCTCGAGGAGCGGTGGGCCTGGATCAGCGGCTCGAGGTCGAGCCGGCGGGACAGCGTACGGACGTCAGACGCGCAGGTACTTCCGCGTCGTGACGAGCGTCGGGATGATCGCCAGGACCAGGCCCACGAGGGCGACGCCGAGCATGGCCAGGCCGGTCTGGCTCCAGCCGATCCAGGGGATCGAGCGGATGGCCGGCTCGGCGCGCTGCATGACGATGAAGTAGACGCCGGCGGCGAGGGTCCCGCAGGCCAGCGCGGCCCCGACGAGGGCCGAGAAGACGGCCTCGAGCAGGAACGGCAGCGTGATGTAGAGGTTGCTCGCGCCGACCAGGCGCATGATGCCGATCTCCCGCCGTCGGGCGAACGTGGCCAGCCTGATGGTGTTGCCGATCTGCAGGGCCGCGGCGACGAGCAGCAGCGCGGAGGCGATGATCGTCCCCCACTGCACGAAGTTCAGGGCGTTGAAGAAGGGGTCGAGGTACTGGCGGAGGTCCTGGACCTTCTGCACCCCGCGCAGCCCCTGCACCGAGCTGACGACGCCCTGGTACTCCTCCGGGTTCTTGAGCTTGACCCGGAAGGACTCCTGCATCTGGTCGACCGTCAGCGAGTCGCGGATGGGGCTGCCCGCGTACGCCCGCTGGAACTCGTCGTACGCCATCTGCTTGGTCTCGAAGTAGACGCCGTCGGCCGCGACCTCGGGGTTGGACAGCAGCGTCTGCTGGATGACCTGCTTCTGGGCGTCGGTCGCGTCGGTGCCGGGGTCGCAGTTGTCGCCCTGGACGTCGGCGGTGCACAGGAAGATCGAGATCTCGATCTTGTCGTACCAGCGGCCCTTCATGAGGTCGACCTGCTGGCTGGCCAGCAGGCCCGCGCCGAACAGGGACAGCGAGACCCACATGGTCATGATGACCGCGAGGGTCATCGTCAGGTTCTGGCGCAGACCGGCGCCGGTCTCGGAGAAGATGTGACGGAAACGCATCAGCTGTCCTTCTGGGTGCTCACTGGTACCCGTACACGCCACGGCTCTGGTCGCGCACGACCTCGCCGTCGTCGAGCTCGATGACCCGCTTGCGCATCTGGTCGACGATCGTCGAGTCGTGCGTCGCCATCAGCACGGTCGTGTCCGCGCGGTTGATGCGGTCGAGCAGCTTCATGATGCCGATGCTGGTGGCCGGGTCCAGGTTTCCGGTCGGCTCGTCGGCGATGAGGATCATCGGGCGGTTGACGAACGCGCGGGCGATCGCCACGCGCTGCTGCTCCCCGCCGGACAGCTCCTCGGGCAGGCGTCCGCCCTTGCCGTCGAGCCCGACGAGCTCGAGGACCTCGGGGACGACCCGCTTGATGGTGGACTGCGGCTTGCCGATCACCTGGAGGGCGAAGGCGACGTTGTCGGTGACCGTCTTGTTCGGCAGCAGCCGGAAGTCCTGGAACACGGTGCCGATCTGGCGGCGCATCGCCGGGATCTTCCAGCTGTGCAGCTTGCCGAGGTCGCGGCCGGCCACGAAGACCTTGCCGCGCGTGGCGCGCTGCTCGCGCAGGATGAGCCGCAGGAAGGTCGACTTGCCCGAGCCCGAGGCGCCGACGAGGAAGACGAACTCACCCTTGTCGATGTCGACGTTGACGCGGTCCAGCGCTGCACGGCGCTGGCCGTCGTAGGTCTTGGAGACGCTCTCGAAACGGATCACTGGCTTGGTCCCGGCCGGGTAGGAAGCTCCGTCCCAGCCTCACGCTGGGCCAGACGGCCGCGTCCACTGTAGGTGAGCGCGGCGCTCGCCCCCCTCACCTCGGACCCGGGCGCGCCGGGCCGCCCCGGTCGAGCGGGGCTCAGGCCTCGACGTGGTCGCGCATGCGCCAGCGGATGCCCGAGTCGATGAACCCGTCGATGTCGCCGTCGAAGACCGCGTCGGGCGAGGAGACCTCGAAGTCGGTCCGGAGGTCCTTGACCATCTGGTAGGGGTGCAGGACGTAGGACCGCATCTGCGAGCCCCAGCTGTTGCCCCCGTCGCCCTTGAGCGCGTTCATCTCCGCCTCGCGGTCGTGGCGCGCCTTCTCCAGCAGCCGGGACTGCAGCACGCGCAGCGCGGCCGCCTTGTTCTGCAGCTGGGACTTCTCGTTCTGGCAGGAGACGACGATGCCGGTCGGCAGGTGGGTGAGCCGGACGGCGGAGTCGGTCGTGTTGACGCTCTGGCCGCCCGGGCCCGAGGAGCGGAAGACGTCGACGCGCAGGTCGGCCTCGGGGATGTCGATGTGGTCGGTCGACTCGGTGACCGGCAGCACCTCGACACCGGCGAAGGACGTCTGGCGCCGGCCCTGGTTGTCGAAGGGCGAGATGCGCACGAGGCGGTGGGTGCCCTGCTCCACCGAGAGCGTGCCGTAGGCGTACGGGGCCCGGACCTCGAAGGTCGTCGACTTGATCCCCGCCTCCTCGGCGTAGGACGTGTCGAAGACCTCGATGCCGTACTTGTGCCGCTCGGCCCAGCGCAGGTACATCCGCTGGAGCATCTCGGCGAAGTCGGCCGCGTCGACGCCGCCGGCTTCGGAGCGGATCGTCACGAGCGCGTCGCGCTCGTCGTACTCCCCCGCCAGCAGCGTGCGGACCTCGAGGGCGTCGATCGTCTTGCGCAGACCGGCCAGCTCCGCCTCGGCCTCGACCATGCTGGCGTCGTCGCCCTCCTCCTGGCCGAGCTCGACGAGCACGGACAGGTCGTCCAGGCGCGAGCGCAGGCTGGTGAGCCGGTCGACGTCGGCCTGGAGGCGCGAGAGCCGGGAGGTCACCTGCTGCGCGTGCTCGACGTCGTCCCAGAGGTCGGGTGCGGCGACCTGCTCCTCGAGCCCGGCGATCTCGCGCCGCTTGGCCTCGGGGTCGAGGACGGCCTCGATCGAGGAGAGGGCGCGCTCGAGCTCGGGGATCGCCACGGAGAAGTCGGTACCAGCCACGACGTGCGAGTCTAGGTGACCCTGTGCGGATGCAGATCGGCTCCGCGCGTACGAGGGGAGCACGCGTGCCCGAGGCTGCGCCCGAGGTGGTCCTGGCCGTCGACGTCGGCGGCACCAAGATGGCGCTGGCCCTCGTGGACGACACCGGCACGGTGCTCGCCGAGGAGCTGCGCCCGACCCCGGCCGAGGCGGACCCCGAGCGGGTGGTGGCTCCGCTGCTCGACGCGGTGGCCGCCCTCGTCCGTCGCCTCTCGGCCGCCGAGGGGCCGCTGCGGGTCGGGATCTCCTCGGCCGGGCCGTTGGACGCGCCCGCCGGCACCGTCTCACCGGTGAACATCGGCGCGTGGCGCGGCTTCCCGCTGGTCGAGCGCGTGCACGCCGCTATCGCAGCGGAGACGGACCGCCCGGTCGTCGTCGGGCTGGCCAACGACGGCCACTGCTTCACCCTCGGCGAGCACTGGCTGGGCGCGGGGCGCGACGTGGCCTCGATGGTCGGGATGGTCCTCTCGACCGGCGTCGGGGCCGGCGCGGTGCTCGACGACCGGCTCTTCGGTGGGACGACGGGCAACGCCGTGCACCTCGGCCACATCAGCGTGAACGCCTGGGGCGCACGCTGCGTGTGCGGCGGCCACGGGTGCGTGGAGATGTACGCCCGCGGACCGGCCATGGTCGCCGCCGCGCAGCAGCGCGGCTGGACCGGTGGCACCGACGCCAGGGCGCTGACCGCCGACGCCCGTGCCGGCGACCCGGTGGCCCTCGCCGTGATCGACGAGGGCATGCGTGCGCTGGCGGCCGGGATCGCCACGACGGCGACGGAGCTCGACGTGACGACGTTCGTCCTCGGCGGCGGGGTGTCGAAGGCCGGAGAGGTCGTCCTCGGGCCGCTGCGGCGGCACCTGCCCGACTTCGCCGTGCTCCCCTACGTCACCGACCTCGAGGTCAGACCCGCCGTGCTCGAGAACGCGGGGCTCCTCGGCGCCGCGGCGCTCGCCCTGCGCCTGGAGGCCTAACCGGAGCGACGCCCGCTCGGGTCGTCCGGCTCGTCCGGCTCGTCCGACGCTTCGGGGTCGGGCCGGCGGAGCTCCTCGACCCGGACCCAGGTCTCGCCGAGCGGACGCTCGCGCACGGGCCGGTCGCCGATCCACAGCAGCACGAAGGCCGCGAAGGACAGCGCGAGGGCCAGCACCGGACCGAAGACGAGGACGAAGACCAGCGCGAGGGCGAGCACGTCGAGGCCCAGGGCGATCAGCGCGCGCCGGGGGGTGAGCCGGCTGCGCCGGGCCCGCCAGGTCACGTACGCGACCCACGGCACCATCGCCACGAGCGTCACGCCGAGCGCGAAGCCCGACATGCCGCCGGTGAAGGCGCCCGCGACCAGCCGCAGCATCGCCACGAGCCCGATCGCCCCGGTCAGGACGCCGAGCGCGGTCCGCGCGCCGAGGGTGGTGCTCATGGCGCGTCAGCGTACGACCCGGTGGCCGCCCGTCCCGCCTGCGCCGGGTCAGGCGTAGCCGAGCGACTCCTGCAGCGCGCGGACGCGGGCGAGGTCGTCGGCGAACCCGTCGGCCGCGGTGAGGTCGTGCTGGTCGTCGTCGCTCATCACGACGTAGTGGACCGTCTCGACCACGGCGCGCTGCTGGCGGGCGGTGTACTCGTCCCAGTGGGCAAGGATCCGGGCCAGGCCGGCGTGGGCGGCGAAGGCACGGTCGATGTCGAGCCGGTCGTTGCCGTGCAGCGCGCCCTCGAGCATCGCCCGGTGGGCGGTGAGCGTCTCGCGCAGCACGACGACCTCGTCGGTGGTCACGCGCTCAAGGCTAGGGCCGCTGGGCGTCATCTCGACCCTGGTTCGTCCCGGGTCCTCGGGTCGCCCGCCGTTCGGTGCGAGAATGGCGGACCCCGAACGCGGCCGATCAGCATGGCCGGCCGCCGGGGACGCGGGAGCATAGCTCAGCTGGTCAGAGCACCTGCCTTACAAGCAGGGGGTCGGGGGTTCGAGCCCCTCTGCTCCCACCGCGTCATCGGGCTTCCCCGGCCTGAGGGTTTCTGTCATGGTTCGGATGACCCCCGAGCAAGGACACCCCGATGACGCGAGCCCTCAGCACCACGACGCACCCCTCCCCCGCGCTCCACCGACGCCTGGTGGCGGTGGTGCTGGCCGTGCTGCTCAGCCTGCTGATCGCCGCCGCGGGTCCGTCGACGCCGGCCTCGGCCGACGACCCTCCGACCCTGCCCGTGCCCAGCGTGCCGGACCGGCTCGGCGTCTCCGGCTACGACCTCGAGACCGACGCCGTCGCCGACGTGGTGGCCGGGAGCACCGGCAACAACCTGTTGCTCCGCTTCGACGCGGGCGGTCCACTGACCGACGGCACGGTCGTCCTCACGCTGCCGCGCCCGGCCTGGCGCTCACCCCTGCGAGTCGGCTACACCCTCGGCCTCGACGACCCCACGCTCGCGGGCAGCGTCGTCGTCCGGCCGAACGAGCAGTTCGGCGAGCTCGGCCCGGACGACTGCCGCGGCACCTCCGGCCCGCCGACCGTCACGGTCCTGAACACCGCGAAGGCGCAGATCGCCGTCGTCACCCACCTGACCTGCCGGCCCGGGCAGTCGGTGACGCTGCGGGTGTTCGACGTGCAGGCGCCCAAGTCCGTCGGTCGCTACGTGCTCCCGGTGTCGGTGTCCGACGCCAGCGGCCAGCGGAAGCCGTCGCAGGTGGCCCTGCGCGTGGTGCGCAAGCCCACGACCAGCCTCCGCGTCGACGTGCCGGCAACCGTGCACATCGCCGCCCCGACGCCGGTGCTGGTGCGCGCCGTCCGCCGCGACGGCCGCCTCGACACGGCCTACCGAGGGACGGTTCTGCTCCGCGCGGTCGACCGGCCCGACTGCACCTTCGACCTCCGCGAGCCCGTCACCTTCACGGCCGCGGACGGCGGGGTGAAGGTGCTGAGCTTCTCCGTGTCGACCCAGCAGTCGCACCGCATCGATGTCTCTGACGTCAACCACCGCGCCAACGCCGCAAGCAGCGACCCCTACGAGGTCGTGGGCGAGCTCGTACCCGTCACCTGCTCGGTCTCCTACCACTGAGGCAGCACGTCACAGGTCGTGGAGGCCGGGTTCAGGAGGCGCAGCGCTCTGCGAGCGCCCGGCTGGGCCCGGCGGCGACAGCCAGGCCGGCCCGCTCGAAGCCGGCGACCGCCGCCTCCGCCTCGCGGAACGCGGTCGCCCGGTCGCCCGTGGCCTCGGCCACGAGACCGAGCGTGTGGTGCACGTCGGCAGCCGTCAGCTGGTTGCCGACCTGCTCGGCGAGAGCGAGCGCCCGCACGGCCAGCGTGCGGGAGCGGTCGTGCTCGCCCATCAGGAAGAGCTCGCAGGCCTGGTTGCCGTACGCCATCGCGCGGCCGGCCTCGATGCCTGCCTGCTCGAAGACGACACCCGCGAGCCGGTAGGCGTCCTCTGCGGCGCGGTGGTCCCCGCGGTCCGCGTGCACGAGCCCGAGGTTGAGCCGGCACCCGCCCATCTCCTCCATCAACCCGGCCTGGGTGGCGAGCCGGAGACCTTCGGTCAGGGTCTCCTCCGCGGCGTCGAGCTCCCCGGAGGTCTGCTGGAGCGAGCCGAGCAGGCGGAACGCGGTGCACAGCCCGGCCCGGTCGCCGGCGCGCTCGAGGTCGTCGATCGCCCGCGCGGCGTGCTCACGGGCGGCCGCCAGCTCGCCCAGCAGGGTCTCGGCCCGCACCAGCTGCAGGAGGAGCAGCCCGGCCACGCCGTCGCCCGGGTCGCCCGCGTCCAGGCCGACGTGCAGCGTCCGCACCGCACCCTCCAGGTCGCCCGAGACCGAGAGCGCCCAGCTCCGCTCGTTCGCGAGCAGCCGGACGTCACCGCCGGGCGCGGCCGCGTCCGCCTCGTCGAGCAGGGCGAGCGCGTCCGCGTAGCGGCCCTCGCGGCGCAGCACGGAGGCCTCGCCCGCCCAGGGCCGCGCGTCGCCGCCGCGCCGGCGCGCCTCGCCGTAGAGCTCGCGCGCGCGGGCGTGCTCGCCGCGCTCGGCCCAGACGTCGGCCAGATCGGTCGCGAGCTCGGCGAGCTCCTCGGGCGCGACCGTACGGGCGGCCTCCACCGCCCGGCTGAGCGCCAGCACGGCTGAGTCCTGGGCGAGGAGGCGGCGGGCGTGCCCGGCCGCCCGCCGCAGCCACGGCAGGGCGCCGGCCAGGTCGCCGGCGAGGTAGAGGTGCTCCGCCAGCAGGGCCACCACCTCCTCCGACGGCTCCTCGACCGCGGCGAGGGCGTCCGCGACCCGCGCGTGGACCCGCTGGCGGCGTCGCGCCGTGAGCCGGGCGACGAGCAGGTCACGCACGAGGGCGTTCTCGAAGCGCCACGAGGTGACGATGCCGGAGGCCCCGTCCACCGGTCCCGCCCGTAGGACGTCGGCCGCGCGCAGGGCGGCGACCTGAGCCGCGCAGTCGTCGACGGAGAGGCCGGTCACCTGGCGCAGCAGGGCCGCCGGGACGGTGAGACCGATCACCGCGGCCACCGTCGCCACCCGGGCGGCCGCCGGCGGCAGGGCGTCGAGCCGGGCCGCGAGCAGCCCCTCGAGCGTGGCCGGCACCGAGTGCGCGTCGGCGACCAGCCGGACGAAGCCGTGCCGCTCCTCGAGCAGGCCCTCGAGCCGGAGCTGGCGGACGGTCTCGCGGACCATCAGCGGGTTGCCCTGGCCGCGGTCGGCGACGTGGGCCACGAGCCGGTCGTCCGGGACCGGGCCGAGCTCGGCGGTGACGAGCTCGCGGACGTCCGACCCACCGAGCCCGGCCAGCCGCAGGGTGGTCACCTCGCGTGACCCGCCCTCCTGCGCGTCCCGCGTCCCGAGGCAGAGCAGCACCCCGGGTACGGGGTCGTCGACCAGCTGCCCCAGCACCTCCGCCGAGGCCGTGTCGAAGCTCTGCAGCCCGTCGGCCAGCAGCATGACCGGGCCCCGCGCCGCCAGGTCGACCAGCCAGGCCCGGACCGCGGTCCCCAGCTGCCGGCGCACCAGGTCGGGCGAGCGCGGGTGCAGCGCGTCGTCGGCGCCCCCGCGCCCGACCAGGACCGCGGTGAGCTGCGGGTCGACCGGCGCGTGGTCGTCGGCCGCCAGCGCGGCCAGCCCGTCCTCGGCGCGCGGGTAGCGGTGCTGCAGCGCGGTCGCGACCAGCGGGACCAGGCAGCGGTAGGGGCTCTGCGCGTGGACCGCACCGAGGAGCTCGACCACGGCGACGTCGACGACGCGCGCCGCCCGGCCCACCTCGGCCAGCAGCCGTGACTTCCCGGAGCCCGGCGGCCCGCTCACCCGCACCACCACGCCCTCGCCGGCGCGGGCCCGGTCCAGGCGGTCGGCGAGCACCGCCTGCTCGGTCTCGCGGCCCACCAGCGGACCACCCTCGGCGCCGCTCGCGGTTCCCCGCCCGAGGAGCCGGAAGGCCGGGACCGGGGTCGTCCGGCCCCTGACGCTGAGCTCGCCGAGGTCGGCGAACACGAACTCCTCGCCGACGAGCGCCCGCGTCGAGGCACCGACGTAGACCTGGCCCGCGGGCGCGAGCGTCTGCAGACGCTGTGCGAGGACGACGGACTCCCCCAGGACCGCGTAGTCCATGCGAGCCGTCCACCCGACGGTCCGGGCCACCACCGGCCCGGTGCTCACCCCGACGTGGAGCCGCAGCGGGGCCGCCGACCCGTCGGGGACGAGGCCGGTCAGCCCGGACAGCTCCGCCTGCATGTCGAGGGAGGCGTGGAGCGCCCGCGCCGCGTCGTCCTCGTGGGCCACGGGGGCGCCGAACAGGGCCAGCAGGGCGTCGCCGGCGAACTTCTCCACGTGGCCGTCGTAACGGCCGACGACCCGGGCGAGCCCGGCCAGGACGGGGTCGACCACGCCCTGGAGGTCCTCGGCGTCGAGCCGACCGGCCAGTGCGGTGAAGCCGGACAGGTCCGCGAAGACGGCGGTCACGAGCCGGCGCTCCTCCGCGGGACGCCCGCCCTCGAGCGTGATCCGGTCCGCCACCTGACGGCCCACGAACCCCCGCAGGAGCTCGACCAGGGCGTCGGGACCGTCGGCGTCGACCGGTTCGTCGACCGGCCCGGCGGCCGGCTCCGCGGGTGCGGCGTCCAACGTCCGTCCGCAGCGGGCGCAGAACCGGTCCCCGGCAACGGCCACCCGTCCGCAGGCGCACGTCGTGCCCGTCACGGGACCCTCAGGACCCGGCGGGTGTGGCGGCGGTGTGCACGCCCTCATTCTCCGCGCGTGCCCCGACGGCCCCGCCGCCGCCCTTGTGTCGCCGAGACGACAGACGGGCACGGCGGGCCACGCGACTCTTCTCCTGCGGGTCCGAGGACGGCCCGCCGGACGACGCGGGCGGGGTTGGGTCAACGCGTGGTCCGTCGGGGTCCCGGGGGGCCACCGGCAGCGGCCTGGGGGTGCCGCTGCCGGTGCGCGGGACCGACCGGCACCCGGGACCGGCCCTGGCGCTGCGATGCTGACCCGGTGCCCGCCACGACCGCTCCCGGAACCGGCCCGGGCGGCTTCCTGGCCCGGCTCCCCGTCCCCGGGCGGGACGCGGTGCTGGCCGCCGCCGTCCGGCGCAGCTGGGACCCCGGGGAGCTGCTGGTGCGCGACGGCGAGGACGCCACCGCCCTGCTCGTCGTCACCCAGGGGCATGCCGTCGTCCGCCTGCTCCTGCCGTCGGGGAGCCAGGTCACGCTCGCGGTCCTGGGGGCGGGCGACATCGTCGGCGAGGTCGGCCTCCTGAACCGCGACCACGAGCGGACGGCGGACGTCATCGCCCTCGACGCGGTGGAGGCCCTTGTGCTGCGCCGCCCCGCGTTCGACCGCATCCGGCGCAGCACGCCCGAGGTCGACGACTTCGTCATGCAGCTGATGGCTCGTCGGATCGACCGGCTGAGCCACCGCGTGGCCGAGGCCCACCACCTGCCGGCACCGCGCCGGGTCGCCCGCCGCCTGCACGAGGTGGGCCGGCTCTACGGCACCGACGAGGTGTCGGTCCGCGTCCCGCTCACGCAGGAGGACCTCGCCGGGCTGGCGGGCGCGGCCCGCCCGACGGTCAACGCGGCGCTGCGACGCCTCGAGCAGGACGGCGTCGTCCGCCTCGGTCGTGGCGGGGTGGAGATCCTCGACCAGCGCGAGCTGCGCCGGCGGTGCTGAGCGCGCCCGAATCCTGCCCGGGGTTCAGCGGCGCTCCGCCAGCAGCACCGGGATGAGCCGGTCGGTCTTGGTCTGGTACTCCGCGTACGGCGGGTAGGCCGCGACCGCGCGGTCCCACCACTCCTGGCGCTCGCCGCCGGACAGCTCGCGCACGCGGGCGTCCCAGCGCTCGGCCCCGTCCTGGACCATGATCGCGTCGGGGTCGGCGACGAGGTTGTGGTACCAGACGGGGTGCTCCGGCGCGCCGCCCTTGGAGGCGACCAGCGCGTACGCCCCGTCGTGCTCCACCTTCATCAGCGCCATCTTGCGGAGCTTGCCCGAGCGGCGGCCGCGGGTGGTGAAGATGACGACCGGCATCCCGGTGTCACCCAGCGTGCTCGCCTCGCGACCGTCGGTCGCCTCGTAGGTCGCGACCTGGTCGCGGACCCACTTCTCCGGGCTCGGCTCGTACTCACCTTCGAGGGGCATGAAGCCAGACTAAGCACCGGTCTCGAGCCCGTCCACGGCGCCTGAGCCTGCCGGACGTGGCCCTTCGACAAGCTCAGGGATCGTGGTCGGGACACTCTTGCTGGTCTCGATGCCGCCGGCCCGTCCACGATGCCTGAGCCTGTCGAAGGCCGCCCCTCGACGGACTCGTCGAGCCGCTTGACGAGGAGCGTCAGCGCGCGGAGGCGGTCCGCACGTGCTCGACGATGTCGCGGGCCTCGCCGATGCCGTTCACGACGCTCCAGGTGGTCGTCCCGGAGCCGTCGATCAGGAACGACCCGCGCAGCGCGCAGCCGGCCTCCTCGTCGAAGACCCCGTAGGCCCGGGCGATCTCCCCGTGCGGCCAGTGGTCGCTGAGCAGCTCGAAGGGCAGGTCCTCGGCCTCGGCGAAGGCGCGCAGGGTGAACATCGCGTCGCAGGACACCGCCACCACCCGTACGCCGGCCTCGGCCAGCTCGGCGTGGCCGGCCCGCAGGGCGCCGAGCTCACCGGTGCAGATGCCGGAGAAGGCCCAGGGGTAGAAGACCAGCAGCACGCGGGCGTGGTCGGTGCCGGAGAGCAGGTCGTCGAGCGTGACCGTCTCGCCGTGCTGGGTCCGGGCGCGCAGTCCGGGCGCCCGCTCCCCCACCTGCGGCGAGGCGCTCGGGGCGGGCGACGTCACCGACGCGTGCCGCGGGGGCGTACGAGCTTGGTGGCGGCCCAGTCGGTGGACACGGTGGCGCTGACGGTCTGCGCGAGCCCGGCGGTGATCGCGGCCTCGGACAGGTCGCTGGCGTCGACGTAGCCGTCACGGCCGACCTTGGGCGTCATGAGCCAGATGTGGCCGGTGTCCGCGAGGTCGGTCAGGGAGTCGACGAGCCCGTCGACCAGGTCGCCGTCCTCCTCGCGCCACCAGAGCAGCACGACGTCGACGGCCTCGACGGCCTCCTCGACCAGCTCGCCGCCGACGGCGTCCTCGACCGCGAGGCGGAGGTCCTCGTCGACGTCGTCGTCCCACCCGATCTCCTGGACGACCTGGCCAGCGGTGAGACCCAGCTTGCTGGCCACCTGGCTGTCGCCGGAGGCACCTGCCGCCGTGGTCACGCCACTCTCCTCTCGTCCGGCCCACCGAGGTGGACCACGTCTCGTACGGACAGCTTCGCCGTCGTGGGGGTGAGCATTTCACAGCCGCGCCCCACCAGGAAGGGGACGAGCGAACCCGCGCGCGTCGCACCCGCTCATCCCGCGCGTAGGAGCTGTCGGTGAGCGGTGACAGGATGGGGGGACGCACACGAGGGCGCGCGAGGCACCACCCGCGCCGCGCCGCCCGGGAACGAGGAGCATCGATGGCGAGCCAGACCGGCCAGACCAGCACGACCGGCGCGATCACCGGCGGCGGCCCCCGGCCGACCCTGACGGCGGAGGGCCTGGTCAACCAGGTCCCCGACATCGACCCCGAGGAGACGCAGGACTGGCTGGAGTCGCTCGACGACCTCCTCGACGAGAAGGGCAAGCACCGCGCCCGCTTCGTCATGCTGCAGCTGCTGGCCCGGGCGCGTGAGCGCCAGGTCGGCCTGCCGGCCCTTCGCAGCAGCGACTACGTCAACACGATCCCGCCGGAGGCGGAGCCCTGGTTCCCCGGCGAGGAGCACATCGAGCGCCGGCTGCGGGCGTACCTGCGCTGGAACGCCGCGATCATGGTCAGCAAGGCCAACCGCAAGGGCCTCGAGGTCGGCGGCCACATCGCGACCTACCAGAGCGCTGCGAGCCTCTACGAGGTCGGCTTCAACCACTTCTTCCGCGGCAAGGACCACCCCGGCGGCGGCGACCACATCTTCATCCAGGGCCACGCCTCCCCCGGCATCTACGCCCGCGCCTTCCTCGAGGGCCGGCTGAGCGCCGACCAGCTCGACGGCTTCCGCCAGGAGGTCTCGCGCGGGCCGGGCCGCGGCCTGTCGTCCTACCCGCACCCTCGCCTGATGCCGGAGTTCTGGGAGTTCCCGACGGTCTCCATGGGCCTCACGGGCATCAACTCGATCTACCAGGCGCGGTTCAACCGCTACATGGCCAACCGCGGGATCAAGGACACCTCCGACCAGCACGTCTGGGCGTTCATGGGCGACGGCGAGATGGGCGAGCCCGAGTCGCTCGGCGCCATCCGCGTCGCCGCACGCGAGGGCCTGGACAACCTGACCTACGTCATCAACTGCAACCTGCAGCAGCTCGACGGGCCGGTGACCGGCAACGGCAAGGTCGTGCAGGAGCTCGAGTCCTACTTCCTCGGCGCCGGCTGGCACGTGATCAAGGTCCTCTGGGGCCGTGACTGGGACCCGCTGCTGGCCGCCGACGCGTCCGGCGCGCTGGTCAACAAGATGAACACGACCCCGGACGGGCAGTACCAGACCTACCTGGTCGAGGACGGCGCCTACATCCGCCAGAACTTCTTCGGCGGCGACCCGCGGCTGTCCAAGATGGTCGCGGGCTTCAGCGACGAGCAGATCAAGCGGCTCTCGCGCGGCGGCCACGACTACCGCAAGGTGTACGCGGCGTTCAAGGCGGCCTCCGAGCACGTCGGGCAGCCGACCGTGATCCTCGCGCAGACCGTCAAGGGCTGGACGATCGACGCCCTCGAGGGCAAGAACGCCACCCACCAGATGAAGAAGCTGACGACGAAGGACCTCAAGGCCTTCCGCGACCGGCTCTACCTCGACATCCCCGACAGCCAGCTCGAGGACCCGTACAACCCGCCCTACTACCACCCGGGGCAGGACAACGAGGAGATCCAGTACCTGCAGGAGCGTCGTCGCGCGCTCGGCGGCTACATCCCCGAGCGCCGGGTCAACCCGACGATCGTCAAGCTCCCCGGCGACGAGATCTACGCGCCGCTGATGGAGCCGGCGGGCGGGGCCAAGGTCGCCACCACGCAGGCCTTCGTCCGGCTGCTGCGCGACCTCATGCGCGACAAGGAGATCGGCCAGCGCCTGGTGCCGATCGCGCCGGACGAGTTCCGCACGTTCGGCATGGACTCGATGTTCCCGACGGCCAAGCTCTACAACCCGCACGGGCAGACGTACGAGTCGGTCGACCGCAAGCTGCTGCTCTCCTACAAGGAGGCCAAGAACGGGCAGCTGCTCCACGAGGGCATCAGCGAGGCCGGCGCCATGGGCTCGGCGATCGCGGCCGGGTCGGCGTACTCGATGCACGGCGAGCCGATGATCCCGATGTACATCTTCTACTCGATGTTCGGGTTCCAGCGGACCGGTGACTCGATCTGGGCGATGGCCGACCAGATGTCGCGCGGCTTCCTCATCGGGGCCACCGCGGGCCGCACCACGCTCACCGGCGAGGGCCTGCAGCACGCCGACGGGCACTCCCCGCTGCTCGCGAGCACCAACCCGGCGGTCGTGCACTACGACCCCGCGTTCGCCTTCGAGATCGGGCACATCGTCAAGGACGGCCTGCGCCGGATGTACGGCCATGAGGACCCGGAGCACCCGGACGGCGAGAACCTCATCTACTACCTCACCGTCTACAACGAGCCGGTCGAGCAGCCGGGCGCGCCGGAGGGGCTCGACGTCGACGCCCTGCTGCGCGGGCTCTACCGCTTCAAGACCGCGCCGATCGACCCGCAGGGCAAGCCGCGCGCGCAGCTGCTGGCCTCCGGCGTCGCGATGGCCGCGGCGCTGCGGGCGCAGACGATGCTCGCCGACGAGTGGGGTGTGGCCGCCGACGTGTGGTCGGTGACCTCGTGGAACGAGCTGCGCCGTGACGCCGTGGAGACGGCGACGTGGAACCTCAACCACCCGGGCGAGGACCAGCGCTACCCGCACGTGACCCAGGTGCTGCACGGCGCCGAGGGCTCCGTCGTGGCGGTGAGCGACTACATGCGCGCTGTCCAGGACCAGATCGCGCCGTACGTCTACCAGCCGTGGACGTCGCTGGGCACCGACGGCTTCGGGTTCGCCGACACGCGTGCGGCCGCCCGGCGCTTCTTCGAGGTGGACGCCGAGTCGATCGTCGTCGCGACGCTGGAGAGCTTGGGCCGCGAGGGCCAGTACGACCGCGCTGCGGCCAAGCAGGCGTACGACAAGTACCAGGTCGGCGACCCCACCGCCGTCGCCGGTGTGGCGCAGGAGGGTGCGGGCGCGTAGCGCTCAGCGCTCCCTGAGCTGCCGAAGGGCTACGGGGTGGTCGGCGTCCTGCCGATCGCCTCGTGGCCCTTCTGCGTTGCCGGGGTCGAGAACGCCGACCTCTGACGAGGCCCTTCGACAGGCTCAGGGAGCATCCGAGCTGACGCTCCCTGAGCTCGTCGAAGGGCCACGAAGTGGTTGGCGTTCTGGGGCTGCGCCGATCGGGGTGGGGCCGGGGTCCGTCCTTGAGGTCTGCTTCAGGTGGAGCAGGCACTCTCGAACCATGACGCTCTCCACGCCCCTCGGGAACCGCTCGTGAACGCCGTGTCCGGCTTCGGCCTCGTGGACCTGATCGCCCTCGTGCTCGTCGTGTCCTCCGTTGCCGGGGCGCTGGCGTCGCGGCGCGGGATCCTCGGGGCGTTGTTCTCCGGGGTCGGGACCGCGATCTTCTGCTGGCTCGCCTGCCTCGCGCTAGTGGCCTGGGCGCCGGGCGCCGTCGGTCAGGCCGCGTCGTCGAGCGCGCTGCTCCAGCTGGTCCCTGTGCCCGGTCCGGCCCTGCAGCAGGCCCGTGAGCTCGGGAACTGGTTCGCCGGTCAGCTCGACGCGCGCGCCTGACCTAGTCGAAGCGGCGGACCAGCGCCCGTCGGTAGCGCCGCCGGACCACGCGCTGGACCACGAGCAGGACCGGGAAGGCGAGCGCCCACGGGCTCGGCGCCGGCCGGGTCAGCGAGCGCAGGGTCAGCCGCACGGTGCCGGACGGGTCGCGGGACACGACGAACGCCTCCTCGCCCGACACCGGATGGCCGGCCAGCGTCCCGTACGCGAAGCCGACGCGGTCCGGCTCGCGGCAGACGGCGACGACGCGCACGGGCTCGACGACCCAGACCGGGCCGAGGGGGAAGGTCACGCGGCACTCGTCGCCCTCCGCGACGGGGCCGGCCGGCTCGACGACGAACCCGCTCGCGGTCTTCACGCCCCAGCGCAGCACCCGGTTGACGGCGTCGTCCCAGGCGGCCGGCCCGTGCCCGACGACGACCGTGGACTCGTGCCGCAGGAGACCGGGCGGTCGAGCGGTCCAGGTGGCCGAGGCCGGTTCGGTGGCGCCCACGCAGGCGTAGGTCAGGGACCGGGGCGCCACCGACGGAGCCTCAGCCGACGGTGCGACGGGCGACCACCGCGTACAGGGGGTCGCCGCGGTAGCCGCGCTCCGGTGTGCGGAGCGAGACCTCCGGCTCGTCGAACCCCCCGGCGAGGCGCACGTACGCCGCGGCGATCGCGCATCGGGTGGGCTCATCGGCGTACAACCAGCCGGCGACCGCCTTGGAGGGGAAGAGCCGGTTGGAGAAGGTGAGCACGACCGGGGCGCCCGGGCGCAGGACCCGGGCGGCCTCGCGCAGGACCTGCACGGGCCGCACGAGGTAGTCGACCGAGACGCAGCACAGCACCGCGTCGAAGGAGGCGTCGGCGAAGGGCAGCACCGGGTCGGCGTTGAGGTCCTGCACGACCCGCTCGGTGGCCATCGGGTTGGCGCGCAGCTCGCTGGCGTTCATCCCGAGGACGACGAGCTCGGCGGGCGCCGTGCGCAGGTGCGAGACCCAGGACGACATCAGGTCGAGCACACGACGTGGCTCGCCGGCCGACCCGTCGACGCCGAGCTCGGCGTACAGGTCGGAGACGGCCGCGATGGCCCCGTCGTCGATGTGGGTGACCAGCCGTGCGGGTGCGTAGAAGGTCGCGTCCGGGCGCTCGTCCTCGCGGGCGAAGAAGCCGGGCGGGAAGGCGTCCTCGCCGGCCGCGCCCGCGTCGGGGGTGTTCACGCGGCGGCCGCGGCCGCCTCGGTCAGGGCCGTGCGCGTCTCGGCCACGGCCTGCCGGTTGCCGGCGACGAGCCAGCGCTGCTCACCGAGGAGGACCTCCTCGGCCACGCCGCCGGCGCCGATCACCAGCGCGGCGCCCGGGTACCAGTCCCACGGGTGCAGGTTCGCCTGGAGGAAGACGCCGATGCGGCCCGTGGCCACGCCGGCGAGGTCGACGGAGGCCGAGCCGAACATCCGCGTCGTCGCCGCGGTGGTCGTCGCGGCGTTCCAGGAGGCGGCCTTGGCGCGGTCGCGCAGGTGCGAGGCGTTGGAGTAGGTCGCGACCGAGACCTCGGCCAGCGGCCGGTCGGCCAGGGCCGGGAGCTCGCGGCCGTTCAGCGTCGTCGGGCGCCCGCGCCCGCCGACCCAGAGCTCGTCGCGCGCCGGGTAGTAGACGGCGCCGAGCAGCGGGCCCTCGCCGTCGACGAGCCCGACGGCCGAGCACCAGTACGGGATGCCGGAGAGGAAGTTGTAGGTGCCGTCGACCGGGTCGACGTACCAGGTGCGGCCGCTGCCCTCGTCGTTGCTGCGGGCGCCCTCCTCGCCGACGAGGCCGTCGTCGGGGCGCTCCGCGTTCAGCCGACCGACCACCAGCGACTCGGCGGCGTGGTCGGCCGCCGACACGACGTCGGAGATCGACGTCTTGTAGTGGGTCTCGAGCCCCGCGTCGAGCATCCGGGAGGCCAGGCCGCCCGCCTCACGTACGAGATCGGCCGCCAGCGCGTCGTCGTCCACGGGCTCGACCCTATGCCGTGGCGGCTCGGGGGCCGGGAGGACGCGAGACGGACCGGCGCTGGTCGAGCCCAGACTCAGCCCTTGTCGGCCCAGGCCAGCAGCCGGTCGACGTCCCAGGTGTTGACGATGCGGTCGGGGTCGAGCCCCAGCGCCTCGGCCCGCTCGCAGCCGTACGCGAGGAACTCCAGCTGCCCGGGCGCGTGCGCGTCGGTGTCGATGCTGAACAGGCAGCCCGCGTCGATCGCCTGCTGCAGCAGCCTCGTCGGCGGGTCGCGGCGCTCGGGGCGGGAGTTGATCTCGACCGCGACGTCGAAGGTCCGGCAGGCCTCGAAGACGACCTCGGCGTCGAAGACCGACTGCGGCCGGGTCCCGCGCGAGCCCTCGATGAGCCGGCCGGTGCAGTGGCCGAGGACGTTGGTGCGCTTGTTGGCGATCGCGCCGACCATGCGGTGCGTCATCGTCTCGGAGTCCGAGCGCAGCTTGGAGTGCACGCTCGCGACGACGACGTCGAGGCGGGCGAGCATCGCGTCGGTCTGGTCGAGCCCGCCGTCCTCGAGGATGTCGACCTCGATGCCCTGCAGGACCCGGAACGGCGCCAGCTCCTGGCCCAGCCGCGCGGTGAGGGCCATCTGCTCCTCCAGCCGCTCGGGGCTGAGCCCGTGCGCGACGGTCAGGCGCGGCGAGTGGTCGGTGATCACGCAGTACTCGTGGCCGAGCGCGCGGGCGGTCGCCATCATCTCCTCGACCGGGCTGCCGCCGTCGCTCCAGGTGGAGTGGGTGTGCAGGTCGCCGCGGATCTTCGACCGCAAGCCCGCGCCGCCCCCGGCGAGCGGCTCGCGGTCGTCGCGCAGCTGCTGGAGGTAGTCCGGGACCCGTCCGGCCATGGCCTGCGTGATGACGGTCGCCGTCTTGGGTCCGACCCCGGACGCCTTGGCCCAGGAGCCCTCCACCTGACGCTTCGCCCGCTCCTCCGCCGGCATCGCCTCGACCGCGTCGGCCGCGCCGCGGTAGGCGCGTACGCGGTAGGTGTCGGCCCGGGTGCGCTCCAGCAGGAAGCCGATCTCGCGCAGCACCGCGACCGGGTCCAGCGGCTCTCCCGCGTCGCCCACCGTCGTCCTCCTCCCGGCCGGACGCGATCGCCCGACCCCTACGCTCGACCCTATGGCGGCGAGCACCCGGGGGATCACGAAGTCCCTGCTCCCCGCCCCCAAGTCCCGCGCGGCGATGGCCAAGCGCCTGTCCGGGGCCACCGCCGCGATGACGACCGCCACCGTCGCGGAGATGGAGGAGCGCCACCCGTGGTTCCGTGACCTCGACGCCGAGCACCGCTCGTGGGTCGGCGTGGTCGCCCGCGCCGGCATCGACGGCTTCGTCACCTGGTTCGCCGACCCCGACCCGCAGGCGGTGACGACGACCGACATCTTCGGCGCCGCCCCGCGCGCGCTGACCCGCAAGATCACGCTGTCGCAGACCGTCGAGCTCGTCCGCACGACGATCGACGTCGTCGAGGAGCAGATCGACGAGGTCGCCCCGCGCGGCGACCGGCCGGTGCTGCACGCGGCGATCGTCGGCTACAGCCGCGAGGTGGCCTTCGCCGCCGCGGAGATCTACGCGCGCGCCGCCGAGCTGCGCGGCGCCTGGGACGCCCGGCTCGAGGCGCTCGTCGTCGACGCGGTGCTGCGCGGCGAGACCGACGAGACCGTGCTGTCCCGGGCCTCGACGCTCGGCTGGCGCTCTTCCGGTGGCGTCGTGGTCGTGGTCGGGCCGGCGCCCGAGAGCGACGCGGGTCCCGCGGTGGAGTCGGTGCGGCGTACGGCGTCGGCGGCCGGGCTCGACATGCTCGGCGCCGTGCAGGGCGACCGGCTCGTGGTCGTCCTCGGCGGGGCCGGGCTGACCGAAGACGGCGCCGGGCGGAGCGTGGTGTCGAGGTTCGTCGACTGCTTCGGCGACGGACCCGTCGTGGTCGGCCCGCCGGTGGAGCACCTGATGGACGCCGCCGCCTCGACGCGCGAGGCCTTCTCCGGCTTCCGCGCCGCGCCGGCCTGGCCCGAGGCGCCGCGCCCGGTCGACGCCTCCGACCTGCTGCCCGAGCGGGCGCTCTCCGGCGACGGGCACGCGCGTCGCGCGCTCGCCCGCGACCTCTACGACCCGCTCGTCGCCGCCGGCGGCGGGCTGCTCGACACCCTGGTGACGTTCCTCGACCAGGGGCTGCAGGTGGAGGCCGCGGCCCGCGCCCTCTTCGTGCACGCGAACACCGTCCGCTACCGCCTGCGGCGCATCCACGAGGTGACGGGCTACTCCCCCACCGACCCGCGCGACGGCTACGCGCTGCGGCTGGCCCTGACCCTGGGCCGGCTGCGCCGCTGACCGCAGGCGCCACCCGAACCACGACGAGAGAGACGCGCCCCATGGCCCCACGCGAGACCCGCGAGCAGGTGCTGTTCGGCGCCGCGTACTACCACGAGTACCAGCCCAGCCCCCGGCTGGAGACCGACCTCGACCTCATGGTCGAGGCGGGCTTCACCGTCATCCGCGTCGGGGAGTCGGTGTGGACCACCTGGGAGCCCGAGGACGGGCAGTTCGACCTCGAGTGGCTGGCGCCGGTCCTCGACGGCGCGCACGCGCGCGGCATCTCGGTCGTCCTCGGCACCCCGACGTACGCGGTCCCGCCGTGGCTCGCCCGGCGCCACCCCGAGATCGCCGGCGAGTTCGCGAGCGGGCAGCGCACCCCGTGGGGCGGTCGCCAGGAGGTCGACTACTCCCACCCGGCGTTCCGCTTCCACGCCGAGCGCGTCGTCCGGGCGATCCTCGGCCGCTACGCCGGGCACCCGGCGGTGATCGGCTTCCAGGTCGACAACGAGCCGGGCCTGACCCTCTTCCACAACCACGGCGTGTTCGAGCGGTTCGTCGACGAGCTCCGGCACCGCTACGGCACCGTCGAGGCGCTCAACGAGGCGTGGGGCCTCGTCTACTGGTCGCACCGGCTCAGCACCTGGGCCGACCTGTGGCACCCCGACGGCAACTACCAGCCGCAGTACGACCTCGCCTGGCGACGGTTCCAGGCCCGGCTGACCACCGAGTTCATCGCGTGGCAGGCCGGCATCGCCCGCGAGTACGCCCGCGACGACCAGTTCGTCACCACCTGCATCGCCTACGAGCGCCCCGGCGTCGACGACGTCGGCCTCACCCGCGCCCTCGACGTGACGGCGGGCAACCCGTACTACGCGATGCAGGACGCGCTGGCCGTCCCCAGCACCGAGCGCCGCCCGCAGGGCTGGGCCACGGCCGGGGCCTGGACCCTCTTCCTCAGCGCCGACCGGATGTACGCCAGCAAGCAGGCGCCGTTCCTCGTCACCGAGACCAACGCGGGCGCCATCGGCGGCCCGGCCTCGAACTTCCCCGCGTACGACGGGCAATGGCGCCAGGCCGCATGGGCCTTCGTGGCGCGCGGGGCGGAGATGATCGAGTACTGGCACTGGCACACGACCCACTTCGGCACCGAGACCTACTGGGTCGGGATCCTGCCGCACGACCAGCAGCCGGGGCGGGTCTACGCCGAGCTCAGCCGCCTCGGGGCCGACCTCCGGGCGGCCGGTCGGCACGTCCTCGGCCTGCGCCCTGACGCGCGGGTCGGTCTCCTCTACTCGGCGGCCTCCAAGTGGGGCCTCGCCTTCCAGGCGCCGTTCAGCGTGGTGCCCGGCGTCGCGTCGTCGCCGGCGGACCACGACCAGCGCTCCTACCACCGCATCTTCGACGCCTTCTACCGCGGCACGTTCGACGCCGGCACCCCGGCCCGCCTGGTGCACGACACCCAGCTGGTCGACGAGGACGGCGCGACGCTGCTCGACCCGGCGGGGCTCGCGGAGGAGCTGCCCGTGCTCGTGGTCCCCGCGCTGCTCGTGGCGCAGGACGCGCTGCTCGACTGGCTCCGGGCGTACGCGGCCGCCGGCGGCCACCTCGTGCTCGGGCCGCGGACCGCCTACGGCGACGACGAGGGCCGGGCCCGGACCGACGTGAAGCCGGGGCGCCTCGCCGAGGCGGCCGGCGTCCGCTACCAGGAGTTCTCCAACCTCACCGACCCGCTGCCGGTGGTCGCGGAGAGCGACGCGTTCGACCTCGCCGACGGTGCGGCCGGCACCGACTGGGTCGACGGGCTGGTCGGCGAGGGCGCCAAGGTGGTGCTGGGCTACGAGCACCCGCACTTCGGCCGCTTCCCCGCGGTCGTCACGAACGACCACGGGCAGGGGCGCATCACCACGGTGGGCACGCTGCCCAGCCCCACGCTCGCCGCCGACCTGGTGCGCTGGCTGGTCGGGGCCGCCGGGACCTCTGAGGACCCGTGGGCCGGGCGACCCGCGTCGACCACGGTGCACTCCGCGACCAATACCGCCGGCGGCCGCGTCCACGTGGTGCACAACTGGGGCTGGGAGCCGGTCACGGTCGACCTGCCGACGCCGATGCTGGACGTCCTGGTCGAGGGCTCCTCCGAGCGCCTGACCAGCGTCCGGCTCGGCGGGTGGGACGTCCGCGTGCTCCGCGAGCCGGGGTCCGAGGACCGCCTGCTCTGAGGCGGACCGGGACGGCGTGGCCGCGCCGGTGACCCGGGTCTCGGCAACACACCGGCGGCGCTGTCGTACGGGTCACACGATTGTGGGAACCGAACAAGAGGACGTCCGAAGATTCGTGGTGTCCCTGCGCGACTTTCACCCCGAGGTCACGAAAGAGTAACCACGTGCTGGCCATCGTCGCGCCCGGTCAGGGCGCACAGACCCCGGGGTTCCTCGGACCCTGGGTCAAAGAGTCGTCCTTCTCCACCCGCCTCACCTGGCTGAGCGCCGTGAGCGGTCTCGACCTCGAGCACTACGGCGTCCACGCCGACGCCGAGACGATCCGGGACACCGCCGTCGCGCAGCCGCTGCTGGTCGCCGCGGGGCTGCTCGCGGCCCTCGAGCTCTTCCCGCACCCGGCGGACGCGTACCCCCTGGTGGGTGTGGCCGCAGGTCACTCGGTGGGTGAGATCACCGCCGCGGCAGGCGTGGGCGTCCTCTCCGCCGAGTCCGCGATGGTCTTCGTCCGCGAGCGCGGCCGCGCCATGGCCGCCGCCAGCGCCGCCCGGCCGACCTCGATGACCGCGGTCGTCGGCGGCCAGCCGGACGAGGTGCTCGCCGCCCTCGAGGCCCAGGGACTCACCGCCGCGAACCACAACGGCACCGGTCAGGTCGTCGCCGCCGGCACCGTCGAGCAGCTCGCCGCGCTCGCCGAGCACCCCCCGACGCGGGCCCGGCTCGTCCCGCTCAGCGTCGCCGGCGCCTTCCACACCGTGCACATGGAGCCCGCCGTGGACCGTCTCGGGCAGCTCGCCCCGGCGATC
This sequence comes from Microlunatus sagamiharensis, assembly GCF_900105785.1. NCBI lineage: Bacteria > Bacillati > Actinomycetota > Actinomycetes > Propionibacteriales > Propionibacteriaceae > Microlunatus > Microlunatus sagamiharensis. Next base: position 2,164,647 of record NZ_LT629799.1, read on the forward strand.
TCGGCGCGCGACCCGCGCACGCGCCTCTTGTCGAACCTCGACGGTCAGGTCGTCCACGACGGCCGCGAGGTCCTGCGCCGCCTGGTGGGCCAGGTCGCCTCCCCGGTGCGCTGGGACCTGTGCCTCGCGGCCATGGCCGACCTCGGCGTCACGGGCCTGCTCGAGCTGCCGCCGGCCGGCACGCTGACCGGCATCGCCAAGCGCAACCTCAAGGGCGTCGAGCTCTTCGCGCTCAACACCCCCGACCAGACCGGCGAGGCGATGGAGTTCATCCGCCGCCACGGCGCCCAGCCCGGGTCGTCCACGCCGATCAACGGCAACCCGACCTGGCGCCTCGTCGTCTCCCCGGGCAAGGGCCTCTTCACCCGCACCGAGGACGTCGAGGCCGGCATGCTGCTGCCCGCCGACAGCACCGTCGGCCTGGTGCGCAACCGCCGCGACGAGATCCCCGCGAGCGCCCCGTACGGCGGCATCGTCGTGGAGTGGCTCGTCGAGGACGGCGACCCGGTCTCCCCCGGCCAGCCGCTGCTGCGCCTGCACCCGACCGTGGAGTCCTCCGACGCGACCGAGGTGACCCGCTGATGGCGCTCAAGACGTCGACAGGCGCGCAGTTCGCCAAGATCATGGGCGTCGGCGGCTACCGCCCGCGGCGTGTGGTCGACAACGCCGAGATCGTCACCTACATCGACTCCTCCGACGAGTGGATCCGTACGCGGTCCGGCATCGTCGAGCGCCGCTGGGCCTCCGAGGACGAGACCATCCAGATGATGTCGGTCTCCGCGGCGCGCAAGGCGATCGAGCGGGCGGGCATCGAGCCGGGCCAGGTCGACACGGTGATCGTCTCGACGGTCACGCACCTGTCGCAGACCCCGGCCATCGCCACCACGATCGCCAACGAGCTCGGGGCCAAGGGCGCGGCGGCCTTCGACATCTCGGCGGCCTGCGCCGGCTTCTGCTACATGGTCGCCATGGCCGACGCGCTCGTCCGCGCGGGCTCGTCGAAGTACGTCGTGATCATCGGCGTCGAGCGCCTCACCGACCTGACCGACATCCACGACCGGTCGACGGCGTTCATCTTCGCCGACGGCGCCGGTGCCGCCGTGATCGGCCCGAGCGACGTCCCGGCCATCGGCCCGGTCGTTTGGGGCTCCGACGGCGACCAGGCCGACCTGATCACCCAGACCCAGCCCTGGGACACCGCGATCCCCCGCCACGAGCGCGGCGGGCACGACCCGGTCGCGCAGGCGGCGGCCGCTGCGGACGGGGTCGACGACCCGCAAGCCACGGCCACCTGGCCGGTCCTGCGCATGAACGGCAACCCGGTCTTCAAGTGGGCCTCCTACGCGATGGCCAAGACCGCGGCCGAGGCCATGGACGCGGCGGGCGTGCAGCCCGACGAGCTCGAGGTCTTCATCCCGCACCAGGCGAACAACCGCATCACCGACGCGATGTTCCGGGCGCTCAAGCTGCCCGAGGGCGTCGTCATCGCCCGCGACATCATCAACCACGGCAACACCTCCGCGGCCTCGGTGCCGCTGGCCATGGAGACGCTGCTCGAGTCCGGCGAGGCGAAGCCCGGCCAGACCGCGCTGATCATCGGCTTCGGCGCCGGCCTCGTCTACGCCGGCCAGGTCATCACCCTGCCCTGATCCCGACCGGACCAGCGCACCCCAGTTCACCCGCACGACCCGAGATCCACCCGAGAAGAAGGAGCGCTCAGCGCGATGCCCACCACCGAAGAGGTCCGTTCCGACCTGGCCGAGATCGTCAACGAGGTTGCCGGCGTGCCCGTCGACGACGTCCAGCTCGACAAGTCGTTCACCGACGACCTGGACGTGGACTCGCTGTCGATGGTCGAGATCATCTACGCCTGCGAGGAGAAGTTCGGCGTCTCGATCCCCGACGAGGAGTCCAAGAACCTCAAGACCGTGGGCGACGCCGTCGCCTACATCGAGCGCGCCGCGAACTGACTCATGAGGGGGGACGACCCCCCTCGCCCCCCGCTGAGTTCCACTCGCTAGCGCTCGCGGAACTCGGTGCCGGTGTGGGGGGGCGCCCCCCACCCGGGGGGCGACTCCCCACCCCCGGTCTCCGGAGACCGCACCACTCGCACCGAACCACCAGGAGTCCTTGATGTCCCGCACCCGTGTCGTCGTCACCGGCATCGGCGCCACCACCCCGCTCGGCGGGACCGCGCCCGAGACGTGGGCCGCGCTGCTCGAGGGGCGCTCCGGCGTACGCCGCATCCCGGACTCCTTCCCCGACGACCTCGCGACCAAGATCGCGGCACCCGTCGCGGTCGACCCGTCCGAGGTCCTGGAGCGCGTCGAGGCCCGACGGCTGGACCGATCGGCCCAGCTCGGTGTCGTCGCGGCCATGGAGGCCTGGGCGGACGCCGGCTACGGGCTCAAGGACGACAACCCGGTCGACCGCCAGCGCCTCGCCGTGGCGATCGGGACCGGCATCGGCGGCCTGCACACCCTGCTCGGGCAGTGGGACACCCAGAGGGAGAAGGGCGCCCGCCGGGTCAGCCCGCTGGCCATCCCCATGCTCATGGCCAACGCCACCGCGGCCAACATCGGGCTCCGACTCGGCGCGCAGGCGCCCGTCAGCACGGCCGTGTCGGCCTGCGCCTCCAGCAACGAGTCGATCGCGCTCGGCCTGGACCTGATCCGGCTCGGCCGCGCCGACGTCGTCCTGGTCGGCGGCACCGAGGCGTGCATCCACCCGATGCCCATGGCGTCGTTCGCGCAGATGCAGGCGATGAGCCGGCGCAACGACGAGCCCGAGCGCGCTTCGCGCCCCTGGGACGTCGACCGCGACGGCTTCGTCCTCGGCGAGGGCGCCGCGATGCTCGTCATCGAGACCCTCGAGCACGCCCAGGCCCGCGGCGCCCGGATCTACGGCGAGCTCGCCGGCGCCGGCATCACCGCCGACGCGCACGACATGGTCCAGCCGAACCCGGCCGGCGACACCCAGGCCCGCGCCATCACGTACGCGCTGCGCGAGGCCGAGCTGTCCGCCTCCGACATCGCGCACGTGAACGCGCACGCCACGTCGACCCCGACCGGCGACATGACCGAGATCAGCTCGATCCACCAGGCGCTCGGCGACTCCACCGAGGCGATCGTCACCGGCACCAAGTCGATGACCGGCCACCTGCTCGGCGGGGCCGGTGCGCTCGAGACGATGGCCACGCTGCTCGCGCTCTACCACCGCCAGGTACCGCCGACGATCAACCTCGACAACCCCGAGCCGGCGCTCGACGCCGACGTCGCCACCAAGGTCCGCGACCTGCCCACGGGCGACCTCGCCGCGATCAACAACTCCTTCGGGTTCGGCGGCCACAACGTGGCCGTCGCGCTCACCAACGCCTTCGCAACCCCGGCCACCCCGGCCGCCCGCTAGTCCACGCCCGACCCTCAGGAGGGCCACCATGACCACCACCGCCGCACCCCCGGCCGCCGCCGCTGCTCCCAAGAAGGAGAAGCTCCCCCGCGCGCTCGACCCGCGCAACCCCAACCACCGCCTGGCCGCGCTGCTGGACGAGGGGTCCGTCGAGCTGATCACGCCCGACGACGACTCGGGCATGCTCGCCGCCGTCGGGACGATCAACGGCTCGCGCGTGGTCGCCTTCTGCTCCGACGCGACCGTCATGGGCGGCGCGATGGGCATGCAGGGCTGCGACGTCGTGGTGCAGGCGTACGAGCGGGCGATGCGCGACCGCGTACCGGTCCTGGGGATCTGGCACTCCGGCGGCGCGCGCCTGGCCGAGGGCGTCCTGTCCCTGCACGCCGTCGGGCGGATCTTCCACGCGATGACGCAGGCCTCGGGCAAGATCCCGCAGATCTCGATCGTGCTCGGCTTCGCGGCCGGCGGCGCGGCGTACGGGCCCGCGCTCACCGACCTCGTGATCCTCGCCCCCGAGGGCCGGATCTTCGTGACCGGGCCCGACGTGGTCCGCTCCGTCACCGGCGAGGACGTCGACATGCTCCGCCTCGGCGGGCCCGACACCCACGGCCGCCGCTCCGGCGTCGTGCACCTGGTCGCCGACGACGAGGCCGACGCGCTGGCCCAGGGCCGCGCGCTCACCACGCTGCTCGCCGACCAGGGCGCCACCGCCAAGGAGGTCGCCGACACCGACCTCGCCGCGCTGCTGCCCGAGTCGCCCAAGCGCGCCTACGACGTGCACCCGCTGATCAACGGCGTCCTCGACGAGGGCTCGACGGTCGAGCTGCACGCCCGCTGGGCACCGAACGTCACCATCGCGCTCGGCCGCCTCGGCGGCCGCACGGTCGGTGTCGTGGCCAACAACCCGCTGCGCCTCGGCGGCTGCCTCGACTCCCTCAGCGCGGAGAAGGCGGCGCGGTTCGTCCGCATGTGCGACACCTTCGGCGTGCCGCTCGTCGTGCTGGTCGACGTCCCGGGCTACCTCCCCGGTGTCGGCCAGGAGTGGGACGGTGTGGTCCGCCGCGGCGCCAAGCTGCTGCACGCGTTCGCCGAGGCGACGGTCCCGCGCGTCACGCTGGTGACCCGCAAGGCGTACGGCGGCGCGTACATCGCCATGAACGCCCGCTCGCTCGGCGCGACGAAGGTCTTCGCCTGGCCGGGCGCCGAGGTCGCCGTCATGGGCCCGGTCGCGGCCGTGCGGATCCTGCACCGGCGCAAGCTCGCCGCGGTCGCCGAGGACGTGCGCCCGCAGCTCGAGGCCGAGCTGGCCGCCGAGCACGAGCGCATCGCCGGCGGCGTGGAGAAGGCCGTGGAGATCGGTGTGGTCGACGAGATCGTCACCCCGCAGGTCACCCGCTCGGCCCTCGCCACCGCGATCCGCGAGGCCGACACGGGCACGCGCGGGGACCACACGAACATCCCGCTGTAGGTCCGGTCGTCGCGCCACCGTTCGGGCGCCTCACCGCGGGGTCTTCCTCCTTCGCCCGCAGCCGGTCGTGGCAGCCGCTGCCGCGATCCAGGCGTCGGCTGCTCGCTCTCTCGTCCAGACCCCGCGGGCGCCCTCTCTCCCGGCGCGACGACCTCAGGTCCGCTCCCTGCCCCCGAGGTCTCGTGTCCGGTGCAGAGCGCTGCCCTGACGCTCAGGGAACCTGCCGGACTCAGCCGGCGGCGCGGCGGACGAGGTCCCGGAGCCGGCGCTCGACCTCGTCGGTGACCTCGAGGATGGCGTACGACACGGGCCAGGACGGGCCGTCGTCGAGGTGGGCGTCCTCGCTGAAGCTGACCATGCCGTAGCGGGTGCCGAACTTGGACCCGGGCTGGTAGTAGACGACGACCTTGCCGTCGCGGGCGTAGGACGGGAAGCCGTACCAGGTCTTCGGGTCGAGCTGGGGCGCCTCCTCCGCGACGATCGCGTGGAGCCGCTGCGCGACCAGCTGGTCTGTCCCGGCGAGCGCGGCGATGGCGTCGGTGCAGGCCTGCGCCTCGCGCTCCTTCCTGGCCGCGCCCTTCGGGGCCTTCGCCTGCTCGCGCAGCTCGCCCGCGCGCTGCTTCATGGCGGCGCGCTCGGCGTCGCTGAAGCCCTCCTCCGCACCTCGTTCGTCAGCCACCCGCGTTCTCCTCCTCGACGCTCCCCGGTCGGGCAACATCGTGCACCGCCTCATCGGTCGAGGGCCACCCCTCGGCCTGCGTCGTCCCGAGGGTCCGCAGGAGGTCGAAGCGCGAGGCGTCCTCGCTCCCCGGCACGGCGGTGTACGCGACCACGCGCAGGTCGGTGCCCGCGGCGGTGAAGACGTCGCAGTCCAGGGTCAGCGGCCCGACGACCGGGTGGTCGAACGTCTTCGGCTCGGAGCGGTGCTCGACGATCGTGGCCTCGGCCCAGAGCGTGGCGAAGGTCGCGCTCGCCCGGGTCAGGTGCGCCACGAGCTCGTCCACGCCGCGGTCGTCGGGGTAGCGGATCGACGCCCGGCGCAGGTCCGACACCAGCGCCCGCTGGAAGCGGAGCTCGTCCTCGGGCTCGCGCAGCACCCGGACGCCGGTGCCCGTGAACGCCTGCGCGACGAGGTTGCGACCCGGCACCGCGGGGCCCAGCAGCGCCGACCAGGCGTCGTTGGCGACGAGCAGCGTCCAGGTCGCGGTGTAGACGCCGATCGCCACGTCCGGCAGGCGCGCGAGCAGGCGCTGCACGCTGCCCGGGATGTGCGTCGGGACGAGTCCGGAGGACGGCGCCGCCAGGCCGGCCGCGGCGTAGAGCTGGTCGCGCTCCGGGTCGGACAGCTGCAGCACCCGGGCCAGCGACGCCACGACCTGCGCGGAGGGCCGTTCGGCCCGCCCCTGCTCGAGGCGGACCAGGTAGTCGACCGACAGGCCGGCGAGCAGCGCGACCTCCTCGCGGCGCAGGCCCCGCGTACGCCGTCGTCCGGCGGGGAAGCCGACGGCCGCGGGCTGCAGGCGGTCGCGCCACGCGCGCAGCAGCCCGGCGAGGTCGCTCGTGGTCGTCACCCCACCAGTTTGACCCGCGCCGCGGGCGCTGGGTGGTACCGCGGTTCCCAGGGTCGAGCGCTCCTACCCGTCTTCTCCACGGGACGCGCAGGGTGGACGCATGACCAGCCAGCACCCGACCACCCAGACCACGACCACCCTGATCACCGGCGGCAACAAGGGCCTCGGCCGCGAGACCGCGCGTCGGCTGAAGGAGCACGGCCACCACGTCGTCATCGGCGCCCGCGACGCGGCGCGCGGCGCCCGGGCCGCCGAGGAGCTCGGCGTCGACTGGGTCGAGCTCGACGTCACCTCCGACGCCTCCGTCGCCGCGGCCGCGCGCGAGGTCGAGGAGCGCTTCGGCGGCCTCGACGTCCTCGTGAACAATGCCGGCATCGCCGGGCCGTCGACCGCCGTCGACCAGGTGGACGCCGCCGCGATCACCGCCGTCCTCGACACGAACACGGTCTCCGCGGTGCGGACGATCCACGCCTTCCTCCCCCAGCTGCGCCGCTCGGCCAACCCCGTGGTCGTCAACGTCAGCAGCGGGCTCGGCTCGTTCGCCGTACGGGCCGACACCTCGCGCATCGAGAGCCAGGTCCCCTCGCTCGCCTACTCCGCGAGCAAGGCCGCGATGAACATGATCACGACGGTCTACGCCCAGTTCCTGCCCGAGCTGCGCGTCAACGTCGTCGACCCCGGCTACACCGCCACCGAGCTGAACGGGAACTCGGGCCCGCAGACCGTCACCGAGGGCACCGACGCGGTCGTGGCCATGGCGACCGTCGGCCCCGACGGCCCCACCGGGACCTTCACCGACCGGCACGGGGTCGTCGCCTGGTGAGCTCGGACCTGTCCCGCAGGAGCCGTCGCGCTGAGCCGGTCCTGCTGGTCGGCGTCGGGCGGACGGCGTGTGGACGTCCGTCCCTGGAGGGGCGCGGCCAGGTCAGCGGCTGAAGCGGGCGAACTTCTCCCGTGCTGCATCGGTGGCGGGGGTGAAGACGTTGACGAGGGTGCCGTCGGGGTCGCGCACCAGCAGGGAGCGGTTCCCCCAGGGCATGTACGTCGGGGCCTGCACCACCTCGGCCCAGCCGCTGACCTCGGCGTGCACCACGTCCACGTCCTCGGCGATCAGCTCCACGATCGCCGAGCGGTTCGCGGCCGGCTCCGCCGAGCCCGGCCCGAAGAGCCCGACGGTCCGGGTGCTGCCGATCGCGATGGTGCCGTTCGGGGTCCGCAGCTCGGCGAAGTCGGGTGTCGGCCGGTCGACGGACGCGCCGGTCAGGCGTGTGTAGAAGTCGACGAGGCGGTCGACGTGGTCGGTGATGAGCCGGACGGAGATGAGGTTCATGACGGCGACGCTAGGACCGGTACCGGACACTTCCGGCCCGGTATCCCGGCTACGTTTCGGCGGTGGCTCGACCGACCGCCCGTGTCCTGGCCCTCCTGGAGATCCTGCAGTCGGGCGGGGTGTGGAAGACCGCCGACCTCGCCGGACGCCTCGACGTCGACGCGCGCACCGTCCGGCGTTACGTGGCGCACCTGCTCGATCTCGAGGTGCCGGTCGAGTCGGTCCGGGGGACGTACGGCGGGTACCGGCTCATGCCCGGCTACCGGGTCCCACCGCTCATGCTGACCAGCGACGAGGCGCTCGCCGTGCTGCTGGGCCTGCTCGCGCGAGACACGGGGGCCGAGGGCGGTGCGGCCGACTCCGCCGCCCAGACCGCGGCCGGCAAGGTGCGCCGGGTGCTCCCCCGACACCTCGCCGCGCGGATGGACTCGCTGCTCGAGGTCGCCGACCTGAGTCCCGGCCACACCGCACCACCGGACGAGGCCCAGGTTCTCCTGCTCGTCGCCGAGGCGACGCGCGACCGGCGGCCGTTGAGGATCGAGCACGTCCGCGACGGCCAGGTCCGTCGACGGACCGTGGAGCCGTACGGCCTGGTGGCGCACCGCGACCGCTGGTACCTGTGCGGCGCCGACTCGCTCAGCGGAGAGGTCCGGACCTTCCGCCTCGACCGGGTGGACCGCGTGCAGCTCGGCGAGGGGACGTTCGACCCTCCCGACCAGCTCGACGTGCGGTCGTTGGTGCTCGAGGGGCTGGTCGCCACGCCGTGGCGTCTCCGCGTCGCGGTGCGTGTCCGCGCCACGCCGGACGAGGTTGGCGCGCTCCTGCCTCCGGGCCTCGCGGTGGTGGCTCCCGCCGAGGAGACGGGCTGGGTGCGCGTACGGATGCGTGTCGAGAGCCTGGGTTGGGTGCCCGGAGTGCTCGTGTCCCTCGCTGCCGACCTCGACACCGACGTCGTCGTCGAGGAGCCGGGCGAGCTACGCGAACGGGTGCACGCCCTGGCCCGACGCCTGCTGGACCCGCCGATCGCGCCCGGTACCTGATCGAGCAGCGTCCTGCTCGACGGGACGCCCGACGTCGGACGTGTCAGCGCACCCCGCCCTCTTCACGAAGGTCGACGCTCGACGCACTCTGCACGAGTGTGGGCAGCACCCTCCTGCTGTCGCCGTCGTGGCGGTTGGTGCTCCTTGATGCACGACCAGGTCGCAGCACCTCGTGCGTTCCAGGCATCGGTGGCTCTCCGGCACGACGGCGGATCTCGTGTGCCCGGTGGTCGAACCGCTCTCGCAAAGCGCGGACCCGCCCTAGGTTGCTGTCGTGTTCGTCCCCGTCAGGAGACCGACGGTGCCGCCGATCGAGTGGCGGCACGCCCTGCCCCGCTTGGTGGCGTCGTTCTTGCTGGTTCTCGCCTCGCTGCTCTGCTTCCACCTGGCAACCGGTCGACCCCCCGAGTCCGCTGCCAGCGAGTCGCTCGTCCAGAGCGTGCTGCTCGCCGCCGGCACGACCTTCTTCGGCATCTGGGAGCGGCGCGATCGCTACCGCGCCGCTGACCGACACCTGTCGATGGAGCAACGCGTCCAGGCGCTGGCGGCCAGCCAGCGCGGACCCGTCCCGACGGACGAAGCGGTACGGCGCGAGGCCGAGCGACTGGCACGTCTGTCGTACGAGGCGGCGATCAAGGGCATCGCCGCGCAGGCCATCCTGGGTGCCGGTGCTCTGGTCTTGGCCGTGCTGGCTCTCCTGACCTCACCGTGGTGGTGGGGCGACGCTGTGGCCGCCGCTGCCCTGGCGATCCTGTCGATGCGCGAGCTACGACGATCGCGCTCGAGGACGCTGCTGCTGATGACGCCGGCGGACAGGTGACACCACGAGCAAGCCGCACCGACCTCGGACCGCAGCCCGACCGTGCTCCCGCACGAGGGTCGGCGGGTTCAGCCCGGCGTCGCGCGGGCCGGGGTCAATGACTCTCGCGCCGGCGCTCGGCCCTGCTCCGGTGCACCTGGATGAAGACCAGGAGGAAGGTCAAGGCCGGGAGGTACGACTCGTACACGTAGCGAGGCAGTACGGCCTCAGCCACCAGGAACCCGGCGACGAGCAGGGCGATCGTGGCCCCCGCACCGATCAGGAGCGTCGACGTACTGACGTCGGCGTCGCTGTCCACCAGTGGAGCATCCCACCGACGACGGCTCCTCGGGGCGTGAACGGCGACCAGGGCCTGCGACCGCCTGACCGACGTCGGGGTCGTTCTCGATCGGTGAGCGCACGGTCGCTGCCGTCTCGTCCGACGGTCACTCGCGGTCACCGACCTCGAAGCCCGGGGTGAAGCGGCGTCGGTGGTCTACTGCGTCGGTGACGGAGACGGTAGCGATCGTGGCGCTGATCGCACACGGACGCGTGATGCTCGGCCACCGTCACCCTGCGAGACGTTGGTACCCCGACTGCTGGGACCTCTTCGGCGGACACGTCGAACCGGGTGAATCGCCCGAACAGGCGGCACGACGAGTGCCGCGAGGAGATCAGCGTCGACGTGCTCGACCTTGAGTCCATCGACGCTCCCGACGACGACCCCGCCGTCGTCGCCCACGCGTTCCTGACCAGACGCTGGATCGGACGACCGATCAACGCGGAAGCGGACGAGCACGATGCCATCGGCTGGTTCACCGCGGACGAACTGCCGCGGCTGCGCCTCGCCCAGCCCTCCTACCTCCGGTGGCTCACCGACGTGCTCGAGCGAGAGCCACCGCTCGAGCCGACTCCGTGACGCCGCAGCAGACCCTCGCGTGCGACGACGTCGCGGTCACCGTCTCGTCCTCGTCGGGAGGCCGGCTGCGAGCTCCGCTCGAGGGTCGCCGATGGAGGGCCTGGGTCTCCTCACCAGCTGTCCTGGAGCTCCTCAGCACCGCGCGGGCGCGGGTCCTGCTCGACGAACAGGAGGAGCTCGACGCCGTCTGCGCTGCGCCAGAGCTCTCCGACCATGATCGTCGGGACCCTGCTCGTGCCCTCGTGGCCGCCCAGGCCGGCCGCAGTGATCATGCGCGCCTTGACGTCCCGCCTGAAGCGCTCAGGACGGACGACCGCAGGAGGCGAGGAGCACTCCTGGACCACGAACCTCGTCCCCGCCCGGACGAGGCGTTCCGCATCGGACGGCTCGACCCAGTTGCTGACGCGGGTCCAGGAGTGCCCGGTGTCGTCCACGAGCGATCCGTCCGCCGCATACCCGAGGCCGCGAAGCACGAGCACCAGTGAACACCGCGTCGGAGGCCCCGGGCAGTCCTCCGTGCGGGCAAGGGGGATGTCCGTCGGTCTGCGGTCGAGCGCGACGTGGGGACACCGCCGGATCGGCGAGGGTGCCCACGAGCCGTACCTGTCCGTCACGGCGACGCTTCGGATGCCCCCTGGTCAGGTCTGGGGGTGGCGGCTCCGTCGGGAGCAGGGGTCGCGGTCCGTTCGAGGAAGGCCTCGGCCTTCTTGTCGGTCGTCGCTCGCCAGCTGACGACGCAGGCCGCGACCAGGAAGACGATCATGATGATCGCCAGCACCCGGAGGACCTGGCCGAACACCGGCCCGGTCACCGGCTCCAGGCTCGGAGGCAACAGCACGACGCCCACGAAGAACACCACCAGGCTGACCGCGGCGAGCCTGCCCACGACGGTGGAGCGGCGCAGCGACACCCTGTGCTCCGCGAGCTGACGCAGACGGGCCACCTCATCGGGTCCGTACGGCTCGACGCCGTCGATCTGCCGAGCAGCACGACGAGCGCGCCGGAACCCGGACCCCGCTCCGGGGAGCGGCCTCAGCGGCCGTGACCAGGACGACCAGTCCCGGAACTCCGCCGCCTGGCAGAAGAAGACGCCGCCCAGACCGAGCCCCTTGAGCAGCCCGCCGGCCGCTGACGCCAGCACTGCTCGACGAGCAGGTCCAGCCGGGGCAGCGCTCAACCCCGACGCCTGCATCGCAGCGTCGACGACCGAGACACCACCGATCAGCACTCCGAACGCCACGATCGCGATCCGCACCGTCCACCGCGCTCTGACACTCATGCGTTCGACCTCACGGTTCTCGGCCGGTCTGGGGCACACCTCGACACGGAGAACGATCCTCTGCCCTGTGATCGAGGCCCCGCTGGTGCTTCGCATCATTCCTCAGCATTCCTCGCGACACGAGCCTCACGACGAGCCGGAGAAGGTCACGTGTCGGACCGCCGACCGGCTCGGCTCGGCTCGGAGTGCGGTAGGACTGGCGGGTGTGCGGCTGAAGCTGGTCAGGCGTCGGCGGGACGAGATGGTGCGCACTCGCCGGTGGTCGCTGGTGCTCTTCTCGGTGCTGCCCGGCGTGTACGCCTTCCTGGCCATCACCCAGGAGCAGTGGTGGTGGTGGCTGGCGGAGGTGGTGTTCCTCGCCTTCCTGGCGTACCTCGTGACCCGGCCGCGTCGAACGACGACTCGCGGTCCTTAGCCCGCCGACGACCGGGCCTCGCTGACTGCTCGGGACGACGTCGGCGTCCGTCGCCGCTCGACGCCGTGAGGCAGCTGGCCCACGACGAGTTGCTGCGCACGCGGACCGTTGCGCGTCTCCTGGATCGGGTCAGGGGGGGTGGTCGTGATCGACCGTGCGTGCGTCACCTGAGCCCACGGTGAGCAAACATCCGAGCTGCCGATGGGGTCATCACCTACGTCGATGGGCCCTAGAGTCTTCGCCATGCGCCGCCTGCCCGACCTGGACTCGTTGCAGCTGCTGATGGCGATCGGGGTGCACGGCAGCCTGTCGGAGGCCGGGCGGCAGCACGGGCTCGGGCAGCCGGCGGTGACGGCACGGCTGCGGGCGATGGAGCGTCAGGTCGGGATGAAGCTGGTCGAACGCACACCACGCGGTTCCCGGCTGACCAGTGCCGGCGTGCTCGTGGCCGACTGGGCACGGGAGACGATGGCGTCGGCGTCCTCGCTCGACGCCGGGCTGTCGGCGCTGCGGGACGGAGGCGGCAGCCGGCTCACGATCGCCTCGAGCAAGACCGTCGCCGAGCACCTGGTCCCCGGGTGGCTGGCCGGGCTCGCCCGTCGCCACCCCGGTGCCACCATGCGGCTGGAGTCGATGGACTCCGAGGACGTCCCCGACGCCCTCGCGGCCGGGACGGCGGACGTCGGGTTCGTCGAGGGCCACGAGGCCTCCTCGAGCCTCAGCGACCGCGAGGTGGGGCGTGACGTCCTGCTGCTCGTGGTCAGCACCAGTCATCCCTGGGCCGAGCGCCACCCGCGCCGCGTCTCGCGGACCGAGCTGGCCCGGACCAGGCTCATCGACCGCGGACCCGGGTCGGCGCCTCGGCTCGCCCTGGACCACGCCCTGCGTGACGTCGGGGTTCCCCGTCCCGAACCGCTCGCCGAGCTGCCGACCAACCACGCGGTGGTGGAGGCGGTGATCGGAGGCTGGGGCCCGGCGGTGCTCAGCGACCTGGCCGTCGGCGTCGAGCTCGCCGCCGGCACCCTGGTCGAGGTCGACGTCGAAGGCCCCCCGCTGCGTCGACGTCTCCGGGCGTTGTGGCGCGACGACCAGCCGCTGGCTCCGCTGGCGGCCGAGCTCGTCGAACGCGCCGCGCAGCACCACGCGCGCGCGAGCCGGCGCCACCACCAGACGTTCTCCCACCCGCACCCGGAGCCGACGCTCGTCGGCGGCATCCGGTCCGCGGCCTCGGTGGAGCCCGAAGGCGCACTCGCCCGATGAGCGCCCTGCCTCTGTGGGCCCTCATCGGCCTGTTCGTCGTGGCCGCCGTCGTCGTCTGGTTCGCCGGGATCCAGCTGTCCAAGACGACCGACGTCCTCGACACCCGCTTCCACCTCGGCAGCGCGCTCGGCGGGCTGATCGTGCTCGCCGTCGCCACGAACCTGCCCGAGCTCGCCATCACCGTCAGCGCCGCGATCAGCGGGAACATCTCCGTCGCGGTCGGCAACATCCTCGGCGGCATCGCCCTGCAGACCGTCGTGCTGGTCGTCCTCGACCGCTTCGGCAAGCGCGGCAAGGACGTCAAGCCCCTCACCTACCGCGCCGCGTCGCTGACCCTCGTCGTCGAGGCCCTCGTCGTCGTCGCCGTCCTCACCGTCGTCGTCGCCGGCAGCCAGCTGCCCTCCGACCTCACCTTCGCCCGCCTCACCCCCGGCGTGGTCCTCATCGCCGTCGTCTGGCTGGTCGGCCTCCTCCTGGTCCGCCGCTCCGGGTCGCACCTGCCCTGGCACGAGGACGGCCGCGCGCCCGACAGCTCACCGCACCCCCAGGGCCACCGGCGCCGCAAGCCCGCGCACCACCAGGAGCACCAGAAGCACTCCACCGGCCGTACGGTGCTGGTGTTCGCCGTCGCGGCCCTGCTCACCCTGGGCGCCGGCGTCGTCCTCGAACGCACCGGCGACGCCGCCGCCTCGCAGGTCGGGCTCGACGGCGTGCTGTTCGGTGCCACGGTGCTCGCCCTCGCGACCTCCCTGCCCGAGATCTCGACCGGCCTGCAGTCGATCCGCCAGGGGGACGACAACCTCGCCGTCAGCGACATCTTCGGCGGCAACGCCTTCCTGCCCGTGCTGTTCCTCGTCGCCGCCCTGCTCTCCGGCAAGGCCGTGCTCCCCCAGGCCAACAGCAGCGACATCTACCTCACCGCCATCGCCATGCTCCTGACCCTCGTCTACACGACCGGCCTGATCTTCCGGCCGCAGCGGCGGGTGCTCGGCATGGGTGTCGACTCCCTCGCCGTGCTCGTGCTGTACGCGCTCGGCGTCGTCGGACTCGTCGGCATCAGCTGAACCCGGTCGCCCTCCCCAGCGCCACACCGCAGCCGTCGCGACCGGCGTCGGTCGAGCGCTGGTCGGCGGGAGGGACCGCTGTCGCGCCGGTGCCCGTGAGGTCGCTGCCCCGAGCATCGGGCGCTCGGGCTCAGGGCGAGCCGCCGGGCCGTGGATCGACCCGGCCTGCTTCGTAGGCGTAGATGACCAGGCCCGCTCGGTTGGTGCACCCGGTCTTGCTCAGCAGGTGGTTGACGTGGGTCTTCACCGTGGCCAGGGAGATGCTCAACCGCTCGGCGATCTGGTTGTTGTCGAGTCCCTGGGCGATCTCGTCCAGGATCTCGCACTCACGGGCGGTGAGGCCGGGAAGTGGGGCGGGAGCGCGTTCCGCCGCCTGTGCGGTCCCGAAGCCGGAGCCGGCGGTCAGCATCTCCAGGAGCTTGCGCTGCACCCCGGGGTCGAGCTGGGCTCGCCCGGTCGCGACCGCCATGATGGCGCTCCTGATCTCGGTGGCTCCGACGTCCTTGGTCAGGAAGCCCAACGCGCCGGCGCGCAGCGCCGAGAACACCCACTCGTCCTCGTCGTACGTCGTCATGACGACCACGCGGGCTCGGCTGCCTCGCGCCCGCATCTCCGTGATCGTGTCGATGCCGTTCCGGACCGGCATCTTCAGGTCCATCAGGACGACGTCAGGGTCGTGATCGGCGATCTGACGCAGGGCGTCGTCACCGTCCACCGCTGCGCCCACGACCTCCAGGTCGTCCAGCAGTCCGAGCATCATGCTCAGCCCCTCCCGGATCACCTGCTGGTCGTCCACGACCAGCACCCGGACGGGAGCCGGAACCGCATCGGTCCCGCTCACGGGCGAGCCGCCTGACCGCTGGTCGGCCGCAGTGCCGGCAGCGGCAGGGTCAGCTCGACCCTCCAGCCGCCCGCGCAGGGCCCCGCCTGGAGCGCTCCCCCGCACAGGCCGGCCCGCTCGCGAAGACCGGCCAGACCGTGACCGCCCTCGGGCGCAGGGGCGGCGACCGTCCCGCCGTCGTCGCGGACCTCGACCGTCAGCACCTGAGCAGTCCACCGCAGGAGCACGTCGACGGTGGCATCGGGCCCGGCGTGCTTGGCCGCGTTGGTCAGCGACTCCTGGACGGTGCGGTAGACGACGAGGTCGAGCTCGGCCGGCAGGTCCACCGGGAGCCCGCTCTCCTCCGCGGTGATGGCGAGGTGGGTGGTGCGTCGCGTCAGCTCGATCAGCGAGGGGAGCTGCCGGACCCCGTACGGGGTGTCGTCGCGCAGCGTCACCACGGCCCGACGGGCGTTGACCAGGCCGTCCCGGGTCAGCTGGTGGGAGGTGGCGAGGTGGTCGATCAGCCGCGGGTCGGCGTGCACGTGCTCGGCCAGCATGCGCGCGGCTTCCAGCTGGATCGCGAGCCCGGACAACGTGTGGGCCAGGACGTCGTGCAGCTCGCGGGCCAGGCGCGCGCGCTCGGCCAGCACCGCGGCCTCGTTCTGGGCGACGCGGGTGGCCCGCTCCTGGGCGTGGAGCGCCTGGACGCGCAGCGCGGCGTCGCGGTTGGCGCCGGCGAACCTGGTGGCGACGAACACGAAGGCGACGCCGATGCCGCTGCCGACGGCGGCGCTGACGGGCTCCGGCGAGACCGATGCTTCCGCTGCGACCAGACCGGCGCCCACCAGACCTGCGACCAACCCGGCCGCCAGGCCCCGGCGTCGCAACCCGATCGCGGCCACGGCCATGTAGCAGAGCACGTAACCGGGCCCCGAGGAGTGGATCGCGTCCAGGCCCGCCCCGCAGACGCCGGTGACCGCCAGGCACGGAAGGATCCAGCCCGGCTCTTCCGTCGTCCACAGGGTGGCGCTCCAGCTGACGAGACCGACGACCGTGAGGACCACGACCGACGTCGCCGCTGCTCTCCCCGACGGCAGGCCGACCGCCGCCGTCACCACCCCGACGACCGCGGTGCAGACCCAGCCGATCGTGATGAACACACGCGCGAACTCCCCACCGCGCAGGCTCTCGACCGTCACCGACCCAGACGCTGTCACAGTCCTGATCCGCTGCCGGGAGAAGGAGGTGGGCCGGCACGGGCCGCCGGGCGAAGGCTGCTCGTCATCACCCGTCGTGGTGACCGGCACCCGAGGAGGTGCTCCACACGGGCGATGCGGTCGAGACGCCGCCGCCGGCCTGGACCGGGCGGCGGCGTCTCGAGAGCGGAACGGTTGCTGGTCGGTGCCGGGACGGTCCCCCCTCGCGCCACGGACACCGATCCTGCGACAACCACTCCTGCGGAGATCAGCCGGAGCAACCGCGGCAGCGAGAGCTCGTCGATCATCCGAGTCCTCTCCTGCTGGTTGCCTGACAGCTCCACGCCACTCCCCCCCCGGATGGCGTGAAGCCAGATCCCCGTCGGGAAAGAGTCTGTCGTGGAGCTGACCGCGGATCGTCAACCGCACCGTTGATCTTTCCGGGTCGTCGCTCAACCCCAGGCTCAACCCCAGGGTGGTCAACCCTGCACCCCGGGCCCGGACACGATGAGCCGACCTCGGCGAGACCGTCGGGCCGGGCAACCCAGCCGCGGCCAGAGCCTGGAAGGGGTACGCGGATCCCGATCGGCGTGGGCCACCGACCGCGACAGGCAGGATGCGGTCAGGCTGGCGTGTCTCGTCCGAGGTCGCTTCCCGAGCGCACCAGAGCCACCCTCTGAACCCCGCACCGCTCTCCGACGCGTCCTGCACGTCAGCCGTCCTCGGTCGCTCGTGAAGTCAGTCGAGAGGCGAGCGGTCGGGTCCCCGTCGCGCCATCAGCAGCACGCCGACGACCACGACCGTCGCCGAAGCCAGTAGTGCCACGAGCGTGGCGATCGCACGGGGCACGCCGAGCGCCGGGAGAGCCAGCTGGAGAACCAGGTTCAGGGCGGCGAACACGAGGAGCGGGCCGGACCACCGCGAGCGGCCCCTCGAGTCGTCGTCCGACGTGCCCACGCGGTCGAGTATGCCGCCGACGTCTGGCAGACGTCCGATGCGTGCCGGTGGTATCGGCGCCGCTTCCAGGAATGCAAAGCGGCCTGCACCACCCGTCGTCGACCGACCGACGAGGGTCAGACGAGCGGGGACGGCGGGAAGCCCGGGCAGGCACCGCCGGAACGGCCTCGACGTGTCCTCGTCGGACGGACGGGACACGGGCAGACCGTGGGGAGCAGTTGGAGGACGATCAGGGTCCACGCCTTCTCAGGACCAGGACGTAGAAGCCGACGGCGATGAGAGCGCCGACGACCGGAGCGCCCGCGGGCGAGACCCTGCCCGAGCTGTAGTGGCTCACCAGTCCGTAGATCAGAGCGGCCACGGCGCCGACGAGGAAGGCGACGAGCACGCGTCGAGCAGACGACATGCGGCGACTCTCTCAGACCCGGGTCGCCAGCGGACCCCACAGCCACCGCATCGAGGTCCGGCTGCTTCCTGCGCTGCTCGATGCACCGTTGGTGAAGTGCGTCGTTCTCGGAGGACGTCGGCGTACGAGAAGCCGAGACCACGTCCTCAGAGGCTGAGCGCACGACAGCGACCAGCCGTACGCTCACGTCGTGGCGAGATGGCTGGTGGTCGGCTTGATCGCGCTCGTGGTGCTCGTGCTCAGCGAGGTCGTCTCCCGATCGGTGGTGACCCTGTCGGACAGCATCGTCCCGATCGTCGTCCTGCCCTTGACCGCGCTGGCTGTCGGGACCGGCATCGGCCTCACGAAGAGAGGCTCGGGTCGTGACTGACGCTGCGCCACCGTTCAGCGGCGACGCGCGCGCCCGCGTGGTGGGTGGACTCGTCTGCGGAGTGCTGGCGCTCGCATGCCTGACCTACGCCCTGGCCGCGTGGAGCTGGGACGGAGGGGTCGCCGCCCTGCTCCTCTTGATCGCCCTGCTGGTCGGCGTGCGGTCGAGGTCGATGCAGCTCGAGTTCGAGGTGGGTCAGCAGGAGAGGCATCGCGTCGTCTTCAGCTTCAACAAGTTCTGGGGCAACCTGGCCGTCACGGTTGATGGGCACTCGGTGGTGCGCGACCTGCGGACGTTGTCGGTGAGCCTGACCAAGACGTACCACCTCACGGTCGGCGATCGCGAGATCCACCAGGTCCGCATCGAGAAGGACCGGGCGCGCCTGCTCGCCGGGGCTCGCCGTCAGCCCGTTCGCGCTTACGTCGACGACGTCTTGACCGCCGAGGGTGTCGCCTAGACCGGGCCCACCTCCATCCACGACTCCGGTGATCTCGGTCCGCGCTCCCGAGCGACCCGCCGTTCGAAGCGAAGTCGAGCGTCCTAGGTCCTGAGGCACGCCTCGCACAGCGATCGACTCGCGAGCGCACGTCGACCGAGATCCGCAGGCTTCGTTCCAGAGCGATGGCCCCGGTGCTCCAGCGGTCGTCATCGGTCCCTGCGGTGCAGCAGGTTTCCAACACCGAAGATCACCAACCAGGCCCCGATCCACAGCAAGGCGTAGACCACCGGACGATGGGCCACCAGTGCAACGACCGCTCCGGCGACACCAGCGCCGAGTGCTGCGGGCACCGCCTTCTTGAGCAGCTGGTGAGGGGTCGGGTCGGGTCCAGGCGCTGGATCCGGTCGGATCGTCTGCACGAAGTCCGCCTTCCGATCACGACGTGGGTGGGACACCTCGGACCCATCGTGGTGGAGAGGGCCTCGGGTCTGAGCAGTCCCTCGATCTGCGCCGTGCCCTGATCACACACGTCGCGCCCGAGTTCGGCGATCTGGGGGGCGACGATCGCGCGAGTCCGGTGCCCGACCGGCGAACAGGTGCCCTGGTCGGCCTGCTCACGAGAGCCGATCAGGGAGCGGCGGAGGGAGTGGAGGCGGCCGCGCCCCTCTCGTCGATCCCGGCTCGCCGGCGGATGAGAGCGACCAGGTCGTCGAGGATCTCGTCGGTTGGGCCTCCACGGCGAAGACCCGGCAGAGCGAGCACGTCGGGCGACGAGGTGGGCACGGCGCCGCGCCGTCGTAGCCACACGAGGGAGGTGTCCTCCCACTCCGGTGCACGCTCGGCCGACACGATGTCGGACCAGCGATACACCCGGGTCCTCAGCCTGCGCACCTCGACGCCTTCGTCGGTCAGCCGCACCCGGCCTCTGACCACGCCGAGCACGGCGAGCAGGCTCGCGGCCGGGTAGGCCAGGACGAGTCCGACTGGTCGGTGCCAGACGCCCACGACGAGCGCGACCACCACGGCTGCGACGACCACGTGCACGAGGACCGTCAACGGCCACCGCGGGTCGTCGGTGGCCTTCCACTCGGTCTTCACGGCACCTGCTTCGTCGGGAGGGGCTGCTGGTTCCACCCCGGCCGCGCGGTCGAGGTGGTCGACGCGGCGGTCTGGGTGGGGACGCCGCGTGCTGCGCCCGCGGGACGAGCATGACGGCAGGTCTGGGCGACCGCTCCCGATGTGGTTAGGGTCACTCTGGAGTCTGGCATCGAGGCCGGACCAGGGGAGGACAGGCCGTCCATGACCACCGCGCATCCGAGCACCCCGCAGCCCACCGTCGGCTTCCGGCGCTTCCTCCCCCACGCCCATCCGATCTCGTGGTGGATGCTCGTGGTCACCACCGGGGCGATCTTGATCAACTCGGTGGACCGCGGGATCCTGCCTGCGGTGCTGCCGGCCATCCTGAGCGAGTTCGGCCTGACCGAGGCCGAGGGCGGACTCCTCACGGGGTTGAGCTTCTTCGGCACCGCCATCGGCGGGCTCGTGATCGGCATCTTCGGCGACGCGCTCGGCAAGGGCGCCCGTCGTGCCTGGGCGTGGGCGGTCGCGGTCGCCATCGTGATCATCTCCTCGGTCCTCACCGCCTTCTCGAGGACCCTCGGACAGCTGCAGATCTACCGCGTGATCATGGGTGTCGGCACCGGCGGCATGGAACCCGTCAACGTCACCATGGTCGGCGAGTGGTGGCAGAAGGAGAACCGCGGCTTCGCCGTGGGCACCCACCACACCGGCTTCCCCCTCGGGCAGTTCGTGGGGCTGCTGCTGATCGGCGGCGTCGTCGCCGCGGCGGGCTGGCGAGAGGCCTTCCTGTTCATCCCGCTGATCGCGATCCCGATCGTCGTGATCCAGGTCGTCATCGCCCGCCGCCGCAACCTCACCAAGGTCAACTCCTGGATCACCGAGCACGGCATGACGCCGTCGCTGACCGAGGAGGAGCTGGACGAGGAGCGCACCGAGAAGCCGACCCGGGCCGCGTGGACGTCGGTGAAGGCGGCGCTGCGGGAGCGCAACGTCCGCCTCGCGGTGGCGGTCAACTTCCTCTTCCTGTGGGCCGAGGCGGGCGTGGTGACCTTCCTGACCGTCCAGCTCACCCGTGACGCGGGCCTGCCGCTGGCGCTGGCGATCACCGTGTCGGGCGCGTCGGGGATCACCGGCTGGATCGGGCAGATCGTCTGGGGCACCGTCAGCGACCACAAGGGCCGCAAGTTCTCGCTCTCGATCCTCGCCGTGGGCTGGGCCGTGACGGTGGCGCTGATGATCTTCATCAGCTCGCTCACGTCGGCCTGGGTGATCTTGATCCTGTGGGGTTTGTTCCGCAACAGCCCCTTCCCGGTGATGTACGCCTCGATCATCGACGCGGTGCCCGAGGGGGCCTCGTCGGGGCTCGGCATCATGATCGGCGTCGGGCTGGGCCTGTCGGGCCTGGTGGCCGCCCCCGTGGCGGGCTTCGTCATCGGCCACTTCGGCTTCACCGTGCACTACCTGTTCATCGCCGCGCTGTGCCTGCTGGCCCTGGTCCCCATCGCCCTGATCCGGGAGACCTCCTCAGGGGCCGTTCGCTGATCGGTCCCGCCGGCCGTACGGAGTCGGAGTCGTACGGCCGGGACTCGAGGTTCTCAGCAGAATCACAGAACGCGCCCGCCCGCGAGAGTCTCGTGGCAGCATCTCCGGCGAGGGGCTCTGGTGCCGGGCGACGCGCCCCGGGGGTCTGCTCCGCTCGGGCTGCTCGGCCAGGTCGTACGACCTGCCCCCCTGGAAGAAGTGCCCATGTCGCGACGTAGCCGTGTCGTCGGGATCAGCGCGCTGGTGATCGGGCTGTCCCTGTCGGGGACCGCACTGGTCAACGCCGCGACCCCGTCGACGACCATCACCGCCTGCTCGAACACCAAGTCCGGCGTCGTGCGCGTCGTCTCGGCCAAGACGAAGTGCTCGTCGAAGGAGAAGCGGCTGACCTGGAACACGCAAGGTCCAGCCGGCCAGGACGGAGCGCCCGGCCTCGACGGCAAGGACGGAGCTCCCGGGCTGCCGGGGAAGGACGGTGCGCCCGGCCCGGCCGGTCCCCCCGGGCCCGCCGGCGGCGAGGTCGCCGACCCCAACCCGTACGGCCTCACCTACCGCCTGGCCCTCGGCAGCGCCGGACCCGTCGAGGTCATCGGGTTCACCCAGGAGATCAGCGCGAGCGTCAACCTCGGGGGTACCACCTCCGCCGCCGGCAAGCCTAGTGTCGGGGACGTGAAGGTCACGCTGCCGATGGCCTCCTCGGTCCTCACCCAGCTGTCGAGCATCTCGAGGGGAACCTCCGTGCCCACCGCCCGCCTGGAGATGTGCCGCCCCGGCGAGCTCGTCCCGCAGGAACGACCGGACGGTCCGACCGACACCCGCACCGGGCACTGCACCCTCCAGCTGGACCTCACCGACGTCTACCTCGGTCGCGTCGCGGTCGAGCCCGGGCCGGCCGGCGCCGTCGCCACGCTGCACCTGGTGCCGAGGACCGAGAAGGTCACGTCGTCCCCCGACACCTCGCGGGCGGTCAGCGTGGCCTACGACGTCACGAAGGCGACCTCCTCGCCGTCCGGCACGGCCGTGGCCGCCTCGACCGACGACACGAGGTACACGACCACCCTGAACTCGTCCACGACGTCTCGTGGCGTCCTGTCCACCGAGAGCTGGAGCCAGGGCGTCTCCGCCGACACGAGCTACCGTTCCGGCACGGGGGCGGCGGTCGGCAGGCCGAGCTTCGACGCGATCGCCGCCAGGACACGCACCGGCCCCGGTTCGGTGGCCCTGCTGTCCCGGATTCTCAGCGGCACCCCTCTGACCGGGGTCGAGATCGACGGCTGCGAGACCGACGTGTGCACGCAGAAGGTCACGCTGGGCAAGACGTACGTGGGCAAGGTCGTCATCGGCGCGCCGAGCCTGCTCGACGAGACCGAGCTCGTCTACGAGTCGATCCGGTGGGACCGCAACGACGGCGGGCCCCGTGACGCCAGGCAGACCTACAGCTGGGACGTGCGCGCCGGCTCCGGCGGCTGAGCCGCGCCCGGCCGAGGGGGCGCTCGTCCTCGTAGGGGTGGACGACGCGCGGCTCCGCGCCGGGCGTCGTCGCACAGGAGGAGCCCTCAGGCGCTGACGTCGACCTCGTCGATGACCCAGCCCGTGCCCCGGCGCACCATGTGGAGGCTGTACGCGGCGTCGTCCTGCGGGAGCGTGACGGCCACGGCCGCCTGGTCGTCGTCGGGACCACGACCGATCCGGTCCCAGTGCAGCGTGTAGCCGGTCAGGTCGTCGGGCAGCCAGTACGCGGAGGGCGAGCAGTCGACGCTGGCCTTCTCGCCGGCGTAGTGCCTGGCGGCGGCGGCGCAGTCGCCGTGCTCCAGCGCCTCGACGAAGGACCGTGCGGTCCACCACGACTGCGGACCGCGGCCCCACCACCAGCCGGTGACCAGCAGTCCCAGGAGCACGACCAGGACGACCGCGGCTCTCCCGGGGAGCCGGCGTCGCGGTCGGGGTCCGGCCCGGTCGAGCACCACCGAGGTCGACATGCACGACACGATGTCGTGCCGCTGGCCCCAGCGCCAGACCAGGCCGAGATCGTTGTGCGAATGGTCCTTCTCGGCCGTCGACCACCAGGGGTGGAAGGCGCGCTCACGGCTCCCCAAGAGACTGGAGCGCCGCGACGAGCTGCGGAGCGAAGCCTGGTTCCACGGCGAGAACCACGCGGTGGCTGGGTCGGCTCGCGGTCTCGGCGTGCTCGAGCGCCTCGGGCGTCGTGGTGCGCCCACGTTCGGCACCGTCGCCGGTGGTGACGGTGACGGGGCCGACGAGGTCCCGGGTGACGACCAGGTCGCCGCTCAGGACCGCGGCGGCCAGCGGGTCGTAGAGGACGGCCAGCCGTCGGCCGTACACGCCGTCGTAGAAGTCGGCGTACACGTCGAGCATCGAGGCGACCGTGCGCACCGCCGCCGACGCGCTGCCGGCCAGGCCCGTCAGGTCCGCCTGCTCGAAGCGGTGGTCGCGGGCGACGTCGATGGGGACGACGGTGACCTCCCACGGGGCGTCGAACACGACCGCGGCCGCCTCCGGGTCGTTGTAGACGTTGGCCTCGGCGTGCGGGGTGATGTTGCCGCCGACGAGGAACGCGCCGCCCATCACGGTCACGTCGCGCACGAGTTGGGCGAGGTCGGGGTCCTGGCGGAGGGCCTGCGCCAGGTTGGTGAGCGGTCCGATCGCCAGCACCCGGAGGCGTCCGGGGTGACGACGGGCGAGGTCGAGGAGCATCTCGACCGAGCTCTGGTCGGACAGCGCCCGGGCGCTCTCCGGGAGCCCGACGTCGCCGATGCCGTCGGTGCCGTGCACGGCCGGCGCACCGTCGTAACGGCGGGTGAGGAAGTCGCACCCACCGCTGGCCACCGGGACGTCCGGGGCTCGGAACAGGTCCAGGACCCGGAGCGTGTTCAGCGCGGCGGTGCGCGCGTCGATGTTGCCCGAGACCGTCCCGATGCCGGCGAGCCGGACGTCCGGCCGGCCGAGGAGGTACGCGATGGCGAGGACGTCGTCGATACCGGTGTCGCAGTCCAGGTAGACCGGCACGGGCTCGTCGGTCGTCATCGCGCTCCTCGGGGTTGGTCCGGCACCAGGCCCGGGTGGCCCGGTGCGACGGGCAACCTACGTGGGGACGGAGAACGGCCGGCGGGGAGATCCCCCGGCCGGCCGGTCGAGGGCGGTCCGGCTCGCGGGCGTCGCTAGGACACCAGCCGCCGGAACATGCCGGCCACCGAGCCCGGCGCCTCCTCGCCGAAGAAGAGCCCCAGGTTCGACGCGCTCGCCCGGGCGAAGGTCTCGCTGCGGGGGAAGAGCTCGCGCTCGTACGCGGCGATCGCCGCCTCGAGGTCGTCGGGCGACTCGACGAGGGCGCGCGCGAGCTCGGCGCCGTCGAGCAGGGCGAGGTTCGCTCCCTCGCCGGCGAAGGGCGACATCAGGTGGGCGGCGTCGCCGACCAGCGTCACGCCTGGCACCCGCGGCCAGCTGATCCCCACGGGCAGGGCGTGGATGGGCCTCAGGATCGGGGCGCCGTCGGACTCGGTCACCAGTGTGCGCAGCTCGGGTGCCCACTCCCCGAACGCTGCTGCGACCGCCGCCCGACCCCCGTCGGGGGCGTCCAGGTCGACCGAGGCCAGCCACTCGGCCGACCGGGACACGGCGGCGTAGGTGGTCAGGCTGCCGTCCGCGTGCTTGTGGGCGATGACCGCCTGCCCGGGCGAGGGAGCGATGAGCGTCCCGTCCCCGACGAGCGCGGCGACCGCCGGGTGACGACGGGACGCGTCCTTCAGCGTCGTCTCGACGAAGGTCACCCCGCTGTACCCCGGCCGGGCGTCGCTGAGCAGCGGACGCACGCGCGACCACGCACCGTCGGCGCCCACGAGCACGTCGGCGCTGACCCGGGACCCGTCGGCGAAGCGCAGCTCGCGGCGCCCGTCGCCGTCGACGCCGATCAACGTCAGCTTGTGGCCCCAGCGGATCGTGCCGGGCGGCAACGAGTCGACCAGCATGCGCCGCAGGTCGCCGCGGTCGATCTCGGGGCGGTCACCGTCCGTGCTGCCGGGGTGGTCGAACAGCACCGTCCCGTCCTGGTCGACGACCCGCTTGGCGTCCTCGTTCGGGCGGACGAGGGCGCTGAACTCGTCCCACAGGCCGGCCGCGCGGATCGCCGGCTGGCCGTTGTACTCGTGGAGGTCGAGCAGGCCGCCCTGGGCGCGGGCGTCGATCGAGGTCTCGGCCTCGTAGACGACGACATCGACGCCGTGCAGGGCGAGGACGCGTGCGAGGACGAGGCCGCCGAGGCCGGCGCCGACGATGGTGATGGGCAAGGACACGAGAGCGCTCCTGATCTGGAGCTCGTCGCACGAGCTCCGGGCGTGACCACGAGGGGCCACTCCTGGGGAGACGCTGATCCGGGTCGGGTGACCTCGGCCTGCAGGCGACGGCGGACGAGGTCAGCCGTCGATTTTCGCGACGCGCAGGACTGTACCTCGACGTCGCCCGCACCTCGACCTGTCCCCGTGGCCGATGGTGCGCGGTGCCCGTCACGTCGTCCGGCTCGTACGCAGCCGCCGGATGTGCTGGGATGAGCCCATGGCCGAGCCCGGCTCCACCGAACGAGGCTCCCGCCTCAGACGTCTGCACGAGCGGCTCCTCAACCCACCGCTCGAGACCGGGAGCACCCGGCTCCTCGTCAGGCGGGAGGCGGACGGCTGGACCATCAGCGAGCCTGCCGCGTCACGACCCCTGCGACGGGCCGTCAGCCGCGACCAGGCACTGACGGGCGCGACCTCCACGCTCGCGGAGTTCCGTGGAGGTCAGATCGAGGTCACCGAGGAGGACGGCTCGACGCAGCTGATCCCGGTGACGAGAGGCAAGCGGCCCTGGTGGCGGGTGAGCCAGTCGCCAGTCTCGGGTCTCCTCCTCGGGCTCCTCTGGCTGGGGCTGTTCATCATCCGGGTTCTCGACAGCGAGTGGCCGCCGGGCTGGAGCCGCGACACGGTCGCGCTCGTCCTGACGGGCCTCTGCGCTGCGCTCTACCTCCCGTCGAGCGTGCTCCGCGTCGTCCGAAACGCCCGGACACGCACCCGCGGCCACCCGTCGCGCCGGCGAGGAGGCAGCGGCGACTGAGCCCTGGCTCGCGGCGACGGGCCGCCTGGTTCCGCTGAGGTCGACCCCGAGGAGCGAACGCTCGACAGCGCGGTGAGGATGAGCGACATGTCCGTACCGCGCCCCTGGCCCGCCCGTCGGCCGGTCTGGCAGCTGGTGATGGGACTGGTGGGTCTGCTCGTCGCCGTGCTCTGGCTCGTCGCCCTCCTCGTCAGCCCAAGCGCCGACGCTTGGCGGATCCTGATGGTCGTCGTCTGGGCCGGCATCGGTCTGGTGTCGATCCTCAGCTGGCGTCGCACCGTCAAGGAGTACGACGCTGATGGAGGAAGGGACGAGACCCCGCGACCGGACGGCGGGTAGTACGGGCTGAGCGCGCTTGCCGTGCTCCTCGAGCGCGCGTCCGTCGGCTCACGCCCTCCCCGGCCCGGCCACGTCCTGGCGGTAGAGCACGAACGGCGCCCGGGCATGGAGGCCGGGCCGGCCGGCGACCAGCCCCTCGCGGTGGATCACCCCTGAACGACGAAGGCCGAGACGTCGCATCACCGCCACCGACGCCGCGTTGTGCACCTCGGTGAAGGCGACGACCGGGACCTCGGGGGAGAACGTCGCTGCCCAGGCGAGGGCTGCTCGTCCGATCTCGGTGGCGTAGCCATTGCCGGTCGACGTATCGCGCACCGCCCAGCCCACCTCGAGCACGGCCTCGTCGCCGATGACCATCCGGCTGAGTCCTCCACGACCCACGAGCACGCCGGTCGAGCGGTCGTGGGCGATCCACTTCCCGACGCCGTCGACGGCCCAGCGCTCCGCCATGCCGTTCACCCAGGTCCGGACGAGGGCCGGCGTCCACGGTCCCGTCCAGTGGTCGACGAGCGGTTCCTGGTGGAGGATCGCGAGCTCGTCGACGTGCTGGACGCCGATCGGCGTCAGCAGCAGCCGATCGGTGAGGACCGGATCGGTCCTCGCAGCAGGAGACACGTCGACATCCAACCGCTCGCGTGGCTCGCCCCGCAGCAGGAGACGGGCTCGTCAGCGCGTCCCGACAGACCCTGGGCGTGGTGTCAGTGATGCGACTCGCGCTCTCTCGTGCGCGTCGCCGATCATGAGCTCGAAGGTCGCGTCAGCGGCGCTCCGGCTCCTCGCCCCTCACGGTGCCCCTGCGTCGGAGTGCCCGCACGTAGATCGCGACGAAGACGAGGGCGGGCACGAAGGCCCACGGGAGGAGCCGCGGAGCGAAGGCGTCGGCCAGCGCACCGCACAGGAGGGTCAGGGCGAGTGCGACCGCGACCCCGACGACCAGGGTCGACGTCTTCACGTTGCCGTCGGCGTCCACCCGAGCAGCATCGCAGGTCAGAGGACCGCAGCTCCTCGCCATCGCCCTCGGGGCGTCTCCCAGAACAGACCGGTCGCGCCCGTGGGTCTGAAGACCGTGCGCAGGGTGGTCGATCGCGCGACGATGCTCGGCATGACCACCGAACCGTCCGTTCGACAGGGCCGACTGTCCGCCGCGCTCACGGTGGGGCTCGCCGTCACCTTCCTCCTCGGCGTCCTGCTGAACCTCGCGCAGGCGATCGTCGGTGACGAGGGTTGGCCGTCACGACAGCCCTTGGTCGGTGTCCGGGTGGCCGTGGGGGCCCGGTTCCTGGTGTTCGCCCTCGGCCGGCTCGTGCTCTGGCTGGCCGGTCGCCTCGCCACCCGGCGACCTCGGGCCTGAGTCACGGAGCGCGGCGCCCCCGGCCACCCGTTCCGTACGGTCGAGGACTGGGCCGTGACGGCGTCCCGTGGCCGGACGGTGCGCCCGGACCCGCTCGACACCTGACGACTGGCCCGGTCAGGACCGCCGAGGCCGCTCGAAGCGCTCACCCGCGGGCACCGGCGGCGAGGTGTACCAGACGATGAGCACGACCTCGACCAGGAGCGTGACCGCGCTCGCGAGGCCCGTCACCAGCAGCGGGACACCCGTGAGCATCGGCGGCGGGGTCGTGAGCGACACCGTCCTCGGGAGGAACAGCGTCTGCACGAAGCTGGTCGCGAAGACGACGAGGGACAGCAGCTGCCACCACCCCGTACGCCCGCCGTCGTGGAGACGTCGCACCCCGAGCGCCTGGGTGGGCACGAACGTCGCGGCGAACCAGACGAGCGAGGGCACCGACGTCCAGCGGAGCGAGTACAACGGCGAGGCGAGATAGTCCGAGAGGGACGCCCCGACGAGCACGAACCGCACCGCCTCGAGCACCAGCCCGACGACGGCCGCGGCCAGCGCCCACCACCAGTACTCGGCCCGGCCTGCCCGGCCCGAGAAGACGGCGTACTTCGCCCAGAAGCGCCGTACCGCCTGCGCGAAGGAGGCGTCGTAGAGCGGCCGGTCGAGCGGGACGTCGGTCGTCATCGGGGCCTTGTCTTCGTCGGGGACGGGACGAGGCTCGCACACGGGTCAGGTCCCCGCTGGGCGTTCGGCTGATCCGTACGAGCCGCGCGGACCGCCCCTGGCGCCCCTAGTCGGCGGCGACCCCGCGGAGCACGCAGAGCATCTCGTCGGGCGCGGTGAACTTCTTCGCCGCGTCCCACTTGACCGTGTCGCCGGCCTTGACGTCGACCTCGGTGGAGGCCGAGTTGATCGTCGTGGCCGCGGTGGTGGTGAAGAAGACCGTGACCTTGTAGGTCACGTCCTCCTTGCCCGGGTTGGTCGCCGTCCCCGTCGCGCCCCAGCCGCCGTCGGTGGCCTTGCAGCCGCTCATGACGACGTTCTTGCGGTCGTCGACGTCGTTGGCCACCTTGGTCGGCACCGCCGCGGGCTTGACGCCCTTGGGCAGGCTCGGCGCCGAGCTCGACGGCGCCGCGGCCGGTTCGGTGGCCCCGGCCGGTGCCGGTGCCTCGTCGTCGCCGCTGCACGCGGTCAGCGCCAGCGGGGCGAGCACGAGCGCGACGGCCGGGGCGAGCGCACGGAATGAGGTCCGCGACGAGCGCGAGGACGGGGAGAGCAGCGGGGACATGGACGACCTCCTGTGGGGGTGGCACTTCGACGTGTCGAGCAGGGTCATGAGCGGCGGCGCCCGCGGACGAGGACCAGACCACCGGCGGCCACGAGGAGCAGGCCGAGCACGGCGGCGTAGCCGAGCCACACCGTCGCCCCGGTCTTCGCCAGCTCGGTCGCCTGGGCCAGCGGAGCCACCCGCACGCGCGCGCTGGCGGTGTCGGAGAGCGTCCGGCCGACGGTGTCGCCCGCGGTGGCGGTCGCCGTGTTGGTCACATAACCACGCCGGGCGTCCGAACTGGTGATGACGCGCTCGGCGGCGGTGCAGACCGTCTGCTCCCCCGGTGCGAGCGTCGTGGTCGGGCAGGCGACGGTGCCGGCGGTCGGGTCGTCGACGGCGACGTCGTCGAGCGTCAGCGTGCCGGTGTTGGTGACGACGAAGGTCCAGCGGATGCGGTCGCCGGGCCCCGTGGCGCCGTCGCCGTCGTCGAGGACCTGCGCCCGCTTGACCATGGTCAGCCCGGTCGCGCCGGCCACCGGCAGGGTGGCCGTGGCCGCCTCGGACGAGATCCGGCCGCAGCCGACGCGGAGCTCGCCGGAGATCGGGCACGGAGGCAGCGCGGAGGCGGTCGCGGTGTTGGTCACCGCACCGGCGTCGACGTCGGCCTGGCTGATCGTGCCGACCACGTCGGCGCGGCAGGTGACCGAGGCACCGGGCACGAGCGGCCCGGTCGGGCAGGTCACGGCGCCGGCCGTCGGGTCGGACACCGCGGGCTGCGTGAGCGTCGTGGTGCCGGTGTTGCTCAGCACGAAGACCCACGCGACGCCGTCGCCGAGGCTGCCCACGCCGTCGCCGTCGCGGTCGTCCAGCACCGCGGACTTGGTGAGGCCGAGCCCCGTACGCCCGTCGAGGGTCAGGCGGGCGCCGTCGGAGGTGCTCCCCACGGGTCCGCTGCCGGCCCCGAGGGCGGAGGCGGCCGCGCGGTTGTCGACGGTGCCCGCGTCGACGTCGGCCTGGGTGACGACGTAGGTCGCCGTGCAGGTGACCTCGTCACCCGGAGCCACCGTGGTGGCCGGGCAGGCCGGCGTCGGCGTGCCGCCGGAGCCCGTGAACCCGGACTCGACGACCTGCAGCCCGGTCAGCGTCTCGTTGCCGGTGTTGGTGACGGCGAAGGAGTAGGTGACGGTCTGGCCGGCGGCGGTGACCCGCTGCGGCGACACCGTCTTGTCGATGCTCAGCGCACCCGCGAGGTCGGCGTCGGCGCTGCTCGAGGCGGGCTCGGAGAGGACCGGTGCGTCGGAGCCGGCGGACCGGCCGCTCGACCGCACGGTCAGCGCGACCGTGCCGCGGTCCAGGTCGCCCTGCTCGACGGTCGAGGTGCCCGTGCAGACCACGGACTCCCCCGGCGCCAGCGCGCCGGCCGGGCAGCTGAACGTCGGCTCCGCCCCCGAGCCGGTCCAGGTGCCGACGACGACCGACGGGTCGGTGAGCGTCGTGGTGCCCGTGTTGGTCGCGCGGGCGGTCCAGGTGAGCGTGTCGCCGACGACCGAGTACGTGGTCGGGTCGACGTCGAGCGCGACGGTGATCGCCGGGGCGCGCCGCGTGGTCGCGCTGGCCTGGACCTCGGCGGAGGTCACCGCGGCACCGCCCGCCGTCGTCGCGCTCGCGGCGGCGGAGAGGCTCACCGAACCCCGGTCGACGTCGGCCTGCGTGATCGTGGTCGGGGTCGCCGTGCAGGTCACCGAGGCGCCCGGGGCGAGGCCGCCCGTCGGGCAGGTGATCGTCGGCCGCGTCCCGGCGCCGGTCCACGCCGCCACCGTCACGGCCGGGTCGGTCACCGTCTGGTTGCCGCGGTTGGTGACCGTGACCGTCCAGCCGAGCTGGTCGCCGACGCCCAGGCCGCTGCTCGGAGTCGGGGTGATGCCCAGGTCGAGGCCGCGGGTGGCGCGGACGCCGACCATGGCCGTCGAGTCGGCCGACCGGGTCTGGGTCCCGCCCGAGGTGCCGACGGCGTACGCGGTGTTGGCGACCGTGCCGGCGTCCAGGTCGGCCTGGGTGACGACGTAGGTCGAGGTGCAGGTCGTCGCGCTCCCCGGGGCGAGCCGCGCGGTCGAGCAGCTGACGTCGCCCGGCGTCCCCGAGCCCGTGAATGCACCCTCGACGACCCCGACGCCCGTGAGCGTGATGGTCCCGGTGTTGGTGACGCGGTAGGAGAACGTCACCTCGTCGCCGACCGCGGCGACCGTGGTCGGGGACACGGTCTTCTGCAGCCGCAGGGCCGGCGCGGAGCCGATGACGACCTGGGCGTCGTCGGGGGTGGCGGTGATCGCCGCGCCCCGCGGCGGCTGCCCGCTCGCCGTCGCGGTGTTGTCGATGGTCCCGGCGTCGATGTCGGCCTGGGTCACCGCGTACGTGCCGCTGCAGGTCACCGAGGCGCCGGGGACCAGGCGGGCCGCGCTGGTCGGGCAGACCAGCGCCGGGGCCGCACCGCCGCCGGTGAAGCTCACCTCGGTCGGCACGACGTCGGTCAGCGTGACGTTGCCGGTGTTGGTGACGACCAAGTCGTAGGTGATGGTGTCGCCGAGGCGCTCCGCCCGCTCCGGGGTCGCGTTCTTGACGACGGTCAGCGCCGGGGCGTCGACGACGCCGAGCGTCGTGCTGGCCGCGGGGGTGGTGACCAGCGTCCCGTCCGGACCGGCCGCGCGGCCCTCCGAGGTCTGCCGCACCACGCCGGCGTCGACGTCGGCTTGGGTGACCGTGTAGGTCGCGGTGCAGGTCACCGACTCCCCCGGCGCGAGCGCGCGGTCGGCGCAGGCCGCCGACGGGGCGGAGCCGGTGCCGGAGAAGGCGGTCGAGCGGATCGTGGAACCGCTGACGGTGACGTTGCCGGCGTTGGTGATCGTGTAGCTGTAGCGCACCTGCTCGCCGGCCGCGGCGATGCCCGTCCGGTCGGCGGCCACCGCGTAGGTCAGGGCCGGCAGGCGCTGGGCGTTGACCGCCTCGTCGTCGACCGCGGAGACGACGCGCGTGCCGTCGGCCCGCGCCAGCGAACCGGTGGCCCGCAGCACGACCGAGCCGGCGTCGAGGTCGGCCTGGGTGACGGCGTAGGTCGCGGTGCACTCGACCGACTGGCCGGGCTCGACCGTCGTCGTGGGGCAGACGCCGACCGGCGGGGTGCCGGTGCCGGTGAAGGAGGTCGCGCTCACCCGGGCCGCGCCGGCCCGGACCGAGCCGTCGTTGATGACGCGGTAGCTGAAGGTCACGACGTCGCCGACGGCCGCGTACGACGAGGTCGGCGAGGTGAGCACGAGCCGGACGGCCGTCTGCTGAGCGGCGGTGGTCGTGGCCTGCGAGGTGTTCGAGGTGACCGGGACGGTGCCGGCGCTGCCGGTCGCCACGGCCGTGGTGCTGACGCTGCCGGCCTCGACGTCGTCCTGCGTGAGCGTGTAGGAGGCGGTGCAGGTGAGCGTGTCGCCCGGGCGCAGCGTCGTGGTCGCCGGGCAGACGACCGTCGGCGGCGTCCCGGCCCCGGTGAAGGCGGTGCGCGCCACCTCGACCCCGGTGACCGACGTGGTGCCGGTGTTGGTGACGACGAAGGTGTACGCGACCTGGGCGCCCGCGCCGGTGACGCTCGTCGGGGTCGCCGTGGTCACCAGGCTGAGCCCGGAGGTGGCGCGGCCCGCGGTCGTCGTCGCCGTGGTGGCGGCCGAGGTGACCGGGGTGGTCCCGTCGCGACCCGCCGCGGCGGCGGTCAGCGCGACCGAGCCGGCGTCGACGTCGGCCTGCGTGATCGTGTAGGTCGCGGTGCAGGTGTAGCTCGCGCCGACCGCGAGGGTGGTGGGCGCCCCGGGGCAGTCGAGCGTAGGAGCCGCGCCGGCGCCGGTGAAGCCCGTGACCGACGCGCTCGGCGCGGTCAGCGTGACGTTGCCGCGGTTGGCCACCGTGACGGTGAAGGTGACGCTGTCGCCGACGGCCGAGTAGCTGGTCGGGGTGACCGCCGCGGTCGCGACGAGCGCCGGGGTGCGCTCGACCGTGACGCGGGCCACCGAGGAGCCGGAGCGGACCGTGGCGCCGGTCTGGGTGCGCCCGACCCCGAAGGCGGTGGCCTCGACGCCGCCGGCGTCCAGGTCGGCCTGGGTGATCACGTAGGTCGAGGTGCAGACGCCGGTCTCCCCCGGCGACAGGGTGCGGTCGTCCTGGCAGACGCGGTTGGGCGGGGCGCCACGACCGGTGAACACCACGGCATCGGGCGCGACGTCGCTGACCGTGACGTTGCCGGTGTTGGTGACGTCGGCGGTGAAGGTGATGACCTCCCCGACCCGCGACACGGTCTGCGGGGCGACCCGCAGCGCCAGCCCGAGCGAGGGCCGCTCGTCGGCAGTGGTCGTGACCGCCGAGGCCGGCGCGAGCACGACGGCGCCCGTCGGGCTCGTCGCGCGGGCCCCGACCGAGCCGGTGAACCGACCGGCGTCGAGGTCGGCCTGGGTCACGGTGTAGGTGGCCGTGCAGACGTACGCGGCACCCGGCGCGAGCACCGTGGTGGCCGGGCAGGTGGCCTCGGGCGGGGTGCCCAGGCCGGTGAAGGCGGCCTCGTCGAGCGCGACGCCGGTCAGCGTGACGTTGCCGGTGTTGCGGACGGTGACCGTGTAGGTGACGGTCTGCCCGGGCGCGTCGACGGTGGCGCGGTCCGCGGTCTGGACGACCTGCAGGCCCGCGCTCTGGCCGGAGGCGATCGAGACGGCCACGGGCCCGCCGAGGACCTCCTGGCCGGCGGCGCTCCCCCGTGCCGTGGCGGCGAGGGCGATCGAGCCCGCGTCGAGGTCGGCCTGGGTGACGGTGTAGCTCGCCGTGCAGGTCGTGCCCTCGCCCGGGGCGAGCGCGACGACGGGGCAGGTGACGCTCGGCGCCGGTCCGGCCGGAGCCGCCGCGGTGTCGGTGACCGTCAGCCCGGTCGCGGTGACGTTGCCGGTGTTGACGACGTCGTAGGTGAGCGCGACGACCTGGCCGACCGTGGTGACCGTGCCCGGGGTGGCGGCCCGGGTGAGGCGCAGCGCGGGGGTGGCGACCGCGGTGACGGTGGCCGTGCTGTCGGCGGTGGTCACGGTCGCACCCGCGGGCGTGCGGCCCTCGACGGAGGCGGTGTTGGTGATGCTGCCGGCGTCGAGGTCGGCCTGCGTGGCCGCGTACGGGGCCGTGCAGGTCACCGTGCCGCCCGGGGCCACCGCGGTGGCCGGGCAGGTCACCACGAGGGCCGGGGCGGCCGGCGCCGTGAGCGCGTCGTCGACGGTGAGGCCGGAGATCGTGACGTTGCCGGTGTTGGTGACGGCGAAGCCGTACGCGACCCCCTGGCCCGGGCGGGCGACGGAGCCGGGCTCCGCGGTCTTCACCAGGCTCAGGGCCGGTTCCGCGGCGACGCTCGCGGCGGCGAGGGCCGCGCGGGCGGGCACCACGGCGCCCGTCGGTGTGGTCGCGGTCGCCGAGGCCGTGCCGGCGATCGTGCCGGCGTCGACGTCGGCCTGGGTGACCACGTAGGTCGCGGTGCAGCTGACCGAGGCCCCCGGCGCGATCGTCGCCGCCGGGCAGGAGAGGTCGGCCGCGCCGGCCGGGGCGACCGGCTCGTCGAGGACCCGCAGGCCGCTGAGGTTGACGTTGCCCGTGTTGGTGGCCGTCACCGTGATGGTCAGCGTCTGGCCGGCGCGGGTCACCTGCTGCGGGCTGACCGACCGGGTCAGCGCGAGGCCCGGGGCCGCCGTCGCCGAGACGCTCGCCGCCGACTCGTCCGAGCTCACGGCCACGTCCCCGGGTGCGACGGCGCGGGCGGTGGCGCGGTTGTCGATGCCGCCGTTGTCGACGTCGGCCTGCGTCACGGTGAGGTCCGCGGTGCACTCGACGGTGGCGCCGGGGACGACCTCGCGGTCGAGGCAGGTCACCGCGAGCGCGGGTCCGGCCGGGGCCGCGAGCGTGTCGTCGATCGTGAGGCCGGTGACGGTCTGGTTGCCCGCGTTGGTGACGGCGAAGGTGTACGCGACGCCCTGGCCCGGCGCGGTGACCGTCGCCGGCGACGCGCTCTTGACCAGCCGGAGGTCCGGGGCCGCGTCGACGGTCGCGGTCTGCACGAGCGCCGCGGAACTGACCGGCCCGGCCGGCGTCGTCGCGGAGGCCAGCGCGCTGTCGACGACCTGGCCGGCGTCGAGGTCGGCCTGGGTGACGACGTACGTCGCGGTGCAGGTCGTCTCCGCGCCCGGCGCGAGGCTCGTCGCGAGGCAGGTGAAGGTGGGCGCCGGGCCGGCGGGCGCGGTCGGCGTGCCCGCCACCCGGACGCCGGTGGCGGTCTGGTTGCCGGTGTTCCGCACGGTGACGCGGTAGCTCAGGGTGTCGCCGACGGCCGAGACCGAGCCCGGCGTCGTCGTCCCGGTGACCGTCAGCCCGCTGGTCGGCGCAGTGGTGACGGCGACCGTCACCGGGGCGGAGGTGACGGGCGCGCCGGTCGGCGGGGTGCCCGTGCCGGCCGCGGCGAGGTTCACGGTGCCGGCGTCGAGGTCGGCCTGGGTGACGGTGTAGGTCGCGGTGCAGGTGGTGGACGCCCCCGGCTCGAGGACGGCCGTGCCACAGCTCGGGGCCGGTGCGGCGCCGGAGCCGGAGAAGGCGGTCACGACGGCGGCCGCGGAGCCCAGCGTGACGTTGCCGCGGTTGGTGACGACGACGGTGTAGGCGATCCGGTCGCCCACGGCCGCGACGATCGCCCGGTCGGCCTGCACGGTCGCGGAGACCGCGGGGGCCGCGTCGACCGGCACCAGCACGGGCTGGGGTGCCGCGGCGACGGCCCCGCCCGGCGCCGACGCGGTGGCGGTCACGGTGCTGCGGACCGCGCCGGCGTCGACGTCGGCCTGGGTGAGGACGTACGACGTCGTGCAGGTGACGGTGCCGCCCGGGGCGAGCGCCCCCGGCGGGCAGACGACGGCCGCGGCCGGGCCGGCCGGGGCGGCGTACGCGGTGGCCGCGGCGACGTCGGTGAGCGTCTGGTTGCCGGCGTTGGTCAGCTCGACGGCGTAGGTGATGCGCTGCCCGGCGACCTGGCCGCTGGTCGGCGTGGTGCTGACGCGCGCGACGAGGGCCGGCGTCGCCCGGACGCCGACGGTGGCCGAGGCGGCGGGGCTGACCACGGCCGCGCCGTCGGGGGCGGTGCCGCTCGCGGTGGCCGTGTTGAGGATCGAGGCGGCGTCCGCGTCCGCCTGCGTCGCGGTGTAGCCCGCGGTGCAGGTGGTGCTCGCGCCCGGGGCCAGGACGGCGACCGGGCAGGTCACGGCGCTGCCGGGACCGGCCGGGGCGACGAACGTGTCGGCTACGGCCAAGTCGCCCACGGTCACGTTGCCGACGTTCGTCACGGCGAAGCGGTAGGCGACGTCCGCCCCGGCGCCGCCGACGGTGGTCGGGTTCGCCGTCTTGACCAGGCGCAGCGCGGGCGCGGCGAGGATCGGCACGGTGGTGCCCGCCTCCGCGGACGAGACCGAGCCGCCGGAGGCGGGCGTGCCCACCGCGGTCGCGCTGACGCGCACCGAGCCGGCGTCCACGTCGGCCTGCGTGACGGTGTAGACGGCGGTGCAGGTCGCGGTCGTGCCCGGGGCCACGGTGCCCCCCGGGCACCTGATCGTGAGGGCCGGCCCGGCCGGCGCGGCCAGCGCCGCCTGGACGGCGACCGCCGAGACCCCGACGTTGCCGCGGTTGGTGACGGCGAAGGACAGCGTCACCTGGTCACCGGCGGCGTTGGCCTGGGCCGGGGTGCTGGTCACGGCCAGGTCGAGGGCCGGGGCGGCGCTCACCGTCACCTCGGCGGACGCCGGGAGGGAGGTGACCGGGCCGCCACCGGGGGCGGCACCGCTCGCCTGGGCGGTGTTGCTCACGCGGCCGGCGTCGAGGTCGGCCTGGGTGACGGTGTAGCGGGCGACGCAGCTCGTCGACGCCCCAGGCGCGAGGGTGACCGGCGGGCAGCTCGGCGCCGGCGCGACACCGGTCCCGCTGAAGGCGGTCTCGGCGACCTCGACCCCGGAGACCGAGACGTTGCCGCGGTTGGTGACGGTGAAGGTGTAGCGGACCGACTGCCCGGCGGCGCTCACGGTGGTCGGGGTCGCGGTCTTCGCCAGGTCGAGGGCGGGCGCGGCCGTGGCGCCCGCGGTGGCCGAGCTCGGGGCCGACCTGACGGCGGCCGACCCGTCCGGCGGGGTGCCGAAGCCGACGGCGGTGTTGGAGATCCCGCCGGCGTCGACGTCGGCCTGCGTGGCGACGTACGTCCCGGTGCAGGTGACCGACGCGGTCGGGGCCAGGCTGACCGGCGAGCCCGGGCAGGTGACGGCCGGCGCCGCCCCGGTGCCGCTGAACGCCTGCTCGTCGATCCCGATGAGGCTCAGGG
The DNA here is from genome assembly GCF_900105785.1 of Microlunatus sagamiharensis. NCBI lineage: Bacteria > Bacillati > Actinomycetota > Actinomycetes > Propionibacteriales > Propionibacteriaceae > Microlunatus > Microlunatus sagamiharensis. The sequence continues at coordinate 2,202,480 of NZ_LT629799.1, forward strand.
TCACGTTGCCGGTGTTGGTGACGAGGAAGGAGTAGGTGACCACGGTCCCGGCCGTGGTGACGCTGCTCGGGCTCGCCGTCTTGACCGTGGTCAGGGACGGCGCGGCGGGCGCGGTCGCGGACGCCGTGCGGAGCTCGGAGCGGACCGTCGCCGAGGGCGTGCCCGCCGGTGCGGTCGGGGGGACCGGGACGGTTCCCTGCGCCTGCGCCTGGAGGCTGAGCGCGCCGCGGTCGACGTCGGCCTGCGTGGTGGTGACCGTAGCGGTGCAGACGAGAGTCGCTCCCGGCAGCAGACCCGTCGACGCCGGGCAGACGATCGTCGGCGCGCCGCCCGAGCCGCTGTACGCCGTGGCGAGGACGGCCGGGTCGGTCAGCGTCGTGTTGCCCGTGTTGGTCGCCGTGAAGGTGAAGGTGAGCGTCCGGTTCGCGGCGTCGTACGTCGGGGCGCTGCTCGCTGCGGCCAGGTCGATCGACGGCGTCCGCTCGATCGCCAGCACGGCGGTCGCCGGCGCCGAGGTGACGGTCGTCCCGGCCGGCACGCGTCCCGACGCGACCGAGGTGTCGCTGACCTCGCCGGCGTCGACGTCGGCCTGCGTGACCTCGTACGGCGCGGTGCAGGTGATCTGCTCGTCCGGCGCGAGCACCGTCTGGGGGCAGGTGATCGCGAGCGGCTCGCCGGTCCCGGTGAAGACCGTGCTGGTCAGGGCCAGCCCGCCCAGCGTGACGTTGCCCGTGTTCGTCACCCGGTAGCGGAACTCGGTCGAGGCGCCGGCCGCGCTCACCGTGTCGGGGTTGACCGTCTCGATGAGGATGAGCGCGCTGCTCTCGCTCACCCCGACCGTCGCCGTCGACGGGGCCGCGGACACCGGGCCGGTCGGGCCGGTCGCCGTCGCGGCTGCGGTGTTGTCGAAGCCGCCCGCGTCGAGGTCGGCCTGGGTGGCGACGTAGCGGGCGCGGCAGGTGGTCGACGCACCCGGCAGCAGCGTCGTGCCCGACGGGCAGGTCAGCTCGGGGGTCCCGCCGGAGCCGGTGAAGCCGGTCTCGGCCGGGGTCACGCCGGTGAGGGTGGTGTTGCCGCCGTTGGTGACGACGACGCTGTAGGTGACCGACTGCCCGGCGGCCCCGACCTGCGTCGGGTTGGCGGTCTTGACCACGCTCAGCGCGTCGGTGCGCGCGGCCGTCAGCTCGAGCGAGCGGGTGGGAGACAGCACTGCGGCGCCGCCACCCGGCGGGGTGCCGGTGGCCTGGCCGGTGAGGCTCAGCCGGCCGGCGTCGACGTCGGCCTGCGTGACCGTGTAGGTGGCGGTGCAGGTGGCCGAGGCCCCCGGGTCGAGCCGCCCGGCCTCGCTCGCGCAGACCGGGTCGGGGGTGGCGCCGGTGCCCGAGAAGGTCGGGTCGAGCACGTCGACCAGGCTCAGGGTCGTGTTCCCGGTGTTGGTGACCACGAAGGAGTAGGTGACCTGGTCGCCGGCCGCGGAGTAGGCCGTGCGGTCGGCGGTCAGCGCGAGGTCGAGCGCGTCGGCACGGGCCACGTCGACCCGGGCCGAGGATGGCGCCGAGGAGACCCCCGCGCCATCCGGCGCCTGGCCGGTGACGACGGCGGTGTTGTCGAACCCACCGGCGTCGACGTCGCCCTGCACGACCGTGTACGCGGCGCTGCAGGTCAGGCTCGCGCCGGGGGCGAGGGCCGCGGTGGCCGGGCAGCTCAGCGAGGGGGCCGTGCCGCGGCCGCCGAAGCGGGTCTCGGTCACCACCGGCGCGGTCACCGTGACGTTGCCGGTGTTGGTCACGACGAAGCCGTAGGTCACCGCCTCCCCGGCCGCACCGGCGCTGGTCGGCGAGACCGTCTTGACCAGGCTCAGCTGCGGCTGCGCCGCGACCTGCACGCGGCCGGTCGCCGCCGCCGAGGTCGTCGTCGCGCCGGCCGGCGTGACCCCGCTGGCGACGGCGGAGCTGTTGACGATCCCGTTGTCGACGTCGGCCTGCGTGAGGACGTACGACGACGTGCAGGTCACCGTCTGGCCGGGCGCGACCGGGCCGGACGGGCAGGTGACCGCCTGACCGGGGCCGGCCGGGGCGCTGAACGTGTGGGCCACGCTCACCCCGCTGATCGTGACGTTGCCCGCGTTGGTGACCGCGAAGGCGTACGACACCGCGGTGCCGGCCGTCGTCGCCGTGCGCGGGGTCGGGGTCAGGGTGAGGCGCAGGGCGGGCGCGGTGCCCACCCCGACGCTGGCCTGGGACACCGGGGCGACGACCGTGTCGCCGGCCGGGGTCCGCGCGCTGGCGCCGGCGGTGTTGTCGATCCGGCCGTTGTCGAGGTCGGCCTGCGAGACCGTGTAGGTCGCCGTGCAGGTCCGGGTCTCCCCCGGGGCCAGCGCGCCGGGCGGGCAGGTGAGCGTCGGCGCCGGCCCGGCCGGGGCGACCGGGCTGTCGGTCACGACGAGCCGGTCCAGGCTGACGTTGCCGGTGTTGGTCACGGCGACGGAGTAGCCGATGCTCTGCCCGAGCGTGGTCGCCGTCGTCGGGCTGGCCGACTTGACGACCCGCAGCGACGCGGCGGGGGCGATGGTGACGCTGGTGGCCGCCGCCGGGGAGGCGACGTCGTCGCCCGCCGGGGTCCTCGCCGACGCCGTGGCCACGAGCGCGACCTGGCCGGCGTCGACGTCGGCCTGGGTCACGGTGTAGGTCGCGGTGCACGTCGTCGCGGCACCGGGCGCGAGCGCCACGGGCGGGCAGGTGACGACCGGCGTCGGGCCACCGGGCGCGGCGAGGGTCGCGGCGACGGCGGCCGCGCTCAGGGTCACGTTGCCGGCGTTGCTGACCGCGAAGGAGAAGGTCACGCTCTCCCCCGCGCGGGCGACGCTCGAGGGCGAGGCCGTGACGGCGAGCCGCAGGGCCCCGGCCGGCGCCGCGGTCACGGTGGCGCCCGAGGCCGGCGAGGTGACGGCGGTGCCGCCCGGGGCGCTGGCCCGGGCCACGGCGGAGTTGACGATCGAGCCGGCGTCGAGGTCGGCCTGGGAGGCCGCGTACGTCAGGGAGCAGGTCGTGGTCGCGCCCGGGGCGAGCGTCGTGGTCGGGCAGCCGACCGGGGCCGCGGTGCCGGCCGGGGCGGCGAAGGTGTCGACGACCTCGAGGCCGGTCAGGGTGACGTTGCCGGTGTTGGTGACGCCGAAGGAGTACGCGACGTTCTGGCCCGCGGCCGACACCGTCGTCGGGGTGGCCTGCTTGGTCAGCGCGAGCGCCGGCGCGGCGTCGAGGGTCAGCGCCGAGGACGAGGTCGCGGTGACGGTCGTGCCCTGCGGGGTGGTGCCGGCCACGCGGCCGGCGGCGCTGACGCTGCCGGCGTCGACGTCGGCCTGGGTGACCGTGTACGGCGCGGTGCAGGTGACCGCCGCGCCCGGGGCCAGGCTCGTCGCCGGGCAGGTGACCGCCAGCGCCGCCCCGCCCGGACCGGCGAGGGCCGCCGAGACGTCCAGCGGCGACAGGGTCACGTTGCCCGTGTTGCGGGCGACGAAGGAGAAGGTCACGTTGGCCCCCGCGCCGGCGGCCGTCGACGGGCTCACCGAGCTCGTGAGGGTCACCGCCGGCCCCTGCGACACCGCGACGGTGGCGGAGGACTCGTTCGACGGACGCTGCAGGCCCATCGGGCCCACGCCCGTGGTGACGGCGGTGTCGCTGATGCTGCCGCTGTCGAGGTCGGCCTGGGTGACCGTGTACGTCGCGGTGCAGGTGGTGCTCGCCGCGGGCGCCAGGGTCGTGACCGGGCAGACCACCGGGCTCAGCGACTGCGGGTCCGAGGGCGCCGCGAGCCGGTCGGTGACCCCGAGGCGGTAGAGCGTGACGTTGCCGGTGTTGGTCGCCAGGAACGAGTAGCCGATCTGCTGCCCGACCGCGGACACGGTGGTGACGTCGGCGGACTTGACCAGGCCGACCGTGCGCAGCCGGACCGTCACGACCGAGGCCGACGACGAGGGCGAGGTCACCGTGCTGCCGTCCGGCGCGGTCGCGCTGGCGGTGGCCGTGTCGCGGATCGTGCCGTAGTCCAGGTCGACCTGGGTGACGCGGTAGGTCCCGGTGCAGGTGGTCCCGGCGCCGGGCGCCAGGCTGGTGGTCGGGCAGGTGACGCCGCTCAGCCCGGCCGGGTCGGACGGTGCGGTCGCGACGTCGTCCACGGCGAGGCCCGAGAGGCTCACGTTGCCGGTGTTCGTCACCGCGAAGCTGTACGCGACGAGCTGGCCGACCGCGGTCACCGGGTCGGACGACACGCTCTTGACCAGCCGCAGCGCACCCGCGGGGCTCGCGGTGACCGTCGCGCTCGAGGGCGCGGAGGTGACCGCGCCGACCGGGCTGGTGCCGGTGGCGCGGGCCGTGTTGGTGACCGAGCCGGCGTCGACGTCGGCCTGGGTGGTCGTGTACGACGCCGTGCAGGTGGTGCTCGCCCCCGGGGCCAGCGCACCGGCGGGGCACGTCGCGACCGGGGCGGTGCCCGTGCCGCCGAAGGAGGTCTCGGTGACGTCGACCCCGGAGACGGTGACCGTGCCGGTGTTGGTGACCGCGAAGCGGTAGGCGACGGCCTGGCCCGCGGCCGTGACGGTCGTCGGGCTCGCGGACTTGGCGAGCGTGAGCTGGCCCGTCCGCGTCGCGCCGAGCGTGACCGTCGTCGAGCCGGAGGTGACCGGTCCCCCCGGCGTCGTGGCGGTGCCGGTGGCGGTGAGCCGGACCGAGCCGGCGTCCACGTCGGCCTGGGTCGTCGTGTAGGTGGCGGTGCAGGCCACCGAGGCACCCGGGGCGACCGCGCCGGCCGGGCAGGTGAGCACCGGGGCCGGCCCCGAGCCGGTGAAGGACGTCACCGCGACGGACGGGTCGGTCACGGTCTGGTTGCCGGCGTTGCTCAGCACCAGCCGGAAGGTGACCTGCTGCCCGGCGGCCGTCACGCTCACCGGGGCGACGGTGCCGGTGAGCCCGAGCGCCGGGTTCGCGGCCGTGGTCACCGTGGCGGTGGAGGAGGCGGAGTCGACGCCCGCGCCGCCGGGCGTGGTCGCGCTGGCCACGGCGGTGTTCGACACCGAGCCGGCGTCGAGGTCGGCCTGCGTGACCGCGTACGAGGCCGTGCAGGTTATGCTGCCGCCGGGGGCGAGGGTGCCGGCGGGGCAGCTGATCGCCGGAGCCGGCCCGGAGCCGGTGAAGCGGGTGTCGACCACGCGGACGCCGGTCAGGCTGAGGTTGCCGGTGTTGCGCACCAGCAGGGCGTAGCCGACGGTCTGGCCGGCGGCGTCGACGCTCGCCCGGCTCGCGGACTTGACGAGGCTCAGCGAGGCGCCCGGCACGACCGGCACGCTGGCCGCGCTGGCCGGCGACGTGACGGCGGCACCCGCCGGGGTCTGGCCGGTGGCGGTGGCGGTGTTGCTCACCGAGCCGGCGTCGAGGTCGGCCTGGGTCGCGACGTAGGTGGAGGTGCAGGTCGTCGAGCGGCCCGGGTCGAGGGTGGTGACCGGGCAGGCGACCGCCGAGCCCGGACCGGCCGGGGCCGCGAAGGTGTCGGTGACCCCGAGCTGGGACAGCGTGACGTTGCCGCCGTTGGTCACCGCGAAGGAGTAGGTCACGGTCTGGCCGGCGGCGGTCAGCGAGGTCGGGCTGGCCGTCTTGCGCACGCCCAGCGCCGGGGCCTGGTCGACGCGGACGGCGGCACCGGCCAGCGGCGAGGCCACCCGGGCGCCGCCCGGGGCCGTCGCGCTCGCGGTGGCGGCGTTGGTCACGCGGCCGGCGTTCAGGTCGGCCTGCGTGACGCGGTAGGTCGCGGCGCAGGTGACCGTCGCGCCCGGGCCCACGGTGGTCGTCGGGCAGGTGATCGCGCTCAGGTCGTCGTTCGAGGCCGGCGCGGTCATGGTGTCGGCGAGGGCGAGCCCGCTCAGCGTGACGTTGCCGGTGTTGGTGGCGGCGAAGGAGTAGGTGACGGTCTGGCCGACGGCGGACACCGTGGCCGGGCTCGGCGTCTTCACCAGCCGCAGGGCCGGGGCCGCGGTGACCGTGGCCGTCGCACCCGCCGGGCTCGAGGTGACCGGGCCGACCCCCGCCGCGGTGCCGGAGGCGGTCGCGCGGTTGACCACCGAGCCGCGGTCCACGTCGGCCTGCGTCGCAGTGTAGGTGGCGGTGCAGGTCGTGGCCGCGCCCGGGGCGAGCGTGGTCGTCGGGCACGCGACGGCGCTGAGCCCGGCGAGCGCGTCGTCCAGCGCGACGCCCGTCACGGTCGTCGTCCCGGCGTTGGTGACGGTGAAGCGGTAGGCCAGCGCCGCGCCCGCGGCGGTGATCGTCGTCGGCGACACGCTCTTGGCCAGGGTCAGGCCGGCGACGCGGCTGGTCGTGACGGTCGCCGTCGACGCCGCCGACGTCACGCGCGCGCCGCCGGGGGCGGTCCCGCTGACGGTCGCGGTGTTGGTGATGCTCCCGGCGTCGACGTCGGTCTGCGTCGGGGTGTAGGTCGCGGTGCAGGTCGTCGAGGCACCCGGGTCGAGCGAGGTGGCCGCGCAGGTGGCCGCGGTCAGGTTGGCCGCGCTGGCCGGGGCGGCCAGCGTGTCGGCGACCTCGAGCCCGGAGACGGTCACGTTGCCCGGGTTGGTGACCGCGAAGGTGTAGCTGACGGTCTGGCCCGCGCTGCCGACCGTCGTCGGGGAGGCCGACTTGGCCAGGCCGAGGGCGGGCGCGGCGGCGATGGTCACCGTGGCGGTCGAGGCGGCGGAGCGGACGACCGCCCCCGTCGGCGAGGTGGCCGACGCCGTGGCGCTGTTGACCACCGACCCGGCGTCGGCGTCTGCCTGCGTGACCGTGTACGACGCGGTGCATGTCGTCTGGTCGCCGGGCGCCAGCGTGGTGACCGGGCAGGCGACCGAGGGCACCGGGCTGGCCGGTGCGGTGAAGCTGTCGGCGATGCTCAGCCCGCTGACGGTCTGGTTGCCGGTGTTGGCGACGGCGAAGGCGTACGCCACGCTCTGGCCCGCGCGGCTCACCGTGCTCGGGCTGACCGACTTGGTCAGGCTGATCGAGGCCGCCCGGGTCGTGGTCACCGTGGCGGTCGAGGGCGCGGAGGTGACGGTGCCGCCGGTCGGGTCGGTGCCGGCGACGGTCGCGGTGTTGACCACCGAGCCGGCGTCGAGGTCGGTCTGCGCGACGCCGTACGTGCCTGTGCAGGTGGTGGTGTCGCCGGGGGCGAGCGTCGTGGCCTGGCAGGTGACCGCGCTCAGCCGGGCGTTGCTCGCCGGGGCGGTCAGGTTGTCGGTGACCGCGAGGCCGGAGAGGGTGACGTTGCCGCTGTTGCGGACGGCGAAGGTGTAGGTGACCGGGCCGGTCGCCGTCACCGTCGTCGGGTCGGCGGTCTTGACCAGGCTCAGCGCGCCGGCGCGGGCCGCGGTGACGGAGGCGGCCGAGGTGTTCGAGGTGACCGTCGCCCCGCCGGGCGCGGCGGCGGCCGCGACGGCGGTGTTCTGGATCCGGCCGTTGTCGACGTCGGCCTGGGTGGCGGTGTAGGTCGCGGTGCAGGTGGTCGCCGCGCCCGGGGCCAGCGTGGTGGTCGGGCAGGTCACGGCGGAGAGGTTCGCCTGGGTCGCGGGAGCGGCCATCGTGTCGGTGACGGCCAGGCCGGTGACCGTGACGTTGCCCGCGTTGGTGACGCGGAGGCTGTAGGTGACGACCGCACCGCGGGCGGAGACCGAGGTCGGGCTGGCCGACTTGGTCAGCGAGAGGCTCGCCGTCTGGCTCGCGCTGACCGTGGCGGTCGAGGACGGCGAGCTGACGCTCGTGCCGGCGGGCGCGGACCCCCGGGCCACGGCGGTGTTGGTCACCGAGCCCGCGTTGAGGTCGGCCTGGGTCGTGGTGTAGGTCGCGGTGCAGGTGACCGAGGCGCCGGGCGCCAGCGTCGCGGCGCCGGCCGGGCAGGTCGCGGCCGGGGTCGGCGAGCCGGAGAAGTCCGTCTCGGCCACCGACACCCCGGTGACGGTCTGGTTGCCGGTGTTGGTGACGCGGAACGAGTAGGTGACCACCTGGCCGACGGCCGTGATGCCGGTCGGGCTCGCCGACTTGGCCAGCGTCAGCGCGGGGGCGGCGGTCGTGGTCAGCGTGGCCGTCGCGGTGGCCGGGGTGACCGCCTGGCCGGCCGCCGTGCCCGTCGCCCGGAAGGTCGCCGCCACCGACGCGGCGTCCTGGTCGGCCTGCGTCGTCGTGTACGTCGCCGTGCAGGTCAGCGAGGCGCCCGGCGCGAGACTGGTGGCCGGGCAGGTGACGCTCGGCGCGGTCCCGCTGCCGCTGAACGCGCTCGGCGCGACGGCGAGGCCCAAGACCGTGGTGTTGCCCGTGTTGGTGACGACGACGCGGTAGGAGACCGCCGTCCCGGCCGCGGCGACGCTGCCCGGCGAGACGGTCGCGGTCGCGCTGAGCTGGCGCGTCTGCGCGGCGGGCACGGTGGCGGTGGCGTTCGGCGAGGTGACCGTGCCGCCGCCGGCGCTGGTGCCCGTCGCCGTCGCCACGTTGCCGATGCTGCCGTTGTCGAGGTCGGCCTGGGTGGTCGTGTAGGTCGCCGTGCAGGTGACCGTCGCGCCGGGGGCCAGCGAGGCCGCCCCGGCCGGGCAGGTCGGGCCGACCAGGTTGGCCTGGGTCGCCGGGGCCGTCATGGTGTCGGCGACGGCGATGCCGCTGACCGTGACGTTGCCGCTGTTGCGGACCGCGAAGGAGTAGCTCACGACCGCGCCGGGCGCGGCGACGCTGGCCGGGCTGGCCGTCTTGGTGACGCTCAGCGCCGGGGTGCGGGCGCTGGTGACGGTGGCGGTGACGGCCGGGGAGGTGACCGCTCCCCCGCTGCTGGTGCCGCTCGCGGTGGCCGTGTTGGCGATGCTGCCGTTGTCGAGGTCGGCCTGGGTGGTCGTGTAAGTGGCCGCGCAGGTGGTCGAGGCCCCCGGCGCGAGCGAGGTCGCCTGGCAGGTGGCGGCGGTCAGGTTCGCCTGGGTCGCCGGGCTGGCCATCGTGTCGGCGACGGCGATGCCGCTGACCGCCACGTTGCCGGTGTTGCGCACGGTGAAGGCGTACGCGACGCTCGCCCCGACACTGCTGACGCTCGTCGGCGTCGGGGTCTTGGTCAGCACCAGCGCCGGCGCGCGGCTGGCGGTGACGGTGGCCGACGAGGCGGGTGAGGTGACCGCGGCGCCGCCCGCACCGGTGCCGGTGGCGACCGCGGTGTTGGCGATGCTGCCGGCCTCGAGGTCGGCCTGCGTCGTCGTGTAGGTCGCCGAGCAGGTGGTCGAGGCCCCCGGCGCGAGCGTCGTGGCGACGCAGGTCGCGACCGGCGCGGTCCCGGTGCCGCTGAACGTCCGCTCGCTGACCGCGATGCCGCTGATCGTGGTGTTGCCGCTGTTGCGGACCGCGAAGCCGTACGTCACGGTCGCCCCGGTCGTCGTCACGCTCGCCGGGCTGGCCGACTTGACCAGGGTGAGCGCGGGCGAGCGGGTGACGGACACCGTCGCGGTCGGCGTGTTCGAGGTGACCGCTCCCCCGGTGCTGGTGGCGGTCGCGGTGGCCGTGTTGACGATGCTGCCGCTGTCGACGTCGGCCTGGGTCGCGGTGTAGGTCGCCGAGCAGGTGGTGCTCGCGCCCGCCGCGAGGCTCGTGGCCGCGCAGGTGACGGTCGGGTTCGGGCCGGCCGGGGCCGTCATGGTGTCGGCGACGGCGAGACCGGTCAGCGCGACGTTGCCGGTGTTGCGGGCGGTGAAGGAGTAGGTCACCGTCTGGCCGGCCGCCGTCACCGTGGTCGGGCTCGCGGTCTTGGTCAGCGACAGCGCCGGGGCCCGGGTGGCCGTGACCGTGGCGGTCGCCGCGGGCGAGGTGACGGCCTGCCCGCCGGCGGTGCCCGTGGCCCGGGCGGTGTTGGCGATGCTCCCGGCCTCGAGGTCGGCCTGCGTGGTCGTGTAGGTCGCCGTGCAGGTCGTCGAGGCGTTCGGGGCCAGCGTCGTCGCGGCACAGGTCACGGGGCCGAGGGCCGACTGCGAGGCCGGGGCGGTCATCGTGTCGGTGACGCCGATGCCGGTGGTCGTCACCGAGCCCGCGTTGGTGACGCCGAAGGTGTAGGTCACGACCGCCCCGACCGCGGCGACCGTGGTCGGCGAGGCGGTCTTGGTGACGGTGAGAGCGCGGGTCTGGCTGACCGCGACGGCGGCCGAGGACGACGCGCTCACGGTCGTGCCGCCCGAGCCGGTGGCGGTGACGGTGGCCGTGTTCGCGACCGAGCCGGCGTCGACGTCGGCCTGCGTGGCCGTGTAGGACGCGGTGCAGGTGGTGCTCGCCCCCGGGACCAGCGTGGTGGCCGGGCAGGCCACGGCCGGGTTCGGCCCGGCCGGGGAGCTCATCACGTCGACGACCGACACCGCGCTCAGCGCGACGTTGCCGGTGTTGGTGACCGTCATCGCGTACGAGACGACGGCGCCGACTCCGCTGACGGTCGCCGGGGTCGCCGCCTTGGTGATGGTGACGGCCGGGGTCCGGGTGGCGGTGACGTTCGCCGCGACACTGGTCGAGGTGATCCGGGCGCCGTCGGGACGGGCCGCCGAGGCGGTCGCGGTGTTGGCCACGGCGCCGTTGTCGAGGTCGGCCTGCGTCACCGTGTAGCGGGCGGTGCAGGTGGTCGAGGCGCCCGGCGCGAGGGCGGTCGCCGCGCAGGTCGGGGTGGTGAGCCCGGCCTGGCTGGCCGGCGCCGTCATGGTGTCGGCCACGGCGAGGCCGGTGAGGCTCGCCGTGCCGGTGTTCGTGGCCCGGAAGGTGTAGGTGACGACGTCGCCGACGGCAGCCACCGTGGTCGGCGACGGGACCTTGGTCAGGCTGAGCCCGGTGCTCTGGCCGACGCTGACCGCGGCGGTGGAGACGCCCGAGGTGACGGCCGCGCCCCCGGTGCCGGTGCCCGTGGCCGTGGCGCGGTTGACCACGGTGCCGGCGTCGACGTCGGCCTGGGTCACGGTGTAGGAGGCGGAGCAGGTCGTCGACGCGCCGGCGGCGAGGCTCGTGGCCTGGCAGGTGACCGGCGGGTTCGGTCCCGCGGGAGCGGTCATGACGTCCGCGACGGCGATGCCGGTGACGGCCACGTTGCCGGAGTTCGTGACCGTGAACCCGTACGTGACGACCGAGCCGAGCGCGGTCGCCGCCGGGACCGTGGTGGGGCTCGCGGTCTTGACCACCGTGAGCGCCGGGCTGCGGGTGGCGGTGACCGTCGCGGCGACGTCCGGCGAGGTGACGGCGGCGCCGTACGTGGTCGTCGCGGCCGCGGACGCGGTGTTGCGGACCGTGCCGTTCTCGAGGTCGGCCTGGGTCGTGGTGTAGGTCGCGGTGCAGCTCGTCGACGCGCCCGGCGCCAGGGTCGTCGCCGTGCAGGTCACCGCGCTCAGGTTCGCCTGGCTGGCCGGCGCGGTCATCGTGTCGGTGACGGCGAGCCCGGTCAGCGACACGTTGCCGCTGTTGGTGGCGACGAACGTGTAGGTGATGGTCGCCCCGGTGCTGGCCACCGTGGTCGGGGAGGCCGACTTGGTGACGGTCAGGGCCGGGCTGCGGGTGGCGGTGACGCTGGCCGCGGCACTCGGGGAGCTGACGCCCTGGCCGCCCGCGGTGCCGCTGGCCACGGCCGTGTTGGCGACCACGCCCGCGTTCACGTCGGACTGGGTCACGGTGTAGGTCGCGATGCAGCTGGTCGAGGCACCCGGAGCCAGGGTCGTCGCCGTGCACGTCACCGCGCTCAGGTTCGCCTGGCTGGCCGGCGCGGTCATCGTGTCGGCGACGGACAGCCCGGTCACGGTGGTCGTCCCGGTGTTGCCGACCGCGAACGTGTAGCCGATCGTCTGGCCGGCGGCGGTGACGGTGGCGCGGGAGGCGGTCTTGGTCAGGCTCAGCGAGCGGGTCTGCGCGACCCCGACGGTCGCCGAGGAGGACGCGGTCACCGCGTTGCCGTTCGCGCCGGTGCCGGTGACCGTCGCCGTGTTCGCGATCGAGCCGGCGTCGCGGTCGGCCTGGGTGACGGGGTAGGTCGCGGTGCAGGTCGTGCTCGCGCCCGGGGCCAGCGTGGTGGCCGGGCAGGTCACGGCCGGGTTCGGCCCGGCCGGGGCGGTCATCGCGTCGACCACGGAGATCTGGGAGACGGTCACGTTGCCGGTGTTGGTGACGAGCATCGCGTACGCGACCGACGTCGTGGTCGTGCTCACCGTGGTCGGGCTCGCCGACTTGGTCAGGCTCAGGGTCGCCGTCCGCGTCGCCGTGACCCGGGCGGTGGCGGCGGCCGAGGTCGCCGTGGCGCCGTCGGGGCGCCGGGCGGTCGCCGTCGCCGTGTTGGCCACGGCGCCGTTGTCGAGGTCGGCCTGGGTGACGGTGTAGGTCGCGGTGCAGCTGGTGCTCGAGCCGGGCGCCAGCGAGGTCGCGGCGCAGGTGGCGGTGGTGAGGTTCGCCTGGGTGCCCGGGCTCGCCACCGTGTCGGCGACCGCGAGGTTCGTCAGGGTCACGTTGCCGGCGTTGACCACCGCGAAGGTGTAGGTGACGACGGCGCCGACCCGCGACACCGACGTGACGTCCGGGGTCTTGGTGAGGTTCAGCGCGCTGGTCTGGGCGACCGCGACGGCGGCGCTCGAGCCCGGCGAGGTGACCGACGCGCCGCCGGCGGCCGTGCCGCGGGCGGTGGCGGTGTTGCTGATGCTGCCCTGGTCGAGGTCGGCCTGCCGGGTCGTGTACGACGCGGTGCAGGTCGTGCTGGCCCCCGGCGCGAGGGTGGTGACCGGGCAGCTGACCGCCGGGTCCGGCCCGGCCGGTGCGGCCATGGTGTCGGTCACGGTGATCGTCGAGACCGTGACGTTGCCGCTGTTCGTGACCCGGATCGAGTAGCCGACGACGTCACCGACCGCGGTGACGGAGGTGGGGCTGGCGGTCTTGGCGACGGTCAGGGCGGGCGAGCGGGTGGCGGTCACCGTCGCCGTCGACGAGGCGGAGGTGACGGTGGCCCCGGAGCTCGTCGAGGTGGCCGAGGCGGTGGCGGTGTTGGTGACCGTGCCCGCGTCGAGGTCGGCCTGCACCGTCGTGTACGTCGCCGTGCACGTCGTGGACGCCCCCGCAGCGAGGGTGGTGGTCGGGCAGGTCTTGGTCCCGAGGGTGCCGGCGCCGGTGAAGGTCGTCTCGTTGATCGCCAGCCCGGTCGCCGGGCCGTTGCCGGTGTTGGTGACCTGGTAGCTGTAGGTGACCGTCTGCCCGACCGCGGTCACGGTCGAGGGCGAGACGGTCTTGCTCAGCGACAGCGCCGCGCTGCGGGCGGTGTTGGTCACCGTGCAGAGCAGGTCGGAGGAGCTGCTACCCGCAGCGGGGAAGGTCACGGTCCACGACGGGGTGCTGGCGCCGTTGACGGGCGTGGCCGTCACCGCCGCGTTGCCGTTGGCGCCGTCGGTGCAGGCGATCGCGGTGGTGTAGCTGGAGAGGTTCGTCGCCGGGGTCGTGCTCGCCGCCGTCTCGGTCAGCGTGTAGGTGGTTCCCGGGACACCCGGCACCGGGCCCGAGGTCGGGGTCTGGTTGCCCGTCGTGGTCCCCGTCGTCGTCGCCGTGCTCAGCGTGCTGCCGCCAGCCGCGATCGTCAGCGAGAACTGGTCCGTGCTGACGGCGCGCGAGGCGACGTTCTTGCGGAGGGTGAGGCTGCCGCCGTAGTCGCAGTCGGCGAGGTCGACGGTCGCGTTGGTGTTCGGGCCCCCGGCGATGGTGTTGCTCGACACGAGGGCGCCGCTGTTCGGGTTGATCGCGCTGAGCGTGCCGGGCGCGGTGGTCCCGCCGGCGGAGTTGCTGGTGTAGAGCAGGCCGTCGGCGTCGAAGGTGATGCCGTTGTAGGCGTTGGCGGACGGGTTGATGTTGCTGACGAGCGTCGCGGTCAGGGACGCGTTGCCGGCCGTCGTGGGCACCGCGGAGGTCACGCGGCCGAGCTGGGACGAGCCGGCAGTCGTGCTGGACGCCGACTGGACGACGTAGAGCGTCCCGAGCTGGTCGAAGACGATGTCACCGTTCGCGCCGCCCGCGCTCAGCCCCGTGACCGAGCCGATGAGGCCGATCGCGGTGTTCGTCGCGGTGTTGAAGGCGTAGAGCGTCTGCGTGTTGCCCGTGTAGTAGGCGTAGTAGAAGATCCCGTTCACCGGGTTGATCGCTCCGCCGACGAAGTTGCTGCCGTTCGGCGGGACGGCGGTGGTCGCGTACGACGTGACCGCGGCGGACGTCGTCGTGTAGCGGTAGATCGTCGGCGCCGCGCCGTTGGCGGCCACCTGCTGGACGGCGTACGCGGCCGAGCCGTCGCGCGTCACCGCCAGCCCGTTGAGACCGGTCACGCCGAAGTCGCCGACCTGGGTCCGAGCCGCGGAGCCCGTGGCCGTGGCGTAGAGCGCGCCGCCGATGGCGAGGGAGTAGATGGTGCCGGCGGTGCAGGACAAGGGGGCCGGCGCGTTGTACTGCAGCACCACCAGACCGGGGCCGCCCGCCGCGGTGGCGTCGTTGGTGGAGACGCCGCCGCCGGTGGCCACACCGCTGACGTAGCCGGCCGCGCCGGTCTGCGGGGCCGCGCCAGCGGAGCCCGGGCTGCCGAACGCGGCGTTGCCCCCGGCCGTCGTCGACCCGCTCGTGACGCCGGTCCCGCCCGTGTAGCTGGAGCCACCCCCGCCCGCGCCGTTGCCGGTCCCGCCGGCGGGCTGGCAGCGACCTCCGCCGCCGCCGTACCAGCCGCCACCACCGCCGCCGCCGCCCTCGGCGTTGGCGGCAGCCACCCCGGAACCGCTGCCACCGGCCAGCGCCGCGCCCGCCGCCCCACTCGTGCAGCCGGTCGTCGTGCTCGCCGCCGCCCCGCCCGCGCTCTGCGTGCCCCCGCGTCCGGAGAGGGTCGCCTGCCCGTCCTGGCCACCGGTCGTGCCGCCACCGCCACCGGCGAAGGGTTCCGAACCGGCTGGGCTGTCGGACCCGGGCGAGGCGCCGCCGCCACCGCCGGCGACGACGAGCGCGGTGGTCTGGCTGATCGTCGTGCTGCTGAAGACGCCGGAGTAGCCGCCGCCGCTCGATCCCTTGGTGTACTGGCTGGTGCTGGACGTCGTGCCGCCCGCTCCGCCGCCGCCGTAGGTCGCGTTGGCACCGGCGTTGCCGACCTGGCCGCCGCTGCCGACCACCACGCCGAGCGTGGAGCCCGGGGTGACCGCCGCGGTCCCCGTGGCGTAACCGCCCGCGCCACCGCCCGACTGACCGGGGTAGTAGGAGGTGTTCGCGCCGCCACCGCCGGCACCCCAGGACCTGACGTTGACGGAGTAGACGCCGCCCGGGACCGACCAGGACTGGGCCGCGCCGCTGGAGGTGAAGGCCACGCAGGCGGTGAAGCCGGACGACGGGGTGCAGGTCGTCTGCGCCGCCTCCGCGGGCAGCGTCGAGACGGGGTTCAGGAGCACGGCCAGCGGGCCGAGCAGGAGGGAGAGGGCCAGCAGCAGCGCGACCCGGGGTGACGGCACGGTCCAGCCGTGCCCGGACGCGCTCGCGCGATGGCGCGGTCGCGCACGGTGCGTGCGCGGCGTCGGGCGTGACGTCACTGGGGGCCTTCGCGGTTATGCCGGCGTCACCCCGTTCGCCGCTGTGCGGCCAGGCCCCCGCCCGGATGACGAGTGACAGTTAAGACGCCTATGGGGCGTCTGTGAAGGGCGACGGGCCGAATTCGGTCACCGATCGAGCGAATTCCCTCCTTTGGGGTGGTCCGCAGGCGGCAGGTCAGGCCGGCGGCTGCATCCGGTAGACCGCGCCGGCGTCGTCGTCGCTCACGTAGACCGCGCCGTCGGGGCCCTCGACCGCCGACACCGGTCGGCCCCAGCGCTCGCCGTCGGGGCTCTGGAAGCCGGTGAGGATCGTCTGCTGGTCGCCCATCGTGCCGTCGGAGCCGTACGGGAAGAACGCCACCTCCGGCGCGCGCGGCGGGGTGCGGTTCCAGGAGCCGTGGATGCCGACGAGGGCGCCCGAGCCGTAGGGCGCGGGCAGGCCGGCGGCCGTGGTGAAGCTCAGGCCGAGCGGCGCGGAGTGCGCACCCATGCCCTGCTCCACGGGCGCCAGGGTCGCGCAGTCGAGCTTGGAGCCGTCCGCGTTGGTCTGCACGTCGCGGACGAACGGGCGGTCGGAATAGTCGAGCGCGCTGCCCGGCGTACCGGGGTCGACGTCCGGGTCGGGGTTGCAGTAGGGCCAGCCGAGGTCGCGGCCCTGCGTCAGCCGGGCGAACGGCTCGAGCGGGTGGTCGCCGACGTACGCGGGCAGCACCTCGCCCAGGTCGGAGCGCCCGTCGCCGTCGTAGTCCCGGTCGTAGGGGTACTGGACGTTGTCGCGGTTGTTGACCGCGGTCCAGACCTCGCCGTCGGGCGCGACGGCCAGACCGGTCCCGTTGCGCACGCCCCGCGCGAACACCGCGGCCTCGCCGCCGCCCGGGGGCACGCGCAGGATCGTGGCGCGCTGCGGGTCGGCGTCGCGGTCCTCGGCGGAGATGTTGCCCGTCGAGCCGACCGAGACGTAGACCGCGCCGTCCTCCCCCACCGCGACGCTCTTGAGCGCGTGCGCGTACGCCCCTCGCAGGTCGTCGCTCTTGGCGTCGGGCAGGCCGGTGACCACCGGGCGGGGGTCGCTCACCCGGCCGTCGGCGTAGGCGTAGGAGTCGACGCGGTCGCTCTGGGCGACGTAGAGGCGGCCGTCGTGGAAGGCGAGCCCGTGCGGCTGGTTCTGCCCGCTCAGCAGGGTCGTCGTCGTGGCCTCGCCGCCCCCGGACGCCGGAGCCACCAGGGTGACCTGGCCGTCCTTGGGCTGCGAGACCAGGAGCTTGCCGTCAGGGGTCCAGGCGAGCAGCCGGGCCGCGTCGACGCGGACGACCAGGCTCACCGTCCAGCCCGTCGGGGCCTCGACCGTGCGCGGCTCGTCGAACGGCGACGCCGCGAGCCCCGGGGGCACGGCCAGGTCGACGGTGGTGAGCGGCGAGGACGCCGAGGCGGCGGTCGTCGGTGCGCTCGACGGCTCGGCGGCGGGCGAGGTGCTGCAGCCGGCGCCCACCAGGAGCAGTCCGGCGGCCACGAGGGCCAGTGATCGAGCTCGACGGGTGGGCACGACAGCCTCCACTCGGTGCGACAGCTGGACGTCCAGCCTGCCGACCGGCCCCAAACCCAGGCCCCGCGCGTACCCCCCCTCACCCCCGCCGAGAGGTAGGTTGCAGCGCGATTTCGGGTGCGAAAGGCGCGGCAACCTACCGCTCGGCGGAGAAGTGCGGGCGGGTCAGGCGGGCGGGGCCAGGCGGTAGACCGCGTTCGCGTAGTCGTCGCTGACGTAGACCGCGCCGTCGGCGCCCTGGACCGCGGCGACCGGGCGGCCCCAGCGGTTGCCGTTCGCGTCCTGGAACCCCGACATCAGGGTCTGCTGGTCACCCAGGCCGCCGTTCGCGTACGGGAAGAAGGCGACCTCGGGTGCGCGCGGGGGCTTGCGGTTCCACGAACCGTGGACGCCGACCAGCGCCCCGCTCCCGACGCCCGGCAGCGATTCGCGCGTGAAGCTCAGCCCGAGCGGCGCGGAGTGGGCGGGCAGGCCCTGCTCGACCGGCGGCAGCGCCGAGCAGTCGAGCTTGGAGCCGTTCGCGTTCGTCTGCACGTCGCGCACGAAGCCCCGGTCGGAGTAGTCGAACGCGCTCCCGGCGACGCCGGGCTGCACGTCGGGGTCGGGGTTGCAGTACGGCCAGCCGAGGTCGCGGCCCGCCGAGAGCCGGGCGAGCGGCTCCAGCGGGTGGTCGTTGACGTAGGAGGCCATCACCTTGCCGTAGTCGTCGCTGCCGTCGGTCCCCCAGTCGCGGTGGTAGGGGTAGGCGACGTTGTCCCGGTTGTTCACCGCCGTCCAGAGCGCCCCGTCGGGCGCGACGGCCAGCCCGGTGCCGTTGCGGACGCCGCGGGCGAAGGTCGTGTACTTCCCGGTCGCCGGGTCGACCCGCAGGATGCTCGCGCGCTGCGGCTTGCTGGAGCGGTCGGCCGGGGAGACGTTCGCCTGGGAGCCGATCGAGACGTAGAGCGCGTGGTCCGGCCCGACCGCCACGCTCTTGAGGGCGTGGGCGTACGCGCCCTTGAGGTCCTTGCTCTTCGAGTCCGGCAGCCCGGAGAGCACCGTGGTGCGCGAACCCACCTTGCCGTCCTTGTAGGTGTAGCGGTCGATCCGGTGGCTCTCCGCGACGTAGAGCGTGCTGCCGTCGAAGGCCATCCCGTGCGGCTGGCGCAGGCCCTTGACCAGGGTCGAGGAGGTCGGGTAGCCGCGCTTGTTCGGCGTCAGGCGCGTGATCAGGCCGTCCGACGGGCGCGACACGAGCAGCCGGCCGTCGGGCGTCGGGATCTCGAGGCGCGCCTTCTTGGGTCGCGCCACCACGCTCACGGTCCAGCCGGTGGGGACGGTGACCGAGCGCGCCCGGTCGAAGGGGGCGCTGTCGATGGCCGAGGGCACCGAGATGCGGACGCTCTGGGTCGAGAAGGCGGCGGGCGCCGCGGGCCGCGTCGGGGCGGCGACCGCGGAGGTGCTGAGGCCGGGCAGGGCGGGCAGGGTGAGGGCGGCGAGCAGGGCCGCGGACGCGAGCGGGACGGCGGGTCGGAGGCGGGCAGGCAGGGGCACGGGGGACGCTCCTCAGAGATGGCCCACGCGGCTGCGAGGGCCGAAGACCTGCATCGTAGGCATGGGTACGCGTCCCGTAGGAAGACTCGGCGAGATCCGCCGGGTGTTCAGACCACCTCGTGGAGCCAACGGACCGGCGCGCCGTCACCGGCGTGGCGGAACGTCTCCAGCTCCTCGTCCCAGGCACGGCCGAGCAGCTCGTCGATCCCCGACTCGAGGCTCCGGCCACCGCTCGCGGCGCTCAGCACGGCCGCCCGCAGGCGGTCCTCGGGGATCATGATGTCGCCGTGCAGGCCGGTGATGGCGTGGAAGACGCCGAGGGCGGGCGTGTAGGAGTAGCGCTCCCCCTCGGTGCCGGGACGCGCTTCCTCGGTCACCTCGAAGCGCAGCCGCTGCCAGCCGCGCAGCGCGCTGGCCAGGCGCGCGGCAGTGCCCACGCCGCCCAGCCACGAGTACTCGGCGCGGTACGCGGCACGCTCGGCCGGCTGGGGCGTCCAGTCCAGTCGTACGGGCATGCCGAACAGACCGCCGACCGCCCACTCCACGTGCGGGCACAGCGCCGACGGCGACGAGTGGACGTACAGCACTCCACGGGTCGTGCTCATCCGAACCTCCACGGTGGGACCTCGGCAGCTCAGGGCTGCCTTCCCCGACATCCTTCGCACCGGGTCCCGCGTGGAGTCTTGCTGAGCGTCTTTCGTTGTGCCGCTCATTCTGCCTCATGAGTCCCAGACGCACCAGGCGTTCGCGAGGTCCGCTCGCCCGCCGGGCGCCGCCCGAGTCTTCGTAGGGTGGGCCGGTGACCGCGACTCCGACCGGCCCCGCCCGCGAACCCGTCCGCCAGCCCGCCACCGCCCCGTACGGGTCCTGGTCGTCGCCGGTCGGCGTCGAGGACCTGACCGCGGGCTCGGTCGGGCTCGACGCCGTCCACGTCGACGGCGACGACCTCTACTGGCTGGAGTCGCGGCCCGACCAGGCCGGCCGCACGAGCCTGTGGACCCGCCCGCTGGCCGGCGGCGAGCCGGTGGAGCTGACCCCGGCGCCGGTCGACGTGCGCACCCGCGTCAACGAGTACGGCGGCGGCGAGTACGGCGTCCGCGACGGCGTCGTCGTCTACTCCGCGCTCGCCGACGGCCGGCTGTGGCGCCGAGACCGTGACGGTTCGCTGACGGCGCTGACCGCCGAGGGGCCGGCCTGGTACGCCGACCCGGACGTGCACCCCGGGCGCGGCCTGGTCGTCGCGGTGCGCGAGGACCGCCGCGACGCCGTGGTCGCCGCGCACGGCGAGGCCGTCACCACGCTCGTCACGATCCCGCTCGACGGCTCCGCGGCCGACGACCTCGACGCGGTGACCGTCCTCGCCGAGGGTGCCGACTTCTACTCCACCCCGCAGCTGAGCGCCGAGGGCCGGCTGGCCTGGGTCCAGTGGGACCACCCGGACATGCCCTGGGACGCGACCGCGCTGCGCGTGGCGGACCTCACGCCCGAGGGCCTGTCCGGCCACGGGACGGTCGCCGGCGGGCCCGAGGAGTCGGCGGTCGCCCCGCGCTGGCGCGGCGAGGACCTCCTCTTCGCCTCCGACCGCACCGGCTTCTGGAACCTCCACCTCTACGCCGCCGGGTCGCCGGCGAAGTCGGTGCGCGCGGTCCACGAGGAGCGCTCCGAGTTCGCCGGCCCGCAGTGGGTGCTGGGCACGAGCCCGTACGCGCTGCTCGACGAGCACCGGGTGATCGCCCACCGGATCACCGACGGGGAGTCGAGCCTGGTCGTGGTCGACCTCGAGACGGGCGCGCTGAGCACCGTCGCGGAGCCCGGCGTCGGCGCGGCGGCGCTCGCCGCCGGTCCGGGCGGCGCCGCGGCGGTCCTCACCCGGCCCGACCGGCCCACCGAGCTCGCCGTGCTCGACACCGGGTCGGACCTCGAGGGTGCGGACGCCTCCTGGTCGACGGTGCGCAGCAGCACGGACTCGCCGCTCGCAGCGGGCCTGGTCTCGGTGCCGCGCGACGTCACCTGGCCGGGGGCCGACGGCGTCGTCCACGGCTGGTATTACCCGCCGGTCAACGCCGGCTTCACCGCGCCCGAGGGCGAGGCCCCGCCGCTGATCACGCTGTCGCACGGTGGACCGACGTCGCAGTCGCAGGCGGTCTTCACCCTGACCAAGCAGTACTGGACGACGCGCGGCTTCGCGGTGCTCGACGTCAACTACGGCGGCAGCACCGGCTACGGCCGCCCCTACCGCGAGCGGCTCAAGCCGCGCTGGGGCATCGTCGACGTCGACGACTGCGCCAACGGAGCGCTGGCGATGGTCGACCAGGGGCTGGCGGACCGGCGCCGGCTCGTCGTCAAGGGCGGCAGCGCCGGCGGCTACACGACGCTGCGCGCGCTCACCGCGACCGACGTCTTCACCGCGGGGATCAGCTCGTACGGCGTCGGTGACCTCGAGATCCTGGCGCGCGACACCCACAAGTTCGAGTCGCGCTACCTCGACAGGCTCGTCGGGCCCTACCCCGAGGCCCGCGACGTCTACGTCGAGCGCTCCCCCCTCCACCACGTCGACCGGCTGTCGGCGCCGATCCTGCTGCTGCAGGGGCTCGAGGACCTCGTGGTGCCCCCCAACCAGGCCGAGGCGATGGCCGACGCCGCCCGGGCCAAGGGCCTGCCGGTCGCGCTGCTCATGTTCGAGGGCGAGGGCCACGGGTTCCGCCGCGCGGAGACGATCGTCGCCTCGTACGAGGCCCAGGTCAGCTTCCTCGCCCAGGTCTTCGGCTTCACGCCCGCCGACGACGTGCCCGTGCTGGCGGTCGAGAACCTGTCCTGACGGACAACGGGGACGATCTGGCACCGCAGCGGTGCCATATCGTCCCCGCTGTCAGTCTCAGCGCGAGTCGCGCGCCCCGAAGACCGCCTGGCCCACGCGGACCGTCGTCGCCCCGTGGGCGATGGCGAGGGCGAGGTCGCCGGACATGCCCATCGACAGCTCGCGCCCGCAGAGGTGCTCGGGCAGCGCGTCGCGCAGCTCGACCATGCGGCCGAAGCACGCAGCGACCGGCGCGTCCCCGGTCCCGGCGTCGCGCTGCACGGCCACGGTCATCAGCCCGCGCACCCGGAGGGTCGACAGCTCCGCGAGCTCCCCGACGACGTCAGGCACCTCCTCGGGCGCGAGACCGAACTTCTGCGGCTCGGCCGAGGAGTTCACCTGCACGAAGACGTCGAGCGTCCGGTCCTCCTCGTGCAGGGCGCGGTGCAGCGCCCGCGCGATCTTGAGCGAGTCGAGCGCGTGGAACTCGTCGGCGAACCCGGCCACCTGGCGCGCCTTGTTGGTCTGCAGGTGCCCGATCATCGCCCAGCGCAGGTCGGGCCGCTCCGTCGCGAAGTGCTCGGCCTTCTCGGCGGCCTCCTGCACGCGGTTCTCCCCGAGCAGGCGCGCACCCGCGTCGTACGCCGCCGTGAGCAGCTCCGGCGGGTGCGTCTTGCTCACCGGGAGCAGGCGCACCTCCGACGGCTCACGCCCTGCGGCGGCGCAGGCGTCGTCGATCTCCTGCCGGACGCGGTGCAGGTTCGCGGCGACGTCGATCACGGGCATCAACCTAGGCCGCGTTCATGACGCCGCAGGGATCAGCCGCTCGGCGCGGTAACGGTCGAACAGCTCGGTGAACGCCCGCTCGGTGCGCCGGTAGCCCAGGAAGCCGGCCTCGCGGCTCTTGCTCATGTCGGTGACGACCTCCATCGGCCTCCCGAGGTCGGCGTCGGTGTGCCACCACGACGCCAGCCGGGTGATGTCGGCCTCGGCGAGGCCGTGGCGCTCCGCGATCGCGGCCCACTCCCCCTCGTACGGGGTCAGCTGCTCCTCGAACGGCTGCGGGTCGCCCTCGGGACCGCGGACGCGGGCCGGGTCGACGCCCAGGTGCGCGGCCAGCCGCGGCCACATCCAGCGCCACCGGAAGACGTCGCCGTCGACGATGTTGAACGCCTCGTCCGCGCCGGCGGGATCGGTCGACGCCCAGACCATCTGCTCGGCCAGCAGGCCGGCGTCGGTCATGTCGGTGAGGCCGTTCCACTGCGCCTCGCTACCCGGGAAGACGAACGGCAGGTCGAGCTCGTTCGACAGCGTGGCGGCGACGGCGATCGTCAGGCCCATGTTCATCGCGTTGCCGACGGCGTAGCCGATGACGGTGTGCGAGCGGTGCACCGACCACGTGAACCCCTGCCGCTCGGCGGCGGCGAAGAGCTCGTCCTCCTGCGCGTAGTAGAAGTTCGGGGTCTCCAGGCGCGGCTCCTCCTCGTGGAAGGGCGTGTCGGGGACCTTGCCCTGCGCGTACGCCTCGAACGGGCCGAGGTAGTGCTTGAGCCCGGTCACCAGCGCGACGTGCTGCAGCGGCGCGTGGGCGAGCGCGGCGAGCAGGTCGCGGACCATGCCGCCGTTGACGGCGATGTTCTCGGCCTCGGTGTCCTGGCGCTGCCAAGCGGTGAAGAAGACGTGCGTCGGACGGTGCTCGGCCAGTGCCGCGCGGAGGCTGTCGACCTCACGCAGGTTGGCGGCGACCCCGGTCGCGCCGCCCCGGGCGGAGCCGCCGCGCGACAGCGCCAGCACCTCCCAGCCCTCGTCGAGCAGCTGGTCGACCAGGGCCGTCCCGGTGATGCCGCTGGCCCCCACCACGAGGGCGGTGCGGGTCGCGTCGGACAGGTTCGAAGCGGGTTCGGTCACCCCGGCACAACCGGACGGTCGCCGCGGTCATTCCTCCGACGTCGCACAGGCAGGACCGGTCGGCGCGGCACCCGCCACCGGGCGGGGCATCATCGACGTCGGACGCAGTCGTCCCCCACCGTCGCGAGGAGAACCATGAAGGCATCGGTCAACGGAACGGTCATCGCCGAGGCGCCGCAGGACGAGCTGATCAGGATCGAGGGGAACTGGTACTTCCCGCCCTCGAGCGTGAGGCGCGAGCTGCTCGAGGAGAGTCCCACGCCGTACACGTGCCCCTGGAAGGGGCCCTGCCAGTACTTCACGGTCGCCGTCGACGGCGAGCGTCTCCAGGACCGCGCGTGGACGTACCCGGAGCTCGACGACGGCGCCGTCCAGCGCGTCGGGAAGGACTTCGCGAACTACGTGGCCTTCTGGAAAGAGGTCGAGGTCACCGAGTCCTGAGGCGGCCGGCGGTGAGCGCCCCCGGACCGGTGGCGCCGCACCGTCGTCCGAGCCCGCGCTACGGCCAGCGGGCGCCGAGGGAGACCATGCCCAGGGCGGCGAGGATCGCGAAGGCCAGCCCGAAGCCGGCGTAGCGCGAAGTGACCTCCTTGTCGACCTTCTCGGTGCCGACCGAGCTGCCGATGTCGCGGTAGACGTCCTTCAGCTGCCCGGCGGAGGTGGCGGTGTACGCGGTCCCGCCCGAGATCCGCGAGACCCGGTTGAGCTCGGCCCGGTCGACCGGGACCGGCTCGCGCCGGCCGCCGATGTCGATGTAGCCGTCGGCGGTGCCGTACGCGATCGTGTAGATCGGCACGTCCTGGACCTTGGCCTGCTGGGCCGCCTCGTCCGAGGGCCGCCCGATCTGGGTCTTGCCGTCGCTGAGCAGCACGATGCGCGCCGGGGCGACCGCGTCCGGGTCACCGGGGTCGGGCGCCACCTGGGCGAGCGCGGCCAGCGAGGTGTAGATCCCCTCGCCGATCGCCGTCGACGCCTTGGGCTGCAGGCTCTGGATGGCCGCCGTCGCCGCGCCCCGGTCCTGCGTCGGCGGCACGAGCGTCGTCGCCGTGCCGGCGAAGGACACGATCGCCACGTTGAACTTCGGCGGTAGCGAGTTCACGAACCCCTCGGCCGCGGCCTTGGCCGCGTCGAGCCGGTTCGGCGAGACGTCGGTGGCCTCCATCGACAGCGAGACGTCGATCGTCACCACGATCGTGGCGCGCTCGCGCGGCACCGCGACCTCGCCCTTCGGCTTCGCGTACGCGATGGTCAGCGTGAGCAGGCTGAGGATCGACAGGCCGACGGCCACGTGGCGCAGCCAGGTGCGGTCGCGCGGGATGACGAGGTCGAACATCGTCCGCGCGATCCGTGCGTTGCGCTTGCGCTTGCGGTTGACCAGGAACAGGTAGAACGCGACCAGCGCCGGGATGAGCAGCAGCCACCACAGCCGCACGGGCTCCATGAAGGAGAGCAGCGGGGCGAGCTGGAGCGGGTTCAGGATCACGGCCACTTCGCCCCCAGGGAGATCGCGCCGAGCGCGGCGAGGACGGCGAACGCCAGGCCGAAGCCCGCGAACTGCGCCGTGACCTCGCGGTCGGCCTTCTCGTAGCCCACCTCGGAGGAGATGTTCTCGTAGACGGTGCGCAGCTGCTCGGGCGTCGCGGCGGAGAAGTACTGCCCGTCGCTGATCTGCGCGATCTGCTGCATGAGCTCGGTGTCGACCGGCACGGGGTTGCGCTGCCCGTCGAGGTCGACGTAGCCGTTCTCGGTGCCGTACGCGATCGTGTAGATCGGCACCTCGGCCTTGCGGGCGTCGGCCGCGGCCTGCTGCGGTGCACGGCCCTGCTGGTTGGTGCCGTCGCTCAGCAGCACGATCGCGCCCGGCGCCGGGTCGTCGGGGTGGTCCGGGTCCTTGGGCGCCTGCTGCAGCGCGGCCATCGCCGTGTCGATGCCGGCGCCGATGGCCGTCGAGTCCTGCAGCTTGATCGAGTTGATCGCGTTGGCCACGTTGCTGTGCTGCAGCGTCGGCGGCACGAGGATCGACGTCGCCCCGGCCATCGAGACGACCGAGACGTTGTACTTCTCGGGCAGCTCGTTGACGAAGCCGACGGCCGCGGCCTTGGCCGCGTCGAGCCGGTTGGGCGGCACGTCGGTCGCCTGCATCGACAGCGACGCGTCGATGACCAGCACGACGGTCGCCCGCTCGCGCGGCACGTTGACCTCGGTCGTGGGCTGCGCGAAGGCCGTCGTCAGCGTGATCAGGCTCAGCAGCGACAGCGCGACGGCGAGGTGGCGGCGCCACTGCGACTGCCGCGGGATGACGACGTCGAGCATCGAGGTGTTCGTGAAGCGCATGCCGCGCCGGTTCTTGCGCCGGGTGGCCAGCACGTAAGCCGCCACGAGCAGCGGGATGACCACGAGGATCGCCATCCGCCCGGGCGAGGCGAAGCTGAGCTGGCTGAAGAAGCTCCAGGCGTCCCCGAACACGTTCAGCGGGGCGAGCAGCGGGGTCACTTCGACACCCCCGTGGGCGGGGCGTGCAGCATGCTCGCCACCCGGCGGTAGGCCAGCACGAAGCGCGCGATGTCGGCGACCCAGTCGCGGTCGGTGCGCAGCTGGATGTGCCCGACCCCGGCGCGGCGGAGCGCGATGCGGATCCGCTCGCGCTGGGCCGAGCTGGCCGCGTCCATCCGGGCGCGGGCGTCCGGGTCGGCGGTGTTCACGTAGCGCTCGAAGTCGGTCTCGGGGTCGCGGATGAGCATGTCGCCCACGTTGGGGAACTCGATCTCGCGCCGGTCGACGACCTCGATGGCCAGCACCTGGTTGCGCACGGCGAGGCGGCGCATCGAGCGCTCCCACTCCGGCGGCACGTTGGGGTCGAGCTCGTGGTCGCCGGGGGTCAGGAAGTCCGACACGACGACCCGCAGGCCACGGCGGCGCTGCGCGCGCGACATCTGCTCGACGCCGTTCGCCAGGGTCATCGGTCCGGACGCGTGGTCGGGGACGAACGGCTCGGTGAGCATCGTGCGCAGCAGGCCGTAGAGCGCCGAGCGCCCCGAGCGCGCCGGCAGCCGGCGCAGCTTGTCGGGCTTCATCACGTAGCCGCCGAAGCGGTCGCCCATCTTCTGGCTGAGGAAGCCGATCGTGGCGATCGCGGCGATGCCCAGGTCGCGCTTGGTGACGCCCTCGGTGCCCCAGTTCATCGACGGGGTCACGTCGAGCAGCGCCCACACCTCGAGCTCGCGGTCGGAGACGGTGTCGCGCACGTACGGGACGGTGGTGCGGGCCGTGACCGCCCAGTCGATCTTGCGGACGTCGTCCTCGCCGGCGATGTAGAGGCGCGCGTCGTTGGCTTCGGAGCCCGGCCCGGGCAGCAGGCCGAGGTGGTCACCGTGCAGGTAGCCCTCGAGGCGCCGCACGATGGTCAGCTCGAGGCGGCGCAGCGCCGCCTCGGGCGCGAGCTTGTTGAGCGGGATGGTCGCCCGGGTGGGCGTACCGAGCACGGAGGCCACCGCCCCCACCTCGCGCGGGGGCGCGGCGAACTGCACGGGCGGGCCCGACGGCGGTCCGAACGAGGGAGAGGCTGACATGTCGACCGGCCTCAGCCGAAGTCCCTCGACGGCGGGTACGGCGCGACGGGACGGCCCGAGGGCGGCGGGTAGCCGCCCTGCCCGTTCGCCGGCCCCTGCTGACCGGGACGCTGCTGGCCCTGGCCCGGCTGTCCCGGGCCCTGCGGCTGACCCTGCTGCTGCGACTGGCCCTGCCCCGGCTGGCCGGGCTGGCCCTGCTGCGGCTGCTGGCCGTTGCCGCCCTGCCACACCGGGGTGGGCGGCGGGACCATCGCCACGATCCGCTCGATGACCTGGGCGGGCGAGATGTTGTCGGCGATCGCGTCGAAGCCGAGGGTCAGGCGGTGCGCCATGACGTCCTTGGCCACGGCCTGCACGTCGGTCGGCAGCACGTAGTCGCGCCCGTGGATCAGGGCGAGCGCGCGGGAGGCGGCGACCAGGCCGAGCGTGGCGCGCGGGCTGCAGCCGATCTGGATCACCGAGGTGAGGTCGGGCAGGTTGAACTCCGCCGGCGTACGCGTGGCTAGCACGAGGCGGACGACGTACTCGGCCACGAGGTTGTGCACGAAGACGTCGCTGGCCTGGCGCTGCAGCGAGCGCACCAGGTCCGGGTCGAGGATCGGGCTCGCCTCGGGCGGGTCGACGCTCATCCGGCGGAGGATCTCGAACTCCTCGTTGCCGCGCGGGTAGGGCACGTCGACCTTGAGCAGGAAGCGGTCGCGCTGCGCCTCGGGCAGCGGGTAGACGCCCTCGGACTCGACCGGGTTCTGCGTCGCGAGCACGATGAACGGCTGCGGGACCGGGTAGGTCGTACCGCCGATCGAGACCTGCTTCTCGGCCATCAGCTCGAGCATCGCGGCCTGCACCTTGGCGGGCGCGCGGTTGATCTCGTCGGCGAGGACGAAGTTGACGAAGACCGGGCCGAGCTCGACGTCGAAGCTCTCCTGGCTGGACTTGTAGATCCGCGTGCCGACGATGTCGGAGGGCACCAGGTCGGGGGTGAACTGGATGCGGGAGAACGAGCCGCCCACCACGGTCGCGAAGCTGCGCACGGCCAACGTCTTGGCCACGCCGGGGACGCCCTCGAGGAGGATGTGGCCCTTGGCCAGCAGGCCGACCATGAGCTGCTCGACCATGTGCTCCTGGCCGACGATCACCCGCTGCACCTGGCTGATCGCCTCGCCGAGCAGGCGGGACGCCTCCGCCGGGTCCATGCCGTGCCGAATCGCGGTGGCCGTCCCGTTGGTCGCTCCCGGGGCCGGGGCGGACGGGGCGGACGCGCCGGAGGCCGGCGGACCGTAGCTGGGGGTGCTCACTCGCTCACTCCTGCGGGACGGGGTGCGGGGGTCGTGCGCCGGGCGGGCTCCGTGCCGCCGGCAGGCCCGCACAGTTTCGCAGACCGACTCCTCCAGCGTAGGCGGCGGAGGTTCGCGGGCCAGGAGTTCACAGGTACCGCATAGGTGACCCTGCTCGGGCGCCCCGGGCGGCGGCGCGGCCCTGGTCACGACGCCCGGGGGTGCCCCGGGAGCCGAATAGACTCGCCCGGTCCCGTCCGGACCGCTGCCGCAGGAGGTGCTCGTGTCGTCGCCGTACTACGGCCCCTGGACACCGGGCGACCCCGCCGGTCCCCCGCGCGGTCCCGAGCCCGCCAACGCCGAGGCGATGCGCGCGTACGAGTCGGTCGATGCCGCCACGCTCGAGGACGTCGTCCCCGTCAGCCCGCTGCTGCCGACCGACCCGCCCAAGGTCGGCGGCTACTGGCTCGACGCGCGGCTGCACGCCAGCGCCGCCGGCACCGCCTTCACCGCGCACTCCTCGGAGGAGACCGGCAGCGTCCCGGCGATGGTGCTCCTGCTCTCCGAGGGCGCCGCCGCCGACGCCGCCGCCCGCGACCGGCTGGCCGGCGAGGTCAACGAGATGCACATCGACACCGTGCTCGCGCGCGGAGGCCAGGGCCAGGACACCGGCCGGCTCGGGCGGCGGTTCGTCGCCCCGGACACGCCGGTCACCCCCGACGGGCGCCCCGACGCCCCGTGGGTGGCGCTCGCCTACGACGGCTCCCCCGCCGCGGCCGAGGAGTCGGTGCGCGTCCTCGACGCCGTCGAGCTCGCCGCCCTCGAGCCGCTGGGCGCGCCCAAGGGGCCCGACTACCAGCTGCCCTGGATCGAGCGCGTGCGCCCCGGGCTGGCCCGGCTCTGGCCGCTGCCCTGGCCCGGTCGCTACGACCGCGCCGGCTGGCGGACGATCCTCGTGTCCTGGCTGCTGATGATGCTGCTCGCGGCCCTGGCCGTGCTGATCGCGATCCTGATCTTCCGCAACCAGCCGCCGCAGAGCCCGCCGCCGCCCGCGGAGGGCACGGGCAGCCCGCCACCGGCCTCGGCGTCGCCGAGCCCGCAGTCCGGCTCCCCGTCGTCCTCGCAGAGCGGTTCCGGCTCGCCGTCGCCGTCGCAGTCCGGGTCGCAGTCCGGCTCCCCCTCCGGGTCGCCGTCACCGTCCGGGACGCAGTCCGGCTCACCCAGCGGCGGACCGAGCCCGGGCGAGAGCGGCGAGCCCGGCAGCCCCACCCCACCCTCCCGGCTCTAGGCACAAGGCGGCCACCACCCCCATGACCTCCGACGTGACCTCCGACCTCGACGCCGGACCTCCCGCGCTGGTCGCGTGCGACCTCGACGGCACGTTCCTCTCCCCCGACGGCACGGTCAGCGAGACCAACGCCCGCGCGGTGCACGCGGCGCAGGCGGCCGGGATCCCCGTCGTCTTCGCCACCGGTCGCCCGGTGCGCTGGCTCGGCGTCATCGCCGACCTGCCGGGCGCGCACCGCACGGTCATCGCCTCCAACGGCGCCGTGCTCTACGACCTCGGCACCCGGCAGACGCTGGACCGGCTCTGCCTCGACCCCGACGTCGCCCTCGAGGCCGTCGCCTGCATCCGCGAGCACGTCCCCGACGCGGCCTTCGCCTTCGAGTCGGGCACGCACTTCGGCTACGAGCCGGCGTACCGGACCTGGGTGCCCGACACCGGCCAGGACCCGGACCTGCGCCACGGCAGCGTCGAGGAGCTCGCCCGCGAGATCTCCGCGGTCAAGATGCTCGTGCAGAGCCAGACCCTCGACGACGACGCGCTGCGGGCGCAGGTCGGCGCGTGCGTCGGCGGTTCGCTGACCGCCACGAGCTCGACCGGGCGGGGCTACGGCCTCGTCGAGGTCAGCGCGCGCGGCGTCGACAAGGCGAGCATGCTGGCGCGCACCTGCTCGCGGCTCGGCGTACCGGCCCGTCGCGTTGCCGCCTTCGGCGACATGCCGAATGATGTGAGCATGCTCAGCTGGGTGGGGATGCCGCGCGTCGTCGCGAACGCCCACCCGGCGCTGCTCGCCCTCGGCTTCCCCGTCGTCGGCGCCAACCACGAGTCCGGCGTCGGCACCACGATCCTCGACTGGGTGGCCTCGCGCCCCTCGCTCGACGCGTCGCTGGAGCACGCCGGAGCCGCCGCGCCGGCATGACCCGGTCGGTCAGGTCCGTCCTGGTCTGCCTCCTGCCCGTCGTCACCGGGCTGTGGGTGGCCGGGACCGAGTTCGGTGGGCGCCTCGTGCCCTGGCGGCCGGCCATGGTCGACCTCGGCGTCTACCTCGACGCCGCGCGCGTGCTGCTCGCCGGCGGCGACTTCTACGCCCTGGCCGGGCGGCTGCAGTTCCTCTACCCGCCGCTGGCCGCCGTGCTGTCGGTGCCGCTGACCCTGCTGCCCACCGCGCTCGTCGAGATCGGCTGGACCGCCGCCGGTGTGCTCGCCCTGCTCGCCGTCCTGCACCGGGTCGGGCTGCGCGGCTGGGTCCTGAGCCTGGCGACCACGGCGTCGCTGTTCGTGGAGCCGGTGCGCCAGACGCTCGGCTTCGGCCAGGTGGGCATCTTCCTCGTCGCCCTGGTCGTGCTCGACCTCGTCCCCGGCCCGCGCCTGCTCGCCCGGCGCGTGCTGCCCGAGGGCTTCTGGACCGCGCTCGCCGCGTGCATCAAGCTCACGCCGGCCCTGTTCGTCGTCTACCTGCTGCTCGTGCGGCGCCGCCGCGCCTTCGTGACCGCCGTCGTCTCCGCCGTCGTCCTCACCCTCGCGGCCGCGGTCTTCGCGCCGCGGCAGTCGTACGGCTTCTGGACCCGGCTCGCCCACGGCGACACCGGGCTCGGCGGCAGCATCGTCTACTTCACCAACCAGTCGGTGCTCGCCGACGTCATCCGCGTGCTCGGCTTCAGCACCGGCGCCACGCTGCTCGGGCTCGTGCTCAGCGCCGCGATCGCGGCCCTCGGCGTCTGGGCCGCGGTGCTGTGGCACCGGCGGGGCGAGGTCGCCCTCGCCGTGATGCTCGGCGGCGTCGCCACGCTGCTCGCCTCGCCCGTGTCCTGGCTGCACCACTTCGTGTGGGTCGTGCCCCTCGCCGTCGTGCTGGTGCTCGACCTGCTGCCCTTCCCCGCGCGCCCGCGGCTGCCCGAGTGGTTCAGCGTGCTCGGGCTGCTCTTCTGCGGCTGGGTCGCCGTCGAGCCGTTCAAGAACCTACCGAATAGCGGCGACGTCGAGCTGACCTGGAACGCCGGGCAGAACCTGCTCGCCTCCGGCACGCTGCTGATCGGCGTCGTCTTCCTCGCCGCCGCGGTCGTCGTCGCCCGCGGCCGCGCCCCCCTCACCAGCGCCCCTGCCGGGCCGGCCGCGCCCGTCGCGGACCGCACCGGTGCCCGTACCCCCGCCCACACCCTCCGGGAGGCCCGCCGATGACCACTTACGGAACCCCGCCCGGCGCGCTGCCCGAGCGCGGCCGCCTCGCGCGGCTGAGCTGGATCGCCGTCCTCGTCGTCGGCGTCGCCGCCTACCTGCTCGTGCTGCGGACGCTCGTCGGCACCGAGAACCTGAACTTCGTGCCGTCGCTGCTGCTGCTCGGCTCGGTGGTCGTGCCCGCGACCGTCCTCACCTTCGCCGCGACCGGCGGCCGCCGTGTCGTCGTCTCCGCCGGGCTGCTCGCCCTGGTGGCGATCATCGGCGGCATCATCGGCACCGTCGCCGCGGGGACGCTGGAGTACGACACGCTGCGCCGCCTCGGCGGGCTGCCGATGTTCTTCGTCGGGCTGATCGAGGAGAGCGCCAAGCTCGTCGTCCCGCTGCTCGTCGTGCTCTTCGCCCGCCGCTACCGCAACCCCGCCGCGGGCGTCGTCGTCGGCGTCGCGAGCGGCATGGGCTTCGCCACCCTGGAGACGATGGGCTACGGCTTCAACGCGCTCCTGCAGAGCCGAAGCCTCGCCGCCGTGGACTCGACCCTGCTGCTGCGGGCCCTGCTCTCCCCCGCCGGCCACGTCGCCTGGACCGGCGTGACCGCCGCGGCGCTGTTCGCGATCCCGGCCTCGGCCGCCACGGGCCAGGCGGGCAAGGCGTTCTTCCGCTTCGTCGGCACCTTCCTCGCCGCCGTCCTGCTCCACACGGCCTGGGACGGTTCGAACAACGTCGTCGTCCACGTCCTCGTCGCCGTGATCAGCGTCGGCGGCCTGCTCGTGGTCATCCACCGCACCCGCCGCACGCCACCGTCCGCGGCGCACCCGTACGGCCAGCCGGTCTCGGTAGCATCGGCGCCTCAGGGGCGATAGCTCAGCCGGTCAGAGCAAGGGACTCATAATCCTTCGGTCGTGGGTTCAAGCCCCACTCGCCCCACGCACGGGATACGTACGGACCGGTCGGCTCAGTCGTCAGCCGGTTCCGGACGCGGAGCGCTCGAGGCGCTGAGCAGGCCGCCGAGCGGGACCGTCTGCGGGAGGATCGTCCGTGAGGCGATGCGCCACCCGTCGGCGGTACGACGGACGACGTCGTGGTGCGTGACGCTGCGGATCGTCCCCTCGACCGTGATCATGAAGCCCTTCGACTCCACGACCGCCTCGTCGTCGGTCGCGCTGTCGATGACGACGTCGGTCACGTGGTGGGCGACCGGGTTGTGCGCGCCGAGCTGCAGGGCCCCTGACCTCAGGGCCTCGACGCCCTGCATGACGGGGAGCCCGACCGCGCTCATGTCGTAGACCACGTCCGGGGTGAATACGGTGTCGAGCCGGTCCAGCCGCCCTCGGTCGACCACGTGGCCGTAGCGCGCCAGCGTCTCAGCCACCAGCAGGCGGTCCTCGGTGTCCATCTCGTGCTCCTTTTCCTCAACCCTCCTTGGGCCTCTGGTTCGGATGGTACTCAGTACCAGATGGGCCGCAAGTCGTCTCGCAAGCACGACTGCCCTAACCTCCTCGTATGCCTGTCGACGTCCCGCTGATCGAGCGCAAGCAGCGCGAGGCGCGTCGTCGGATCGTCGCCGCCGCCGAGGAGCTGTTCGCCGCGCGCGGTTTCGCCGCCGTGTCGGTGAGCGACATCGCCGAGCGGGCGGAGGTCGGGCGGACGACCTTCTTCCGCCACTTCGGCGACAAGCAGGAGGTCGTCTTCGCCCGCGAGCAGGAGCTGCTCGACCTGCTCGCCGCCGAGACGCTGGAGACCGACGGGCCCGACGACCGCAGCGCCTCGGCCGCCCTCCGTGCGCTCGAGCCGGTCCTGCTGTGCCTCTGCGAACGCATGACCGCCGACCTCGACGGCTACCGGCGGCACGTGCGTCTCGTCGAGGACCACCCCGAGCTCGGCGCGCGCGAAGGCGTCAAGATGCAGGTCGTCACGGAGCGTCTGACCGATCTGCTCGTCGCGCAGGGATGGGCGGGCGGCACCGCGACCTTCGCCGCCGAGATCGCCCTGGCCTGCTACCGGACCGCGCGCCGCACCTCGCCGGACCCGGCGACGCTCGTCGCCGCCACCCGGACCGCCATCCACCACGCCCTCGGGCTGGGCACCCGCTGACCCGCGGACGTACGCCGGACGGGGGACGTAGCCCGGGTCGTGCCTCCGGGTCGACCCTGGTCCGACCCCGCGGGCCGCCGTTCGAGACCACGGGTCGACGCGCGGACGGGCCTCGGCCCACGAGGGTGACGGGGTGCAGACCCCGGCCCCCGTCCCCTCCACCGCTCTCCCTTCGATCAGCCGCGAGACCCACGCGCGCCGACCCTCACCGTGCCGCTGGACCTCCGTACTGGTCCCCGTCGTGGTGGGGCTCGTGCTCGGGCCGGTGGACCTGCTGCTGCAGCACGTGCTGCCCTACCCCTTCGCCAACCTCGCGAACTCGTCCGCGGTGTGGGCCCTGGTCGCCTTCGCCGTCGGGTGGTCCGACCGGATCCGCGGCCGCTGGTGGCCCGCCGTCGCGGGCACCGTCGCCATGCTGCTGGCCGTCGAGAGCTACTACCTCGCCGCCGTGCTCGCCCTGGGTGACGACCTGTCGACGATGACGAACAGCGCGGCCCTGGCCTGGCTCGCCCTCGCGGTCGGCGCCGGCGCCGTCTTCGGCACCGCCGGTTCGTGGGCCAGCTCCGGGCGCCGTCGGCTCGGACCCCTCGGGACTGGCGCGGGAGCCGGGGTGCTCCTGGCCGAGGCCGCGTTCCGGCTCACGCTCTCCTGGGGTCCGTCGGCCGACGCGGCGTACCGGCAGGACATGGTCGGCACCGCCGTCCTCCTGGTGGTGCTGGCCGCGGTGACCGGCGGGGTCGCCGGACGATCGGCCCACCAGCGCCTGGTCGGCTCGCTGCTCGCCCTCGGGCTCGCGCTCGTCGGCGCCCTGGCGTTCGGGCTGCTGTTCCGCTGAACCCCACACGGTTCGTGCGATCGGCCGGCTAGGGCGCCGGCTCGGGCGGGATCACGGTCGTGCGGCCGGGACCAGGAGCCCACTGCTGCGGCAGCAGGTCCTCCGCGACCAGCTCGGACCACAGGTCGGTGGGCACCGGAGTCGCGAGCCACGCGAGGTTCTGGTCGAGCTCGGCCGGATCGCGCGGTCCGAGCAGCAGGCTCGTGAAGCCGGGGTTCGCGGCGACGAGCTGCACCGCGGCCGCCGGCAGCTCGACGGCGTGCCGCGCGCACACGTCCCGCAGGCGGGCCACCCGGTCGAGGACCTCCTGGGGGGCCTCCGTGTAGGCGTAGCGGCCGGCACCGGTGAGGGCCCCGGACGCGTAGACGCCGCCGGCCACCAGCGCCACCCCGCGGTCGGCGCACAGGCGGAAGAAGCTGTCGTCGGAGGGCTGCTCTAGCAGGGTGAAGCGGCCGGCCAGAAGAGCGCAGTCGAGGTCGACGTCCTCCAGCACCGCCTCGATCGCCGCCGTGTCGTTGGCCCCGACCCCGATGCGACCCACGACGCCCGCTGAGCGCAGCTCGTCGAGCGCCCGGTAGCCACCGGACCGCAAGGCGGCGACGTGGGCGGCGTTGTCGTCACCGTGGGTGGCGACGCCGATGTCGTGGATGTGGACGACGTCCAGCCGGTCGACCCCCATCCGCTGGACGCTGTCCTCGACCGAGCGCAGGACGCCGTCGTAGGAGTAGTCCCAGCGCTCGACGAACGGACCTCCGTTGTGCCACCCGAAGTCGCGACCGGCGCCGGGCCCGCCGTGGAGCCGACGCGGCTGCAGGACCCGGCCGACCTTCGTGCTGAGGACCAGCTCGTCGCGGCGCCCGGAGCGGTCGAGGAAGGCCCCGATCCGACGTTCGGCTGTGGTCAGCCCGTACATCGGTGCGGTGTCGACGTGGCGGATACCCCGACGTAACGCGTGGTCCAGCAGCGCCTGCGCGTCGTCGGCGACGACGGGGGCGTAGAGCCCGCCGATCGCCACGGTCCCGAGGCCGAGTCGCGGGAGCCGCGCGTGGACGGCGGGTTCGTCAGAGGAGGGCACCGCACCCTCCTCGCCCCATCGTCACGTGGTCCACCACGGCGTTGTCTCCCGATCCTGATGCGGGGAGGAGAGGAGCCCTCCGGGGATGTGCCAGGCGCGTGCTCCCACGAGAACCGACACCGCGGTGCTCGAGGTGACCCGGCCGGGCAGTCCGGGCACGACGAGAACCGCTGAGGGACGACCACGGAACCTTCCGTTCCGGGGTCGTCCCTCAGCAGTTCGTACGGTCGGCCGCCGGGGCGGGGCGGGCGACGCGCGGGTGGGTCAGCTGGTCTTCGGCAGCACCAGGGAGGCGCGGATCATGTTGTGGTCGGAGGGGATCTGGCCGACGAAGTTGCCGTACTCGTCCATCTTCACGACCGTCTCCCACTCGGGCACCTTGATCGTCGGCGAGACGAAGATGTAGTCGATGTAGGAGCCGTTGATCCACTGCTTGTGGTTGTTCACGGCCCGGTTGAAGTTGTTGAAGCTGTCGACCCAGGTGTTGATCCGCGTGACCACGGTCGCGCCGGGGGCGGTCTTGGTGGTCGACCAGCCGGCGCCCAGCGGGTCGATCAGCCCGTTCTTGGCGAGCACGTCGTACGGCGCGTTCGTCGGGGAGTAGGAGTGGGCGAAGCGGCTCGAGTTGAAGTCGCCGACGAAGACGACGGGCAGGCCGTCGGGGTTGTGGGCGGTGACGGCGTCGATCGCGACCTCAGCCTGGCGCTTGCGGAGGTCGTAGTACTTCGTCTCGCCCTCGGCGTCCTTCTTGGGCTCGAGGTGCGTGCTGGCGAACATGAACCGGTTGCCGGTCGAGCGCTGGCGGAACTGCGCCCAGGCGACGTAGCGGTCGTTGTCGTCCTCGTTCACGTACGGCAGGTGCTTGGAGCCCTGGTCCAGCATCTCGACCTTCGACCGGTCGAAGATGATCTTCGTGTCCTGCGAGGCGCCCTGGTCCTTGTAGACGCAGCTGCTCGGGGTCGTCGACTTCACGCAGTTGTTCCGGTTGATGTTGGTGAGGGTCCACGAGCCGCCGAGCCGGTTGGTCAGGTCCTCGAACTGCGACAGCGAGAAGCTCTTGCCGTTCGCGTCCTTGAGCCACGCCTGGCCGGCCTCCTGCAGGCCGACGACGTCGAGGTCCTGCCCGAGGATCGTGTCCACGACCGCCTGGCGGCGCTCCTCCCAGGTGCCCTCGTTGGGCAGGTGGGAGTTGCAGTTCGCGCACTTGATGTTGTAGCTGGCGACGCGTAGCGGCTGGCCGGGCGCAGAGGGCGAGGTGCTCGGCCGCGGGGTCGGCGACGCGCTCGGCGTGGGGGACGCGCTCGGCGTGGGGGTCGCGCTCGGCCTGGGCGTCGGGGTGGGCGTCGGCGCCGGCGTCGGGGTCCCGGTGGAGGTCGGGTCGCTGGTGAGGGTCTTGACCTTGACGGCCTTCGAGTAGGACGACAGGTTCTTGCCGCTGCTGTCGATCACCCGGACCTTGAGGTAGTACGTCTTGCCCGGGGCGAGGCCCGTGAGCGTCGTCCTGGTGCTGGTCTCGCGCTGGTACTTCGCGCTGGTCATCTTCGACGACGTCGAGTACTGCACGCGGTAGCGCGGCGCCTTCGACACCGCGCTCCACGACACCGCGAGCGTCGTCGAGCTCTTGGAGCTCGCCTTCAGCCCCGAGGGCGACTTCATCGCCGCGTCGGCCTGCTGGGCCGGCGCCGCGGCGAGCAGCGAGGTGGCGAGCAGCGCGATGATCACCAGCAGGCGCCACGAGGTGGTCGTGAGGCGCGCGGCAAGGACGGACAACGGGGCCTCCACGGCAAGGACGGAACGGAGCTCCCCGAGCGGTCTCGTCCCACCCCGGGGGGCTCCGCAGCCGGGGCTGCGGTCGACGGTCAGACCGTGAGCGCCCGAGCAGGCGCTCGACGGACAGATCGTCGTCGGCGCCGCCCCTGCGTCATCCCTTGCCTAAGAAGCAGATGTGCTTCTGCTGCTAATCTTCAGGCTCTGCCCGCGTGGCCGGCGGGCAGGTCCTCAGCCGCCGAACGCCCGCCGCACCTCGTCGATGGTGACGGGCCGGTGCTCGTGGCGCGACAGCTCGGCCGCCTCGGCGACCCAGCCGACCTCGACGGCGTCGGCCACCGTGCACGGCGAGGTCCTCGTGCCCGCGACGACCTCGGTGAAGGCGCCCAGCTCGGCGCGGAACGCCGCGGCCAGCCGGTCCATGAAGAAGGTGTGCGGCGTGCCGCCCGGGAAGTCGACGCCGGGCTCGGTCGAGCGGATCGGCCAGCGGCTCTCGAGCCCCGCGGCGACGGCGTCGCGGGACCCGTGCACCTCGAGGCGCACGTCGTAGCCGCGGGCGTTGTAGCGGGTGTTCGAGACGACGGCCAGCGCGCCGGACTCCAGGGTGAGCAGCGCCGCGGCGGTGTCGACGTCGTCGACCTCGGCGAAGACCGCCGCGCCCTGGTTGCTCCCGGTGGCGAAGACCTCGACGACCTCCTGCCCGGTCACGAAGCGCACGGCGTCGAAGTCGTGCACGCTGCAGTCGCGGAAGATCCCGCCCGAGGAGCGGACGTACGCGTCCGGCGGCGGGGCCGGGTCGAGGGTCGTGGACCGCACCGTGTGGACCCAGCCGAGGCTGCCGTCGGCCACGGCGGCGCGGGCAGCGGCGAAGGCCGCGTCGAAGCGGCGCGGGTAGCCGATCTGCACCTCGACGCCCGAGTCCTGCGTACGGCGCAGGATCTCGACGCCGTCGCGCGGGTCCTTGGCGACCGGCTTCTCGCAGAAGGTGGGCAGCCCGGCCTCGACCGCGGCCAGGATCAGCTCGGGGTGCGCGGCGGTCGCAGCGGCGACCACGACCCCGTCGACCCCCGCGCGCAGGAGCGCCTCGGGGCTGTCGGCCGCCTCCACGCCGTGCCGGGCGACGACGGCGTCCACGGCCGCGGGCACGGCGTCGAAGACGACCAGCGAGTCGACCTGGTCCAGCCCGCTGAGGGTCTCGGCGTGGAACGCGCCGATCCGACCGAGCCCGATGAGACCGAGGCGCATGTTTGTCCTTTCAAAGTCCGCTACGTCCAGGGCAACCTATCGCCTGCGGTCCGACCGGAACCCTCTCCTCCGGCCGAGCGGTAGGTGGCCGCGCTCCGGAGGCCGGGAAAGGCGCGGCAACCTACCGCTCGGCCGGAGGTGGGGGGCGGGCTCAGGGGGCGAGCAGCGGCGTGAGCGCGTACGGCAGCACCAGCAGCAGGACCCCGGAAGCGAGGCAGACCAGGTCGCGGTGACCGAAGGTCGAGGGCAGGGCGTACGTCCGCCGGCGCACGGCGGCGAAGCCCCGGGCGTCCATCGCCACGCTGAGCTGCTGCGCCGAGCGCAGGGCGTGGACGAGCAGCCCGAGGGTCAGCGAGGCGCCGTGCCGGACCCGGGCCGCGGGCGAGCGGCCCGGGGCGAGCCCGCGCACGTGCCGCGTCTCCCCCATCCGGCGCCAGCTGCGCCCGAAGTCCTCGATCCGCAGCAGGCCGGCCCCGGCCGCGACGACCGGGCGGGCGGGCAGGCGGAGACGCTGGCCGAGGGCGTCGACGAGGCTGCTGGGCCGCAGCAGCCCGACGAGCAGCGCGCCGGGGACGACCAGGCAGAGCACCCGCACCACCTCGCGCCCGGCCACGGCGCCGCTGCCCGGGGAGAAGGCGCCGCCGGCGTTGAGCAGGAGCGTCGACCAGCCGACCGACAGCGCCGCGAGGCCGACCGGCAGCAGCCTCAGCAGGGCCGGGCGCACCCGCCGGACGGCGAGCGGGGCCAGCAGCAGCGTGACCGCCAGGGTCAGCACCCCGACGAGGAACGTGTCGACGCCGAAGGAACCGACCGCCGCCAGGAGCGCGGTGCCGAGCAGCGTGAGGGGGTTGCAGCGCCCGGCCGGCGGCAGCCCGGGCTCGACCACGGGGCGCACCTGCTGGTCCGGGGCCGCGGAGCCGGCGGGCGTCGCCGGTCCGGCGAGGACGAGCGAGGCGCCGAGGCGGGCGGCGAGCCGCGGGTCGTGCGTCGTGGCGACGACGGCCGCGCCCGAGCGCCGGACCGCGTCGACGACACCGGACACCGCAGCCCAGGTATGCCGGTCCTGGCCGACGGTGGGCTCGTCGAGCAGCAGCAGGCCGGGGTCGTGCGCGAGCGCCGCGGCCAGCACGAGGCGGCGCTGCTCACCGCCGGAGAGGGCGTACGGGCTCTCGTCGCGCAGGGCGGCGAGCCCGAGGGCGTCGAGGAGGAGGTCGGCACGCGCCTCGTCGGCCGCGCGCGCGTGCAGGTCGTCGGCGTGCGGGTCGTCGGCGCGCAGGGCCGCGCCGGTGGCGCGGACCTCCTCGAGCACGGTCCGCGCGGTGAAGGCCGCCTCGCTGTCCTGGGGCGCCCACCCGACGCGGCGGGCGAGGGCGGTCGAGCCGCGGGCGACGTCGGTGAGCGGCGTCCAGCCGGCGGCGTCGCGCACGTCGACCTCGCCGGCGACCGGGCGGTCGAGCCCGGCCAGCACGCGCAGCAGCGTGGACTTGCCGGCCCCGCTGGGCCCGACGACGGCCAGGCCGTCGCCCGCCGCGAGCCCGCCTTGGGCGTCGCCGAGCAGCACCCGGCCGTCGGGCGCGGCCACCGAGAGCGCGCTCCAGCGCAGCCCGGCCGCCGCCCGCGCGCGGGCCGGGAGGTCGACCAGGAGCGGCGCGGGGTCGGGGGCGCCGGGCACCCAGACGCCCGCGGCGAGCAGGGCCTCGGACTGCTCGCGGAGCACGACGTCGACCGGGCCGTCGGCGAGGACGCGTCCCCGGTCGAGCACGACGAGCCGGTCGCAGACGTCCAGCCAGGCTCCGAGCTGGTGCTCGGCGACGACGAGGGTCGCCCCGGTGGTGGCGGCCGCGTCGAGCACGGCCTCGACGACCCGCGCGGCCGCGGCGGGGTCGAGCATCGCCGTCGGCTCGTCGAGCAGCAGCACGGCCGGGTCGAGGGCGAGCGCACCGGCCAGCGCGAGCCGGGCGCCCTCACCTCCGGAGAGGGCGACGGTCGGGCGGTCGGCGCCGTACGGGAACCCGACCGCGCCGAGCGCGCTCGGCACCCTCGCCCGCACGGTCGCCGGCGTCTCGGCGCGGTTCTCGGGACCGAAGGCCACGTCGCGGCCCGCGTGCTCGGCGACGACGCTGCTCCGCGGGTCCTGCAGCAGCAGGCCGACGGCCCCCGGCCGAGCCTGCGGGTCGTCGTCGCCGAGGAGCACCTGCCCGCCGAGGTCGCCCTCGGTCTCGTCGAGCAGCCCGGCCAGGGCCCGCAGCAGCGTCGACTTGCCCGAGCCGCTGGCCCCGGCGAGCAGGACCCGTTCACCGGGCGCGAGCCGCAGGTCGACCCGGTCGAGGGTCGGCGCGGACCGGCCGACGGGCTGCCACGTGAGCCCCGCCGCGGTCAGCACCGAGTCCGTCGCGTCAGTGCCGGCCGGCAAGCCGCTCCCGTCCCGCGGCGAACGGCGCCAGGGCGCCCGTCCGGGCGAGCGCACGCACGATCACCCAGCCGAGCAGACCGGCCAGCAGCGCCCCCGAGACGGCGAGCGCGACCGCGTACAGGCCGGCGTAGCCCGCCGACCACTCCGGGTAGTAGAGGCGCCACTCGTACGGGGCCTCGAAGATCCCGGCGAGGATCCCGCCGAGCACGGCGGGCAGCAGGGTCCAGCGGCGGTAGGCCAGCAGCGCGAAGCCGAGCTCCACGCCGAGGCCCTGGAGCGCACCCGAGCCGAGGGTGGCGATGCCCCACTGACCGCCGAGGAGCGGTTCGACGGAGGCGGCGACGAGCTCGGCGAGCAGCGCTGCGCCGGGCCGGCGCACGACCAGCGCGGCGACGACGGCGGGCACCCAGAAGAAGCCGTAGACGAGCCCGGCGAGCGGCGGCAGCGCGGTGAAGACCGGCTGCACGACGTTGGTGAGCGCCCCCCAGCCGACGAAGGCGATGCCGAAGGCGACCGCGAGCAGGACGACCGTGATGAGGTCGACGGTGCGCCACCGCCGGTCACGGGGGCGTCGGGCACGGGCAGTGGGGTCCGGTGTGCGGGTGGAGCTGGTCATGACGAGGTCCCTTCACGCAGAAGGGGCCCACCCGGCCGTGGCCGGGTGGCGAGCTCTCGACTCCCTACGCCGGTGCGAGCCGGATCAGGTTCGAGGGTCTGCGGATCTGCCGCACTCTCAGCGCCCTCTCGGCGCTCCCCTGTCGTCGTCGCCACCCTAGCGCCGGGCCGGACCTGCTGGGTACCGCCGTCCGGGCCCGCTCCGAGCGAGCCGTACGATCTTTCTTGCACAAGTTGACTAAGTACGTCGGCCTCCTCGGGGAGGTCGACCGGACCGACGGGCCGACGAGGGTCCGCCGACGACGAAGGGACCGCCCGTGCCGCACGCACGCATCGACATGCACCGCAGCCTCCAGCCGAAGAT
Organism: Microlunatus sagamiharensis; assembly: GCF_900105785.1. NCBI lineage: Bacteria > Bacillati > Actinomycetota > Actinomycetes > Propionibacteriales > Propionibacteriaceae > Microlunatus > Microlunatus sagamiharensis. The sequence goes on from NZ_LT629799.1 coordinate 2,244,573, forward strand.
GGCCGACATCAGCGCGGCGATCCTGCGCGGCATGGTGACCGGCTTCTCGATGCCGGCCGACGACCTCTTCCAGATCTTCCGGCTGCACGAGCCCGGCGAGCTGGTCTACTCCCCCACCTTCCCCAACCAGCAGCGCGACGACATCGTGTTCATCGAGCTGGTGGCCAGCAAGGGCTACACCGACGAGCAGAAGCAGGCCACGATGGAGGCCATCGTCGAGGAGGTGTCGGCGCTCGACATCAAGCGCGACAACCTGCTGCTGGTGATCAACGAGGTCGGCCAGACCGCCACCTGGTACGCCCCCGAGCCCGCCTGAGCCGGGGACGCACCGATGCCCGCACGCACGCTCGCGCCCGGCCAGCAGACCCAGGTCTGGCTCGCCGGCACCGACCTGTCCGAGCCCGAGCTCCTGCTCGAGACGACCGACCTGCTCCTCGAGGCGCCGAACTGGAGCCTCGACGGCCGCCACCTCGTCCTCAACGGTGACGGCCTGCTCTGGACCCTGCCGGTCGGGGCGGCGCGCTCGAGCAGGTCCCCTTCACCGGGCTGCCCGACATCAACAACGACCACGTCCTGGCCCCGGACGGGCGCAGCGTGTTCATGTCCGGCATGGACACCCACGTCTACCGCGGCGCGCTGACCGGCGGACCGGTCGAGCGGGTGACGCCCGAGGACGGCCGCTGGCACTTCCTGCACGGGGTGTCGCCGGACGGGACCCGGCTCGCGTACGTCGAGATCGCCACGATGGAGCAGCCGGTCGGACGCCTCGTCGTGCTGTCCTCGGACGGCACCACGCGCACGGTCGACACCGGTCCCGACCACCTCGACGGGCCGGAGTGGTCGCCGGACGGCGCGTGGATCTACTTCAACACCGAGGGGTTCACGACCGCGCCCGGCCACGCCCAGCTGGCCCGGGTGCCCGACGGCGGCGGTCCGGTCGAGCGGCTCGCGGCCACGGGGACCGTCGACTGGTTCCCGCACCTCTCGCCCGACGGCGCGTACGCGACCTCGATCTCGTTCCCGGCCGGGACGCTCGGCCACCCGGCCGACCTGGACGTGGAGGTCCGTCTCGTCGCCACGAGCGACTGGACGACGCCATTGCGGCGCTACCCGCTGCACGGCGGCCAGGGCACGCTGAACGTCAACAGCTGGGCGCCCGACAGCAGCCGGTTCGCGTACGTGGCCTACCCGATCGGCTGAGCTGGCCCACCCACACCCGCGAGTGTGACGGCGCGCCGAGGATCTCGGGAGAGGTCCGGCGGCGCGTCGTCACTCTCGGCGTGGGCTCAGCCGTTCGCCGCACCTAAAACGTTCTAGTACGGTGGGTGCGAAGGGAGGCCCATGTCCTCGACAGGCCCCGGTCGCACAGGCCCCGTACGGCTCGCACGGCACCACAGCACCCGCCAGCTGGCTCCGCTCGTCCCGCTCGCGCTGGTCGTCGGGATCTCGCCGCTGGCGACCGACATGTACATCCCCGGGCTCCCCGAGCTGGCGGCCGACCTGCGGACCAGCCCGGCGCTGGCGCAGCTGACGCTGACGGCGTTCCTCGTGTCGTTCGCGGTGGGGATGCTGCTGGTCGGGCCGCTCAGCGACGCCGTCGGGCGTCGCCGGCTGGTGCTGCTCGGCAGCATCGGCTTCACGCTCGCCTCGGTCCTCTGCGCGCTCTCCCCCTCGATCTCGGTCCTGCTGGTCGCGCGCGTCGTGCAGGGGCTGGCCGGTGCGGCGGGTGCCGTGGCGGGCCGGGCCATGGTCACCGACGTGCTGAGCGGCGTACGGCGGGCGAAGACGATCGCCTCGCTGTCGGCCATCAACGCGGTCGCGCCCGTCGTCGCCCCGCTGCTCGGCGGTGTGCTGATCGGGCTGGGCACCTGGCGGCTGACGTTCTGGCTGCTCGCCGGCGCGGGCCTCGCGCTCTCGGTCCTCGTGCTCGTCAGCTTCCCCGAGACGCTGCCGCCCGTACGGCGCTCGACCGGCGTCGGCCTGGCCGCGAGCGCGCGCCGGATGGGCGGCCTCCTCGCGAACCCGCGCTTCTCGCTCTACCTCGTCACCTCGTGCGTGGCGACGGTCGGCTTCTTCGCCTACATCGCCACGAGCGCCTTCGTCTTCCAGGAGGTGTACGGCTTCTCGACCAGCCTCTACACGGTCGTCTTCGCGAGCAACGCAGTCTGCATGATCATCACCACGGTGCTCTTCGGCCGGCTCGTCGAGCGGATCTCGGAGGACCGCCTCCTCTCGATCGGGCTGGTGGTCGCCGCCGTCGGCTCCGCCGGCGTCCTGGCCGGCGCCCTCCTGCACGCGCCGGCCGGCGTGGTGTGGGCCTGCCTCGCCGTGGTCACCGGTGCGCAGGGGCTGGTGATCACCGGTTCGGCGACGAGGACGCAGGCGCTCGGCCACGCGACCCCCGGCACGGCGGCCGCGCTCCAGGGCGGCCTCGCCTTCGGGATCGGCGGCCTCGGCACGCCGCTGGCCGGTGCGCTCGGCGGCACCCCGGTGGCGATGGGCGCGGTGATGCTCGCCGGCCTCGGCCTCGGCGCCCTGCTCCAGGTCGTCGCCCCACGCTGGGTCCGGACGCCGCCCGTCGTCGCGGAGCAGGCGGCTCCCGCGGGCGTCGGCCACGACGGCGGCGACGTCCAGCACCCCCGGTGAGGAAGCCGGGCGCCACCGCACGCGATGATCGTCGCGTGGTGCGCGCCTGGGTCCCCTACGCCGATCTCGACGAGGCCGAGCGGAGGCTCGGCGGGATCCCCGCCGGGATCGAGGCGGACTGCTGGAAGGCCGACGACGACACGACGCCCGGCTCGACGGCCGACGTCGAGTACGTCGTCCTGCCGTACCTGCGCAAGGGCGCCGAGCGGGTTCTCGCCGACCTGCCCGCGCTGCGCGTCGTGCAGACGCTGACCGCCGGGGTCGACGACGTCGCGCCGTACGTCCCGGACCACGTCACGCTGTGCAACGCGGCGGGCGTCCACGACGCCAGCACCGCCGAGCTGGCCGTGGCGCTGGCGCTCGCCAGCGGGCGGCACCTCGACGAGTTCGCGCGCAACCAGGAGCGCGGGCTGTGGAAGCGCGACTTCGGCACCGCGATCGCCGACCGGCGGGTCCTGATCCTGGGCTACGGCGGCATCGGCGCGGCCATCGAGGCCCGGCTCCTGCCGTTCGAGGTCGCCTCCGTGACCCGGGTGGCCCGGCGGGCGCGCACCGAGCCGCTCGTCCACCCCACGTCCGAGCTGCTCGACCTGCTCGCGCAGACCGACGTCCTCTTCGTCATCGCCCCGCTGACCGACGAGACCCGCGGGATCATCGGTGCCGAGGCGCTGTCCCGCCTGCCCGACGGGGCGCTCGTCGTCAACGTGGCCCGGGGTCCGCTGGTGGACACCGACGCGCTGCTCGCCGAGACGAGCAGCGGGCGCCTGCACGCGGCGCTCGACGTCACCGACCCCGAACCGCTCCCCGCCGACCACCCGCTCTGGCACGTGGAGAACGTCCTCGTGTCCCCGCACGTGGGCGGCGCGAGCACGGCGTTCTTCCCCCGCGCCGACCGGATGATCAAGGCCCAGCTCGAGCGGCTGGCGGCGGGCGAGCCCCTGGCGAACGTGGTCCGCGCCGGGACCTGAGTCCCAGCTCGTACGCGCGCGGGCGACTCAGCGCGGGCCGGTGGCCTCCAGCGCCCAGAGCGCGTTCTTGGCGGTGGCGCACGGGTACGCGTCGAGCGTCGGCTCGTCGTGGGTGCGGCACACCCGGCACTGCAGGTAGGCCTGCCCGTCGCTGCTGACCGTCGGCTCGGGGTCGTGGCCGTTGAGGATGATCGCGAGCGCGCCCACGAGCCGGTCGCCGGTCGACAGCGCCCGGCGCAGCACCGCCGAGCGCCGGCGCACGAGGTCGGCCTGCTCGTCGGAGATCCGCAGCTCGCTGGGGTCCCAGCCCTCCCCCTCGAGCCCGTGGAGCTCGCCGAGCCCCTCGAGGCTGTGCCCCGCGGGGATGGAGCGGGCCGTCTCGTCGAGGTCCTCGAAACCCATCGTCCAGTCCGGGAACCGGCGCCGCACCGCGATGCTGCTCCAGACGTTCGTGACGTGCTCGTGGCGGACGTCCATGGCGATGCGGTCGTAGAGGTCGCGCACGACGCGCTCCTCGCCCTCGAGCATCTGCATGACCCGGCCCCGGCGGTAGAGCAGCAGCCCGGTGATCCCCCGGTCGGCGTTGCGCGCCCGGCTCTCGACCAGCAGGTCGACGAGCTCGGGGTCGGACAGGGGCCGCACCATCGTGCTGGTGTACGCCGTGGTGAAGATCACCTCCCCACGGTAGTCACCGGTCCCGGACGAGGGGCCCGGGGACCGCGGGGAGCACCGCGCCGCTAGCCTCCCGTCGAAGGACGGTGCGGCCGGCGCCGGCCGCACGACGACTCCCCGACGACTCCCACGAAGACGAGGTGCAACCCATGCGGGCCGTGATCTACGACCAGGCGCTCGAGCCCCAGGCGCGCGAGGTCGCCGACCCCCGCCCTGGCGACGGCGAGGTCCTGATCACAGTGGCCCAGGCGGGTTTCTGCGGGACCGACCTGCACCTGCACCACGGCGGCTTCGGCGCGAGGTTCCCGCTGATCCCGGGGCACGAGGGCGTCGGCGTCGTGACGGCGCTCGGTCGGGGAACGACCGGCTTCGACGTCGGCCAGCAGGTCGTCGTCAACCCGAACGCGTACTGCGGGCTGTGCGCCTACTGCCGCGCGGGCGACCTCGTGCGCTGCGAGAACCTGCTCGCCGTCGGCGTGAACCGCGACGGGATGTTCGCCGAGCAGGTCGCGGTGCCGGCCGACCAGGTCTTCGACGCCGAGGGGCTCGACCTCGACACCGCGGTGCTCGTCGAACCGGCCTCCTGCGCGATGCACGGGCTCGAGCGCCTCCGCCCGCGCCCGGGCAGCAGCGCGCTGGTCTTCGGCGCCGGGCCGACCGGTTCGCTGCTCGCGCAGATGATGGCCGCCGGCGGCGTGGCGCACGTGACCGTCGCCGACCCCGCCGCGGCCAAGCTCGAGACGGTGCGCGGCCTCGGCATCGACCAGACCGTGCCGATCGAGCTGATCACCGACGACAACGCGGAGTCGGTGGTCGAGGGGCTGCGCGCGGCCTCGCCCACCGGCACCGGCTACGACGTGGTGGTCGAGGCGACCGGCTCGGCCACCGTCGGCAACCTCGGCGTCCCGCTGCTGCGCAACGGCGGCACCCTGCTCGTCTACGGCGTCGCCCGCGAGGACGCCCGGCTCGCGGTGTCGCCGTACGAGCTGTTCCGCCGCGAGCTGACCGTGCTCGGCTCCTTCGCCGAGATGACGTCGTTCGAGGCCGCCATCGCGATGCTGCGCTCGGGCCGGGTGCGCACCACGGGGCTGATCACGCACCGCTTCGGCTTCGAGCAGTACGCGGACGCCATCGAGGCGGCGCAGCACGACCGTTCGGCGCACAAGATCGTCATCACCCCGTGAGCGGCGCGCGCTCGGCCTTCGTCACCGGCGCGGCCGGCGGCATCGGGCGAGCGGTCGCCGTACGCCTCGCCGCCGACGGGCTGGCCGTGACCGTCGTCGACCTCAACGGCGCGCAGGACGCGCTCGACGCCCTCGCCGACGAGCTCGGGGCGGGTGCCCTCGCTCTGGGCGCCGACGTGGCCGACAGCGCGTCGGTCGACGCGGCCGTCGCGGCGCACGTCGAGCACCACGGCGGCCTCGACGTGATGGTGGCCAATGCGGGCATCGCCGTCACGGCGCCGCTGGTCGAGACCAACGACGAGCAGTGGCGGCGGGTGATGGACGTCAACGTCGGCGGCGTCTTCCACTGCTACCGCGCCGCGGCGCGGCAGCTGATCGCCCAGGGGCGGGGAGGCCGCATCATCGGCGCGGCGTCGGTCGCGGCCCACCGGGCCGGCAAGTGGCAGTCCGCGTACTCGGCGTCGAAGTTCGCGGTGCGCGGGATGAGCCAGTCCCTCGCCCAGGAGCTCGGCGAGCACGGCATCACCGTGAACGTCTACAGCCCGGGCGTCGTGCAGACGCCGATGTGGGACGCGATCGACGTCGACATGGCCGGGCGTCGCGGCACCGCGGTGGGCTCGGAGATGCAGGCGATGGTCGCCGGCATCCCGCTCGGGCGCCTCGAGGTGCCGACCGACGTGGCCGGGGTCGTGTCCTTCCTCGCCTCGCCCGACGCCGCGTACGTCACCGGTCAGTCGATCGTCGTCGACGGGGGCATGTGGTTCAGCTGAACGGGGCGTGAGCGGTCGCCGGGCCTTCGACAGGCTCAGGGCATCGTGGTCCCGCTGCCTCGACCCCAGGACGACCCCTGAGCTCGTCGAAGGGCCTTCGACGAGCTCAGGCATCGTGGCCCGGTTCCCCTTCACGCTCTGAAGCCGGATGGTCACGCTCGGCGCCACCACGACCCCTGAGCTTGTCGCAGGGCTGCTGAAGCCGAGCCGTCAGCCGACCCGGCCGAGCGCGACGAAACCCATCAGGAGGGCGCCCAGGCTCTCGTTGTCGGTGATCTCTCCGCGACCCACCATGGCCACGACCTCGGCGATCGGCACCGCGCGGACGGCGCTGATCCCCTCGACCTCGGTCTCCGCGCCGCCCACGTGGCGCAGCCCGGTCGCGAGGAACACCAGCCCCGGGGCGTCCGCGACGCCGTTCAGCGAGCGCACCTCGCCGAGCACCCGCCACTCGTCGGCCGCGTGGCCGGTCTCCTCGCGCAGCTCGCGCCGCGCGGCGACGAGGAGGTCCTCGCCGTCGCTGCCGCCGGCCGGCACCTCGACGCTCGGCGCGCCGCCCGTGTAGCGGTCGACGGTGACGAGCAGGACCTCGTCGGCGTCGGTCACCGCGACCACGAACACCGCCGGGTTGCGCACCTCGACCACGCCGTAGACGCCCGTGCCGCCGTCCGGGCGACGCACCTGGTCCTCGCGCACGCGGATCCAGGGGTTCTCGTACACGGCACGGCTGGCGAGGGTCGACCACACGCGGACATCCTCGCCCGCGCTCCCCTGGCCCGCGCCGCCCGCTGACGAGGTGCGCCCGACGGCGCGCGGGCGTGGCAGGCTTCTCGCCGACCTGCCCGGCGCCGCCGGGGCCCGAGCCGGAAGCGACCGCGTACGCCGATGCACCTCTACCTCGACACCGCCGACCGAGCCGCCGCGGAGCCGCTGCTCGCAACGGGCCTCTTCGCCGGGCTCACGACGAACCCGACGATCCTGCAGCGCTCGGAGAAGGGCGTGGCCGACATCGAGGACATCCACCGCTGGGCCCGCGCCGCCGGGGCGCGGGAGATCTTCTTCCAGGTCTGGGGCGAGGACACCGCGACGCTGGTGGAGCGCGGGCTGCGGCTGAGCGAGCTCGGCCCCGACGTGGTGGTCAAGCTCGTCGTGTCCAAGGCCGGGGCCGCCGCCTGCGCGGAGCTGTCGAGCCGCGGGATCCCCACGCTGCTCACCGCCGTCTACCACCCCGGCCAGGCCATGGTCGCGGCCGCGGCGGGGGCGACCTACATCGCCCCCTACCTCGGCCGGCTGGCCGACGCCGGGCGCGACGCGGTCGGCGACGTGGCGGCCATGCAGGAGCTGTTCACGGCGACAGGCAGCGCGACGAAGGTGCTCCTCGCGAGCATCCGCGACGTCGACTCGATGGTCACGCTGGCCCGCGCGGGCGTCTCGCACTTCACCATGGCCCCGGCGGTCGCCGAGGCGTTCTTCACCGACAAGCTGACCGCCGCCGCGGCGCAGGCCTTCGAGGACGCGGTCGTCGCGACCACCCGATGAGCGCCCCCGGCCGCGGCCCGGCCGTCGTCGTCGCGGGGGACGCCTTCGTCGACCTCACCTCCACCCGCACGGCCGACGGCGGGCCGGCGTACGCGCCGCACCCGGGTGGTTCGTGCCTGAACGTCGCCGTCGGGCTCGGCCGCCTCGGGGTGCCGACGGCCCTGCTCGCGCGGGTGTCGGACGACGGGTTCGGCGCGCTGCTGCGCGAGCACCTCGCCCGCTCCGGCGTGGCGGACGACCTCCTGCTCCCCGCGAACGAGCCGACCGGGCTCTCCGTCGCCGACGTGCGCGAGGGCGTGGCCGCGTACCGCTTCTACAACGAGGGCACCGCCGACCGCGGCCTGCGGCCCGAGCACCTGGAGGGCCTGGCGCTGCCCGACGGCGCGGCCCTGCACCTCGGCTCCGTCGCCCTCGCGTACGAGCCGCAGGCGTCGACGCTGACCGCGCTCCTCGAGGCGGAGGCCGGTCGGCGGCTGGTCTCGCTCGACCCGAACGTGCGCCCCTCGGTGATCGCCGACCGCGACCGCTACCTCGACCGGCTCGCCGGCTGGGTGGCGCTGAGCGACGTGGTCAAGGTGAGCGACGAGGACCTGGCCTGGCTGCACCCCGGCGAGGCCGTCGAGGACGTCGCCCGGCGCTGGCTCGCCGCCGGTCCGGTCCTGGTGCTGGTGACCTCGGGCGGTTCCGGGGCCTGGGCCGCCACGGCATCGGCCGAGGTGAGACTGCCCACGCCGAGCGTCGAGGTCGTCGACACCGTCGGCGCGGGCGACGCGTTCATGGCCGCGACCCTGGCCTTCCTGCACCGGACCGGTCGGCAGGACGCGGAGGCCGTCCGCGGGCTCGACGTCGACGACCTGCGCGCGCTGCTGGACCTGGCCGTCCGCGTCGCCGCGGACACCTGCACCCGCGCCGGGGCCGAGCCGCCGCGCTGGCCCACGCCTCTCTGAGACGGGATCGGGTCTGAGACGCGGTCGGGCCAGGGCCATCGCGGCCAAGGGCTGCCCATTAGCGTCGGGCCACCGAAGCCCGCGACCCCAGGAGCCCGCCGATGCCGACCGACCTGCCCGCCCGTAGCTGCACGCCAACGCCCCGCCGCGTGCGGAGGCACGCGTGAGCGGCCTCGAGGGTCGCCCCGTCCTCGTCACCGGTGCGAGCGGCGGCATCGGTGGCGAGACCGTGCGCCACCTCGTCGCCGAGGGCGCCGACGTGATCGCCAGCGGGCGCTCGACCGAGGCGCTGGAGGCGCTCGCCGCCGAGACCGGGGCGCGGGTGCTGCCCTTCGACCTCGAGTCGGAGGACAGCGTGCGCGACGCGCTGGAGGGCCTCGACCTCTACGGCGTCGTCAACTGCGGCGGCTGGGGCGGCGAGATCGCCACGCCCGACGAGACCGACATCGCGGTCTTCGACAAGGTCATCTCGATCAACACGCGCGGCTCGCTGCTGGTGATCAAGCACGCGTCGCGGTCCATGATCAAGCTCGGTCGCGGCGGCTCGATCGTCAACGTCTCGAGCCAGGCGAGCCTGGTCGCGCTGAACGGGCACGTCTCGTACGGCGCGTCGAAGGCGGCGCTCGACAGCATCACGCGGGTGTCGGCCCTGGAGCTCGGCCGCCACGGCATCCGGGTGAACTCGGTCAACCCGACCGTGGTCATGACGCCGATGTCGGCCTGGTACTGGGGGCGCGAGGACGTCCAGGGCCCGTTCCTCGAGGCGATGCCGCTCGGGCGCTGGGCGACCGAGGCCGAGATCGCCGCGCCGATCGTCTTCCTGCTCGGCGACGGCGCGTCCATGATCAGCGGCGTCTCGCTCGCGATCGACGGCGGCTACTCGATCCGCTAGCTGCGGCTCCCGATCGCCGTCGCGGCGTCAGATGTTCGAGGCGTCCGGCGGCACGCCCTCGGGCAGCGGGGCGGCCGCCCCGGTGCCGTCCCCGGCGCCCGGGCAGGCGAGGTCGAGCGTGTACGCGGTCATGGACAGCGACCCGTACGCGTAGCCGTCGATCAGCACGTCGGCGCCGCGGTCGGCCGCGCCCGCGAGCCCGGCGAGGTAGAGCAGCGGGATGTAGTGGTCGGGCGTGGGCACGGCGGTGCGGAAGTCGCGGTGGGCCTCCGCCGCAGCCACCTCGGTCGGGTCGTCAGCCATCGTCGCCCTGACGTGCTCGTCGAAGCGCTGCGCCCAGTCGAAGCCGGCGTCGGGCAGCCGGCCGTCCATGCCGCCCAGGTTGTGCACGACGTTCCCGCTGCCGATCACGAGCACGCCCTGCTCGCGCAGCGGGGCGAGCCGCGCCCCGAGGTCCAGGTGGTAGTCGAGCGGCTTGTCGGCGTTGATGCTCATCTGCATCACCGGGACGTCGGCGTCGGGGAAGGTGTGCATGAGCACCGACCAGGTGCCGTGGTCGATCCCCCAGCTGTCGACGTCGGCGCCGACCCAGGTCGGGTGCACGGCGTCGCTGACCTCCTCGACCAACGACGGCATCCCGGGTGCGGGGTAGTCGACGTCGAAGAGCTCCTGGGGGAAGCCGTAGAAGTCGTGGATCGTGCGCGGCCGCGGCATCGCGGTGACCGCGGTGGCGTTGATGTACCAGTGCGCCGACACGACGAGGATCGCCCGCGGCCGCGGCACGGCCTCGCCCAGCGCCCGCCAGGCGCGGGTGTAGCGGTTGTCGGCGAGGGCGTTCATCGGGTTGCCGTGCCCGATGAAGGCCGCCGGCATGAGCCCGGGCGCGGGTGCGAGGTCGGTCACGGGTGCTCCTCCGCGTGGTCGTGGTCGTGCTGTCCTGCGTGGTCGTGCCCGGGGTGCGGGTGGTCGTGGTCGTGCGCCTGGTGCGGACGGCTGACCTCCTGGCCGCTGTCGTCGCTCGGCACCCTGGCGCCGGGGACCAGCCCTCCGGCGACCGCCGCCGCCCCCGCCGCCGCCAGCACGTCGACGGTCGGGCGTCCGGTCGCCGCGGCCGCTGCGGCGACGTCCTCGAACTCCGGGGTCGCCCGCACCACCGCCCCGCGCTCGTGGCTGACCTTGATCCGGACCGTCCGGCCGTCGACGTCCACCGGCGCCCAGGTCCGCGGCAGCGCGTGCTTCTCCACCGTCGTCTGGCGCAGCCCGATCGTCGAGGTCTGCGCGTGCACCACCGAGCGCAGGCGTGGCGCGGTCTCGGGCGTGCCGAGCACGGTGAGGACGTGCGCGGGCCGGCCCTTCTTCATGGCGATGGGGGCCAGCCAGGCGTCCTGCGCGCCGGCGCCGAGCAGGGCGGCGAGCACGCCCGGCCAGAGGCGCGGGTCGAGGTCGTCGACGTTCGCCTCGAGGACGACCCCGGTCTGGCCGCTCGCCGTGGGCGCCGCCCCCGTCCGGGAGCCGACGAGCACGCGGGTGAGGTTCGGTCGGCCGGCGGTGTCGCGGGTGCCCGCGCCGCTGCCCGAGGTCTCGAGCGTCAGCGCCGGCAGGTCCTCGCAGGCCTGCGCCAGGGTCACCACGAGGGCCATGCCGGTCGGCGTCGTGAGCTCGCCCGGCCCGTCGCCGCGGACGCGCCAGCCGCGCGACAGCTCGACGACGGCCGGACCGGGGACGGCGATGCGCCCGTGGGCCATGCGCACCGTGCCGGAGCCGAGGGCGACCTCGCCGGCGCTCAGCGACTCGACGCCGAGGTCGTCCAGCGCCGCGCAGACGCCGACGACGTCGGCGATCGAGTCGAGCGCACCGACCTCGTGGAAGTGCACGTCCTCGGCGTCGATGCCGTGGGCGTGCGCCTCCGCGTCGGCCAGCCGCCCGAACACGGCCAGGGCGTCGCGGCGTACGCGGTCGGCGAGCGCGGCGCCGTGGAGCATCGCCCGGACGGTGCGCCAGTCGCGGTGCGGGGGGTCGTCGACGAGCATCCGCACGTCGGCCTTGGTCGCCCGCATCCCGGCCCGCGTGACCGTGCGCACCTCGACCGCCACCGCCCCGGCGACGACGGCGTCGACCGCCCTCTGGACCGCGTCCAGCGAGGCGCCGGCGTCGAGGAGGGCGCCGAGCAGCATGTCGCCCGCCACCCCGGCCGACACGTCGACCCAGACGTGCCTCACGCCGGCTCCCCCGGCTCCTGCGGCTCCGGCGGCTCGGCGATCTGCGCGGCGAGGTGCCCGGCGCCATAGCCGTTGTCGATGTTCACGACGCTGACGCCGGGGGCGCAGGCGTTGAGCATGGTCAGCAGGGCGGCGACCCCGCCGAACGCGGCGCCGTAGCCGACCGAGGTCGGCACCGCGACGACCGGCGCCCGCACGAGCCCGGCGACCACGCTGGGCAGCGCCCCGTCCATGCCGGCGGCGACGACGATCGCGCGGGCCGAGCGCAGCAGGTCGAGCCTGGCGAGGATGCGGTGCAGCCCGGCGACGCCGACGTCGACGACCAGCTCCGCGGGCCGGCCGAGGTGGCGCGCGGTCACGTACGCCTCGCGCGCGACGGGCAGGTCGGACGTGCCCGCCGCGAGCACGAGCACCAGCCCGCCGGTGGACGCCGGCGGCTCGGCGGGCCAGGCCACGATGCGCGCGACCGGGTCCCAGGACGCGTCGGGAAGCGCCTCGAGGACCGCGGAGGCGTGGTCGTCGCCGGCTCGGGTGAAGAGCGTCTTGACGTCGGGGCGGGCGGCCACGGCGCGGGCGATCGCACCGACCTGCTCGGCGGTCTTGCCCGCGCAGTAGACGGCCTCGGCGTAGCCGCGCCGGTCCTGGCGGTCGAGGTCGAGCTCGGCGATCCCCGCGAGGCCCTCCGGGTGCGCGGCGGACCCGCTCACGCGCGCTGCCCCAGCGCCGACAGCGTGAACACGCCGGACTGCATCCCGCCCAGGTCGAGCGCGACGAAGCGGAACCCGGCCCCGAGCACGGCCTCCCGCACCGCACCGCGCAGCGGGTCGGAGACCGCGCGGACGAGGTCCTCGGCGGGCAGCTCGACGCGGGCGACCTCGCCGTGGTGGCGCACGCGCGCGTCGGCGAACCCGAGGCGTCGCAGTCCCTGCTCCGCGCGGTCGACCTGCCCGAGCTTCTCCGGCGTCACCTCGCTGTGGTGCGGGATGCGGGACGCGAGGCAGGGTGCGGCCGGCTTGTCGGCGCAGGGCAGGGCCCAGGTGCGCGCGAGCCGGCGCACCGCGGCCTTGTCGAGCCCGGCGTCGCGCAGCGGGGCCAGCACCCGGTGCTCGACCGCGGCCCGGCTCCCGGGGCGGTCCGGACGGGCCGCGTCGTCGAGGTTCTCCCCGTACGCGACCGCGTCGAGCGCGTACGTGCGGACGACCTCGTCGGAGATCTTGGTGAACAGCTCGTTCTTGCAGTGGAAGCAGCGGTCGGGCCCGTTGGCCCGGTAGGCCGGGAGGCTGCCCTCGTCGGTCGTCACCTCGACCAGCGCGGCGCCGATCACCTGCGCGACCTCGTGGGCCGCCGCGCGCTCGTCCGCGGCCAGGCTCGGCGAGACGCCGAGGATCGCCACGACCCGGCTCGGGCCGAGCACCCGGACGGCGGCGGCGAGCAGGACGGAGGAGTCCACCCCGCCGGAGAAGGCGACGCCGAGGCGCTCGACGCCGGCGAGCGAGGCGCGGACGGCGTCCAGCGCGGCCCGGTCCTCGGCCGCGTCGGCCTGGTCGGCCGACGGGTGGGGCAGGTCGACGGCGAGGTCGAGGGGCACGGTGTCTCCGATGCGTCGTTGCTGGTCGAGCGGGTCGAGCGGGTCGAGCGGGGCGGACGGGTGCGTGGCGCACGCCCGGGGCACGGGCCCCACCCGGGAGGTTACGGCGCGGCTGGGCGGATCAGCGGTCGAGACCGGACGCCGACCGGGTGCGTGCGACGAGGAGCCGGCTGCGGTAGACCGTGCGTGTGCCTCCCGACCTGACCGTGCTGCTCGTGCTCGACCTGGTCGGCACGTTCGCCTTCGCGCTGAACGGCGCCCTGACCGCCATCCGCGCCGTCGACGTCGACCTCGTCGGGGTGCTCACCCTCGGCATCGTCACCGCGGTCGGCGGCGGCATCGTCCGCGACGTGCTGCTCGGCGCGCTGCCGCCGGCGACGTTCGTCGACTGGCGCTACCTCGCCGTGGCGGCAGCCGGGGCGCTGATCGCCTTCTTCTTCAGCCGCCCGCTGCGGCGCATGCGCATCTCGATCCACGTCCTCGACGCCGCCGGGCTGAGCCTCTTCGCCGTCACGGGGGCCGGCAAGGCGCTCGAGCTCGGCGTGGGGCCGGTGCAGGCGGTCCTGCTCGGGGCCCTGACCGGGGTGGGCGGCGGCACGATCCGCGACGTGCTGATCCGCCAGGTCCCCGACGTGCTGCGCACCGGCCTGTACGCCGTCCCCGCGCTCGTGGCCGCCGGGCTCGTCGTGCTGGCCGGCCGTACGGGGGTCGACGAGGTGCTGGGCGCACCGGTCGCGCTCGCCGCCGCCGGGGCGTGCTTCACGATCCGCATGCTGGGCCTGCGCTTCCACCTGAACGCGCCGCGGCCGCCCGGCGTCCCGCGGCGCCGGGCGGGCCAGACGCGCTGAGCCCGGCCGCCGGCGTCCGGGTCAGGGACGGAGCGCGGAGAGCCTCGCGGCGACGGCGTCGACCAGCGGGGCGTCGGCCCCGAGACCCGGCGCCAGCACGTCGAGCACCCCGGCGACGGCGGCGCGTGGGTCGTTCGTCGCGACGGCGGCCAGGGCGGGTCCGGCCCCGGGGTCGGTCACCGGCGCGCCCACCCCCTGCAGGTGCAGGACCCAGCCGGCGAGCGCCGTGGCGCAGCCGGCGGGGACGTTGCCGGCGGCCCGCTCGGCCCGCAGCACGGGCAGCACCCGGACGCGCAGCTTGCTGGAGCCGTCGGCGGCGACCTGGGCGAGGCGGTGACGCACGCGCGGGTTCGCGAACCGTTCCAGCAGGGCCGCGCGGTAGCCGTCGAGCTCCGCGGCGGGCAGCGTGAGGTGCCGGCACGCCTCGTCCCACAGCTGCTCGACCCAGGCCCGGCAGACCGGGTCGGCGACCGCCTCGTCGACGGTGGCGTGGCCGCGGGCGCTCGCCGCGTACGCCAGCAGCGAGTGCGCGCCGTTGAGGAGCCAGAGCTTGCGCTGCTCGAAGGGCGTGACGTCCTCCACGAGCGTCGCCCCGGCGCTCTCCCAGCGGGGTCGGCCCGACGGGAAGCGGCCGGAGACGACCCACTCGGCGAAGGGTTCGGTGGGCACCGGGGCCTCGTCGAGGTAGCCCTGGGTGCGTTCGACCAGCCGCTTGTCGTCGTCGGTGGTGGCCGGGGTGATCCGGTCGACCACCGAGCTCGCGAAGTCGACGTTCGCGCCGACCCACGCCGGCAGCGTCGTGTCGACGAGGCCGGCGAGGCCGCCCACGACGGCGGCCGTGACGGCGCCGTTGTGCGGGAGGTTGTCGCAGGAGAGGACGGTCAGCGGCCCGGCCCCGGCGGCCCGACGGGCGAGCAGGCCGGAGACCAGCCGGGCGGGCAACGTGCCCACGGCGGCGCGCGGGTCGGCGCGCAGGGTCGCCGCCTCGGCGCGCACCACCTCGCGGCCGGCGTCGAAGCGGCCGTCCGCGTCGAGGAGGTAGCCCACCTCGGTCACGGTGATCGTCACGAGCGCGACCTCGGGTGAGGCGAGGAGCTCGAGCAGCCGGTCGTGGTCGGAGGCCGGGTGCACCTCGGCGAGGGAGCCGACGACCTCGTACGCGTCGCCCTCCGCGCCGCGCGTGAGGAGGGTGAACAGCCCGTCCTGCGGACCGAGCGCGTCGGCGACGTCCGGACGGCGCCCGGTGAAGGCCGCGATCCCCCAGGAGGCGGCGTCGTCGGCGTGGGCGGTGAACCAGGCCTGGTGCGCCCGGTGGAAGCTCCCGACGCCCAGGTGCACGATCCGGACGGGCGGCGCGGCCGGCGTGCCCGGCAGCGCGCGCGAGAGCCGCGGGGTCACGGCGCCGGCCGGTCTCCGCGATCGCTCGCGGCGATCCTCACCAGCAGCGCCCGGAGCTGCTGGGACTCGGCGTCGTCGAGCCCGGAGAGGAGCCGGCGCTCGGCCTCGTCGCTCGCGGCCGTCGCGTGCCGGAGCGTGGAGACGCCGTCGGCGGTCAGCACCACGACGTTGCGGCGGCGGTCGTCGGTGTCCGCCCGGCGCTCGACCAGGCCCTTGCCCTCGAGGGAGTCGATCAGGCCGACCATCGACGTGCGGTCGATCCCCAGGTGCCCCGCGAGCTGCTGCTGCGACTCCGGCTCGCGGCCGTCGAGGAGCAGCAGCACCCCCAGCTCGCGCGCGTTGACCCCGCTCGTCGCGAGCTGGTCGCGGTGCAGCTCCTCCAGGTCGAGTAGCGCGCGCTTGAAGAGGTAGGTGAGCCGGGTGCTGAGCCCCGGGCCCAGGTCCTCGTGCTCAGGCCTCATCCCGCCAGATTACTGCTACCCTGAACGTCAGTCTTACTGACGATCATGCAAGGGAACCATTATGGCCACACTTCTTCTCACCGGTGCCAGCGGACTCGTCGGGTCGCGGCTCCTCCCCCGGCTGGTCGAGGCCGGCCACACCGTCCGCGCGCTCGTCCGGGGCGACGTCACCCTCCCCGCGGGGGCGGCCGCGGTCCACGGCGACCTGGCCGACCCCGGTTCGCTGCGTCCTGCGGTCAAGGACGTCGAGGCCGTCGTGCACCTCGCGGCGCTGTTCCGCACGACCGACGAGGACGCCGTGTGGCGAGCGAACCTGGACGGCACCCGCAACCTGCTCTCCGCGGTGCAGGCGTACGCGCCGCGGGCCCGGTTCGTGATGACCAGCACGGGCAACGTGTACGACGCGGACGCCACGCGCCCGGCCCGCGAGAGCGACCCCTGCTCGCCGACCCAGGCCTACCCGGCGAGCAAGGTGGCCGCCGAGGCGCTCGTGCGCGAGAGCGGGCTCACCTGGTCGGTCCTGCGCCTGCCCTTCGTCTACGGCGAGGGCGACGGGCACCTGGCCTCGATGCCCGGCCTCGTCAGCCGCTTCGGCCTCCACCCCGCCCACACCTACTCGGTGGCCCACCACCGCGACGTCGCCCAGGTCGTCAAGATGGCGCTGGCGGGCACGCTCGACTCCCGCGTGGTCAACGTGACCGACGACGCGCCGATCACGGTCCTCGAGATGACGGCGCTCGCCGGGTCGGAGGTCGAGGGGTCCGCCGAGCCCCTGACCGACCCCTGGCACGGCCGGATGGACGGCACGCTGCTGCGCGAGCTCGGCTTCTCCCCCGAGGTCCCGACCGTCCAGGCGGCCGCGCGGGCGGGGATCCTCTAGCCGTCCTGCGTCGGCGGTCCGGCCGGCTCGGCCGCGTCGGCCGCCTCGCCCGGGGCCCGGCGGTGCCACTCGTACGGCGTCGTGGTCGAGACCGCGACGAGGCCGGAGCGCTCGAGGATCGGGCGGGACATCGGCGTCGAATCGCTGTGGATCAGCGTCTTCCCGCTCGCGAGCGCGGCGCGGGCGCGCACGGCCGTGAGGGCGCGGTAGATCCCGCGCCCACGCCACTGCGGCAGCACCGCCCCGCCCCAGACCCCGGCGAAGTCCGAGCCGGCGACCGGTTCGAGGCGCCCGGCGCCGACCATCGCGCCGTCGGCCTCGGCGACCCAGAGCTCCAGGCCGTCGTCCTCGGCGAGCCGGCCGAGCAGCGCGTCGCTCATCCCGCCGGAGACCCGGTTGCCGAAGGCCGCGTCCTGCATGGCCGCCATGGCCTGCACGTCGGCGGCGGAGCGGATGCGGCGCAGGGACACCGAGGCGGGCAGCGGGACCGCGACGTCGAGGAGCGCGGCCTCGCCGACCATGACCGACTCGGGCTCCTGGGGCTCGAAGCCGTGGGCGACGAGGGCCTCGTGCAGCCCGGGCGCGACGTCGTGGCCGCGGGTCTTCCACTCCACCTGCTCGACCGCGGGGTCGGCCGCGAAACGCTCGACCACCTCGTCCACCCACCCGGCGAGCGTCGGGGCGTCGGCGCCGGCCAGCTCGCGGTAGGACACGAAGCCCTGGCTCCCGCCGAAGGTCGCGAGCCACAGCGGCCCGAGCCGCTCGACCCGCTCCGCACCGGCCGTCTCGGCCTCGGTGCGGAGCTGGTCGTCGTACGCCCGGAGGTAGTCCTGGACCGACATCGTCACGGGGCGATCCTGCCCGTGACGATGTCGGAGTGGGAGATCAGGGGACGAGCGCGACCTTGCCGGCGCGGCCGGTGTTGGCGAGCCGGTAGGCCGCCGCGGCCTCGTCGATGCCGAAGCGGTCGGACACGATCACCTCGGGGTGCAGGTCCCAGTAGGGCAGGCGGGCGACGAGCTCGCGCATGTGCGCCAGGTTGGTCACCCACGAGCCGATGATCGTGATCGACGGGTGGATCAGGGTGGGGCTGACCTCGGGGACCGTCATGCCGTTGCCCTCGCCCACGAGCACGAGCCGGCCGCGCTCGCGCAGCAGCGCGATCGCCGAGCCGCGGCCGGGTTCGCTGCCGGAGCAGTCGACGGCCACGTCGGCGCCGCCGCCGCTCACCGCGCGCGCCGCCTCGACGTCGTCGGGGGCGAATGCCTGGTCGACGGCGCCCAGCTCCAGCGCCAGCTGCCGGCGCTCCGGGCTCGGGTCGAGCCCGACCCGCGGCGTCGCGCCGAGCTTGGCGCCCAGCAGGCCGGCGGCGAGGCCGACCGGGCCGAGCCCGACGACGGCGAGCGCGTCGCGCCCGCTGACGTTCGCCCGGAGCAGGCCCTCGTACGCCGTCCCGAAGCCGCAGGCCACGCAGGCGCCGTCGAGGAAGCTGACCAAGTCGGGCAGCACGATGCAGTCGCGCTCCTCGGCGAGGATCAGGTCGGCGTGCCCGCCGTCGCGCTGCCACCCGTACGCCGCGCGCTGCGGCGCCGAGCAGCTGATCTGGAAGCCGCGCACGCAGTTGTCGCACTGCCCACAGCCGCTGATGTGGTAGACGCAGACCCGGTCGCCGACCGAGAGCCGGACCGCACCCGGACCGACCGCGA
Organism: Microlunatus sagamiharensis; assembly: GCF_900105785.1. Taxonomy (NCBI): domain Bacteria; kingdom Bacillati; phylum Actinomycetota; class Actinomycetes; order Propionibacteriales; family Propionibacteriaceae; genus Microlunatus; species Microlunatus sagamiharensis. The sequence goes on from NZ_LT629799.1 coordinate 2,263,291, forward strand.
CGACCTCGCCGGCGGGCTCGTGGCCGGCCACGACGCCCTGGTACATCTCGGCCGGGTCGCCCTGCGCGTGCTCGCGGTAGATGGCGCGGATGTCGGAGCCGCAGATCGTCGAGGCCTTCATCGCGAGCAGCACCTGCCCGTGGCCGGGCTCGGGGTCGGGGACCTCGCGGACCTCGGCGGTCGAGTCACCGGGCAGGAACACGCCACGCATCAGGCCATCTCCGTTCGTCGACCCGACCCGTCGGTGGGCCCGGCTGGTGCTCGGAGGTTACGCGCGTTAACGGTCACTGCGCAAGGCTCTTGGGGCGCGCCGAGCAGCGGTTCCGGACAGAGGACTCACCAGGCGTTACTGCTACCGTCGACGGAACCAGCGAGGGCCCGGAGGTGGTGGCGTGGCGAGACCGGCGAGCACGCCCGGCCGCAGCGGCGCGGTGACGCGCGCGGACGTCGCCCGCCACGCCGGGGTGAGCGACGCGGTCGTCAGCTGGGTCGTCAACGGCGGGCCCAAGACGGTGTCCGAGGCCACCGCCGCCCGGGTGCAGGACGCGGTCGCCAAGCTCGGCTACCGCCCCAACAGCACCGCGCGCGCCCTGGCCCTGGGCAGCACCACCATGCTCGGGCTCGTCGTCCCCGACAGCACCAACCCCTTCTACGCCGAGTACGCGGTGGCGGTGCAGCGCGCCGCCGCCGCCCGCGGCTACGCGCTGCTCACGATCAGCGCGGGCTCCGACGCCGCGGTCGAGCTGCGCGGCGTGCTCGACCTGTGCGACCGGCAGATCGACGGGCTGATCCTCGCCCGCGGGACGGGCGCGGGGGTCGTCGGCGAGCTGGCCCGGCGGGGCGTGCGTACGCCCGTCGTCCTCGTCGACTCCGCGGCGCCCCACCCCGGGCACCTGACCATCGGGCCCGACGCCACGGCCGGGATCGAGGCGGTGACCGACCACCTCCTCACCGTGCACGACCACGCGTCGGTGGCGCTGGTCATCGGCGACACCACCGACGTCGAGCTCGACGGGCGGCAGTCCGGCTGGCTGCGGGCCCACGCCCGGAACCGCCGCAGCCCGGGTGCGGTCGAGCGGGCGCCGTTCACCCGCACGGGCGGCTACGAGGCCGGCCTGCGGCTGCTGACGGCGGCCAAGCGTCCGACGGCGGTCGTGACGGGCTCGGACCTGCAGGCCGTGGGTGTGCTGCGCGCGGCGCGGGAGCAGGGGCTCGACGTGCCCGGCGACCTGGCTGTCGCCAGCTTCGACGGGACCGAGGAGGCGAGCTTCACCTGGCCGTCGCTGACCACCAGCCGCCAGCCGGTGGAGGCGATGGCCGAGGCCGCGGTCGCCGCGGTCCTCGCGCGCGACCTGCCGTACGAGCACCGCACGTTCGCGACCGAGCTCGTCCTCGCGCGGTCCTGCGGCTGCGGGACCGGCTGACCCCGTCTAGGCCCGGGGCGTCGCGTCGCCCGTCGTCGCGGCGGGGTCGGCCGAGCGCCAGTACGAGCCGACCACGCCGCCGACCACGACGATCACGCCGGCGGCGAACAGCACCGTGAAGGCGCGGTTCGCGCGCTCGCCGGTGACGAAGTCCAGGCCGCAGAGGACGAGGCCGAGCACCCCGAGCGCGACGAGCAGCACGGCCTCCCCGGTGAGCAGCCGCCCGCTCCGGGCGCGCGCGCGGACCGCCGCCCACTGGCTCAGCGCGGCGGCCATCAGGACCGCGGCCCCCGACGCGACGACCCAGTCGCCGTCCTGGACCCCGCGGACCAGCCCGACGACAGTCCCGACGGCGAGCAGCGCCGCCAGCACGAGCGCCACGACCCCGACCTTGCGCTGCCGCTCCATCGCCCCATGCTCCCAGCCGGCGTCGCGGGAGCGGCCCTCCCGCGCGGACCCGGCACGGCCGATGAGTCCCGGCGGCGTCCCGGGTCTCCCCCGCCATGAGCGACGGCGACGGCGTACGCACGACCCCCGGCACCCCGGCTTCACGGAGCCCACGGGTCACCGTCAGGCCGGTGCACGTGGCCGACCTGGTGGCCGAGGGCGAGCTGATGCCGGTCTACGTCCACGTCATCGAGCACCCGGAGGCGCGGGTGCTCGTCGACACCGGCCTCACCGAGCTGCACCCGCTGGTCGCCGACCTCGACCCCCGGGTGCTCGACGTCGGCCTCGAGGAGCTCGACCCCGCGAGCATCGACGTCGTGGTGAACACCCACCTGCACTTCGACCACTGCGGCGGCAACCGCCGCTTCGCCGGCAGGCCGTTCTACGTGCAGCGTCGCGAGCTCGAGGACGTCCGTAGCCTCGCCGTCCCCACGATCCTCGCGTGGGTCGACGCCGCGGGCGTGGAGTACGTGCCCGTCGACGGCGAGCACGAGCTGCTGCCCGGCGTACGACTGGTGCCCGCGCCCGGCCACACCCCGGGCTCGCAGATCGTCGTCGTCGGCACCGGCGAGCACCCGACGGTGGTCTGCGGGGACACCGCGATGTGGTTCGGGGAGCTGGACCAGCCGCAGACCGAGGGCCAGCGCCTGATCCGCGCGCTCGACCCCGAGCAGGTCTGGCTGAGCCACGAGCACCGTCCCTGGCGCCCGAGGTACCCCTCGTCGTCCGCCGCCTCTCCCTCCTCCGCCGAGCGGTAGGTTGCGGCGCAGTTCCGACCCGGAAAGGCGCGGCAACCTACCTCTCGGCGGGGTTCGGGGTGCCACGCTGACGCCGTGGATGCCGTCGACCGAGCCGTCGCGGACGCCGCCGCAGGCCGGACGCAGCTTGCCCGGCGTCGTCTGCAGGGCTACCTGGTCGACCGCAGCGACGACCTGGACGCCCGGGCGCTGCTGGCCGGGCTCTACCGGGCCGACGGCCACCGCGACGAGGCCGGGCGCTGGGGCTGGTTCGGGGCGGCCGACCCCGAGGAGGTCGCGGCGTACGAGCACCAGTGCGCGCACCGGATGACACCGTCCTGGACCGCCACCTCGATCCTGCGCGGGCTCAGGTGGCGGGCGCCCCTCGAGGACGCCCCGCCGCACGTCCGCGAGGCGCTGCAGGACCTCGCTCGCCGGTCGGCCGAGGAGAGCGCACGATGGGAGCGTGCGGCGCACCCCCTCCGGACGGTCCTCGAACGGCTCCGCCGCTGGTGGCGCTGAACCGTCGGCGCCGGCGATCGCGGAGGCGATGTTCGCGGAGGTCGTGGCCGACGGGCAGAGCGCTCGTACGGTGGCCGACGAGGCAGTCGCGGCCGAGGTGCGCGAGGCACTGCGCACGCGCGCCCGGGAGGCGGGTGTAAGACTCCGGACGGCCCGGATGGACGACCTCGTCGTGGTGGCGCGGCTCGACGCCGCGATCTGGACGGACGACACCGCCACGATGCGCGCCAAGCTCACGCCACCCGAACCCCGTGAACCGGACGCTGCCGGACCCACCTCCGCCGAGGGGTAGGTTGCGGCGCGCGTCGCGGGCTGATCGGCGCGGCAACCTACCGTTCGGCGGAGGCTGCGCGCAGCGCGCCGGGACCGTCGGAGGGACCTCGTACGCTCTGGCGCGTGATCGGACGATGAGCAAGGTCGACGCCCAGCGGGCGATGCGCGAAGCGAAGTACGCCCGGCTGCGGGCCAGCGGCCCGACGCGCCGCGAGGCGGCGGCGCAGGCGGCGCCCCAGCCGACGGAGCCCGCGGAGGCGCTGGTCGAGGGAGTGCCCGCGGCGACCCCTGCGCCGAAGCCGAAGAAGGCACGCGCCAAGAAGGCCGAGCCCCCCGCCCCGCCCGCCGGGGCCGAGGACGCCCTCCTCCCGGTCGAGGCGCCGGCGGCGAGCGGGCTGTGCGGCCACAAGTCCATGAACGGCCGCGCGTGCACCCGCGAGGCCGGCCACGCCGAGAAGAGCCACCGCTACGGCTGACCCGGCCGGCCCTCGGCGGACGGACCCGGGCGCCTAGGAAGCGGGCTCCGCGTCGAGGAGCGCCGACCGCAGGTCCCGGAGCGCGGAAACCCGCGCACCCAGGAGTGGTGCGGCGCCTCCGAGGCGCGCGACCCGCAGCGGGGTCGGGGCGACGAGGAGTTCCTCCGTCCGGGCGGCGAGCCGGTCGGTGAACCCCGGTGCCGCGGCCCAGGGCCCCCCGACGACGAGCGCCGCCGGGTTGAGCAGCGTCGCGACCGTCGCCAGCACGCCGGCGACGGCCTCGACGACGACGTCGCGCCGCCGCACGTCCTGCGAACCCTCACCCGTCAGCGCCCGGATCACCGCGTCGACCGCGATGGTGTCCGAGCCCGACCGCAGCAGGCCGAGCTCGCCGAAGCAGCCGACCAGCGACGTGGCCCGCCCGTCCGGCCCGCGTGTGAGGACGTGCGCCGGCTCGCCCGCCAGCCCCGTGTGTCCGCGGACCAGCGCGCCGCCCTGGACGAGCGCACCACCGAGCCCGTGCCCGAGGTGGAGGTAGGCGAAGTCGTCGACCCCCGTGGCCACGCCGGCGTCGTGCTCCGCGAGCGCGGCCCAGTTCACGTCGTTGTCGATCGCGAGCCCGACGCCGACGAGCGGCTCGAGGAGCGGGCGCGCGTCCAGCTCGTCGACGAGGAAGGGCGAGTGCGGCAGGTGCACGAGCCGACCGGTCGTCCGGTCGACCGGCCCGGCGAGCGAGAGCGCGCCGGCGCGGACAGGCCCCGGCAGGTCGGTGGTCGCGTCCCGGACGAGGTCGACGAGCGATGCCGCGAGCTCGGCCGCCCGGACGGGGCTCGGGGTAATGCGCTCGACCCTCCGCAGCACGGTCCCCCGCAGGTCGAGCACCTCGGCGACGAGCCCGTCGGGACCGCCCTCCAGCGCGAGCGCGACGCCGAGGTCCGTCCGCAGCCGGTAGTGCACGCCGGCCGGTCCTCGCCGGCCGGACGGTGCCGCGCCCGCCTCGACCAGGACGCCCTCGCGCTCCAGGCGGCGTACGGCCTCGGAGACCGTCGGCTTGGAGATGCCCGTGGCCGCCGCGACCTCGGCCCGCGTCATCGCCTCCGTCGCGAGCAGCTGGTCGACGACGTGGCGGTCGGTGATCCGCCGGAGCAGGGCGAGGGAGGCCCGCGGCGCACCGGGGACGTCGGTCATCGGCCACCTCTCGTCGGGGTCCTCGGGCTCCGGGCACGGGCACCGGGTCGATCAGTAAGGAGTCCTTGCACTTTAGCCGTGCGGTCCCCTACAGTTCCAGCACGGGTTCAGTTAAGAGTCCTGACTATCTCACCGCGGAGGTCATCAGCATGTCCACGAGCACCGCCCCCTCGACGCCGGTCAGCCCGCTGACCGGGCTCCCGCACTGGGAGACGATCCCCGACGACATCCCCGCCGCGACGGCCGAGATCAAGGCCGCGATCCGGGCGCGGATCGAGGCCTCGGGCCGTACGGTCGCCCAGGTCGTGGAGGAGGTCGAGGCCTTCCTCGAGGGCGAGATCGCCGACATCGAGGCCGCCCGTGAGCGCGGTGAGAGCGTCTGGCCGGTCATCGACTACGCCGACATCGAGGCGGGCACCGTCAGCGACGAGCAGCTGGCGCTGCTGAAGCGCCGCGGCTGCGCCGTCGTGCGCGGCCACTTCGACCGCGCCGAGGCCGAGGGCTGGGACGCCGACGTCGTCGACTACGTCGAGTCCAACCGCTTCTTCGAGACCTACGCCGGCCCGGCCGACGACTTCTTCGGCACCCTCGGCAGCGAGATGAGCAAGCCCGAGATCTACCCCGTCTACTGGTCGAAGGCCCAGGTGGAGGCCCGCCAGCACCCGCGGATGGCGACGGTCCAGGCGTTCCTGAACAGCCGCTGGACGCACGAGAGCGAAGGCCGTCGCTGGTTCGACCCGGAGGTCGACACCCTCTACCCCGACCGCATCCGCCGCCGCCCGCCCGGCGCGACCTCGGGCGGCCTCGGCACCCACCTCGACCCCGGCACGCTCGACCTGTGGATGACCGAGGGCTACCAGCAGCACTTCCGGCACCTCTTCGCCGGCGACGTGGCGGCGTACGACCCGTGGGACGCGGCCTACCGCACCGAGGCCGCGCAGTACCCCGGTTCGACGATGTGCTCGGCCTTCCGCACCTTCCAGGGCTGGACCGCGCTGAGCGAGATGCGCCGTGACCAGGGCGTCCTGCACACCGTGCCGATCCCGAAGGCGATGGCGTACCTGATGCTCCGCCCGCTGCTCGACGACGTCGACGAGGGCGAGATGTGCGGCGTCCAGCCGAACCGCACCTTCCCCGTCAACGAGCGCTACCACGCGATCCTGACGCGCGCGCTGTCCGGCATCCCCGACGTCGCGCCCGGCGACTCGGTCTGGTGGCACTGCGACATGATCCACGCGGTCGCGCCGGTCACCGACCAGCAGGGCTGGGGCAACGTCATCTACATCCCGGCCGCCCCGCGCTGCACCAAGAACGAGGCGTACGCGGCCTCGGTGCGCGAGTCGTTCCTGTCGGGCCGGAGCCCCTCGGACTTCCCCGAGGAGGACTACGAGGCCTCCTGGTCCAACCGCTTCGGCCCCGACCAGCTCAACGACATCGGGCGCCGGGGCCTCGGGCTCTAGTCCGTGGCCCTCACGTCCGACGGCGCTGACGCGGCCCGCGCGGAGGTGTCGCGGGGTCAGGCAGACGTCGGTGCGGCGAGGTGCGCGGTCAGCACGTCGCGGACGCTGGTCCACCGCGGGTCGCCGTAGCGGTCGTTGCTCACGTGGGCGAGGCGCGCCTGCCCGCTGAACATGCTGACGAAGTACTGCATGCCCTGCCACGCGGGGAACGTCTCGTCGGAGTCCTTCGCGAGGCGTCGACCGACCCTGGCCATCGCCGAGAGCGAGTGCGGCGTGCCCGCCCACTGGAGCGTGAAGCGGGTGCCGGTCAGCTCGCTCACAAGCGAGGCGATCTGCCGCGCGCTCAGTGAGTCGCCCGCGACCTCGACGACGCGCGGTGCCGCCGGGTCGAGGGCCACGTGCGCGACCGTACGGGCGGTGTCGTCCTTGGTGGTGAAGTCGAGCACCTGGTCGGCCGAGCCCCAGTAGAGCACCCTGCTCCGGCGGAACAGGATCAACGGCGCCTGGCCGGTCAGCAGCTCGGTGAACATCCCGTTCAGCACCGAGGTCGCCCGGAGCGGGGCCGCGTCGACGTCCGCGGCGAACTCGCGCCGCAGCTCGAAGTTGCGGTTCGTGCCCGGGGTGATCCTGCGGTAGTCGGCGGAGTAGTCCGACGGCACGAAGCGCGGGACCCCCGCGTCGACCGCCGCCGCGAGGAGCGCGCGCTGCGCGTCGACGACCACCGACCGGGTGCCGCTGACGGTCGACACCACGACGTCCGTCCCTGACACCGCCGCGGTCAGGGCGCGGTGGTCACCGTAGTCGGCGGCCACGACCTCGACCCCGTCCTCGCCCGCGAACGCGCCGGCCGCGGCGCCGGACCCAGGACGAGTGAGCACACGGACCCGGGTGTCGTGGGTGCGGAGCTCGCGGACGACGCGACGGCCGAGGTCACCGGTCGCGCCGGCGACGAGGATCGAGGTGGTCATGGCTGCACGTCCTTCTGGTCCGGGCCCGGTGACCGTCGGTCAGACGGTGCGGCGGCCCGACCGGGTGGTCGATGTCGTTCCGGGTGGTGGGCGGGCAGGCTACCCGCCGCCGCCCACGCCCTGGCCACCGCGCGAGCCGAGGTCACCGGTGCACCCGGACCCCGGGGCTCTGCTGCAGAAACGAGCGCCAGTTCGCTCCCCGGGCCTCCTCGGGCCCTCCTGGAGCGAGCTGGCGCTCGTTTCTGCAGTCGAGCGCGCGTCAGAGCGCGTCAGAGCGCGGAACCGTCACCCAGCTGGTGGTACGCCCGGTCGTGGTAGACGAGCGGCGCCGTGGCTCCGGGCTGCGCGGACTCGAGCACGCGCACCAGCACGAGGTAGCTGGAGCCGGCCGGGATGCGCTGGACGACCTCGCCCCGCACCCAGGCGGGAGCGTCGTCGAGGACGGGCTCCCCGGTCTCGAGCCGGTGCCAGCCCACGCCGGCGAACCGGTCGACCCCGCGGGTGGCGAAGCGGGCCGAGACGTCGACCTGCTCGGCGCCGAGGAAGTTCACGGTCAGCGTCGTGGCCTCCGACAGCGTCGGCCAGGCCGACGACGTGCCCGCGATGGAGAACGCGAGCAGCGGCGGCTCGGCGGACACCGAGATCACCGAGGTGGCGGTGAAGCCGACCGGGCGCTCGCCGTCGGCGAGGGCCACGATGGCCACGCCGGCCGGGTGGCGGCGGAAGATCGCCTTGAAGGTGTCGGCCGCGACGGGCGCGGGCACGTCGGCGACGGGCGCCGGGGCGACCTCGGTCAGCGGGGTCGTCGGCAGGCCGTGGCGGGTGCCGGGGTCGGCGGTCATGAGGTCCTCTTCTCAGGCGTCGCGGTCCCGAGCAGCGCAGCGACGAGCGGCCCGGCCTCGTCGGCCCACCGGGCCGCGAGGTCGTCGAGGTCACCGAGCTGGGACTCGGTGACGGCAAAGGGTCGGGTGGGCGCGAGCGCGCCCAGCTCGACCAGGAGCGGGCGGAGCAGGTGCTCGGCCACGAAGGCGTGGGCCGGGCTGGCGGAGACGGTGACGGGCACGACCAGCGTGCCCTTCAACCCGCCGCCGGGGTAGCGGTCGACGAAGGCCTTGAGCAGGCCGGTGTAGCTGGCCTTGTAGACCGGCGTGGCCACCACGACCACGGCGGCCCCGGCCACGGTCGCGGCGGCCCGGTCGGCGTCGGGCGCCTCGGGGGCGAAGAGCTGCTGCGCGACGTCGGCGAGCTCGACCTCGGTGACCGGACCGGACAGCCCGGCCCGCGCCGCGACCTGCTCGGCCAGCGTGCGCGCGACGAGCAGCGTCCGCGAACCGCGCCGCGGGTTGCTCGACAGCGCGACGACCTCCGTACGGGGCTGCGGGCCCACGGTCTCGGTGCTCACGCGTCCACCCTCGCCGTCATGGCCGAGGGCACCGGGAGCGGGTCCAGCCCGAGGTGGTCGCGCAGCGTGGTCCCTTCGTACGCGGTGCGGAAGGACCCGCGCTCCTGCAGCAGCGGCACGACCTCGTCGACGAAGCGGTCGAGCCCGCCCGGGGTGACGTGCGGGACGAGGATGAACCCGTCGCAGACGTCCTCCTGCACGAAGTGGTCGATCTGGTCGGCGATGGTCCGCGCCGAGCCGACGAAGTTCTGCCGGTTCGTCGTCTCGACGATCAGCTCGCGCAGCGAGAGGTGCTCGGCCTCGGCCTGGGCGCGCCACTCGCGCGCGGTCGAGACCGGGTCCTTGTGCATGCGCACGCTGGCGCGTCCCTTGCTGATGAGCTCGTCGCTCACCACGGGGTCGAAGGACGGCGGCGGGCCGTCGGGGTCGAACCCCGACAGGTCGGTGTTCCACAGCTGCTCGGCGAGCTTGATCGCCGTCGCCGGGCTGACCTGCTGGAAGCGCACCTCACGGGCCAGCTCCTCGGCCTCGGCGTCGGTATCGCCGAGCGCGAAGGTCGACGCCGGCAGCACGACCAGCTGGTCGGGCCGGCGCCCGTACTTCTCGAGCCGCCCCTTCACGTCGGAGTAGAACGCGCGCCCGGCGTCGTACGTGCCGTGGCGGGTGAAGATCGCGTTGGCAGTGGCCGCCGCGAACTCGCGCCCCTCCTCGGAGTCGCCGGCCTGGAAGATCACCGGGCGGCCCTGCGGGCTGCGCGGCGTGCTGAAGGCGCCGGCGATGTCGAAGTGCTGGTCGTGGTGGGCGAACGTGCCGACCTCGGGCCGGAGGAGGAACTCCCCCGTCTCGGCGTCCGCGACGATCTCGTCGCCGCGCCAGGAGTCGAACAGCTCGAACGCGGTGTCGAGGAAGTGCTGCGCGCGGGAGTAGCGCTCGTCCTGCGGCAGGAAGCCGCCGCGGCGGAAGTTCTCGCCGGTGAAGGCGTCCCACGACGTGACGACGTTCCACGCCGCACGCCCGGCCGACAGGTGGTCGAGCGTCGCGAACTGGCGCGCGACCTCGTACGGCTCGTTGAACGTCGAGTTGATCGTCCCCGCGAGGCCGAGCCGCTCGGTCACCGCGGCGAGCGCCGCCAGCACCGTGAAGGTGTCCGGCCGGCCGACGACGTCGAGGTCGTAGATCTGGCCGCCCTGCTCGCGCAGGCGCAGACCCTCGGCGAGGAAGAAGAAGTCGAACAGCCCGCGCTCGGCCGCCTGCGCCAGGTGGCGGAACGACGAGAAGTCGATGTGGCTGCCCGCGGCCGGGTCGCTCCAGACGGTCGTGTTGTTGACGCCCGGGAAGTGGGCGGCGAGGTGGACCTGCTTGCGGGGCCTGCCCGCGGTGCTGCCGGCCATCAGTGGGCTCCCGTCGTGGCGTAGCGGTTGGCCGGGCGCTCCAGCCCGAGGCGGTCGCGCAGCGTGCCGTCGTCGTACGCGGTCCGGAACGCCCCGCGCCGCTGCAGCTCGGGGACGAGGCCGTCGACGATCGCGTCCAGGTCCTGCGGCAGCGCCGCGGGCCGCAGCCGGAAGCCGGTCAGTCCGGACTCGGCTCGGGCGAGCAGCAGGTCGGCCAGTCCCTGCGGGGTGCCGACGAAGACCTCGGCGTCGCTCGTGTACGGCCGACCGGCCCACGCCTCGAGCTGCGCCCAGCGCGCGTCGGCGCCGCCCTGGTCGTCGTCGAGGAGCACGACGAGGTCGCCGAACACGTGGTCGGTCCCCTCGCGCCCCGCCTCACGCCGGCCGGCGACGATCTCCTCGACCTGCGCGGTCGCGGTGGCGTTGTCGTGCGGGGTGATCAGGACGACGTCCGCGGAGCGCGCGGCGAACGTCCGCGGCACCTCGGCGTGCGCGAGGGCGACGACGACCGGCTGGCCCTGCGGCGGGCGCGGCGTGATGGACGGGCCCCGCACCGAGAACGAGCGCCCGGAGAAGTCGACGTAGTGCAGCTTGTCGCGGTCGACGAAGCGGCCGGTCGCGACGTCGCGGATCTCCGCGTCGTCCTCCCAGCTGTCCCAGAGGCGGCGGACGACCTCGACCGCCTCTCCGGCCTCCTCGAAGAGGTCACGGACCAGCGCCTGGGTCGCGACGTCGTCCGGGTCCCCGAGCAGGTCGCCCCACGCCTCGCGGCGACCGAAGTGGGCGACCTCGTCCGGGCGGGCGGACACCTGCGGGCGCCAGCCGCCGCGGCCCTGCGAGACGACGTCGAGGGTGGCGATGGCCTTCGAGACGTGGAAGGGCTCGGTGTGGGTGACGGTCGTGGTCGGCACGAGGCCGACGCGGCTGGTCACGGGCGCGACGCGGGCGGCGACGAGCACGGCGTCGAGGCGCCCGCGGACCTCGTCGGTGCGGTGGTCGGGCCCCGTGCGGGAGGTGCTCTGGAGAGAGAGCCCGTCCTCGAACGTCACGAGGTCGAGCAGGCCCTCCTCGGCCCGGCGGGCCAGGTCGACCCAGTAGCCGGCCGTGAGCAGCTCGCGCGGACGGGCCGTGGGCAGGCGCCAGGCGGTGGGGTGCCAGCCGGCGCCGTCGAGGGCGACGGCGAGGTGCAGCGGCCGGGTCATCGGGTGCTCCTGACGTGCTCGTCGTGCTGGTCGCCGTCGGCCCCGGGGAGGAACGACGGGGTGCCGCCGATGCTCGCCCAGCGCGTGCTGACGTGGAACGCCGGCAGCTCGGCGAGCCAGGCTGCGTACCGCGCCAGGTGGCGGAAGGCGGTCAGCGGCGGTCCGACGCGCGTGGCGTCGTACCGGGCCAACGTCACCCACAACTGGATGTCGGCCTCGGTGATTCCGTGCCCGACGAGGAAGCCGCCGTCGGCGAGGCGGTCGTCGAGCGCGTCGAGGGCGGCCAGCAGCGCCGAGCGGGCCTTCGCGGCACCCGGTCCCTGCCCCGACGCGCGGCCGAGGCCCTGGTTGACGGCCGGACCGAGCCAGGCGTCGAGCGCGTCGATCTCGGCCCGGTGCTCGCGCGGGTAGGTGTCGACGCCGGGCGAGCGGTGGCCGGGGAACTGCGTGGCCACGTCGACCCCGAGCGTCGCGTAGTCGTTGCTGACGATCCGGTGGGTCTGCGTGTCCCACAGCACCGGGACGTTCCCTGTCACACCCAGGGGGGACGACCCCCCTGACCCCCGGAACTGCGCGAACCGTCGAACCCGGGCTCGGTCGCCTCGTACGCCTCGCGCAGCAGGGTGAAGCCGTTGACCGGATCCGGACCGTCCGTCTCCCGGAACGCCCACCCACGCCCGTCGCGCACGTCGTCGACGTAGTGCGTCGGCACCACGTCGGACAGCCCGTTGACCGCGAGCTCCAGGACCACGCGCTGCGACCAGGGGCAGGTCCAGCTGGCGTACAGGTGGTAGCGCCCGGCCTCGGCCTGGAACCCGCTGGACCCGTCGGCGCTCAGCCGGCCGGTGAAGCGGTAGAGCGGGCGGGGGTCGTCGGGGCGCTGCGGGCTGCGGTAGGGCCCGTACGCGGCGAGGTCGGGCGGGCTGGCGTACGCGGCCCGGGGCGGGGAGAGGGTCATCGGTCGGCTCCGGTCGGAAGGGTGGCGCAGGGGCTGGTCGGTGATGAAGCGCTGCCGAGGGGGTCGGTCAGGCTCTCGAGGCCGGACCAGTCAGGCGCGGGACGGTCGTCGGGTGCGGGTCGACAGCTGCCGCCGTCGGAGGCGTAGGTCCAGCGCGGGCCCTCGGCGAGGAGCTGGTCGAGCGCGGAGAGGAGCCGGTCGACGTCGGCCGAGCCCGACCCCACCCCGAAGGACGCGCGGACCGCACCGTCGCCGCGGCCGAGCCCGAAGCGGGCCAGCAGCGGGTGCGCGCAGAAGCGCCCGTCGCGGACGCCGACGCCGTGCTCGGCCGAGAGGTACGCCGCGACCTGGGCGGAGCGCCAGCCGGGCACGACGAAGCTCACGACCCCGACCGCGTCGGGGGCGTCGGACCAGAGGCGCAGCGGCTCGATCCCCCGCCCCTCGAGCCCGGCCACCAGACGGTCGCGCAGCGCGGCCTCGTGCTCCCGGACCCGGTCGAGACCCGTCTCGGCCAGCGTCCGCAGCGCCTCGGCGAGGGCCAGGGCGCCGAGCACCGCGGGGGTGCCGCCCTCGTGGCGCTCCGGGCTCGGCGCCCAGGTGGTGGAGGTCGTGGTGACCTCGCGGACCGCGCCGCCGCCGGCCAGGTGGGGCTCGGCGGCGTCGAGCCAGTCGCGGCGTCCGACGAGGGCGCCCACGCCGTACGGGGCGTAGACCTTGTGGCCGGAGAAGGCGACGTAGTCGATCCCGGTCGCGGCCAGGTCGACCCCGCGGTGCGGCAGCAGCTGGGCGGCGTCGACGGCGAGCCGGGCGCGGTGGCCGTGGGCGAGGTCGGCGAGACGGCGGAGGTCGGGGACCTCGCCGGTGACGTTCGAGGCGCCCGTCACGGCGAGCAGCGCGGCCGGGGACCGGGCCAGCTCGGCCGCGAGCAGGGCCTCGGTCTCGACGAGCGTCGACGCGACGCGGACCACGCGGGCACCGTGCGCGCGGCTCGGTGAGCGCCACGGCAGCAGGTTCGCGTGGTGCTCGACGTCCAGCACCACGACGTCGCCGGGCACCGCGCTGCTCAGCAGGTTGAGCGCGTCGGTGGTGTTGCGGGTGAAGACGACCACGTCGTCCGCACGGGCGCCGACGGACGTGCCGACCGTCTCCCGCGCCCGCTCGTACAGCGCGGTGCTGAGCTGGGAGAGGTAGCCGGCCCCGCGGTGCACGCTGGCGTACGCGGGCAGGGCGGCGGCGACGTGGTCGGCGACCCGCTGGAGCGCGGGGGCGCTGGCGGCGACGTCGAGGTGGACCGACCGGGCCTGGCGGCCGCCGACGAGCGGCACGACCCAGCCGGCGCCGACGGTGGGCAGCAGCGGTGCGACCGTGCGGTCGAGCCGCTCGGTCAGAGCGGCTGCGGCGTCGGAACGGGTGAGAACGGTCATCGGGGACCCTCCGTGGGGTTCAGGACCCCGTGGGACGGGGCCGCGCTTGCCGGTGCCGGAACCGGCACCAGCCGTGTCGTCACCCGGGGCACCCCACCGCGGAGGAGGGTTGCCGGCCAGCAAGCCGGGGCTTGACGCTGGCGCTCGTGACAGGAGCACTATAACTCGGTATTTCCTAGTAGGGCACTTCGGTACAGGATCCGGACCGGTCGGCGCTCACGACCAGCGCAGCAGCACCGACAGGCGGGCCTCGATCTCGGCCGGGCACGGCCGCTCGCGTGCTGCGGCCGGGCGGGTCCCTCCCGCCTCGGCAGGCACGGCGGTCCCGGAGGCGCGCCCGGGGCCGCGCCCGGCCGGCGGTGCGACCGGTGCGGGCGTACGGGGCCCCACCTCAGGACCTCCGCCCGGCGCCGACGGGCTCGCTGTCGTCGACGACCGCCGGGGTGAGGGCCAGCAGCGCCCGGGCGACGTGGTCGTTGAGCCGGTGGACGGGCGCGTTGGTGCAGGGCCGGGCGAAGGCCGCCGCCTTGACCGTCGTGTGCATGCCGAGGGCGAAGCGGCGCTCGGCCACCGTGCCGTCCGCCCGCACGAGCCGCTGGGCACCGTCGGTGCTGAGCTGGCCGGTGTCGACGGGCTCGCCGTCGGCGGTCACGAGCAGCTGCGAGGCGACCTCCCCGCGGGCGGCGAGCGTCGCCAGCAGCGGGTCCTCGACCCGTGCGAGGTCGAAGGCCGGCAGCGTCGCGTCGACGAGGGAGCGCGCCGCGACCTCGCCGGGCACCGTCGTCGAGCGGGCCACGAAGACGCCGCGCTCCGGGTCCACCCCGACCTCGAGGCCGCCGCCGAGGAACGACACAACCCCGGCCTCCTCCAGCGCCAGCAGCTGCTCGAGCCGGTCCGGCGGCGGGCCGCTGGCCCAGAAGCTGAAGAAGCCCATGAACCAGCCGTAGAAGTCCCGCAGCAGCGAGCGCGGGTCCATCAGCGGCGAGGCGAGCGCGGCCCCGATCACCGGCATCACGGCGAGGAAGCCGTGGAAGGCGCCGAGGTCGGCGCTCCACGTGGGGTCGGCCCGGCGCTCCAGGTCGTCGCGCACGTAGCGGCGCAGCACGCGGCTCAGCTCGTCGCGGTCCGCTACCCGCACGTCCCGCAGCGGGCGGTCCACGACGGCCGGGTCGAAACGGTCCGCGGGGTCGGGGACGACCTCGGCGATCCAGCGCGCGTACGCCTCGCTCCCCCACTCGAGCGCGGCGAAGGTGGCGGCGAACTCCTCCCAGGGCACGGTGATGCGGCCGGGGTGGCCCAGGCCGAGCTCGACGTAGGACGCCCAGGTCACCTCACGCCCGACCAGCGGCCACACGTCGGCGAGGAAGTCGATCGGCTCGCCACGCCGCAGCAGGGCGCCGACGGCCTCCGCCGTGCAGAAGCGGGTGGCCGCCGGCTTCGGGGCGCGGAGGCGGTACATCGGCTTGGAGTGGTACGGCACCCCGCGGCGCGAACCGACGTGCAGGCGCGGCTCGCGGCCGGAGGGGACGTACCGGAGCCGGCCCTGACGCTCGGGGACGAGGCTCGACGCCTCGTCGCTCGACCCGTCGGCCTGGCCGTCGAGGCGCTCGAACACCCCGCCGCGGCCCTCGGTGACGAGGACGAGGAAGTCCACGAATCCGAGCCCGAAGCCGCGGACGAGGATGTCCTCCCCGGCCGGCACCGCCGAGAGGTCCAGGTCGCCGGCGTAGCCGGGCGGGAGGTAGTGCAGCCCGTGCTCGACGGCGAGGTCCGCGAGCGCCGCGAAGGGCGGTGCGGGGGCGACGTCGACGTGGCTGTTGGTGAGGACGACCGCGTCCACGGCCAGCAGCTCGCCGTCCTCGAGGACGACGACCTCGCGCCCGCCCCCGTCGTCGCCCGCGGAGAGCAGGTCCACGGCTCGCTGGGGGTGCGTGTGCACGGTGACGCCCTCGGGCAGCCGGCCCAGCGTCTCGTCGACGGCCCAGCCGAGGTAGGCGCTGGCCAGCCGCCGGGTGGGGAACTCCAGCGGTCCGACGGTCGCCGCCTCGGCCGCCAGCTCGGGGTCGGACAGGTGACGCCCGTGCGTGAGGCACCACTCGGCCATCGTGGGCCCGGGTGTTATCGGGCCGGCCATGACGACGCTCTCGTCGACGAAGGCCGTCAGGTCCTCGGTCGTGGTGTTGAGGCGCAGGAGCTGCGACTGCGCGTCGCGCCACACACGACCGCCCCCCGGCGGGAACGGGTCGACCAGGTGGATCTCGACCGGCCCGTGGGCGACCTCGGCGGCGTTCGTCACCAGGCGCTCGAGCAGGCCCGCACCGCGCGGCCCCACCCCGACCACGGCGAGCACGAGGCTCCGCCGGTCGTCGCTGTTCGCTGGCACGTCTCTCCTCGGGGCTGGTCGGTCGCGCGCTGGGACGTTGTCTACAGGATTACTCGGGAACGCCGTGTGGTCCACGTCTGTTCCGTCACGGTGCTGTCGGGCTCCGCCCCGCCCCCCGAGCCCTCGTCGCCGACCACTGGTCACGGGCCAGGGAAGGTGGGGGCCTCAGGGGGCAGGGCGAGCACGACTCCTCCCCTCCTGACCAGTGGTCACTTCTGGTCACGACACGCCGGTCGGGACGACCACTGGTGACCACTGGTCGGCCAGCAGGGTGGGCGGCGGAGCCGGACATCACGCGTTGTCCAGGGGTAGGCCGGGCGGGTTGACCTCGGAGGTCTTCACGGCCTCGTTCTGGAGGTTGTACGCCTTCAACCACTGGTCGTACTGCCCGTCCTTGATCAAGACGTCGATCGCGTCGGCGACGGGCTGGGCGAGCCCGCTGTCCTTCTTCGTCGTCGCCGCGATCAGACCCTGGAGCGAGTCGCCAGCGCCCGAGTAGGTGCCGGCCGTGCGCGTCGGTGTGCTCGTGCCCGCCGACTGCTGGTCGGAGTAGGCGATGCTCGGGTTGGGGCCGAAGTAGGCGTCGATGCGACCGGACGCCAGCGCCAGGTAGGTGCTGTTGTTGTCCTTGTAGTAGCGGACCTCGAAGTCCTGGCCCTCGGCGCGGACCTTCTTCTGCCACTCGAGCAGGATCTTCTCCTGGTTGGTGCCGGAGCTGACGGCGACGGTCTTCCCGGCCAGGGCGCGGTAGTCGCCGTCGAACGTCCAGGGGTCGTCCTTCCGGACGGCGAAGGCGAGGTTGTCGTCGCGGTAGGAGGCGAAGTCGTACTTCTGCTTGCGCTCCTCGGTCACCGTGATGTTGGAGAAGCCGACGTCGAGCTGGGCGCTGTCGAGGCGGACGAACATGTTCTCCCAGGCGCTGTTCTGCAGCTCCGGCTTGAGGCCGAGCGTCGCCGCGACCAGGCGGCCGAGGTCGGGCTCCGCACCGGTCAGGGTCTTGTGGTCGTCACCGACGTAGGCCAGCGGCGGGAAGCCGGCGGGCAGCGCACCCACGCCGATGACGAGCGTCCCGCGCTCCTTGACCTTCGCCGGCAGCGCGTCGTGCAGGGCCTGCTGCGTCGGCACGCTGATCTCGGTGCGCGTCGCGGTCGTCGTGTTGTCGGCGACGACGACGGTGGTGTTGCCGTTCGCGTCCGTGCTGGGCGCGCCGGTGGTCGCGGCGTCGCTCGTGGAGCAGGCGGCGAGGGCGAGGAGGGTGACCGCGGAGGCGGCCGCGAGGGCTCGGCGTACGGGGATGGGCATGGCTGTCTCCTGGAGGTGGCGTCGCGGGGGTGCCGCGGGAGGCGTACGGGTCGGGGTGCGGTTCAGCGCACGCGGCTGAGGAACGCCGCGGTGCGGGGGTGCTGCGGATGGTCGAGGACCTCGTCGGGCGGTCCCTGCTCGACGACACGGCCGGCGTCGAGGAAGACGACGGTGTCGGCCACCTCGCGGGCGAAGCCGATCTCGTGGGTGACGATGATCATGGTGGCGCCGGCGGCCGCGAGGTCCTTGATCACCGCGAGGACCTCGCCGACGAGCTCGGGGTCGAGCGCCGAGGTCGGTTCGTCGAACAAGATCAGCTGCGGGCGCAGGGCGAGCGCGCGGGCGATCGCCACCCGCTGCTGCTGGCCACCCGAGAGCTGCCGGGGGTAGGCGTCCGCCTTGTCGGCCAGGCCCACCCGCGCGAGGAGCGCGCGGGCCTCGGCGTGGACCTCCGCCTTGTCGCGGCCGAGGGCGGCGACGGGCGCCTCGACCACGTTGCCCAGCACGCTCAGGTGCGGGAAGAGGTTGAAGCCCTGGAAGACGAAGCCGATCCGGGCCCGCTGCCGCAGGATCGCCCGCTCGCTCAGCTCGTGCAGCCGGCCGTGCGCGACGCGCACGCCGACCAGCTCGCCGTCGACGCGGACGTAGCCGGCGTCGAGCTTCTCGAGGTGGTTGACGGCGCGCAGCAGCGTCGACTTGCCCGAGCCGGAGGGCCCGAGGACGACGGTGACCGTGCCCCGCGCGACGTCGAGGTCGACCTCGTGCAGGACCTGGTGGGCGCCGAAGGACTTGCTCGCCCCGCGCACCTGCACCACCGGTGTCGCGCTCGGCACGACCCGCTGGGCCGGGGCGTCCGCGGCGGTGGCGCTCATCGGGCGACCCCCCGTCGCGTCCGGACCGCCGAGAGGATCCGCTGGGCCCGGGTCCGGCCGGCGAGGCGGTCGACGCCGCGGGCGAAGCGCTGCTCGACGAAGTACTGGAAGACCGACAGCACGCTGGTGAGGATCACGTACCAGACCGTGGCGACCATGAGCAGCGGGATGACCTGGCCGCTGTTGGTGCTGGCCTGCGTCTCGACCTGGCCGAAGAGGTCGAGCAGCGAGGTGATGTAGACGACCGAGGTGCCCTTGAGCAGCCCGATCAGCTGGTTGGCGTACGAGGGCAGGATCGCGCGCATCGCCTGGGGCAGCACGATGCGGGTGAAGCGGCGGTGGCGCGGCAGCCCGAGGGCGGCCGCAGCCTCGCGCTGGCCCGGGTCGACCGAGATGATCCCGGAGCGGACGATCTCGGAGGCGTACGCGGCCTCGTTGAGGCTGAGGCCGATGATCGCCGCGGCCTCGTAGCTGAGCAGCCGGGTCGCGTCGATGCTGAACAGCTGCGGGCCGAACGGCACCGACAGCCCGAGGCTCGGGTAGAGCGCGGTCGCGTTGGCCAGGAACAGCAGCAGCACGATCAGCGGGATCGAGCGGAAGACCCAGACGTAGACCCAGCTGACCGACTGCAGCACCGGGCTGGCCGACAGCCGCATCAGCGCCAGCACGACCCCGGCCGCGAAGCCGATCACCGCGCTCCACGCCGTCAGCTTGAGCGTGACGAGCAGGCCCTCGAGGATGATCGGCTGGAAGAACCAGTAGCCGAAGGCGTCCCACTGGTAGGCCGGGTTGGAGGCGAGGCCGCTGACGACCTGCGCGAGCAGGAGGAGGACGACGACGCTGGCCACCCAGCGCCAGGGCCGGCGCAGCGGGACGACGCGGGAGGAGACCAGCGCCTCGACGGGGTCGTCCCCGCGGACGGCAGCGGGTCGGCCGCCAGGTCGGGCGGTGTCGGGCGGGTGGTCGGCGGCGGGCGGTCGCCGTGCGGTGCTCAGGCTCATCGGACCTCGGGGCGTGCGGGAGCGTCGGCGCACGGGCCGATCGCTGCGGGTGGGGAGGTTCAGGGGCTGCGTGCGCGCAGCCGGCGTCCGCGCCGGCAGGCGGGGACGGGAGTCAGGAGGCGGGTCGGCGCGGTCGTGGGACGCTCGCGCCTACGTCTCGCTCAGCGACAGCAGGTCGGGCGTCGACAGCCCGGCATGCCGCCGGCACGCCGGGGCGCGGGAGGGCTGGCGCGGTGCGGCAGCGGTGCTGCCCGGTGCGTGGTCGTCATGCGGCGGACCTGTCCGTCGGGACCCCCGGCGGGGGTCGGCGCTTGCAGGGCTGCTCCCCTGCCGGGTCGTCACCTGGGGCACCCCACCGCTCGTGCGAGGGTTGCCGATCAGCCAGCCAGGGCTTGTCGCTGATGCTCGTGACCTGGGGAGGACGTTAGGACGCATCGCGGGTTCCTGTCAAATCCTGGTGGGTAACTAGGGAATAGCGGAACAGGTCGGGTGGGCAGGGTGTTCGATGGTGGCGTGACCAGCTCCCCCACCACCGCCCGCCCGGCGGCCGGCAGCCCCGCCCACACGCTCGACGCCGCGACGTGGTCGGCGCTGACCGGACCGCACGCGCACTTCGCGATCGGCACCGACCGAGCCCGCCGCTACCCGGCCGACGTCGCGCCCTTCGCCGCGCTCGAGTCGACCGACGACCCCGCCGCCTGGGCGGACCTGCGCGGGCTGTACGCGACGGGCGAGGTCGCGGCCCTGGCGGTCCCGGCCGGCACCGCCTGGTCGCCCCCGGACGGCTGGGAGCCGGACGGTGCGATCCCCGGCGTCCAGCTCGTGTCGACCGCGGCCCTGCGCTCCTTCCCCGACGAGGAGGCCGTCCGGCTCGGCCCGGACGACGTCGCCGAGGCGACCGACCTGGTGGCGCGGACCGAGCCCGGCCCCTTCCGGCCGCGCACGATCGAGCTCGGCACCTACCTCGGCCTGCGTCGCGACGGCCGGCTCGTCGCCATGGCCGGCGAGCGGCTCCACCCGGACGGCTGGACCGAGATCAGCGCGGTCTGCACCGACCCTGCGTACCGGCGCCAGGGCCTGGCCACCGGGCTGGTGCGCGCCGTGGCCGACCTGGTCCGCGAGCGCGGCGACGTCCCGTTCCTGCACACGAGCGCGGCGAACACCCGCGCGATCCGGCTCTACCTGGCCATGGGCTTCGACCTGCGCAGCGAGGTGCAGTTCGCGGCGGTGCGCGCCGTCTAGGGCGCGAGGCACGACCTAGCGGTGGTGGTGCTCGGGCTCGTGGGCGCGGTGGCCCACGGGCTCGAGCTGGAAGGTGCAGTGCGCCACGTCGAAGTGCTCCCCGAGGCACCCGCCGAGGGCGTCGAGGACCTGGCCCGACCGGCCCTGCTCGAGGTGGTCACCGTCGACGACGACGTGCGCGGACAGCACGGGCAGACCGCTGGTGATGGTCCAGACGTGCAGGTCGTGGACCTCGACGACGCCCGGGGTCTGCTCGATGTGCTCCCGTACGCGGTCGAGGTCGACGCCCCGCGGCGTGGCCTCGAGCAGGACGTCGACGACGTCGCGGATCAGCGACCAGGCCCGCGGCAGGATGAGGACGACGATAAGCACGGAGGCCAGCGGGTCCGCCTGGGTCCAGCCCGTCGTCCGGATGACCACGGCGGCCACGACCACGGCCACCGATCCGAGCAGGTCGCCGAGGACCTCGAGGTAGGCGCCGCGCAGGTTGAGGCTCTCGTCCTTGCCGCCGCGCAGGACGAGCAGGCCGACCACGTTGGCCACGATCCCGACCAGCGCGACGAGCAGCATCAGCCCGCTCGACACCTCGGCCGGGTCCTGCCAGCGGCGTACGGCCTCGACCAGCACGAGCACGGCGATGGCCACGAGCAGCACGCCGTTGACGAGCGCCGCGAGCACCTCCGCGCGCTGCAGCCCGAAGGTCCGCGCGCTCGTCGCGGGCCGGGCGGCGAGGACCGAGGCGATCAGCGCGATGAGCAGCCCGGCCGAGTCGGTCAGCATGTGGCCGGCGTCGGCGAGCAGGGCCAGCGAGCCGGACAGGAGCCCGCCGACCACCTCGGTGACGAACACCGCGGCGGTGATCAGCAGGACGAGCACCAGCCGCCGCCGGTGGCGCCCGGTGGCGGTCAGCGAGCCGTGCGCGTGCGCGTGGTCGTGGCCCATCAGCGCTCGACGCCCGGGCCGAGGGTGACCGCGTCGCCGGTCGCCGCGAGCAGGCGCTCGGCCGCGCCGAGGAGGTCCAGCAGCTCGTCGGGCACCGTGAGGGCGAACACCGAGGAGCGGCCGACCGGCCTCGAGGCGACCAGGCCGCAGTCGCGCAGGCAGGCGAGGTGCGCGCTGACGGTGCTCTGCGCCAGCCCGAGGTGCGCGGTGAGGTCGACGACGCGGTGCTCGCCGAGCATCAGGTGGCGCAGGATCAGCAGCCGGGTCGGCTCGGCCAGGCTCCGGAACAGCAGCACCGCGGTCTCCGGCACCGCCTCGCCGAGCGCCACCGCCCCGGATCCCGGTCCGGCATCGTGCTCGGTGGCCGTCATCGTCACCTGACGATGAAAGCGCCGACGACCGGACGAGTCAACCCCGGCCCTCCCTGGCCCGCCACCGGCGCCGGACGAGCGCCTCGACCGGCGCGGACAGGAACATCAGCAGCAGGGCGAAGAAGCCGACCGTGTCGGCGAAGACCGTCCCGACGACGAGCGCGACCACGAGCGTGGCGGTGGTCGCGGTGCTGCCGAGGAGCCGTTCCCGCGTCACGGGCGAGCGCCCCTCGCTGACCTCGGGGTGGCGGTAGGCAGTCAGCGTCAGCAGCGTCAGCGAACCGCTGGTCAGCAGCAGCGTGCCGACGTAGAGCCCGACCGTCCCGGCGGACGGCTCGTACGCGGTGATGATCGCCGTCGGGACGGGCAGGAAGACGATCGACAGCGTCCACAGCAGCGTCAGCGACACCACCGGGCGCAGGAGCCGGGAGATGTGGCTGAACAGCCGGTGGTGCGCCCACCAGAACTGGAAGATCACCACGAAGCTCAGCAGGAAGGAGCCGAAGCGGCTCGCGTTCTCCCGCAGCAGCCCGCCGAGGTCGAGCCCACGTTCCCTGCTCTCCGGCACCAGGTCGACCAGCGGCAGCACGAGCAGGGTGAGCGCGATGGCCACGACCGCGTCGGTGAAGAAGACGAGCCGTTCGGACGGGTCGAGGGGCTCCCGGTCCGACGACCCCCGCCTCACTCGATGGGGCCGGGGTCCGGGATCGGCTGCGGGTCGCCGGGCGGGCTGACCGGGGGGCCCGGGTCGGGGGTCGGGACGGGCTCGGGGCCGGTGGGCCCGGGGACCGGGCCGACGGGCTCGGTGGGGACGGGGTCGGTCGGGATCGTCACTGCTGCTCCTCCTCGAAGACGCGGGACACCTTGTGCTGGGCGGCCTGCGCGCGCGGGCGCACGGTCAGGCGGTCGACGTCGACGTGGTGCGGGAGCGAGGCGATCCAGCGGACCGTCTCGGCCACGTCCTCGGCGACGAGGGGCTCGGCCACGCCGGCGTAGACCTTGGCGGCCCGGTCCGTGTCTCCGCCGAAGCGCGTCAGCGCGAACTCGTCGGTCTTGACCATCCCCGGCGCGACGTCGTGGACGCGGACGGGTGAGTCGACCAGCTCGAGGCGCATGGCGCCCGCGACCATCCGCTCGGCCGCCTTGGCGCCGCAGTAGCCGGCGCCGCCCTCGTACGCGACGTCGGCCGCGGTCGAGGTCATGAACACGATCTGGCCCCGGTTGGCGACGAGCCGCGGGAGGAGGGCCTGCGTGACGCGGGTCGTGCCGATGACGTTGACCGCGTACATCCGCTCCCAGGCGTCGAGGTCGGCCTCGGCGACGGGCTCCTGGCCCAGGGCCATGCCGGCGTTGTTCACGAGCAGGCTGACGTCGTCGGGGACGGAGGCGGCCAGCGCCTCCACCGACGCGCGGTCGGTGACGTCGAGGACGGTCGCGATGCCGCCGATCTCGGTCGCGAGCGCCTCCACGCGGTCGGCCCGGCGGGCGGCGCAGACCACGGTCCAGCCGTCCCCGGCCAGGGCCCGCGCGGTGGCGGCCCCGATCCCGCTGCTCGCCCCGGTCACGACGGCCGTCCCTGCTGCTCCCACGCCCCCATCCTGGCCGCCGGGAAGAGTTCGGTGGCACGCGGGGTTCTCGCTGGACGTGAGCACACCCCAGACCAGCCCCGCGCCGGGCTCCACGCCCGCCACCCGCACCGTCGCCGTCACCGGCGCCACCGGCCAGCTCGGCCGCCTCGTCGTCGCAGGCCTGCTCGAGCAGCTGCCGCCCGAGCAGGTCGTCGCCGTCGTCCGCGACGCCGGCAAGGCCGCCGACCTCGGCGCAGAAGTCCGCGTCGCGCCGTACGAGGACGTGGACGCCCTCACGGCCGCCTTCGCCGGGGTCGACGTCGTCGTGTTCGTCTCGGGCAGCGAGCCGGGCATCCGGGTCCCCCAGCACACCAACGTCGTGCGCGCCGCCCAGGCTGCGGGCGTCGGGCGGGTCGCCTACACCAGCGCGCCGCGCGCCGACTCGACCACGCTGATCCTCGCGCCGGAGCACAAGGCGACCGAGGAGCTGCTGCGCTCCTCCGGGCTGACCTGGACCATCCTGCGCAACAACTGGTACTCCGAGAACTACGCGCAGACCCTCCAGCAGGCCGCAGCGACCGGCGAGGTCGTCTCCGCCGCCGGCGACGGACGCGTGGCCAGCGCCTCGCGGCCCGACTTCGCCGCGGCCACGGTCGTCGTGGCGACGACCGACGGGCACGACGGCGCGGTCTACGAGCTGGGTGGCGACACGGCGTGGACCTTCGCCGAGTTCACCGAGGCCGCCGGCGAGGCGCTCGGGCGCGACCTCACCTACGTCCCCGTCTCCCCCGCCGAGCTCGACGCGCGGCTGAGCGCGGCCGGGCTCGACGAGGGCACGCGGGGCTTCCTGGTCGGGCTCGACGTGAACATCGCCGAGGGCACCCTGGCGGAGGTCACCGGCGACCTGAGCCGGCTCACCGGCCGCCCGACGACGCCGCTCGTGGAGACGCTCAAGACCCTCGTCTGACCGTTGCCCGACCGCGTGTACGGCGTCAGAGGGCGCCGTACGCGTAGGTGGGTCTCAGGCGCACGACCAGCCGACGCTCGGCGACCATCGCGCGCCGGTAGTCGTCCCAGTCGGGGTGCTCGCCGCTGATGCCGCGGTAGAGGGCGACCAGCTCCTCGACCGCGGGGTCGTGCGGTTGCGTGGCGACGTCCGACAGCGCGACGTCGCCCTCGAGGACGGCGTAGGACCAGAAGGTCTCGCCGTCGACCTTGAGGGCGGCCCACGGCGTGCGGCGCAGGTTGTGCGTCTTCGCCCGGTCGTCGGTGGTGGAGACGCGGACGAGCCCGTCGTCGCCGACCAGGTGCACGACGTTCGACAGCTGGGGCCGTCCGTCGCGCCGCAGCGTCACGAGCACCGAGCGGTGCGTGGCCCGGGCGGCGCCCAGGCCGTCGTCGAGGTCCACGGCAGGTGGAGCGCGCGGCTAGAGCCGGCCGTCCTCGCCGGTGGTGTCCAGGACGGGCGCCTCGTCCTCGTCGTCGTAGCCGGCGGCCACGTCGGCCGCGTGGGAGTCGGCCACGCGCTCGTCGGCGCTGTCGGAGCTGTCGGCCACGCCGCCGGTGTCGGTGCCGTCGGCACCGCTCGCGGCCACATCGGCGTCGATCGACGACTCGCCGCCCGCGCCGAAGGCGCTCTCGTCGACCCGGTCGGCCTCGGGGCTGGACTCGCTCATGGGTGTGCTCCTTCGGTGTGCCTCGGCTCTGGGGCGGGCGCCGTCCGGCGCCCTGCGCCCACTGTCGCACGAGCCCCAGACGGTCGGCGGAGGGCCGGCGGGGTCCCGGTTAGCCTCGTGCGGTGAGCGAACCGACGCCGGACCTGACCCACGACGACGACCGCGGCCCCCGGGTCGAGGAACGCGCGCTCCTGCTCCCCGAGGAGCGGGCGGCGGGGAGCGACGACCCCGAGGCGCAGGCCGCCGCGATCCTCGCCGACTCCGACGAGCGCGAGGCCCGGCCGGGCCGCACCCAGCAGGAGTCGCCGCAGTCGCCGGACCTGTCCGCGGACGACTGACGCCGGACCCGGTCGGGGCGCGCCGGCTAGCTAGGAGGCGCGCGCCGCCCGGGCCTCGAGCTCGTCGGCGAGCTCCTCCAGCCAGGTGGCGACCCCGTCGGGGCCCTGCACGACGACGTCGGCGAGCCCGGACAGCGCGTCCTCCTCGTGCGAGGCCGAGCAGACGAGCAGCCCGCCCAGCCCCTCCGTGCGCAGCTGGTCGACCACCCGGAACGCGGGCAGGTCGCCGAGGTCGTCACCGACGAACACCACCTGCCGGGCCCCGCGCTCGGCGACGATCGCGCGCAGCGCGACGCCCTTGTCGATGCCGGGCGAGCGGATCTCGAGCACGTTCTTGCCCGGCTCGACGACCATCGCGTGCCGCTCGGCCAGGGCGGTCAGAGGCCCGGACAGGGTGTCGAACGACGCGTCGGGGTCGGGCAGCTGGCGGGTGTGCACGACGACGGCCCGGCCCTTGTGCTCCACGCGCGCCGCGCCCTGGCCGAGGCGGTCGAGCAGCGGCGGGATCTCGGCCTCCAGGTCGGCGACCTGGTCGGGCTCGGGCGGGATGACGAACTCGTCGGTGGCGGCGTCCCACCGCTCGACGCCGTACTGGCCGAGCACCACGAGGTGCTCCAGCCCCGCGACCCCGCGGAACCCGCCGAGGCGGACGGCGGTCTGCGCCGGGCGGCCGGTGACCACGGCCACCGTGCCCAGCAGCGGGCCCAGCCGGGCCAGCGCGGCGACCGCCCGGGGCTCGGCGTGGGCGTGGTCGGGGTCGGGGACGATCGGCGCCAGGGTGCCGTCGAAGTCGATGCCGATCAAGGTCTGCCCGGGGTGCTCCAGCACCGCGTCGAGCCGGGAGCGCGCCCGCGGGCCGGAGGTCATGGGGACGAGCCTGACAGACGGCGGGCCCCCTCGCGACCGGCGCCCGAACCACTGCCCGAACCGCTGCCCGGACCACTGCCCGTCGGTCCTGCCCCGTAGGGTCGTGGGGGTGAGTGGACGACGAGCATGACCGCCGAGGCAGAACGACCCGACGACGTGCCGGAGTCCGAGGGAGGCACCCCCACCCGCAGGGCGAACTTCGTCGTCGTGGCCAACCGGCTCCCGGTGGACCGCGTCGAGCACCCCGACGGCACGACCACCTGGCGCACCTCCCCGGGCGGCCTGGTGACCGCCCTGGAGCCCGTGATGCACTCCCACCACGGAGCCTGGGTCGGCTGGCACGGCGCCCCCGACGAGGTCCTCGACCCCTTCGAGAACGACGGGCTGGAGCTCGTGCCGGTCCCGCTGTCGGCGGGCGAGGTCGAGGACTACTACGAGGGCTTCTCGAACGCGACGCTCTGGCCGCTCTACCACGACGTGGTCGCCCCGCCGGAGTTCCGGCGGGAGTGGTGGGACGCGTACGTGCGCGTCAACCAGCGCTTCGCCGACCGGACCGCCGCCGTCGCCGACGAGGGCGCGGTGGTGTGGGTCCAGGACTACCAGCTCCAGCTCGTGCCGCAGATGCTGCGCGAGCAGCGGCCGGACCTGCACATCGGCTTCTTCCTGCACATCCCCTTCCCCCCGACCGAGCTCTACATCCAGCTGCCCTGGCGCGACCAGATCCTGCGCGGCCTCCTCGGTGCGGACCTGGTCGGCTTCCAGCTCGGCGGCGGTGCGCAGAACTTCCAGCGCCTCGTGCGCCAGCGGCTGCACCTGGACACCCGTCGCGAGTTCGTGCACGCCGCGGACGGCCGGACGGTCATGGCCCGCGCCTACCCGATCTCCATCGCCGCCGAGTCGCTGCACGAGCTCGCCTCGAGCGACAAGACCGCGGCGCGGGCGGCCGAGATCCGCGACGACCTCGGCAACCCCAAGGTGCTGCTGCTGGGCGTGGACCGGCTCGACTACACCAAGGGCCTGCCCGAGCGGATCCAGGCGTTCGGCGAGCTCGTCGCCGAGGGCCGGATCGACCCCGAGGAGGCGGCGCTGGTCCAGGTCGCCACCCCGTCGCGGGAGCGCGTCGAGCAGTACCGCCACCTGCGCGACGACATCGACCGGCAGGTCGGCCGGATCAACTCCGAGGTCGGCCGCATCGGCCGCCCGCCGATCACCTACCTGCACGCCTCCTACCCCCGCGACGAGATGGCCGCCCTCTACCGCGCGGCCGACGTCATGATCGTCACGCCGCTGCGAGACGGCATGAACCTCGTCGCCAAGGAGTACGTGGCCTGCCGGCAGGGCGACGACGGCGCGCTCGTGCTGAGCGAGTTCGCGGGCGCGGCGCGCGAGCTGCGCCAGGCGTACCTGATCAACCCGCACGACATCGACGGGCTCAAGGAGACGATCCTGGAGGCGATCAACGCGCCCGCCCGGGTCAAGGCCCGCCGGATGCGGCTGCTGCGCCGCCAGGTCTTCGAGCACGACATCGACAGCTGGGCGCGCGCCTTCCTCGACGACCTCGACCGCGTCGTGGGCGACCAGCTCGACTGGCCCGCCCGGGCGCTCGGCGGCGCGCCGACCCGCGAGCAGGGCTGACCCTGCACCCCGGACCGGGCCGACCACGAGGTCGGCCCGGGTCGTCCGGCCTCAGCCGAGCCGCGTACGCAGCCGCGCCAGGTCGTCGGACGAGAGGCCGCAGCCCTCGGTGAGGTAGCGCTCGAACGTGCCGTAGTCCTTGGTCAGCTGGTCGCGCGCCGCGCCCAGCCAGGCGAGGTCGACGCGGCCGCCCGAGTACGCCTTGGTCGCGAGGTAGTCGGCGTCGCGCTGCTCCTGGGCCACCCCGGCCACCCGCTGGGCCAGCTCGGAGAGCCAGCCCGTCCGGTCCTTGCCCCGGCGCAGTGGATGAGCACGGGGGCCTTCGAGCGGGCGACGAGGCGCAGCACGCGGCCGACCGACTCGCGGCTGGCTGCACGGGTGACGTAGCCGCGGTAGAACTCGTCGTAGGTGCCCGCGTTGCTGATCCGGTACTGGTAGCGCTTCACGCCGGGGATCGAGGGGTCGCTGCCCGAGTTCATCGCGACCATCGACTCGACGCCGAGGTCGGAGACGATGCGCTTCTCCAGCGCGCTGCAGCCGTCGAGGTCGTCGGTGCGCCACAGGTCGCGCACCCCGAGGACCGGGCGGAAGTTCCGGGCCGTGCTCAGCCGGACCCGCTCCGCCGGCCGGTCCACCGCGCCGACGCCGGAGCCCCACCAGACCGTGCCCCGCTGGAACTGCTGGGCATAGGTGTTGCGGCTGCTGATCCGGCGCTTGACCTCCCGCTTCAGCGGGGCGCCGAGCACGGCCTTGCCGCCCGCCGCGAGGTAGGTCTGCTTGATGCGGCCGACCACGGGGACCGCGGCCTGCGCCGCGCGGGGTGCTCCGACCAGGGCCGAGGCGGCGAGGCCCAGGGCGCCGCCGAGGACGACCCGGCGCGACAGCGGGCTCGCGGCCGGGAGGACGAGCTCGTCCGAGGTCTGGGTCACGGGAGTCCTCCTCGCCGCTCCGGCGGGGTCCGGGGCGTTCGTAGGACAGGAGCGTAAGCGGTGAGCGCGCGGTCGGCCGCGTCGACGACGTGACGAAGACCACCAGCCCGGACCAGCCCGGAACCGGGACGGGCGCCACGGGCGCCGCGTGGAGGAAGGGGCCGGGGCGCGGACGGGGCCCGTGAAGGGCCCCGACGCGTGGCTCCCCCGACTGGACTCGAACCAGTAACCTGCCGGTTAACAGCCGGCTGCTCTGCCAATTGAGCTACAGGGGATCGGCCTGCGGAACATTACCAGCCCGCGGAGGCCGGTCCGTACTCCGACTGCAGTTCGGCGGTCGCCCGGGCCGCCTCCTCCTCGACGCCCTCGGCGCTCCAGGTGAGCCCGCGGGTGAGGCTGGAGTGCCAGCTGAGCCCCCCGCCCTCCCCGAGGTCGCGCCGTGCGGTGATCGTGACCCCTCGCTCGCCGCGGATCGGGACGAAACGCTCGACGACGATCGTGGCCGCCACCCGCTCGCGGAACAGCTCCGGCAGCCGACCCGGTTCGCTGAGACCGACGCGACCCCGCCGACCGCCGTAGAGGGTCCAGGACAGCGAGCGCGACTCGGCGTTCCAGCCCCCGTGCTCGACGAGGTGCCAGGGGACGTGGCGCCAGCCCGACCCCTCGTCCGCGGCCGCTCGATCCGCACCGCCGTGGTCCGTCCCGTCATCGTCGTCCTCGGCGCTCGCCCGGGGCGCGTCGTCCAGCACGGAGAGCAGGGCCGGGCTGCCGACGACGAGACCGCCGTCCGAGCGCGCCCAGGCCAGGATCCGGGCCGGTGCCCCCGGGTGCGCCGCGATCGAGGCACGCCAGGCGTCGTACGCCTCCGGCGGCAGCCCGCGGGAACCGAACCGGAGCCTCATCGGGCGGCAGGACGAGAAGGCATGCCGACCATTGTGGCGCCCCGCGACGACCGGTCGCTCCCGGCGCGACCCGTGGTCCGTGCGTGCTCACGAGGCGCTCCGGGGGTCCTGACCGGTCGACCGGCCCGGGCGGCACCCCCCTGACGCCCCCCGGGCCGGTCGGTCTCACACTGTGCGCGAGGCGGGGGCGCCGCCGAAGTCCCGGATGACACCATTGACAGACCCGCCTTGGTACCGCTAGAGGATGCACGTGACGCCACCACGCTCGACGGTCGAACGGACCACCGTCGCGGCCCCGGCGGGCGCCCCCGCGGACCCGCTGCTCGACCTGGCGGGCCGGCTCGCCGCCGCGACGACCTTGACGGCGCAGGTCGACGCGACCCTCCCGTTCCTGGCCCACGAGCTCCGCGCCGCCGTGGCGGTCTTCGCGGTCGCCGGCTCGCGGGCCGCGGGGGTGCGGTGCTGGCCTCCGGACCCCCGCTGGGCGGCCGCGCTGCGCGACACCCTCGGCGCCTCCTGGGAGGGCGGTGAGCTGACCCGCTGGCACCAGCGGGTCGGGGTGGTGCCTGCGGTGAGCGTGCACGACGTGACGACCGGGTGGGGAACCCGGCCCGGGCTCGTCCTGCAGCACGCCGGCCGCGTCCTGCACGAGCTCGTGGTGGTGCCGCTCTCCCGGTCGGGGACGACCGTGACCGCCTACCTGGTCGGGCGCTACGAGCAGCCCTTCGGCCCGGCGGAGCTGGCCCGCGTCCGGGCGGTCCAGGCCGTCCTGGTCGCCTCCCACGGCCGCTTCCTCCGGCCCCCGGACCCCGCCCTGACCGCCCGGCAGCAGTCCGTGCTGCGCCTGCTGGCCGAGGGCCGGACCGTGAAGGCCATCGGCTCCCGGCTCGGCATCAGCCAGAGCACCGTCGACAAGCACGTGCGCGACCTCTACCGCCGCCTCGGCACCCAGGACCGGGCGTCGACCATCCGCTCCGCCCAGGTCCGCGGGCTGCTCGACGGGATCGTGGGCGAGGACTGGCAGGACCTGCTCATCGCGCCCGCGCGCTGACCGCCCGCGCCGCGGCGGCCGCGGTGCGGACGGCGTCACGACCCCACCTCGGCGAGCGCCTCACGCGAGCAGCGCGAGCGGAGCAGCCCCAGGGCCCGGACCTCGGCCCGGCGGACCCGCCCGAGCGGCACGCCCAGACGACGCGCGACGCCCGACAGGCTCGACGGGCCACCGCCGTCGAAGCCCATCCGCAGCTCGATCACGCTGCGGTCGAAGCCGTCGAGCGACGCGAGCAGCCCCCGCGACCACCCCGCCGGCTCGTCGCCGTCCTCGGCTGACCCGGGCGTCCCGGTCGTCCTGCCGGACAGCCGGTGCAGGGTCTCGTCGTCGAGCGCGTCCAGCGAGCGCGGGGCCCGCTGCCCGAGCAGCCTGGCGGTCCACCCCACCTCGCGCCCCAGCGCGGCGGCCACCTCCGCGACGCCCGGCTGCCGGCCGAGCTCCTGCACCAGCGCCGCCTCGACCCCACGCGCCGCCCGCAGCTGCCCGCTGCGGCTGGCGGGCATGGTGACCGCCGCGACGAAGCGGGTGGCCGCGGTGCCCACGGCGGCGCGGATCCCGTAGGTGGCGAAGGTCGAGAAGCGGACGCCGCGCCGGTGGTCGAAGCGCTCCACGGCGGCGATCAGGCCCAGGCACCCCTCCTGGAAGAGGTCCGGGTGCGCGGCGGCGCCGCCGTAGCGCGCGACGACCGCGCCGACGAGACCCAGGTTGGCCGCGACGAACTCCTGCTGCGCCGCGGCGCCGAGCGACTCGAGGACGCGGAGCTCCTCGTCCGCGGCGTCTCCCCGCCACGGCACGGCGGGGTCGTCGAGGGCCGCGCGGGCGAGCACGCCGGCCTCCACGGCCTGCGCCCAGGCGGCGACCTCCACCGTGCGCAGGTCGTCGGGGGCGGGGGTCGTCACGGCGGGCACGACGGGAGTGTTCTCTCCTCGCGCCCGGTCGTGCCGGTCGTCGGGACGGACCTGTGGACGACGGGTCGCCGCCCGGCGCAGCTGTGGACGGGCTGCCCCCGTGGACGGCGGGCTGCTAAGCCGCGCCTAGTCCTGGGCGCCGATCCGGCGGGTCTGCAGCGCCTTGCGGCGTGCCTCCAGCACCACGAGCTCGGCGAACATCGCGTTGTACTTCTGCTGCGCCTGCACCGGGTTGGTGCGTTGGAGCCGCGACTTCAGGGTCGCGATGCTCCGCATCACGGTCAGCAGCTGCAGGCCCGCGGTGTGCGCGACGACGAAGCGCTCGTCGGGCGCGCCCTGCAGGGGCAGCGGCTCCACGGTCAGGGACACGACGAGCGAGCGCAGCTGCTCCTCCTCCACCGCCTCTGTGACCCGGTGACCCCACGCGCCGCTCCCCTCGTCGGCCTGCGCCTTCTCGACGGCGGTGAAGACGGCTGCGTACGCAGGGTGGGTGAAGTCGGCGGCGCTCAGCCCGTCCCAGTGCTCGGGGAACTTGTCCGGCGCCTGCACCAGGAGCTGCGCGGTCTCGCGCTCGAGCGCGAGCTGGCGGTCGCGAGGGTCGGGCAGCGGCGTGCCCCGGGGGGCCGGGGTCGGCGATGCCGCCTCGCCACCGTCCTGAGGACCCTCGGGGCCGTCGGGGCCGCGCTGGCCCCGACCCGGCTCGGGACGGGACGGGGACGTGCGCCGGCTGGAGCGCGACGCCGCGCGCGACACCTCGGTGCGGACCTCCTCGGGGTCCATGCCGAGCAGGCCGGCGAGCTCACGGGCGTAGCCGTTGACGAGCCCGGAGTCGCGGATGCTGCCGACCAGCGGCGCGGCCTCCCGCAGGGCGGCGAGGCGCCCGTCGGCGCGGTCGAGGTCGTGCTGGTCGAGCATGTTGCTCAGCACGAAGCGGTAGAGCGGCATCCGCCGGGCCACGAGCTCGCGGACGGCGGCGTCGCCGTGCTGGAGGCGCAGGTCGCACGGGTCGAGCCCGGTCGGCTCGACCGCGACATAGGTCTGGCTGATGAAGTTCTGGTCGCCGGCGAAGACCTTGAGCGCGGCGTTCTGGCCGGCCTGGTCGCCGTCGAAGGTGAAGATCACCTCGCCGTGGAAGGCGTCGTGCTCCCCCATCAACCGCCGCAGCAGCCGCGCGTGGTCGTCGCCGAAGGCCGTCCCGCAGACGGCGACGGCGGTCTCCACGCCCGACAGGTGGGCCGCCATGACGTCGGTGTAGCCCTCGACGACCACGGCCTGGTGCTTCGCGCTGATC
This sequence comes from Microlunatus sagamiharensis, assembly GCF_900105785.1. Lineage (NCBI taxonomy): Bacteria > Bacillati > Actinomycetota > Actinomycetes > Propionibacteriales > Propionibacteriaceae > Microlunatus > Microlunatus sagamiharensis. Next base: position 2,296,441 of record NZ_LT629799.1, read on the forward strand.
GGCTTGCGGGCGAGGTCGAGGCCGTAGAGCACGTGCGACTTCTTGTAGAGCGGCGTCTCGGGGGTGTTGAGGTACTTCGCCGGCATCCGGTCGTCGTCGTGCAGCCGCCGGGCCCCGAAGCCGAGCACCTGCCGCCCGGAGTCGCGGATCGGCCAGAGCAGGCGGCCCTGGAAGAAGTCCCAGCCGGACTCGCGCGCGAGGCCCGCCCGGACGAGCTCGGTGTCGGAGAAGCCGCGGCCGCGCAGGTGCCGCAGCAGCGCCCGGCCGTCGCTCGGGGCGAAGCCCACCCCGAAGCGCTCGGCCGCCTCGCGGTCGAAGCCGCGCTGGCCCAGGAACTGGCGCCCGATCAGCGCGTCCGGCGTGGTCAGCTGCTCGGCGAAGAACTCAGCCGCGGCCTGGTTGGCCTCCATGAGCCGCAGCCGGAGCCCCGGCTCCTGGCGCGGGCCGCCGCCCCCCTGGTCGGTGTAGCGCAGCACGACGCCGACGCGGTCGGCCAGCCGCTCGACGGCCTCGGCGAAGGTCAGGTTGTCGATCTTCATCTGGAAGGTGATGACGTCGCCGCCCTCCCCGCAGCCGAAGCAGTAGAAGAAGCCGCGGGCCGGGGTGACCTGGAAGCTGGGGGTCTTCTCGTCGTGGAAGGGGCACAGGCCCTTGAGCGACCCGCCGCCGGCGTTGCGCAGCGCGAGGTAGGCGCCGACGACCTCGTCGATGCGGGCCCGTTCCCGGACCGTGGCGACGTCCTCGTCGTTGATCCGGCCGGCCACGCGCGGAGTCTAGTGCGGCGCCCGCGGCCCGCCCCGGTCCTCCACAGCCAGCAGCCCGCTCACGGGCAGACTGGCCGCCGTGACCACCGCTGACCTGCAGACCTTCCTCGCGGGGGCGAGCGTCGACGACGCCGTCTTCGCGCTGCGCCCGGACTACCGCGCGCTGCTGATCGCCGTCGACGGGCTGGGACCCGCGGCCGCCGAGGGCGACGCCGAGGAGCTGCTCGTCGCGGCGGAGGCGGCGGCCGCCGCGGCCCTGGAGGCCGGCCTGGTCGAGGAGCTGCCGCACGTGGCCGCGTGGCGGGACGCCTACCGCGCCTTCGGCGCCAAGCCGCAGCGCACCCGGAACAGCGCCGAGGCCCTGCTGCGCCGGGCGGCGAAGGGGCTCCCGCGGGTGAACCGGCTGACCGACGTCTACAACGCGGTCTCGGTCCGCCACCAGGTCCCCCTCGGCGGGGAGGACCTCGCCCGCTACGCCGGCCCGCCGCGGCTGCTGCGTGCGGACGGGACCGAGACGTTCGAGACGACCGTGGACGGCGAGACCGTCGTCGAGCACCCGGAGCCGGGCGAGGTCGTGTGGTGCGACGACGCCGGGGTGACCTGCCGTCGCTGGAACTGGCGCCAGGCGCCCCGCACCGGGCTCACGCCCACCACGACCAGCGCGCTGTTCATCCTCGACGCGCTGGACCCGCTGACCGACGACCAGCTCGACGAGGCGGCGGACGAGCTCGTGTCGCACCTCGTCCGGCTCGGTGACGACGTCCGGGTCGAGCGCCGGGTGCTGCGCGCCCCGGCCGGAGGCGCGGACTAGGCGGGCGCTCCCGGCCTCAGCGGTGCCGGACCCAGACCGCCGGCTCGACGAGCGTCCCGAGGTCCGCCGCGCGGTCGACGTGCAGCGGGGCGAGGGCGTCGGGGACCACCTACGCGCCGTCGCCCGGCAGCGGGAGCCCGGTCCAGGCCTCCCACTGCGCGGCCGTGCCCGTGAACGTCTGGGACGCCGGTGCGGTGGCGAGCAGCTCCGCGCCCATCCGCAGGTGCGTCCGCAGCCACGGGTCGAAGGCGGAGCCGTCGGCACGGGTCCAGGCCGCGTACTCCTCGATCGGCGTGAGCGGGTAGCGGTGCTTGCCGGTCAGCCGCAGCGGCGCGACCACGCGGCTCAGCCCCTGCCCGGACCCGGCCTCGACCAGGCCGTCGAGGAGGCGGGCCGCCAGACCGCCACCCACCGCGTCCGGACGCACCTGCGCGGCGCACACCACCAGCGTGTCGGGCCGGTCCCCGCGCTCCCGGCCCGCCAGCGCGCGGCCGAGCGCGGCGCCGTAGCCGGCGGGCAGGTCGCCGACCGAACCGTCCCAGGCGACCGGGACGCCCCAGGCCGCGGCGCTCGCGACCCCGTCGACCAGCAGCACGACCTCCAGGTCGGCGAAGGCCGACCGCACCCGGGGCAGGTGCTCCTCGGCCAGGACGTCAGCCTCGATGAAGTCGGGCCAGCCGCCGCTGAACAGGGCGGCGAGCTCGGCCTCGGACCGCGACCGGGCGTGCAGCGGTTCGACCCGCCATGCCTGCGCAGCACCCACGCGGCCACGCTAGCGACGCGCCCGCTCAGCCGCCCGGTCGCACCCGGTGGCGCAGGTAGAGGACCCCGCCGGCGCCGACCGGGCGGCTCTCCAGCAGCTCGAGGTCCGTACGGCGCCCGGCCTGCGGGAAGAGCGGGGAGCCGCCGCCGACGAGCACCGGGTGGACCCGCGTGCGGTACTCCTCGACCAGGCCGAGCGCGGCCGCGTCCGCGGCGAGCGTGGGCCCGCCGACGGCGATGTCGCCCTCCCCGGCTCGGCACGCAGCCGCTCGACCTCCTCGGCCAGCCCGCCCGCGGCCAGGCGGTAGCTGCCCTCCACGGCGGTGAGCGTGCGGGAGAAGACGATCTTCGGCAGCGCGTTCCAGATCCTCGCGAACTCGCGCTCGGCCCCGTCGAGCGTGGCGGTGACCTCCGGGTCCTCCCAGTAGCGCATCGTCTCGTACAGGTGGCGTCCGAGCAGGTGCGCCGAGAGCCCGCGGACCTCCTCGGTGGCCAGGGCGAAGACCTCGGGGTCGGGGGCCGACCAGTCGAACCGGCCGTCCGGGCCCTTCGTGAAGCCGTCCATGGACACGCTCATCGACACCACGACCTGACGCACGCGCTCCTCCTCGCTCGGCACGGAGGATCGACCGGACGGGCCGGCCGAACTCATCGCCCCCCGCGTCACCTGGTCCGGACGACGGCGCGCTCGGGCACCGGGACCGGCGGCTCGAGCCGGGGGTGCCGGGCGCGCCACCACGGTGCCAGCCGCTCGAGCGGAGCGAAGGCGAGCCAGCAGACGACCGTCGGGGCGAAGTGGATGTAGAGCACCGAGACGGTGAAGACGTGGAAGCCGAGCCAGAACAGCGCCGCGACGAGCAGGGCCCGGCCGCGCAGCCAGAGCACGACCACCGAGCAGACCTCGGCCACCATCGAGAACCACTGCATCGCGTGCAGGACGCCCGGGTAGGGCTGCAGCAGCTGGCCGAGGCCGTGGGGACGGCGTACGACGGCCCAGAGCAGGATGTAGCTCTCCGGCCAGGTGGTCGGGTCCCAGCCGGCGTTCTTCGTCTTCACGACCGCCGAGAGAAAATAGGTCGAGACGACCCCGATCTGCACGCACTTCAGCGCCCAGCCCGCCTGGGACGACCAGCGCACGGACGACCAGCCGCCCGGCACCGCCCCGACGGTCGGCAGCACCCACAGCGCGACGACGAGGGCCAGGTGGTCGTGGTCGACCTTGCCGTAGCTGAACGCGATCGCGACCCACCAGGTGAACGCGGCCGCCACGACCCAGCCGACCAGCCGCGGCGCCCGCCCGCTCAGCCCGGCGACGCAGCCGAGCACGAGGACGGCGTACAGGGTCCAGGTCAGCGGAAGGCTCGGCGGCGGGAGGTGCAGCAGCACCGCGAGGTCGAGGGGTCGGTAGAGCTCGGGGTGCCGGCTCAGCGGGATCGGGCTGCGGATGATCGCGTGGACGTCGACGAGGACGAACACGTAGAGCACGGTGCGCAGGACCGCGACCCGGGCCTCGGGTCGCACGGGGGCGAACCACCCCGCGACCGAGCCGGGACGTGGGTGCTCGAGGGTGCTCACGGCGTCACCCGCCAGCGCGCGAGCTCGACCTGGTCGAGCGCCACGACCCGCCCGCGGTGCAGGTGGGTCCGGTCCTGGACGAGGAAGACCTCGACGGGTCGTGGTTCGGTGGGGTGCCGGCTGCTCCAGCCCTCGCTGACCGCCCGCAGGAGGCTCGGGTCGTCCTCGATCACGGGGATCCGTGCCTCGACGTCGGCCCGCCGGATGCCGGCCGTGTCCACCCGCAGCGGCAGCTCGACCCGCTCTCCGTCGGCCAGCAACCCGTAGACCCGGGTGATCACGACCGTGTCGTCGGGCCCGGGGAAGAAGGCGTACTGCGACATCGGGCCCAGGGGCCACGCCGCGTCGGTCACACGCGTCGACGCCGAGCCGTGCACCAGCAGCACGACCAGCGCCACCGCCGCCAGCACCCGCCAGGCCAGGGACGCGCGCGAAACCGGGCGCACGTCCGCGGGCGCGGGCGCGTCGACCCGACCCTGGTGCTGCGTGCTCATCGCACCAGTGTCGGGTCTCGGACGCGCCCGGCCACGCAGGCGGCGCTCAGCCGGCGGCGCTGAGCCGCTCGACCTCCTCGGCGGTCAGCTCGAGGTCGGCGGCGCTCGCCGAGTCGGTGATCGTCTTCGGGCGCGACGAGCCCGGGATCGGGATGACGACGTCGGCCAGCGCCAGCTCCCAGGCCAGGCACACGACCTGCGGGCTCACGCCGCGCTGCTCGGCGATCTCGGCGAACGGCGCGAACTTGTCGCCGAGGCCCGCCGCGTTGGTGATGCCGCCGAGCGGGCTCCAGGGCAGGAACGCGATGCCGAGCTCCGCGCAGAGCTCGAGCTCGCCCTGGCTGGTGCGGAAGGAGGGGCTGAACTGGTTCTGCACAGACGCGAGCCGGCCGCCCAGGATGTCGTTGGCCTGCCGGATCTGGTCGACGTCGGTGTTGGAGACGCCGGCGAGGCCGATCAGGCCCTCGTCGAGGAGGTCCTTCAGCGCACCGATCGACTCCTCGAAGGGCACGTCGGGGTCGGGACGGTGGAACTGGTAGAGCCCGATCTGCTCCACGCCCAGGCGCTTGGCCGACGCCTGCGCCGCCTCGCGGAGGTGCTTGGCGCTGCCGTCCTGGGTCCAGCTGCCGTCACCCGGGCGCTCGTGGCCGCCCTTGGTGGCGACGAGGACGTGCTCGGTGCTGCCACCGTAGGACTTCAGCGCGTCGGCGATGAGGGACTCGTTGTGACCGACCTCGTCGCCGTGCCAGTGGTAGGCGTCGGCGGTGTCGATGAGGGTGATGCCCGCGTCGAGCGCGGCGTGGATGGTGGCGACGGACTGGGACCGGTCCTCGGGGCGGCCCTCGATGGACATAGGCATGCCGCCGAGGCCGATCGCGGAGACGGTCTGGCCGGCGAGCTGACGTTGCTTCATGCCCCCAGCCTTACCCGGAGCCGGCGCCGTGCTGCGCCCGGGTGGGGCGCTCGCGTCACGGGGGCGCGGCCCACGGGAGCGCGAGGCGGTTCAGCGGTCGCGGTCGATGCCCTGCGGCAGCCGGGACCGGTCCCAGTCGAGCTCGCGCACGGCGAGGTCGAAGGCGAAGCGGTCGGTCATGCCCGCGACGTAGGTCACCGCGTCGCGCACGGGGTCGTCGGTGCGCACGACGGTCGTCGGCAGCCGGTCGGGGTGGGCGGCGAGGTGCTCGACGAGGGCCTTGAGCACGACCACGACGGCCCGCGACTGGGCCAGCGACTCGGGACGGACGTAGATGCGCTCGTAGTTGAAGGCGCGCAGCCCCGCGAGCGCGGCGGCGGAGTCGGGGGCCATGCCCACCTCGCCGTGCTCCTCGACCGCGCGCACCACGGCCCGGACGAAGTGGCCGAGCTGCTCGCGCCGCGTGCGCCCGGCGACGTCGGCGACCACGTCGGGGATCTCCTCGGGGCGCACGATCCCGGCGTGCACGGCGTCCTCGAGGTCGTGCGCGCAGTAGGCGATGCGGTCGGCCCAGCTGACGATCTCGCCCTCGACGGTCGCCGGCGCGGGGCGGGACCAGGAGTGGTTCCGGATGCCGTCGAGAGTCTGGGTGCAGAGGTTCAGGTCGGCGAGCGACACGTCGGCGCCCCACGGCCCGTGGTCGAAGCCGTCGGGCACGAACGCGTCGAAGGCGTCCTCGCTGGCGTGCCCGCCCGGCCCGTGCCCGCAGTCGTGGCCGAGGGCGATCGCATCGGCGAGCGTCGCGTTGACGCCGATGCCGCGCGCGATCGAGGTGGCGATCTGCGCGACCTCGAGGGCGTGGGTGAGACGGGTCCGCTGGTGGTCGGTGGGGTGCACGACGACCTGCGTCTTGCCGGCCAGGCGGCGGAACGCGGTGGAGTGCACGATCCGGTCGCGGTCGCGCTCGAAGCACGTCCGCTCGACGTCGGGCTCCTCGGGCCGGGCCCGGTCCCCCGCGCCCTCGGCGAGCGTGGCGCCGGGCCGGAGCACCTCGCGCTCGTACGCCTCCCGCACGAGCCGGTCGACCGTGCGCCCGGGACCCACGCGGGCGTCCGACCCGGCGTGCGCGCGCACGAGGCCGTGCTCGGCGACGTGCCCGCGCATGGTCCGCGCCCACTGCTGCGCGCGCGCCGAGGGCTCGGGGGCGGTGTCAGCCACCCGAGACGTGCTCGTCGTCGTCGAGGTCCAGGGCCGCGCCGGACGTGTCGTCGAGCCAGTGCTCGGGCAGGGCGACCTTCGCCTTGGGCGCGCCCTGGCGCCCGCGGGGCGTGCCGAGCTCGCCGACCGGGAAGGGCAGGTCGAGCTCGAGCGCGGCGAGCGCGACGTCCAGCTCCTCGAACGAGGACACCATCGCCAGCGCCCGGCGCGTGTCGCCGCCCACCGGGTAGCCCTTGAGGTACCACGCCATGTGCTTGCGCAGGTCGGTCAGCGCGCGGCGCTCGCCGTGCTCCGGGTCGTCCTGCAGGCCGGCGAGGAGCCCGGCGTGGCGGCGGATGGTCGCGGCGACCTCGCCGGAGGTCGGCAGCGCGCGGCGACCGGTGTCCTCACCGCCGCCGAGCGCGACGGCCAGGTCGTGGAACAGCCACGGCCGGCCGAGGCACCCGCGCCCGACGACCACGCCGTCGGCGCCGGTCTGGTCGAGCATGCGGACGGCGTCGTCGGCCTCCCACACGTCGCCGTTGCCGAGGACGCGGATCGACGACACGTGCTCCTTGAGCTTGGCGATCGTCGACCAGTCGGCGTGGCCGGAGTAGGACTGCTGCGCGGTCCGCCCGTGCAGGGCGATCGAGGCGCAGCCCTCCTCCTCGGCGATCGTGCCCGCGTCGAGGTAGGTGACGTGGTCGTCGTCGATGCCGATCCGCGTCTTCATCGTGACCGGGACGCCGTACGGCTGGGCAGCACCGACGACCGCGCGCAGGATCGCGCGCAGGCGGTCGCGCTTCCACGGCAGCGCCGCCCCGCCGCCCTTGCGGGTGACCTTGGGGACCGGGCAGCCGAAGTTCAGGTCGACGTGGCGCACGGCGAAGTCCTCGCAGAGGATCTGCGTCGCGTCGGCCATCGTCGCCGGGTCGACGCCGTAGAGCTGGACGCTGCGCGTCGTCTCCCCCGGGTCGAACTGCAGCATCGCCATCGTCTTGCGGTCGCGCTCGACGATCCCGCGGCTGGTGATCATCTCGCAGACGAAGAGACCGTCCGTGCCGCCGCCGGCCTCGTGCTGCTCGCGGCAGAGCTGCCGGTACGCCGCGTTCGTCACGCCCGCCATGGGGGCGAGCTCGACCACAGCCTGTCGAGGAGAACGCCCGTCGACAGGCTCAGGGATCGTGGTGACGTCCGGACCCGTGGCCATCAGCAGCCCGGCAGGCGCGCGCCCAGGTAGGCGACGACCTGGTCGAGGGCGACGCGCTCCTGCGTCATCTCGTCGCGCGAGCGGATGGTCACGGCCTGGTCCTCGAGGGTGTCGAAGTCGACCGTCACGCAGAACGGCGTGCCGATCTCGTCCTGGCGGCGGTAGCGGCGACCGATGGCCTGGGCGTCGTCGAAGTCGACGTTCCAGTGCTTGCGCAGCTCGGCGGCGAGGTCGCGGGCCTTGGGCGAGAGCGCCTCGTTGCGCGACAGCGGCAGCACCGCGGCCTTGACCGGCGACAGGCGCGGGTCGAGCTTGAGCACCGTGCGCTTGTCGACGCCGCCCTTGGTGTTCGGCGCCTCGTCCTCGGTGTAGGCGTCGACGAGGAAGGCCATCAGCGACCGCGTGAGACCGGCTGCGGGCTCGATCACGTACGGCACGAAGCGCTCGTTGCTGGCCTGGTCGAAGAACGACAGGTCGGTGCCCGAGTGCTCGGAGTGCGTCTTGAGGTCGAAGTCGGTGCGGTTCGCGATGCCCTCGAGCTCGCCGAACTCCCCCGCCGCGAAGCCGAAGCGGTACTCGATGTCGACGGTCCGCTTGGAGTAGTGCGACAGCTTCTCCTGCGGGTGCTCGAAGTGCCGCAGGTTGGCCGGGTCGATGCCGAGGTCGACGTACCAGCGGGTGCGCTCGTCGATCCAGTACTGGTGCCACTCCTCGTCGCTGCCCGGCACGACGAAGAACTCCATCTCCATCTGCTCGAACTCACGGGTGCGGAAGATGAAGTTGCCCGGCGTGATCTCGTTGCGGAAGCTCTTGCCGACCTGGCCGATGCCGAACGGCGGCTTCTTGCGCGAGGTCTGCACGACGTTGGCGAAGTTCACGAAGATGCCCTGCGCGGTCTCGGGGCGCAGGTAGTGCAGCCCGGACTCGTCCTCGACCGGGCCGAGGTGGGTCTTGAGCATCATGTTGAAGTCGCGCGGCTCGGTGTACTGGCCGCGGGTGCCGCAGTTGGGGCACGGGACCACCGCCAGGTCGACGGTGTCGGGGTCGTCGACCTTGTGCTTGTCGGCGTAGCCCTCCTGCAGGTGGTCCGCGCGGAAGCGCTTGTGGCAGTGCAGGCACTCCACCAGCGGGTCGGTGAAGACACCGACGTGGCCCGAGGCGACCCACACCTGGCGGGGCAGGATGACCGAGGAGTCGAGGCCGACGACGTCGTCGCGGCCCTGCACGACCGAGCGCCACCACTGGCGCTTGATGTTCTCCTTGAGCTCGGTGCCGAGGGGCCCGTAGTCCCAGGCCGACCGCGTCCCGCCGTAGATCTCGCCGGACGGGAAGACGAACCCCCGTCGCTTGCACAGGCTGATGACGTTGTCGAGGGTGGTCGGCGCCACGAGATGAGCTCCAAACAGGTGCGGTCCCGCCGCCCCCGGCTGGGACGGCACGACCGCTCAGCCTACCGGGGCGTACGGGTCCGGGGGCCCGTCGACGAGCCGGTCCGGGACCTGCGTCGTGACCGGCGCGCCTGTCCTCCTGCTCAGGGGAGCAGGTCAGGATCACCCGGTGACCCCGCGCCACCGCGACCGACGCCCAGCACGAGCCCTCGCCGTCGGCGTCGCGCTCCTCGCTCTCGGCGCCTGCGGCACGATCCCGCCTGGACCGACGGGGTCGGCCACCAGCGCGAGCACGCAGGAGCCGGGCATGCAGGGGCCGAGCAGCGCTGCGCGCAGCCCGACCCCGGGCGAGACCGGCCGCCCGGGCCCGGCGCACCCGTCGGCGTCCCCGGACGTCTGGGTCGGCCACTTCCACGGCCACCGCGTCGAGGTCCCGCGCGGGCACGGGGCGACGATGTCGTTCACCTTCGACGACGGTCCCTGGCCCGGGTCGACCTCGCAGGTGCTGGCCCTGCTCGCCCAGCACCACGTGCACGCGGTGTTCTGCCTGATCGGCGACCAAGCGCAGGCGAGGCCCTCGCTCGTCCGCCAGGAGGTCGCCGGCGGCCACGAGCTCTGCGACCACAGCCGCGACCACGACCTCCTCATGGGCCGCAAGGGCCAGGCGTACGTCGACGCGGAGGTCTCGACCGGGCTCGCGGAGGTGCGCGGCGCTGCCCCGAAGGGCACGAAGGTCACGTTCTACCGCCAGCCCGGCGGCACCTGGGACCCGCACGTGGTCCGCGCCATGGACGACCACGACCTCGACCCGCTGCGGTGGTCCGACGACCCGCGCGACTGGTCTCGCCCGGGGAGCCTGACGATCGTGCGCCGCGTCGTCGCCAAGCTGCACCCCGGCGCGGTCGTGCTCATGCACGACGGGGGCGGCGACCGCTCGGAGTCGGTGGAGGCGCTGCGGTTCCTGCTCGACGCGGTGACCGCGGCCGGCTGGGTGCCGGTCCTCGCGCCGCACGTGCACCTCTCCGACAAGGCCGCCGCGAAGCCTCAGTGACGCCGTCGCGCTACAGCGGCGGGACCGAGCCGCGGGCCAGGTTCGGGCCCACGAGGTCGGGGTCCTCGTACGCCGTCGGCTCGTCGATCGCGCGCGACAGCAGCGGGACGACGACCGAGCGCGACTCGATGCCCGACAGCGCGCGGCGGTAGGAGCCGACGTCCTCCCAGCGCGCGGTGATGGTCCACAGGTCCGGCTCGTCGAGGTTCCGGGCGAAGTCGAGCGAGCGCAGCCCGTCGCGCCGCCGCAGCACCGCGATCGCCGCCGCGGCCTGGTCGAGGAAGTCCTCCGTCTCGGCCTCCGGCACCGCGAAGCGCGTGATCACGATCATGGCTGTGTCCTCCTGCTCGCGCCCGCGTCGGCCCTCACGATCCTGTCTTCCTCCCTCACTCGCACGCCGCGATGCTCGCAGGTGTGCCCCGACCCGGGCGACGCGACGTGCTCGCTCGGTCGTCCAGACAGGATCCGGGCCGCCGCTGACCGACGCTCGCAGGGTGCAGGACCGCAGCGGGCGCGAGCAGGAGCACCCGTGATCGAAACGATGGCGAACCGTCACCTTCTCGCAACCCACGGGACACCCGGGCTCCCTAGGCTCGCTGGACTCGGGGATCCCACCGGCAGTGCGCACCGCTCCAGCAAGACCAAGATCAGCAGTTCCCGACGAGTCACGGAGGCGGTGCCAGGTGATCGAGCACGTCGACCCCTTCGTCGGGTCCTCCGCCACCCGGCTCCCGCCACCGGTCGGGCTCGCGGCGACGTGGTGGTGGCCCAAGCCGCAGGTCGGGAACACGCACCCGGGCGCGACGTACCCCTTCGGCATGGTCTCGGCCTGCGCGTACTCCGGCGCCTACCCCACCGGCTACGGCCTCTACGAGCTGAACACCGAGGGCGTGCCGCCGCGGCTGCACGACGAGCACGTCGCCTCCGGCTTCACCCACTTCCAGCAGTCGGGCACGGGAGCGATCCGCAAGTACTACAACTACTTCCGTGTGACCCCGATGCTCGAGCCGCTCGACGCGCTGGGCACGACCTGGCTCGTCACCGACGAGGAGGCCGAGCCGGGCTACTACGCCTGCACCCTCGGCGGCCGCCCTTCGACAGGCTCAGGGAACGGCGGAGGCTCGGGGAGCGGCGGAGGCCCGGGCCAGGGCGTCCGCTGCGAGCTCACCGTCGGTCCCAAGAGCGCCGTGCACCGCTACACCTTCGGCGCCCACGCCGACGCCCGCGTGGTGATCGACTTCTCGATGGGCGGGCTGACGATCCCGTACGGCGCGACGGTCCCCCTGCGGGCGCACCTGGAGACGATCAGCCCGTCGGTGGCCGAGGCCGAGATCGTCGTCGAGGGCGTGCCGCTGGCGACGCACCTCGAGGTCGACGGCGGCGACTGGCGCCAGCTGCTCTGGTACGACCGCCGGCTCATGCAGGGCGGCACCCGGATGGACTTCGACCGCATCCGGCCGACGACGCTGCGACCGTTCGGGCTGATGTGGCGCGGGCGCTCCGAACCGGGTCAGGTCGTCGAGCTGCGCTTCGGCTTCAGCCTGCGCGGGCGGGACCAGGCCCGCGCCAACCTTCGCCACGACGCCGTCGCGCGCGACCGGGTCGAGGTCCGCCGGCCCGAGGTGCACGAGGACCCGACGCTGCCCGTCTCGGGGCCGGACGCCTTCGACTCGCGCCGCGCCGACACGGGTGCCCGGTGGCGCGAGCACCTGGGCCGGATCCGGGTCGAGACGCCGTCGGCGGAGCGCCGTTCGATCTTCTACACCGCGCTCTACCACGCGTTGATCAAGCCCTGCTTCGCCGCCGACGAGAGCCCGTTCTGGCCGTCGAACGGCTCCTTCGCCTTCGACGTCTGCACGATGTGGGACGTCTACCGCACGCAGCTGCCGCTGCTGACCGCGCTCTTCCCGGCGCGCGCCGCGGAGCTGGCCAACGCCTTGATCACCATCGCCGAGGAGGAGGGCAACCTCCCGATCGGCTACCGGATGGCCAAGGGCGTCGACCGCTTCTCGCGCCAGGGCAGCGCGCTGGCGCAGACGTTCCTCGCCGACCTCTGCGCCCTCGGCGTCCCTGGGGTCGACTGGGACTGGGCGCTGGTGCACATGGACCTCGACCTGCGCCGCGGCTACGGCGAGGAGTTCCTGCTGCGCGGGCTCGTGCACCCCGTCACGCACACGCTCGACCTGGCGTTCGGCTACCACTGCACGGCCAAGGTCGCCCGCCACGTCGGCGACCAGGCGCTCGCCACCCAGCTCGAGGGCCTGGCGACCCGGTGGGTGAACGCCTTCGACCCCGGGACCGGCCTGCTCGTCGACTCCTCGTTCTACGAGGGTGGCCGGTGGAACTACTCCTTCCGCGTCCTGCACGACATGCAGGCACGCGTCGACCTCGCTGGCGGCGAGCAGGCGTACCTGGCGCTGCTCGACTCCTTCTTCGGCTTCGGCGCCGAGCCCGTCACCCAGGTCGGCGAGCGCCCCCAGGTGTCCGAGCTGGCCGCGGGCTACGCGCTCAACCGCTTCGAGGGCCTCAACAACGAGCCCGACATGGAGGCCCCGTGGGCCTACCACTACCTTGGCCGGCCCGACCGGACCGCGGAGGTCGTGCACGGCGTCGTGGAGAACATGTTCGGGCTCGGCCGCGGCGGACTGCCGGGCAACGACGACTCCGGCGGGCTCAGCTCCTGGTACGTGTGGGCGAGCCTCGGCCTCTTCCCCGTCGCCGGGCAGAGCCTCTACATGATCAACGCGCCGTCCTTCGCGTGGTCGCGCGTCCAGCTCGGGCGCGAGCAGCTCGAGATCACCACGAGCGGGTTCGTCGAGCCGAGCGCCGACGGCGCACCGCAGTACGTCCAGTCGGTCACCTTCAACGACCAGGCCTGGACGCAGAGCTGGATCAGCGCCCGCGACCTGCACCGCGGCGGCACCCTGCGCGTCGACCTCGGCCCGAGACCCTCGGCCTGGGGCACGACGAGCCGGCCGCCCTCGGTCACCCGACGCGGCGCCGGCCACCCGGCCCCGTCCGCCGCACCCGTCCCCCTGACCAACGCCGGCTGACCCAGCCGGCGCACCTCCGGACCAGACCCCACCGAACGCACCACGAGAGGAGCCGACATGACCCCGCTTCCCGAAGGCCCCCGGCCGTCACGCCGGCGCCGGCCGCGCGCCCGGACGCGCCGCCGCCTGGTGATCGTCGTCCGCGCCGACCCCGTCATCTGCGGGCACTCCGGCGAGGCCCGCAACCTGGCCGAGGCCGCGCTGCTGCGCGGCTTCAGCGAGGTCAAGATCGTCACCTGGCCGATCGACCGCCTGGTCGAGGCCGGGCTGCCGCTCAAGCCGCTGGACAGCGTGCTGCCCTACAGCGACGGCATCGAGGTCGAGCGGCCGGAGCCCGTCGGCGACTACCGCGTCCCCGACGGCCGCCACCTGTCCGGGATCGTCGGCCGGCTCGTCGAGCTGTTCACCGACGGCGTCCCGACCGTGGCGATGTCGCTCTACCTCAGCCCGCACACCCTCGCGGTCGAGGAGGCGGTCCGCGTCGCCCGCGCCACCGGCCTGCCGGTGAACGTCACGACGATCGCCGAAGCGGTCGGCTCCGACGTCACCAACGTCGTGCGCACCTGCGTGGAGACCGAGCAGTTCGGCGCCGCGGCGCAGGTGCTGACCGCCTTCCTCGGCAGCGACGTGCCCGTCGCCGTCTCGGAGTACACCCGCGACCTCGTCGTGTCCTCGGCCGAGGCGATCGACGCCCGCCACGGCACCCGCTTCGCCGAGCGCTGCCGCGAGCGCGTCGAGATCTCCTACCCGGCGATCAACACCGGGGACTACCTGGACCTCGACCCGACGGCGACGGCGCGGGTGCTGCACGACCGCGGCCTGACCAAGGGCTCGTACGTGCTCTACCTGTCGCGCCTGGCCCGGGCCAAGGGCGTCGACGACCTGATCGCGGGCTTCGCCGCGAGCCCGGCGAGCGCGGACAAGACCCTCGTGATCGCCGGCAACGGGCCCCAGGCGGCCGAGCTGCGGGCGATCGCGGCAGCCTCGGACGCGGCCAGGAGGATCCGCTTCCTGGACGACGTCTCCGACGAAGAGAAGCCCGCGCTGATGGCCGGCTGCGCGGCGTTCGTGCTGCCGAGCAAGCCGCGCCCGGAGTTCGTCGAGACGTTCGGGATCGCGCTGGTCGAGAAGATGCTGGCCGGCGGCGGTCCGGTGATCACCTGCGACACCGGCGGCATCGGCGAGGCCGTCGGCGACACCGCGCTGATCGTCCCGACCGAGGACCCGCAGGCGATCGCCGACGCCCTCGACGAGGCCTTGGCGATGCCCGAGCTGGAGCGCGAGGTGATGGAGCTGGCCGCACGCGAGCACGCCCGGCAGTTCGACCGGCTCGCCGTGTTCGACCGGCTGCTCGACCGCCTGCCGAGCTCGGAGGTGGTGCTCGGCGCCTTCTGAACCGCCGCACCCGAGCACGTGGTCGCCCGGGCCCGTCGACACGCCGTACGGCGGCTCCGGGGCGACCACCTCCCGGGGGAGGGAACACTGGTCACGTGCCCGACACCGCCCCGAGCCCGCTGCGCGCCCGCCTCGAGGACGTCAGCCGTCCGCTGCTGGTCCGTCTGACCCGGCTGCCGAAGCCCACCGTCCCGCTGGCCACCGTCGTGCTGTTCGCGGTCGCCGTGCTGGCCCCCGCCCCGGTCGCCGTCGTGGCCCTGGTGGTGATCGGGGTCTTCCTGCTCTGGCTGACGTTCCTCGCCTGGCCGGCGGTCAGCCCCGGCGGCAAGCTCATGCGTGTCGGGATGGTCGCCCTCGTCGTCGTGCTGGGCATCACGCGCTTCTGATCGCCACAGCGCCTTTGCTCCTCGGCCTTCGCACCCGGTTAGAGCACCCGCGCGCGGCCTGGGTCCGACCTGGACTTGCATCGAGAAGCAAAGGACATTCGAGGTTTTTCCGGCACTCGACCTGAAAGAATGCTTAGATCGAGTTCGCCAGACGCTTGATCTCGGGGGATCTTGCACGACCTGCGCGGCCCATGTCGCGCAGGCCCCCCGACAGAAGGTGCTGCAATGCCCCTCGACGAGTCGCGGCTCACCGCCGCGGACCCCTTCCTCCCCCGCTCCCCGGGCCGCCCGCGTACGGCGGCCACTCCCCGCGTGGCCGCGCTCGGCGCCGCCACCCTCGTCCTCGCCAGCGTCTTCGGCACCGTCGCGGCCGTGCCGGCTTCCGCGTCGGTGACCTGCGCGGACGGGACGACGCCCGAGCAGAACACCACGCTCCTCTGCGAGACCGCCGGCTCCGCGACCGTCACGGTGCCAGCGGGCACCTCGTCGGTCGATGTCTCCGTGGTCGGCGCCGGCGGGGGTGCGGGCTACCCGGCACGCGGCCACATCGGCGGCAACGCGGCCACGGTCGAGGGGACCCTCACCCTGCCGGCCGGCACCGCGTACCTCCAGGTCGTCGTCGGTGGGGGCGGCTCCGGCGACAACCACGGCACCAGCACCGGTGGCGGCGCCTCGGCGGTCTTCGCCCAGGACAGCGAGCACGGCCTGCTGGCCAAGCTGGCCATCGCCGGCGGTGGCGGCGGAGGTGCCTACAACGGCGACGGCGGTGACGCCGGATCCGCAGGCACCAGCGACGACGCGCAGACCGTCTCCGGTCCCGGCCAGCCCGGTGTCGGCGGCACCGGCGGTGCCGGCGGGACGGGGAACTACGCGGCCGGGACGGCCGGTCACAGCGACGACCCCGCCGCCCCGACCGTGTCGGACGGCGGCACCGGCGGTCAGGTCCCGGGTGGCGCCACGGGCGGCGGGGGCGGCGAGGGCTACGCCGGCGGCGGCGGTGGCGGCGGCAGCCGGGGCGGCATCCTCAGCAGCAACGTCGCCGGCGGTGGCGGCGGCTCGTCGCTGGCGTCGTCGTACCTGGGGGATGCGTCGATCGAGGTCGCACAGGGCACCGGCGGTGTCCAGCTGCCCGGCCTCGTCGCGAGCGACGGCGCCGAGGGGCAGGTGTCGCTGACCTTCCACGGTCCGGCGGTCCCGGCCGCTCCGACCGGTGTCACGGTCACCCCGGGTGACCGGACGGCGACGCTCTCCTTCACCGTCCCTGACTCCGACGGTGGCCAGCCGATCACCGGCTACGAGGTGAGCGTCGATGGCGGGGACAGCTGGGACGGCGTCGCGACGACCGCCGCCCAGGGCAGCAGCACCGAGCGGACCGCCCTGCTCGGCGGCCTGCTGAACGGCCGCACCTACGAGATCGCGGTGCGGGCCCGCAACGCGGACGGTGCGGGCGCGGCCACCCCGGCGTCCAGCACCTCCCTGCAACCGTGGTTCTCCGACCCGGTCAGCGTCACCGACCGGGCCGCGGAGGTCCCCGTCCCCGCGAAGCCGACGTCCTACAAGGGCAAGGTGGCGCGGACGGTGGCGACGAACCGTGCGCACGACGGCACGGTCGCGATGAACGCCCCGACCCTGAAGGGGCGTCAGCTGCAGTCCGGGCAGGCGGTCCAGCTGAGCGACAAGATCTTCAAGGACAGCACGTCGAAGCTGACGACCAGCGGTAAGAAAGTGATCAAGTCCATCGCGCCGAGCCTCACCTACGTCGACGCGATCAGCTGCGAGGGCTACACCAACTACGGGAGCCCCTCGAAGCAGAAGGGCCTGACCAAGCTCGCCAAGGCTCGTGCGGCCGCGGTGTGCAGCACCCTCGCGTCGTACGCCGAGCAGGTCGACGTCGACGCGAAGGTCGGCTACGGCGGCGACCGTCCGGTGATCATCGGCAGCACCTACGCCAAGCGGGCCGACAACCGCCGCGTCGTGGTGGTGATCGACCCGAAGCCCTGACCGAACCTCCACCACGCACCAGGACCAGGGTCGGCGAGCTCGGTCGCCGGCCCTGGCCCGGTCCCGACGCCGGCCCCGCTCAGGTGCGGTCGCTGAGCACGTCTCCGCTGCGGGCGTCGATGCGGATCTCGTGCTCGCGCCGGTCGGTGTCGAGGACGTCGGCCTCCCACACCACGCTCCCGCGGTCACGGTCCAGCTCGAGCTGGTCGACGGTGCCGCCGTCCACCGAGCCGGGGAGCGCCTCGACGGCGTCGGTCACGTCGACCTCGGCGTCGTCGACGAGGGCGCGGTTCTCGCGCCGGTCGGCCTCGTCCTGCCGGTCGACGCGCTCCGTGCGCACGACCTCCGAGCCGTCCGCGCTCACGTCGACGTCCTGCTCGTCGCCGTCGCGGGTGACCACACCCACCTGCCAGACGGTCTGCCCGGACTCGTCGTCCTGCTCGACCGAGACGACGGTCGTGCCGGAGAGCTGGTCCTGCGCGGTCGCCACCGCGGCGAGCAGGGCCTGGCGGTTGCCGTCCGCACCGCTCGACGCGGACGCGGAGGCGCTCGGGGAGGCCGAGGCCGGTGCCGAGGTCTCCGGCGGCGGGGCCGCGGCGGAGGTGGTGGCCGGGGCGGAGCTCGCGGCGGGCACCGGGGTCTCCTCGGAACCGCAGCCGACCAGCGCGAACGACGCCAGCCCGGCGACCACACCCGCGCCGTAGCGCGCGAGGGTCCTGGGGCGGGCACGGACGAGGGACGTGGGAGCAGGGCTCATCCGACGAGGGTGAAGGGTGCGACCAAAGGTCCATAGCCGCGCGTCGCGTACGGGCGGCCCCTCCCTGCGACGGCCCCGGGTACCGGCTGGCCTCAGGAGTCCAGCCAGGCCCGGACCTGGCGGGTGAGGAAGGCCAGGTCGTCAGGGATCGTCGCGGGGCTGCCGGCCCGGTGGCCCCAGATGCTGGGGATCGGCGCGAGCCGGCCGTGCCGCAGGTGGGGCAGCTCGGCCTCGTTGTCCGCGACCCGGAAGTAGAGGTCGGTCTCGCTCGGCAGCAGCAGCACGGCGGCCTCGATCGCCGCCAGCGCCGCCGGCAAGTCCCCGCCGTACGCTCCGCGGCTGATGTCGGCCTCCTGCCAGGTGAGCGCCTGGGCGTAGAGGTTCGCGGCCCGGTTCCGGGCGAAGGAGTCGACCCAGTCGGTCTGCAGGAACGTGTCGAGGTCGGGGGCGCCCAGCGCCGTCTCGAACAGACGCTCGCGGTAGAAGTCCTGGCTCAGCCCCCACCCGGCGTACACGTGGGCGAAGGCCCGCAGCGCCGCCGTCGGCTCGGCCGAGAACCGGCCGCCGCCGAGGTGCTCGGGGGCCGCCTCGAGCACGCGGAGCAGCCCGGACAGGAAGACCCGGTTGTGGACCGAGGTCCGGGCGCTCCCGCACACCACGACCGCCCGCCGTACGAGGTCGGGGTACATCGCGGCCCAGTGGTAGGCCTGGCCGGCTCCCATCGAGAAGCCGTACGCGCACGCGATCTCCGCCACGTCGAAGTGCTCGGTCACCAGCCGGTGCTGCGCGCGCACGTTGTCGGCCATGGTCACGAGCGCCGGGAAGTCTGCGTCGTCCGCCGCGGAGGACGACCGGCCGTTGGAGAACATGTCCGGCACGACGACGAACCACCGGGTCGGGTCCAGCACCCCGTCCGGGCCGATCAGCCAGGCGAGGTCGTCGCTGGTCGCGCCGTAGCTGCACGGGTAGAGGATCACGTTGTCCCGCGTCGGGGCGAGCGTGCCGTGCGTCTGCCAGGCCAGCCGCGCGTCGCGGAGGGTCCCGCCGCTCTCGACCTCGAGGTCGCCGAGGGCGAACGTGCCGCTGGCGACCGGCCAGCTCACGCCAGGACCCCCGTCGGCAGCAGCGCGTGGACGCCCCAGGTCTGGTTGGCCACCTGCGTCACCCGCAGGTCGACCACCGTGCTCGCCAGCGCCAGCGCGGTCGCCTTGTCGAGGGCGTACAGCTCCTGCATCCACACCACCATCGCGTCGAGGGCGTCGCCCGTGGCCACGTTGAGGTCGGCGTCGAAGCCGAAGGTGATCCGGCCGGCGGGGGCCTCGGCGTGGACCGTGGTCAGCGGCCGGTCGGTGGCCAGGGTGAGCGTCACCTCCGTCGTCATCCCGCACTCGATCGCGGTGCCGCCCACCTCGCCGTCGCCCTGCGCGGCGTGGCCGTCGCCGAGGTAGAGCAGCGCGCCGGGGACCGCGACCGGGAGGTAGAGCGTCGTCCCGGCGACCAGGTCCTTGCAGTCGATGTTGCCGCCGGACCCGGCCCGGGGCGGGATCGTGGAGTGCTCCCCGTCCTCGGCCGGCGCCACGCCCATGACCCCGAGGAAGGGTGCGAGCCCGCGCACGAAGCCCCGTGACTCCGTCCCCCGGCCGGCCTCGGCGTCGAGGTCCCACAGGAGCCAGGCGGGCGGGCTCTCGAGGAGCCCGAGCCGCCGCGTGACGGGGGTGTCGAGCACGCCGGCGACCGTCCAGCCCCAGGTGTCGGGGGTCAGGGACCCGAGGTGCAGCGCCAGCATCTGCCCCGGCTCGGCACCGCGCACCTCGATCGGCCCCGTCAGGCAGTGCCCGCGGCTGTCGGTGATCAGCGTGGGCCGCCGCTCGCCGGGGACGGTCTGGCGCTCGACGTAGCCGGAGGCGTCGAGGGAGCGGACCACGACCGTGTCGCCGGGGTCGACGGACAGCACGGGTGCGTGCCCGCTCGAGAAGACGTCGGCGGTGGTCTCGGGGGTCGGGTCGAGGCGGGCGGTGGTCACCGGTGCTCCATCCCCTGCGGCTGCAGGTCGAGGTGGGGTCCGACCGCGCGGGGGCCGGTCAGCGGATAGTGGCAGGCGACAGCATGGTGGCCGTCGCCGGGGAGGAGCAGCGGCACCTCCTCCGCGCAGCGGTCGGTGGCGAGCGGGCACCGCGTCCGGAACCGGCACCCGCTCGGCGGGTCGACCGCCGAGGGCAGCTCCCCGCCCAGCACGGCGGTGCTCCCTCGTCGCGTGGGGTCGGGCAGCGGGATCGACTGGATCAGCCCGGCCGTGTAGGGGTGGCGCGGCGCGCCGTACACGTCCTCGCTGCTGCCGAGCTCCACGAGGCGACCGAGGTACATCACCCCGATCCGGTCCGCCAGGTACTTCAGCAGGGACAGGTCGTGGGAGATCACCACGTACGTGAGCCCGAAGCGGTCCTGCAGGGACCGCATGAGGTTGAGGATCTGCGCCTGGACGGAGATGTCGAGGGCCGACACCGGTTCGTCGGCCACGACCACCTTTGGGCGGAGAGCGAGGGCGCGGGCCATCGCGATCCGCTGGCGCTGGCCTCCGGAGAACTCGTGCGGGTAGCGCCCGGCCGCGTCGGGCGGAAGGCCGACGGCGTCGAGCAGCTCGTCGACCGTCGCCCGGCGCTCGGCCCGGGTCCCGACGTGCTGGGCGACCAGCGGTTCGGCGACGAGCTCGGCCACGGACATCCGCGGGTCGAGCGCGGCCGCGGAGTCCTGGAACATCATCTGCAGGTCCCGGCGCCGGCGGCGGAACGTCAGCCGGCCCATCCCCCGGAACGTCTGGCCCTCGAAGGACACGGCACCGTCGGTCGGGTCCTCGAGACCGACGAGCATCCGGCCGATCGTGGTCTTGCCGCACCCCGACTCGCCGACGATCCCCAGCGTCTCGCCGGCGCGCACGTCCAGCGAGACCCCGGAGACGGCGTGCACCTCGCGCTTCGGTCCGAACGGGCGCGTCGAGCGCACCCCGAAGCGCTTGTGCACGTCGACGACCTCGAGGACCGCCCCGGCAGAGCCGGCTCCGCGGTCGGTCGTGCGACGGCGCCGACCCTGGTCGTCCGCCGGCCCGCCCGCGGTGCCGCGGGGGTGGAAGCAGGCGTGCTCGTGCCCGGGTCCGACCTCGACCAGCGGCGGGTCCAGCGTCAGGCAGTCCTCGCCCGCGAACCGGCAGCGAGGGGCGAAGCGGCACATCGGCCCGAGCCCCACCAGCCTGGGCGGGGTCCCCGGGATCGTCGCCAGGTCGACCGCCCGGTCGAGCTCCAGGTCGGGCATCGACTCGAAGAGGGCCTCGGTGTAGCGGTGCTGCGGGTCGGCGAAGAGGGTCGTCGTGGCGGCCTGCTCGACGATCCGGCCGCCGTACATCACCGCCACCCGGTCGGCGTGGCCGGCGATGACGCCCATGTCGTGGGTGATCAGCACGACGGCCATCGACAGGCGCTGCTTCAGCTCGTCGAGCAGTTGGAGGATCTGGGCCTGGATGGACACGTCGAGCGCCGTGGTGGGCTCGTCGGCGATCAGCAGCTTGGGCTCGCACACCAGCCCGATCGCGATCATCACCCGTTGGCGCATGCCGCCGGACAGCTCGTGGGGGAAGGCCGCGAGCCGCTCGCGCGGCCTGGGCATGCCCACCAGGTCGAGCACCTCGACCGCACGCTCGTCCGCCTGCCGACGCGAGCCCGCACGGTGGATCCGGTAGGCCTCGCGCAGCTGGCTGCCGATCGTCCGGGTCGGGTTCAGCGACGTCATCGGGTCCTGCGAGATCATCGCGATCTGGTTGCCGCGCAGCCGCCGTACGCCCGCGTCGTCCAGCGTCGTCAGGTCCACCCCGTCGAACGTCACCGAACCCCCGACCACGGCGCCGCCGGGCGGCAGCAGCCGGATGATCGACATCCCGGTCATCGTCTTGCCCGAGCCCGACTCGCCGACGAGGCCCAGCGTCTCCCCGGCCTCGACGCGGAAGCTCACGTCGTCGACCGGTCGCACCGTGCCCGCCCGCGTGGCGATCTCCGTGCGCATCCGGTCGACCTCGAGCAGGCTCATCAGGCCGCCTCCCTCTTCGCGTCCGGGACCCGGACCTCCGTGACGGCCGCCCGGGACGGACGGGCTCGTCGACCGCCGAGGAACCGGGGCAGGCTCTGCCGCAGCCGGACCCCCTCGCGCGGGTCGAGCAGGGTCATGAGCTGGTCGCCCGTGAAGTTCGCCAGCAGGATCGTGACGGTGATGGCGGCTCCCGGGAAGGTCGCCAGCCACCAGGACGTCGACAGGCTGGTCGCGCCCGCGGCCAGGTCGCTGCCCCAGTCGGGCTGCGGCAGCGAGACGCCGAGGCCCAGGAAGCTGAGGGTCGACGCGGTGAGGACCGCCCAGCCGACGGCGCTGCTCGCGAGCACCACGACCTCGGTCATCAGGTTCGGCAGGAGGTGCCGCACCGACGTCCGCAGCGTCGTGGAGCCGAAGACCTGCGCCGCCTGCACGTACTCGGCGGTGCGCAGCTTGCGCACCGACGACTCCACCACCCGGGCGAAGCCCGGGGTGAAGGCGACCCCGAGCGCGATGACGATGCTGCGGACCCCCGAGCCGGCGGTCGCGATGAGGATGAGGGCGATGAGCAGGACGGGCAGGGCGAGCAGCACGTCCACCACCCGCATCAGCACGGCGTTCAGCCAGCGGGGCGCCACGCCGGCGGCGACCCCGAGGGCCACCCCGGCGACGACGGCGACGACCACGCCGAGGAGGCTCGCCGCCAGCACGGGGCGCGCGCCGAAGACGGTCCGGCTGAAGACGTCTCGACCCAGCTGGTCGGTGCCGAACCAGTGCTCGGCGCTCGGCGGCGAGAGGAACGCGTCGGTGGTGTCGACGGGCCCGATGCCACTGAGCAGGCCCGGGCCCAGGAGCAGCACGAGGATGAAGACGACGGTGACCAGCGGCACGACGCGGGCGAGGCCGCCGTGGCGACGCGCGGGCGGTCGGGCGGTGGCGAGCAGCGGGACCGTCACCGGGCACCCGCCAGCCGCGTACGCGGGTCGACGGCGCCGACCACCAGGTCGACGGCGAGGTTGATCAGCACGTAGCTGATCCCGATCACGACGATGGCCCCCTGCACGACCGGGATGTTCTTGTTGCTGATCGAGGTGGCCAGGAAGCTGCCGAGCCCCGCCCGGCCGAAGATCACCTCGGTGATGGCGGCGCCCGTGAGGATGTTCCCGAACTGCAGCCCGATGGTCGTGATGGCTGGGATCGAGGAGTTGCGCAGCGCGTGCCCGAGCAGCACCCGCCACTCCCCGCACCCGCGGGCGCGGGCCGAGCGGACGTACTCGCTGCGGTACTCCTCGATGATCCGGCCGCGGACGAGCCGCGTGAGGATCGCGGCGTAGCCCCACCCGAGCGACACCGCGGGCAGGACCAGGCCGGCGGGGGTGCCGTCGTCGATCGCCGGCAGCCAGTCGAGCCGGACGCTCAGCAGCAGGACCAGCAGCAGGGCGAGGAAGAAGTACGGGACCGCCACGCCGAGGAAGGAGATCCCCCGCGCCACCTGGTCGACGAGCGTCCCCGGCCGCGCACCGGCGGCCAGGCCCAGCGGGACACCCACCACGACGGCGACGGCGATCGCCGCCACGGCCAGCACGATCGTGCTGGGTGCGCGGCTCAGCAGCTCGTGGGCCACCGAGTTGGACGTCAGGTAGGACGTGCCCAGGTCGCCGTGGAGCAGCTGGCCCAGGAAGTCGACGTACTGGGTCGCGAGCGGGCGGTCCAGCCCGAGCTGGGTCCTCAGCGCGGCGATCTGCGCGGGGCTCGCGTTGGCGCCGAAGAGGATCACCGACGCCGGGTCGCCGGGGATGGCGTGGATCAGCAGGAACGCCACCAGCGTGATGCCGAGGACCACCGGCACCGCGGACCCGAGGCGCCGGAGCACGAACCCCACGTCAGCTGCCCGCGGTGGCCGAGTGGAACGTGATGTAGCCGTTGAACGTCGGGTGCAGACCCTGGACGTCGGTCGGCGTCGTGAACGCCCCGTTCACGTCCCACAGCGGCAGGTAGATCGCGTCGGTCATCAGGGTCTGGCCGACCTGCTCGTACAAGGCGTTGCGCGCGGACTCGTCGGCGGTGGCGTTCGCCTTCGCGATGGTGCGGTCGACCTCGGGGTTGTCGTAGTGCGACCAGTTGAAGCCGGACTCGATGGCCGCGGAGTTGACCCAGATGTTCAGCAGGTACGGGTCGGCCCCGTAGTAGCCGAAGGACCCGAGGTTGTGCTCGCCGGCGTTGTAGGCGACCTGCGCGGCCGTGAAGGGCTGCACGGTGGTCGACGCGGCGAAGCCGACCGCCGCCAGCTGCGAGACGACGAACTGCGTCGGCAGCTCGAAGCCCCCGCCCGAGAACAGGATGATCGTGAGCTCGAGCTTCTTGCCGTCCTTGGTGCGGACCTTGTCCGGCCCCATGGCCCAGCCCGCCTGGTCCAGCAGCTGCCCGGCCTTGACCGGGTCGTAGGCGTACGTCGCGCTCGCGGCCTGGCTGTAGCCCGGCGTGATGGGCGTCAGCACGTTGTGCGCCGCCTTGTTGACGCCGAACTGGACGGCCGTGACCAGCTTCTCCTGGTCGACGGCGTACATGATCGCCTGGCGCACCAGCGGGTCGTCCGTCGGCGGCTTGGTGACGTTGATCGGCATCCCCGACGGCGTGCCGATGGCCGGGATCGTCAGCTGGGTGTACTTCTGCGTCTTCTGCGCGGCGGAGATGCTGGTGGGGGGCAGGTTCATGGCGACCTGCAGCTGGCCCGACTGCAGCGCGTTGTAGCGCCCGCTGTCGTCGGCGACGATGCGGAAGACCAGCTGGTCCAGCTTGGCCGGTCCGCTGCCGAGGACGGCCGGGCCCCAGGCGTAGTCGGGGTTCTTCACCAGCGTCAGGCGGTCGCCGGTGGCGTAGCTGTCGAACTTGAAGGGCCCGCTCCCGACGGGGTTGTTGCCGAAGCCGGTCGGCCCGTACTTCTCGAGCGCGGCCGGCGAGGCGATCCCGAAGTTGCCCGCCGCCTGCTGGTGCAGGAAACCGGCGTTCGGCTCCTTGAAGCTGATCTCGACGGTGTGGTCGTCGATGATCTTCGTCTGCTTGTACGGCCCGAGCGCGCCGAGGCCGCTCTTCGACTTCGTCGCGGGGTCGACCACGTGGTCGTACGTGGCCTTGACCGCCTTGGCGTCGAACTTCGTCCCGTCGTGGAAGACGACGTCGTCGCGCAGGACGAACGTGTAGACCGACGCGTCGTCCGAGACCTCGTAGCTCTTCGCCAGGCCCGGCACGAACTCGCCCTTGCCGTCGGCGGTGGGCAGCCACCACACCAGCGGGTCGAACACGGCCATCGAGATGAGCAGCGTCAGCGCGAGCCCGGTGGCACCGGGGTCGAGGGTGTCGGGCGTCGAGGCGATGCCCACCGTGAGCGTGCCGCCGGTCTGGGTGGCCGCGCCGGGGGCCGAGGAAGCCGGGTCGGCGTCGGAGGAGCACGCCGTCAGCAGCGGGCCGACGGCGAGCCCCCCGCCCATCGCGGCGGCGAGGCCCAGCAGGCTGCGGCGCGAGAGGGCGAGGCGGTGACCGCTCGGGACGAGGGCGGACGCCCGGTCGGTCCCGGGGGCGGTCTGAGGGTCTTTCGGCGGCACCTGCATCGTGCGCTCCTTGTCCGGACACGAACCCCGACGGTTCGGGAGGCGAGTGCGGACGAGCGTCCGCTGAGGTGCCCTCAGTCTGGTGTTCGTATACGAAGGGTGGGTCACGAGCACGTTTCACCCTCGTAAAGGTATGAACTCCAGACCAGCACGACCCGGGGCTCGGGCGCGTGCCCGGCGGCGGGGGTTCAGCAGCAGCCGGGCTCCTGCCGGAGCTCGTGGCGCATCGTCAGCACGTGACGACGGGCCTCGGCCTCGGCCAGGTCGGGATCGCCGGCCTCGATGGCGGCGATGAGGTCGTGGTGCTGCTGCCAAGCCCGCGGGTCGCGCAGCGGCGACCGCTGGCGGAGCACCCACTGCCCGCGCTTGACCATCGGGATGGCGATCGCGACGAGGTAGGCGTTGCCCGTCATCTCGAAGATCAGCGAGTGCAGCTCGCTGTGCAGGTCCGCGAGGTGGTCGAGGTCCCGATCCGCCGTCGGGTCCTGCGCCTCGCCCAGGACCTCCTTCATCCGGGCGACCAGGATCGGGTCCTCCCGGAGGGCGGCCAGCCGGGCACCGAGCGGTTCCAGGGCCAGCCGGACCTCGAAGATGTCGTCGGCCTGGCCCTCGTCGAGGGTGGCCACCAGCGCCCCGCGCCGCGCCGCGGTCTCCACGAAGCCCTCGGCCTCGAGCACCCGGATCGCCTCCCGCACGGGGTTGCGGGACACGCCGAGCAGCTCGGCCAGCCGGTCCTCGACGAGCCGCTCGCCCGGGGCCAGCCGACCCGCGAGGATCATCCGCCGCAGCTGGGCGGCCACCACCTCGCGCAGCCGGACCGGTGCCTCGCTCTTCAGCACGCCCGCGCGGTCCATCTCGAGAATGTATACGAAGCAGGTGCGCCGAAGGGTCTGCGGCGGAACTAGGGCTGGACCTCGTTCGGCACCGCGCCGCCGTAGCGCCGGTCGCGGTCGGCGTACAGCTCGATCGCGTGCCAGAGGTCGCGCCGGTCGAAGTCGGGCCACAGCCGGTCGAGGAACACCAGCTCGGCGTACGCGCTCTGCCACAGCAGGAAGTTCGACGTGCGCTGCTCGCCGGAGGAGCGGACGAAGAGGTCGACGTCGGGCACTTCGGGCTCGTCGAGGAAGCGACGGAATCGTTCCTCGGTCAGCTTGGACGGGTCCAGGCGGCCGGCCGCGGCCTCCGCGGCGACCGCGCGCACCGCGTCGACGATCTCGGCGCGGCCCCCGTAGTTGACGCAGAACTGCAGCGTCAGCACGTCGTTGTCGACCGTCTGCGCCTCGGCGCTCTCCAGCTCGCTGATCACGCTGCGCCACAGCCGCGGCCTCCGCCCGGCCCAGCGCACCCGGACGCCCATCGCGTCGAGCTGGTCGCGGCGGCGGTGGATCACGTCGCGGTTGAAGCCCATCAGCCAGCGCACCTCGTCGGGCGAGCGCCGCCAGTTCTCGGTGGAGAACGCGTACGCCGACAGGTACTTCACGCCGATCTGGATGGCGCCGGAGATGACGTCGAACAGCGCGTCCTCGCCGCGCGCGTGGCCCTCGGTGCGCGACAGCCCGCGGGCCTTGGCCCAGCGGCCGTTGCCGTCCATGACGATCGCCACGTGTCGCGGCACCTTGTCCGCCGGCACCGGCGGGGGCAGCGCCCCCTCGCGGTGCGGCGCCGGCGGCCCGGGCGGACCCGTCCGCCGCGGGACCTCGGCGCTCCTGCGGCTCAGTCGTGGCACCCGACGGACTCTAGTGCGACGGCCCTCGGCGGAGCAGAATCAGCGCGCACGGAGGTGACCATGACGACCCAGGACCCCGGAACGGGACCCGCGCTCTTCGACGTCGCGGCAGAGGCGTACGACCGCCTGATCGGGCGCTACCTGCCGACCCTGGGCGTCGCGTTCGCGGACGCGGCCGGGGTGGAGCCGGGTCAGCGGGTGCTCGACGTCGGCTGCGGCCCGGGCGGGCTCACCCGGGTCCTCGCCGAGCGGGTCGGCGCCGCGCACGTCAGCGCGGTCGACCCGTCGCCGCCGTTCGTCGCGGCCTGCCGCGAGCGCGTCCCGGGCGTCGACGTCCGCGAGGGCGTGGCCGAGGCGCTGCCGTACGCCGACGGCGCCTTCGACGCGAGCCTGGCGTCGCTGGTCGTCGGCTTCATGACCGACCCGGGCGCCGGGGTCGCGGAGATGCGCCGGATCACCCGGCCCGGCGGACGCCTGGCGCTCTCGTTCTGGACCGTCGACGCGATGCCGCTCCTGCAGACCTACTGGCGCGCGGTCGCCGACGTGACCGGGGAGGCGCCCACCGACGAGACCCGGGTGGGGCGGCGCGACGGTGACCTCGTGCGCCTGCTGGACGGCGCCGGGGCGGGAGACGTGCGGCAGAGCCGGATCACCGGGACGGCGGCGTACGCCGACCTCGACGACTTCTGGTCGTCCTTCACCGGCGGTGCCGGGCCCGTCGGGGTGCACGCCCGATCACTGGCCCCCGACGTCGCCGCCGCGGTGCGGGACGCCTGCGACCGGCTCCTCGGCCGGCCCCGCGCACCCTTCACCCTCGAGGCGGTCGCCTGGTGCGCCGTCGGCACGTCCTGACGCGGAGAGCCGCCGACCACCGGCAGGATGGGCCGCTCGTGCTCCCCCGCCCGAAGGAACCCCCACCCGGATGAACCCCGCACTCCGGCGCCTGCTCGCCGCCCTGCTCCTGCCCGCCCTCGCCGCCCTCGCGGCCTGCGGCGGCTCCGACGAGCCCGCCGCGGACGCCGCGCCGTCGTCGGCGGCCGCCCCGAGCGAGACCGCCCCGCCCACGCCCTCGCCGAGCCCGACCGTCGACGTCCGCTCGATCGAGATCGAGGCCCAGGGCATCGGCATCGACGTCGGCGCGTGGTCGGTCAAGCACGACTTCCGGTTCCCCGCCGACGAGAAGGAGTTCGCGAAGGTGCCGCGGCGCAACCCCCTGCCCGAGGGCATGGAGGCCGGCTACGAGCGCACCAGCGCCAAGAAGTTCCAGGTGTGCGTGACCCAGCGCGTCGACGGCCAGCCGGTGGGCTGGGCGGTCTACGACAGCGTCGGGGGCACCGGCAAGGGCGCGGCAGGCGCTCCCACCCAGGACTTCTGCCCCTAGGCGGTGCCCGGCGTCCCGGGCCGGTGCTTGCCGCGGCCGGGACAATGGGCGGGTGCCCACCTACCGCGAGCAGGCCGTGGTGCTGCGCACGCACAAGCTGGGCGAGGCCGACCGCATCATCACGATGCTCAGCCGCAGCCGCGGCAAGGTGCGGGCGGTGGCCCGCGGCGTACGGCGCACGTCGTCGAAGTTCGGGGCGCGCCTCGAGCCCTTCAGCCACGTCGACCTGCAGCTGGCCAGCGGGCGCTCGCTCGAGGTCGTCGCGCAGGCGGAGTCGCTCGACGCGTTCGGCGACCCACTGAGCGCGGACTACCCGGCCTGGACGGCCGGCCAGGTGATGCTCGAGACCGCCGACCGGCTGGTCGTCGAGGAGGGCGAGCCCGCGCTGCAGCACTACCGGCTCCTCGTCGGTGCGCTCCGGGCGCTGAGCAGCGGCACGGCCGACGGGCCGCGGCCGCCGAGCATGGTCCTCGACTCCTACCTGCTGCGCGCGCTGGCCGTCGCCGGCTACGCGCCGTCGTTCCGCGACTGCGCCCGCTGCGGGCTGGAGGGTCCGCACGCCGCCTTCTCCCCCGCCGCGGGCGGCGTGGTCTGCGAGGGCTGCCGGCCGCCCGGCTCGGCCCGGCCGTCGCCCGAGACGCTCGAGCTGCTGGGCGCGCTGCTCGAGGGGCGCTGGGCGGCCACCCGCGAGCTCGGCCCGCGCACGGCCCGCGAGGCCAGCGGCCTGACGTCGGCCTTCACCGCGTGGCACCTGGAGCGTTCGCTGCGGTCGATGGCGCATGTCGAGCGTTGACCCGCGCTGGGGCCCGCCGACCGGCGGTCCCGACGGTACGCCCGGGCGCCGGCCCGCGTACGTCTACGTGCTCGCGGTCGTCGTGCCCCTCGCCCTCGTCGCGGCGCTGCTGCTGCCCCTCGGCGTCGCCGCCGTCTGGCGCCGTGCCCTGCCCGAGGCGGCCTCGCGGACGCAGGCCGGAGCACCGGCCGTCGACGGCTCGCGCGGCATCGGCGACCCCTACTACCCCGACGCGGGCAACGGTGGCTACGACGTCAGCCGCTACCAGGTCGAGGTCGGCTTCGACCCGGCCGACGAGCGCCTGAGCGGCACCACGACGATCTCGGCCCGCGCGCTGCAGGGCCTGCACAGCTTCGTCCTCGACCTGCGCCTCGACGTCAGCCGCGTCGTCGTCGACGGCGCCGAGGCCGGCCTGGCGCGCGAGGGCGAGGCGGACTGGCGGATCACCCCGGCCGAGCCCGTCGTCGCCGGGAGCGACTTCACCGTCGTGGTGACCTACGCCGGCACCCCGACGGAGGTGACCGGGGAGGACGGCGCGCGGCCCTTCACGCGCACCGGCGAGGAGTGGCTGGTCGCGGGCGAGCCGGAGAGCGCCGCGTGGTGGTTCCCCTCCAACGACCACCCCTCCGACCCCGCGCTCATGGACGTCTCGATCCGGGTGCCGCGCGGCCTGCAGGCGATCAGCACCGGGCGGCTCGTCAGCGCGGACAGCGGGACCGAGGACCGCTTCGACACCTGGCACTGGGTGTCGCGGCAGCCGATGGCCACCTTCCTCACGTTCATGGCGATCGGCAGCTTCACCCTGCAGCAGGGCGTGGTCGACGGGCTCCCCTACGTGTACGCGGTCACCGACCAGGTGTCGGCCGCGGACCAGCGGCTCGCGTTCCAGGCGCTGCAGACCTCCGCGGCCAAGGTGCGCGTGCTCGCCGGGCTCTTCGGCCCGTACCCCTTCACCGAGCTGGGCGGTGTGGTGCCCAAGGCCGACCTGCCCTTCGACGGGCTCGAGACGCAGGGCCGCCCCGTCTACAAGGCGTCCTCGATCGTCGACCCGCGCTACGCCGACGAGCTGGTCACCCACGAGCTCGCGCACATGTGGTTCGGCGACAACGTCACCGTGCGTGAGTGGAACGACATCTTCGACTCCGAGGCGTACGCCTCCTGGGCGGCCTGGGCGTGGGCGGAGAAGACCGGCGGCGCGACCGCGCAGAGCCGGCTCCAGAGCCTCTTCGACCGCGCTGAGGGCAGCGACGACTTCTGGCGCGTGACCATGATCGACCCGGGCCGGCGCAACATGTTCACGACGGTCTACTACCGCGGCCCGATGGCCCTGCAGGCGCTGCGCAACGTCATGGGCGACGCGGCGTTCACCCGCCTGAACACGCAGTGGGCGCAGGACCCGGGCAGCCGCAGCCTCGAGGACTGGATGGCGGAGGCGCAGTCGCTGACGACCACCGACCTGCAGCCCTTCTTCCAGGCCTGGATCCACGGCCGCGACGCCCCCGCGAGGACGGCGGCGAACGGGCTCGGCTGACGCCCCTCCACGCTGCGTCCGCTGCGTCCGCACCTTGGGCACTGCGGTGTCACCCACGTCACAGCAGGGCCCCGTCCCGGGCGGCAACGAACCTCCCGCGCCAGCGATGGAGCACGTGCCGGCCGGGCCCGCGGATGCGCGAGCCCCGTCACACCTGCGAACCGATCACGGTCCGGCTCCGAACCGGTGTCACGCCCGCCCGACGGCCGGCGCGCACCGCAGCAGAAGGAGTTCGAGCCGTGACCGCACCGCGTGTCGACGCCACCCGCATCCACGAGCACGTCGTCCGCCTGGGCGAGAAGTTCCCGCCCGTCGACCTGGCCAGCGCCGACTACACGATCAAGGACGCAGCTGCCGTCCGGCGCCGCTTCGCGGGTCCGCTGGACTACATGGCCCGCGTCGAGATGGAGGTCGAGCGCAACGTCCTCGAGCTCGCCGTGATGCTGCCCGGCGTCAGCGAGACCGACCGCCTCTTCTACGCCGACGTCTGGGCCCCGCAGGAGGAGCAGCACGGCGTGCTCCTCGACACCCTCGTCCAGCACCTCGGCCTGCCGCCGACGCAGCCCGACCTCGACGGTCCGACGGCCTCGGTCCGGGTCCTCGGCGCCCTCGCGCACATCCCGGCGGTCCACGAGGTCATCCGCCTCCTCTACTACCTGACCGGCGCCTCGACCGAGAAGTCGGCGATGCTCGCCTACTCGAGCATGAGCGCCGAGCTCGAGGCCATGGGCGAGCACGCCCTCAAGCGCACGGTGATCGACGCGATCAAGGTCCAGGAGCCGGGGCACTTCGCTTTCTACCGGATGAGCGCGCAGGAGATGATCGAGACCGGGGTCCTCAAGCCCTGGCAGCTCCGCCTCGCCCGCTTCATCCGCTCCAAGGCCTTCTCGCTGGTCGGCGCCACGACGCCGGAGCGCAAGGCCGACTTCGGCGGCGTGCTCACGGGCCTCGGCCTCGCCGACGACCTCGAGCGCACCGTCCGCGACGTCTCCCGCCTGGAGCACCACCTGCTCTGGGCCGAGCGCCAGGGCATGGAGGTCCCGGCGTACGCGTTCAAGGCCTTCCGCGACGCCGCCGACGCCTACCGCGAGCGGGTCGCGACCGCCACCCTCGCCGCCTGAGCGTCGACTCGGCCTGCGCGACGCAGGGAGCCGACTCCCGGCGAGCGTCGGCCAGCGGCGGCCCGGATGGCGTCTGGACGACTGAGCGAGCACGTCGCGGCGCTCAGGTCCTCACTGGTCGAGCTGTCGCGGCGTGCGAGCGCGGGAGGAAGACGCCATCGTCAGGGCCGCAGCGGGCGCGAGCCGGACTAACGCAGCACGAAGCCGGGGACGAGCGCGTCGCGAGGGTCGACGAGGAAGGTGTGCTCGCCGGTCAGGTGCGCGGTCCCGGTGATCGACGGCACGACCGCGTCGACGCCGTCCACGCTCGTCCGCTCCAGCACGCGGGCGACGAACCTCGACCCGACGATCGAGTCGTGCGTGAGCACCTGGTCGTCGCGGAGCGCACCCGACGCGGCGAGGGCCGCGACCCGGGAGGCGGTGCCCGAGCCGCAGGGTGAGCGGTCGACCTCGCCGTCGGCGAAGATCGTCACGTTGCGCTGGTGCGGGCCCTCGGGCAGGCGGCCGAGGTCCTCGAAGAGGATCGTCCCGTAGATGCCGCTGAGCCGCGGGTCCGGAGCGTGCACAGCAGCCGGGTGGTCGACGAGCGCCCGCTTGACCTCGCGACCCAGGGCGATGAGCTCGCCGTACGCGGCCGGCTCGACCCGCAGGCCCACGTGGGCGACGTCGAGGTGGGCGTAGAGCGCGCCCCCGAACGCCACGTCGACCGGCACCGTGCCGTACGCGGTCTCCACCTCGATCCCGGTGGCGACGACGTGGCTGGGGACGTTGACGAAGTCGACGCTCTCGACCTGCCCGCCGCGGGTGTGCACGCGGGCGGTGACCCGGCCGGACGGGACGTCGACGACCACGTCGGTGACGCCGTCGTCGGGCGCCTCGACCCGGCCCGACTCGACGGCCCAAGCCCCGAGCGCGATCGTGCCGTGCCCGCAGGCGGTGGAGAAGCCGTCCTTGTGCCAGAACAGGACACCGAGGTGCGCGCCGGGGTCGTCCGGCGGCACGAGCAGGCCGCCGTACATGTCGGCGTGCCCGCGCGGCTCGAAGCAGAGCAGCCGGCGCAGCCCGTCGACGTCGGGGTCCGCGATGGCCCGGGCCCGGCGGTCGGCGACGTCGGCGCCGGGGATCGCGACGGGCGGGTCGACGACGATCCGGAAGGGTTCACCACCGGTGTGGTAGTCGACCGTCCGCACGCGGCGGAGGTCCGGACGCACGGTCCCGGAGCTCGTCGAAGGGTCAGCAGGCACGGGAGCACGGTAGTGGCCGTGCCGCCAGCCCTTCGACGAGCTCGGGGAGCGTGCGTCGTCGTGCCGGAGGGTCGCCGCGCGAGAGCACGGTGGTGGTCGGGTGGCATGCCCTCCGGCAAGCTCGGGTAGGGCTCAGCCGGCGGCGCGGTCGACCGCGGAGGCGACGGCGCGGAGCGAGGCGGTGACGATGTTCGCGTCGGTCGCCACCCCCCAGGCCACCACGGACCGCTCGCCCTGGCCGACCTCGCACTCGACGTACGCGGTCGCGAGGGCGTCGCCGCCCGACGACAGGGCGTGCTCGGCGTAGTCGAGGACCCGCACGTGGTAGCCGAGGCCCGAGAGCGCGTCGACGAAGGACGACACCGGGCCGTTGCCCTCGCCGTGCACCTCGCGCTCGGTGCCGCGGTCGCGGACCCGGGCCGTCACTGAGTGGTGCCCGCCCGTGCTGCGCGAGTCGAGGACCTCGACGAGCTCGAGCGGCGCGGTGCGGGTCAGGTACTCGGCGGAGAAGATCTCCCAGAGCCGCTCCGGGCCGATCTCGCCGCCCTCGCCGTCGGTGTGGGTCTGCACGATCCGGCTGAACTCGATCTGCAGCCGGCGCGGCAGCTCGAGCTGGTGCTCCGACTTCATGATGTAGGCGACGCCGCCCTTGCCGGACTGGCTGTTGACCCGGATCACGGCCTCGTAGCTGCGCCCGACGTCGTGCGGGTCGATCGGCAGGTACGGCGCCTCCCAGTCGAGCTCGGAGACGGGGACGCCCTTGGCCTCGGCCTGGCGGTCGAGGTCCTCCAGCCCCTTCTTGATGGCGTCCTGGTGGGAGCCGGAGAAGGCGGTGTAGACCAGGTCCCCGCGTACGGGTGGCGCGGGTGGACCGGAAGGCCGGTGCAGTACTCGACGGTGCGACGGATCTCGTCGATGCCGCCGTCGACCGCGAAGTCGATCTTGGGGTCGATGCCCTGGGAGAACAGGTTCATGCCCAGGGTGACCAGGTCGACGTTGCCGGTGCGCTCGCCGTGGCCGAAGAGGCAGCCCTCGACCCGGTCCGCGCCGGCCATCAGGCCCAGCTCCGTGGCCGCCGTCGCCGTGCCGCGGTCGTTGTGCGGGTGCAGCGAGATGGCGACGTGCTCACGGTGGTCGACGTTGCGACCGAACCACTCGATCTGGTCGGCGTACACGTTGGGCGTGGCGACCTCGACGGTGGCGGGCAGGTTCAGGACGATCTCGCGGCCGGGTCCCGGCTGCCAGACGTCCATCACCCGGTTGCAGACCTCGACGGAGAAGTCGAGCTCGGCGGAGGTGAAGATCTCGGGGCTGTACTCGTAGCCGAACTCGACGTCGCCCAGGTGCTGCTCGGCGTACTTCATCACGAGCTCGGTGCCGCGGGTGGCGATGTTGACGCACTCGTCGCGGTCCACCTTGAACACCACCCGGCGGAACAGCGGCGCGATGGCGTTGTACAGGTGGATCGTGCCCGCGCGGGCCCCGGTCAACGACTCCGCGGTGCGCTCGATCAGGTCCTCGCGGGCCTGGGTCAGCACGGAGATCGTCACGTCGTCGGGGATCAGCTCCCGCTCGATGAGCTGGCGGACGAAGTCGAAGTCGGTCTGGCTCGCCGAGGGGAAGCCGACCTCGATCTCCTTGTAGCCCATCCGCACCAGCAGCTCGAACATCTTGTGCTTGCGGGCGGGGGTCATCGGGTCGATGAGCGCCTGGTTGCCGTCACGCAGGTCCGTGGACAGCCAGCGCGGCGCGTGGGTGATGCGCGCGCCCGGCCAGGTGCGGTCGGGCAGGTCGATGGGCGGGAAGGCGCGGTAGCGCCCGTACGACATCGGGCTGGGCGTCTGCGTCGGCACGGCTTGTGGCCGGGTGCCGAAGGACGGGCTCGGAGTGGTGGGGGCCGTGCTCATCGGGGTCCTCGCTGCTGAAGGGAGTCGGCCGGGCAGGCAAGAACTCCGCAGCGAGGAGGCCGGCCTTTAGGAGGCCTCGCTGCGGCAGCGAAGGAGAATGAGGGCACGGAGCCCCAGCGCGCTTGCCACGTCCGTCACCATAGCCCACCTCCGCGGGCCCGCCAACGGGGCCCGCGGATCTGCTCGCCCGGCGTGGCTCAGGCCGGCGTCGCGGCCGTCTCCTCGGTCAGCAGGGCCTCGGCGTGGTGGCAGGCCGCGCGCGCGATCGGCACGAGTGGCAGCCCGACCGCGTCGGGCCGGCGCAGCAGGGGCACCTCGGCGGAGCAGCGCTCGTCGGCCAGCCAGCACCGGGGGTGGAAGGTGCAGCCCGTCGGCGGGTCGAGCGGCGAGGGCGGCTCGCCCTTGAGCAGCCGCCGTCGACCGAGCCGGCCGCGGTCGGCCACCTCCACCGACGGCGTCGCCGACAGCAGCGCCCGCGTGTAGGGGTGCGTCGGTGCGCTGAACACCGCGTCGGCGGGCCCGTGCTCGACGACCCGGCCGAGGTACATCACGGCGACCTCGTCGGCCACGTGCTCGACCACGGACAGGTCGTGGGCGATGAAGACCACCGCGACGCCGAGGGTGCGGCGCAGGTCGTCGATCAGGTTCACGACCTGCGCCTGCACCGACACGTCGAGCGCCGAGACCGGCTCGTCGCAGACGAGCACGTCGGGGTCGAGGGCGAGCGCCCGGGCCACGCCGATGCGCTGGCGCTGCCCGCCGGAGAACTGGTGGGCGTACCGGTTCATCGCCGCCGGGTCGAGCCCGACGAGCTCGAGCAGCTCCCCGGCCCGGCTGCGGCGCGAGCGGCGGTCGCCCCGGCGGTTGGCCGCCAGCGGCTCGGTGACGAGGTCGGCGACGCTCATCCGCGGGTCGAGCGAGCTGTACGGGTCCTGGAAGATCATCTGCACGCCGCGGCGCAGCAGCCGCCGGTCGCGCACACGGAGCCGGGTGACGTCCTCCCCGCGGTAGAGCAGCCGGCCCCCGTCGGGCGCGTCGAGGCCGACGAGCATCCGCGCGGTCGTCGACTTGCCGCAGCCGGACTCCCCCACGACGCCGAGCACCTCGCCGGGCCGCAGGCTCAGGCTGACGCCGTCGACGGCGCGCACCCGCTCGGGCCGCAGCACGGAGCCGGCCCGGAAGGTCTTGACCAGGCCCTCGGCCTCCAGGACGGGCTCGCCACCCGCCGCACGGACCTCAGCCGACGGTGACGACATCGCGGACCTCCTCGACCAGCTCGTCGGAACGGTGGCAGGCGGCGGCCTGCCCGGGCAGGACGGTGAGCAGGTCCGGCCGCGCCTCGCGGCAGTGCTCCACCGCCAGGCGGCAGCGGGGGTGGAACGAGCACCCCGGCGGCACCGCGGTCGGGCTCGGCGGGGAGCCGGGGATGGTGAGCAGCCGGTCGCGGCCCGCGCGGCTCGGCACCGAGCGCAGCAGCGCCTCGGTGTACGGGTGCCGCGGCGACGAGAGCACCTCGGTCGTCGGGCCCGTCTCGACGACCCGGCCGGCGTACATGACCGCGACGCGGTCGGAGGTCTCCATGACCACGCCGAGGTCGTGGGTGATCAGCAGGACCGCCATCCCGAGCCGGTGGCGCAGGTCATCGAGCAGCTCGAGCACCTGCGCCTGCACGGTCACGTCCAACGCGGTCGTCGGCTCGTCGGCGATCAGCAGCTCCGGCTCGAGCGCGATCGCCATGGCGATGAGGATGCGCTGTCGCATGCCGCCGGAGAACTGGTGCGGGTGGTCGCGCACGCGCCGGGCCGGTGCCGGGATGCCGACCAGGGCGAGCAGCTCGGTCGCCCGGGCCGTCGCCGCGCGCCGACCGACCCCGCGGTGCACCCGGAGGATCTCGGCGATCTGCTCGCCCACGGTCAGGACGGGGTTGAGCGCGGACAGCGCGTCCTGCATCACCAGGCCGACGCGCTCGCCGCGGATCCGCCGCAGACCGTCCGGCGACAGCCCGAGGACCGGGGTGCCCCCGACCTCCAGGACGTCGGCCGAGACCTCCGCCCCGGCACCGGCGAGGCCGAGGACGCTGCGGGCGGTCACCGACTTGCCCGAGCCCGACTCGCCGAGCAGCGCGACCAGCTCGCCCGGGGCCACGTCGAGGTCCACCGAGCGCACGGCCCGAACGAGGCCGTGGTCGGTCGCGAAGTCGACCGAGAGCCCTCGCACGGTCAGCGCGGGAGCCCCGGGCGTCGGGGACGGGATGGGTGGCATGCCCCCACCCTCTCACCCAAGACGCGACGAGATCAATCCCTTCACACGGTTGTTACGCCGGATCGAATCATTGGCGTTGACTTCTGCACCGGTTTCCGAGAGATTGAGGTGCAGAGTCGCCGACTGGGTGTCCTCGAGGAGCCTCCGGACCCCGACCTGGGACGGCACCCGGCCCCACGTCACCCCGTCAGCACCACCCCGTTGCACCACCCGCTCGCACCACCTTGTCCCGACCCACCCGCACCCACCCGAACCTGGAGCTGCCCCGTGCTCGAACCGGCCAAGCGCTACACCGGCTACACCGCCTACGACTACCTGGAGCCAGGGGTCGACTTCCGCGAGTTCACGTACGCCAAGCAGGTCGGCCGCGTGCCGGCGTACGAGGGCCTGGACCTGACCACGGAGCAGCAGGAGCGCACGCAGCGCCTGCTGACCAACGAGGTCGTCATCTCGCTGCACGACCACGTGCAGGTCTTCCCCGAGGACATGGGCCAGCTGCGCGACCACATCCGCCAGGGCCGCGAACCCACCGGCTACGAGGGCCTGTCGCGCTCCGGCATCACCGCGGTCTTCGACAACGGCATGGACGGCACCTGCTGCATCAGCAGCGACGCGGGCTGGAAGTACCAGGACGTGCTGTTCGACCTCGGTGTGCGGATGGCCGACCTCGCGCACCAGGACTTCGTGATCAAGGCCGAGACCGTCGCCGACATCGAGTACGCCGCCGAGACCGGGCGCATCGCGCACGTCTTCGCCCTCGAGGCCGCGACCATGATCGAGAACGAGGTCGAACGCCTCGACGTCCTGTACGGCTTCGGCGTGCGCCAGATGGGCATCGCCTACTCCGAGGCCAACACCCTCGGCAGCGGCCTCAAGGAGCGCGGCGACGGCGGCCTCACCTACTTCGGCGAGCGTGCGGTGCGCCGGATGAACCAGCTCGGCATCGCCATCGACGTCTCGCACTCCGGCGACCAGACCTGCCTCGACGTGGCCGCGGCCTCGACGAAGCCGATCTTCATCACCCACGCCGGCGCGCGCGGCCTGTGGCCGACGAACCGCATGAAGACCGACGCGACGATCAAGGCCGTCGCGGAGAAGGGCGGCGTGATCGGGATCGAGGCCGCGCCGCACACCACGCTCTCCCCCGACCACCCGCTGCACAGCCTCGAGTCGGTCATGGACCACTTCCGCTACTGCGTGGACCTCGTCGGCATCGAGCACGTGAGCTTCGGCCCCGACACCCTCTTCGGCGACCACGTCGGCCTGCACCACGCCTTCGCGTCGAACCTGTCCATCGGCCAGGCGCACGGCCACGTCGACTACACCGAGGTGCCCTACGTCGACGGGCTCGAGAACCCGGCCGAGGAGTTCACCAACATCATCGGCTGGCTCGTCGCCCACGACTACTCCGACGACGAGATCCGCATGGTCGTCGGCGGCAACACGATGCGGGTCCTGAAGGAGGTGTGGGTCTGATGCGTCCCCGTCCGACGGCCCGGTTCCGGGTCGCGGCCCTCGCGGCGGCGGGTGCCCTGCTCGCGGCCACCGCGGCCTGCGCCCCGCAGGCGCCGCCGGCGTCCCAGAGCTCGCAGAGCACCGGCGACGCGACGCTGACCATCGCGACGACGACCGACGTCGTCAACTACAACCCGCTGATCGGCAACAGCCGCAGCGACTACTGGGTCACCAACCTGATGTACCCGCACCTGCTGGGCATCGACGACACCGGCAAGAAGACGGCGTCGCTGGCCACGAAGTGGGGCTACGTCAGCCCGACCAAGGCCTTCTACGAGATCCGCGACGACATGACCTGGAGCGACGGCGAGAAGCTCACGGCCGAGGACGTCGCCTGGACGCTCAACGCGGTCAAGAAGGACAAGCCGTCCGGCACCTTCTACGGC
The DNA here is from genome assembly GCF_900105785.1 of Microlunatus sagamiharensis. Taxonomy (NCBI): domain Bacteria; kingdom Bacillati; phylum Actinomycetota; class Actinomycetes; order Propionibacteriales; family Propionibacteriaceae; genus Microlunatus; species Microlunatus sagamiharensis. Next base: position 2,335,743 of record NZ_LT629799.1, read on the forward strand.
CAGCTCGGCAACATGACCAAGGCCGAGGCGGTCTCGCCCACGCGCGTGGAGATGGACCTGTCGAAGCCGGACTCCTCGATCGTGGAGGAGATCGGCTTCTGGGGCAACGTCGTGCCCGAGCACGTCTTCAGCAAGGCCTCCTCGGTGGCGACCTTCGCCAACGACGGCAAGGACGGCGGCTGGGTCGGCGCCGGTCCCTACACGCTGACCAAGGTGCAGGTCGGCCAGAGCTACACCCTCGACCGCGTCGCCAGCTACCCGCTGGTCGAGGGCGGCAAGCCCAAGGCCGCGCAGGTCGTCTTCCGCGTCTTCCCCGACGTGAACACCGAGATCCTGGCGCTGCAGAGCGGTGAGGTCGACGTGATCGCCAACGCCCTGCCGCCGGCGCAGGTCGACACCCTGTCGAAGACGGCGGGGATCACGGTCGCCGAGTCCAAGGGCCTCGGCTACGCGCACATGACGTACAACATGAAGCAGGCCGACCTGGCCAAGACCAAGGTCCGCCAGGCCCTCGCCGCGGCGGTCGACTACGGCACCATCCGCTCGGTCGTGCTGCGCGACCAGGCCGTCTCGACGGGCTCCAGCCCGCTGATGCCGGTGCTGGCCGACTACTACGACCCGTCGATCACCGAGTACGCCTTCGACCCGGCGGCGGCGCGCACGCTCATGGAGGAGGCGGGCTACACCGCGGACTCCTCGGGCATGTTCCCGCCGACCTTCCGGATGATCTACTCGCTGCAGGACAGCGTCACCTCGCAGTGGGCGACCCTGGTGAAGGACTCCAGCGCCAAGGCCGGCATCAAGGTCGAGCTGCAGGGCCTGGAGCGCAACACCTACCTCGCCAAGACCGACAAGGGTGACTTCGACATCTACGCCGGCAACTTCGCGATCATGGACGACCCGGCGACGAACATGACGCTGACCTACCTGCCCGACGGGATCATCAACTACTCCTACGTCGACGACCCGGCGCTCAACGAGCTGATCACGCAGGCGACCGTGACGCAGGACAAGGCGCAGAAGGTCGACCTCATGCGGCAGGCCGCCAAGATCGTCCGCGACAACGTGTACGACAACGTGATGTACACGCAGAACCTGTCGTTCGCCTACTCCGACAAGTGGACCGGCTTCGTCTCGCAGCCCAGCGAGCTGTTGTCGATCGTCAACCCGGAGTCCCTGGCGAGCGCCACCAAGGTCGGGTAGGAGGAGCTGTGCCGGTCGTCTGGTTGGTGGGTCGCAAGCTGGTCCGCGCGCTGCTCACCCTGCTCTTCGCGGTGACGGTCACGTTCCTGCTGCTCCGCCTGCTGCCGGGCGACCCGGCGCTCGCCCTGGCCAGCCCGAACATGACCGAGGAGACCCGCGCGGCCATCCTCGCCTCGTACGGGCTGGACCGCCCGCTGCTCACGCAGTACGTGCTCTACCTCGGCCAGCTCGTGCAGGGCAACCTCGGGGTGTCGTTCACGCAGTCGATCCCCGTGGTCGACGTGCTGGCGGCACGCCTGCCCTGGACGCTGCTGCTGACGGGCGCGGCCCTGGTGCTGACGGTGCTCCTCGGGGTGCCGCTCGGCGTCTGGGCCGCGTCCCGCCGGGGCGGCCTGCTGGACCGGGCGGTGCAGGTGCTCGGCGTCACCGGGCAGTCGGTGTTCGTGCCGAGCGTGGCGGTGCTGCTGCTCTTCGTCCTCGGGGTCCGGCTCGGCTGGCTCCCGATCGGCGGGGCGTACGACACCGGCGTCTACGGCAACGCGTGGTACCTCAGCGTGGCCCGGCACCTCGTGCTGCCGGCGCTCTCGCTGACCCTGGTGCAGCTCGGCGCGTACGTGCTCACCATCCGCTCGACGCTGATCGACGCGCTCGGGCAGGACTACACGACCCTCGCCCGCGCCAACGGCCTCTCGCCGCGACGCGTGCTGTGGAAGCACGCGCTGCGCAACGCCCTGCTGCCGGCCACGACGCTGGTCGGCCTGCAGCTCGGCTTCCTCGTCGGCGGCGCCGTGCTCACCGAGACCGTCTTCGCCTACCCCGGCATCGGGCGCGGCATCTACGAGGCGGTCACCCAGCTCGACTACGCGGTGCTCCAGGGCGCCTTCCTGCTGCTGGCCGCGACGGTGGTGGTGGCCAACATGGTCACCGACCTCGTCTACGGCCTGCTCGACCCGAGGGTGGCCACGCGATGACCGAGTCGATCACCAGCGCCGTCGCGCCGCTCGCCGCGCCGGCCCCGCCCGAACGGGCCAGCCGGCCGTCGTCGGCCACCTGGCTGCACTTCCGTCGCGAGCCGCTCGGGCTCGGCTCGCTGGTCGTCCTGGTCGGTCTCGTGCTGGTCGCCGTGCTGGCGCCGTTGATCACCGACGCGCCGGCCAGCTACGGGCCGGACGTCCTGGCGGCGCCGGGCGGGGCGCACTGGTTCGGCACCGACAGCCTCGGGCGCGACGTCTTCGCCGAGGTCGTCTGGGGCTCGCGCCAGAGCCTGCTCGTCGCCGTCGCGGCCTCGGCCATCGCCATCGCCGTGGGCACCGCTGTGGCGGTCGTCGGGGCGTACTTCCGCCGGCTGGACACCCTCGTCACCGTGGTCGTCGACCTCGTCCTGGCCCTCCCGGTGCTGCCGCTGATGATCCTGGTCGCCGCGCTGGTCGGCCCGAGCACGACGACGATCATCGCCGTCGTCGCGGCCTTCTCCTGGCCGGAGGTCACCCGCATCGTCCGCTCGCAGGCGCTCACCGTCGTCGGTCTCCCCTACGTGGACGCCGCCCGGCTGATGACGACCTCGCCGTGGTGGATCATCAGCCGCCACGTGCTGCCGGCCGTCACCCCGGTCGTCGTCGTCTCGGTCGTCGTCACGGCCTCCCGGGCCGTGCTCTCGGCCGCCGGACTCGCCTTCCTCGGCCTCGGTGACCCGAACACCTGGTCGTGGGGCCGGATCCTCTACGAGGCCCAGCAGTCCGGCGCCATGTCGAGCGCCTGGTGGCTCACGCTCTTCCCCTCGCTCGCGATCTTCCTGCTCGTGCTGTCGGCAACGCTCGTCTCGACCGCCTACAACGACGCGCGCAACCCGCAGGCCCGGCGGGCACGCCGCCGGCCCCGACCCCAGAAGGACCGGTGAGGCCACGATGACCGTGCTCGACCGAGACACCTCCTCCCCCACCCCGTCCGGCGCCCCCTCCGGCGCGCCGTCCGGCCCAGGGGCCTTCGAGCCCCGGCTCCCCGCCGCCGTCCTGCTCGAGCTCCAGGAGCGGGTCCGGGCGCGCCTCGCCGCCGACGGGCTCGACGCCGTGGTCAGCGACGACCCCGAGGACGTCGCCTACCTCACCGGCTTCTTCCACCACCCGTGCGAGCGCCCGGTCGCGGTCTGGCTCGACACCGACGGCGCCACCCTGCTGCTGCCCGAGCTCGAGCGCGAGCACGCCGAGGCGCAGCACGCGCAGGCCCGGCTGGCGGTCTACGGCGAGTTCCCCGGCGAGCGCTCGCCCTGGCTGGCCCTCGCCGACGCGGTCGGTCCCGCGGTGTCGGGCCTGACGGTCGGGCTCGGCCCGGCGATCAGCCAGCGCCGCTGGACGGGACTGCGTACGGCGGTCCGCGTCGCCGACTGGGTGCCGACCGAGCTGCTCGGCGAGGTCCGCGCGGTCAAGCACCCCGCCGAGCTCGCGCTGCACCGCGAGGCGGCGCGCATCACCGACGTGATGCTGGACGCCGGTCTGGAGCTGGTCCGCGAGGGCCTGGCGAACGGTTCGCTGCCCAGCGAGGCCGAGCTCGCGAGCCACGTCGGCAAGGTCGGCACCGCGACGATGTACGGCGAGCACGCCGACGTGGTCGTCGTGTCGCCGCTGGCCGGCGGGCTCGTCTACGCCGGCGCGAACAGCGCCCACCCGCACGGGCTGCCGTCGGCGTACCGGCTCCGGCCGGGCGACACGTTCATGCTGTCGCTGGGCTGCGCGGTCGGCGGACGCTTCGTCGAGGGCGAGCGGACCTACGTCCTCGGGCGGCCGACCGACGACCAGCGCCGCTACCACGACACCGTGCGCCGGGCCCAGGCGCTCGGCGCCCAGGTGCTGCGCCCCGGCGTGACCTGCGAGGAGGCCAACCGGCGCTGCCTCGCGGTGATCGAGGACGCCGGGCTCGGGCAGTTCCTACGGCACCGGCAGGGCCACGGCATCGGGCTCGGCATGCACGAGCCGCCCTGGCTCGCGCCCGGCGACGACACCCCGCTCGCCGCCGGCATGGTCGTCTCCAACGAGCCCGGCCTCTACGTGCCCGGCCACGCCGGCTACCGGATCAGCGACTCGATGCTCGTCACCGAGACCGGCGCCGAGCCGCTGACCAGCCACCCGCGCGACCTCGACAGCTGCGTGGTCGAGCTCTGAGCTCGACCACCCCTTCCCCGCACCCCGAGAAGTGAGGACACCCATGACCCAGCACGCCGCCACGCCCGCCGCCGTCGACACCACCGCCGAGTTCACCGCCGCCGGCGACGGCGCCCAGATGGTCGAGATCAACGGCAACCGGCTGGCGGTCGAGGTAGTCGGGCCCGAGGGGGCTCCGGTCGTCCTGACCCACCACGGCGCGCCCGGCCTCGGCTCGCGCGCCGAGCCGCGCGCCTCCTTCGGCCGCCTCGCAGACCGCTACCGCGTCGTCGTCTTCGACGCCCGCGGCTCGGGCAGCAGCGAGGGGAAGCAGCCGTACACGCACGAGCAGTGGGCCGCCGACCTCGACGGCCTGCGCGCGTGGGCCGGCGCGGAGAAGGTGTGCATCGCCGGCGGCTCGTACGGCGGGTTCATGGCGATGGAGTACGCGATCCGCTACCCCGAGCGCGTGGCGGCGATGGTGCTGCGCGACACCGCGCCCGACAACGGCCACTCCGCGCTGGCGCGCGAGAACGCGCTGGCCTCGGACCGCGTCGAGGTCGACATGGAGATGTTCGACCGGATCGACGAGGGGCGCGTGCGCGACGACGACGACCTGCGCGCCTGCTGGCGCGAGATCCTCCCCCTCTACGACTTCCACTACGACCCCGACGCGGTCGAGCGCAAGGTCGCCGCGACGCCGTACCGCTACGAGGCCCACAACTTCGCCTTCGCCCACAACCTCCCGGGCTGGGACATCAGCGAGCAGCTCCGCGGCGTCCGGGTGCCCACGCTGGTGACGGTCGGGCGCACGGACTGGATCACGCCGGTCAAGTGCAGTGAGAAGATCACCTCGCTCATGCCCGACGCCCGCCTGGTCGTCTTCGAGCACTCGGGTCACTCACCCCAGATCGAGGAGGCGGACGCGTGGACGGCGACGGTGCGGGCGTTCCTCGACGAGGTGTACCCGGCGTAGTGCCGGCCGCGCGTCCCCTCGACGGGCTCACCGACCTCGACCGGCGGATCATCGTCGCGCTCCAGCGCGACGGCCGGGCGAGCTGGACCTCGATCGCCGAGCTCGTGGGCTCGTCCGCCCCGACGGTGGTGCGCCGCGGCCAGCAGCTGCTGGCCAGCGGCGTCGTCAGCGTCACGGTCCAGCCGGCGATCGGCAGCCTCGGGCCCACCGACCTCTTCCTCACCCGGATCAACTGCCGGCCCGGGCGGCAGCGGGAGGTCGCCGAACGCCTGGCCGCCTGGTCCGACGTGCGCTTCCTGTCCGTCGTGTCCGGGCGCTACGACATCGTCGCCGAGATCGCGGTCCGCGGCGGCGCGGCGCACTACTCGGCCCTGATCTCCCCGCTGCAGCAGACCGAGGGCGTGGAGCGCTGGCGCAGCGACCTGCTCCTGCACGTCTACAAGGTCGGCCACGACTGGTCGCGGCAGCTCTTCGCCTCCGAGCTGGCCCCGAGACCCGTCGACGGGACCGACCCCGACGTGCCGGCCTGGACGCCTGACGCGGACGGCGAACCGCCGGCCTGCGCACCGACCCACTTCGACGACGTCGACCGCCAGATCATCGACGTGCTCGCCGGCGACGGGCGCGCGACGTTCCAGAAGGTCGGCGCCGACGTGGGGCTCAACGAGAGCAGCGTGCGCCGGCGCTTCGAGCGGCTGCGCTCGCAGGGCTGCGTCGACGTGCTGACCCTCGTCCCCGCCGCCGCGCTGGGGATGGGCGCGGAGACGCTGATCACCGTGCGCGTACGCCCGGGGCGGCTCGCGCAGGTCGCGGCCGCGCTCGCCGCCCACAGCGCGGTGCGCTACGTGGCGGCGCTGCTCGACGACTCCTCGCTGCTGTGCGAGGTCATCGCCGGCTCCAACGAGAGCCTGTGGCACTTCGTGAACGACACCCTCGCCACGCTCGACGGGGTGCAGGGCTGGGACGCGTCGATGGAGCTGCTGCAGCTCAAGCGCGGCTTCACCGAGACGCCGTGGTGGCGCGACCAGGTCGTCGAGGAGACGCCGGCCCCGGTGCGCGACAGCCGGACGGCCTCCTGACCGGGGCGAGTCCACCAGGGGGTAATTCCCGCCTCACGGGCGCAGCCGCTCGATAGGTTGCGCGGGTGAGGCTCCGCGCACCGTCCGACCGGGTCGACCCGTGGCGCTGAGCCGCAGCCGGCTGTCCGACCGACCCGTCGCCCGCAGCGCGCGGCTGCTCGCCGGGCTCGTGCTCTTCGGGCTCTCGCTGGCCTTCCTGGTCCGCGCCCGGCTCGGGCTCGACCCCTGGACCGTCTTCGGCGACGGCCTGTCGACGCGGCTGCACCTCAGCCTGGGCACCGTCACCGTCCTGACGTCGCTGGTCGTGCTGCTGCTCTGGATCCCGCTGCGGCAGCGCCCCGGGCTCGGCACGGTGGCGAACGCCTTCGTCGTCGGCCCGGTGCTCGACCTCGGGGTCGCCCTGCTGCCGGACGCCGGCCCGGTCGCCGTCCAGGTGCTGTTCCTGGTCCTGGCCCTGGCCTGCGTCTCGGTGGGCACCGGGCTCTACGTCGGCGTCGGCTGGGGACCCGGCCCGCGCGACGGGCTGATGACCGGCCTGAACCGCCTCGGCCTGCCGATCTACCTCGCCCGGATGCTCATCGAGGGCTCGGTGCTGCTCGTGGGCTGGCTGCTCGGCGGCACGGTCGGCGTCGCGACGGTGGTCTACGCCCTCGCCGTCGGGCCGCTCGTGGGCCGCGCACTCCCCCGCCTCACCCTGCCGCCGTCGCGCTGAGCCGACAGCGGGTGAGTTCCTGCACCGTGACGGTGCACGAACTCACCCGCAGACGGCAGGAGGCGTCAGAATCCCAGGCGGTTGAGGTGCTTGGGGTTGCGCTGCCACTCCTTGAGGACCTTGACGCGCAGATCGAGGTAGACGGGGGTGCCGAGGAGGGCCTCGATCTGGCGGCGCGACTTCTCGCCGAGGGCGCGCAGGCGCTCCCCGCGGTGCCCGATGATGATGCCCTTCTGCGAGTCGCGCTCGACGATCAGCGAGGCGAAGACGTCGAGCAGCGGCCGGTCCTCCGGGCGCCCCTCGCGCAGGCCCATCTCCTCGACCGCGACGGTGATCGAGTGCGGGAGCTCGTCGCGCACGTCCTCGAGGACGGACTCGCGGATCAGCTCGGCGACCAGGGTCTCCTCGGGCTCGTCGGTGATCACGCCCTCGGGGTAGAGCGGCGGGCCCTCGGGCAGCCGGTCGACGAGGGTTCCGGCGAGGACGTCGAGCTGGTCGTCGGTCACCGACGAGACCGGGACGATGTCGGTCCAGGTGATGCCCAGCTTCTCCTCGAGCGCCTGGATGGCCATCAGGTGCTCGGCCATCCGGGTCGGGCCGACGAGGTCGGACTTGGTCGCGACGGCGACGAGCGGCGGCGTCCGCGGGAGCTTGGCCAGCTCGCCCACGAGGTAGGTGTCGCCGGGCCCGATCCGTTGGTCGGCCGGCAGGCAGACGCCGACCACGTCGACCTCGGTCCACGTGCCGCGGACGAGGTCGTTCAGCCGCTCGCCCAGCAGCGTCCGCGGCCGGTGCAGCCCGGGGGTGTCGATCAGCACGAGCTGGGCGTCGGGGCGGTTGACGATGCCCCGGATCGCGTGGCGCGTGGTCTGCGGCTTGGCCGACGCGATGGCGACCTTGCTGCCGACGAGCGCGTTGGTCAGCGTCGACTTGCCCGCGTTGGGGCGGCCGACGAAGCAGGCGAAGCCGGAGCGGTGCCCCGCAGGGATCTCGCGGGGCTCGGCGGTCACGTGAGCACCCGGCCGCGGACGACGCCGCGGGGGTCGACGGCCCAGAGGGCCACGCCCTCGCCGGCGAGGTCGCGGACCACGTCGAGGTCGGTGTCCAGGGCGTACGGGTCGGGCTCGTCCGCCGTCGACAGGGCCACGGCCTCGATCCCCTCCGCGCCGGAGGAGACGGCCATCGCGACCGCCACCGCCACGGCGGACAGGGACAGGTGCGCGAGCGCGACGCTCGTGGCGGCGTACGTGCGGCCGTCGGTGTCGCGGACGCAGGCGCCCTGCGCGGCCGACGTGCGGGCCAGCGCGCTGCGGGCGAGGATGATGATCTTGATGTCCTCCGGGTCGGAGGGCGCCTCGGCCCCTGGGGTGGTGCTGTCGGCGCTCACGCCATCGACTCCTCGCGCGTCTCGGTCTCGACCTCGGCGGCCGGGTCGGCCTCGGGGTCCTTCTGCCGGGTGACCAGCACCGTACCGATGCGGTTGCGGCGCCCGGTCGAGCGCTCGGCCACCAGCTCGAGGCCGGCGTGCTCGACCACCGAGCCGGGGATCGGCACCTTGTTCAGCTGCTTGGCCATCAGGCCGCCGACGGTCTCGACGTCCTCGTCGTCGAGCTCGAGCCCGTAGAGCTCGCCGAGCTCGTCGAGCGGGAGCCGCGAGGAGATCCGGTAGCTGTCCTCGCCGAGCGGCGTGACGTCGGTGGGCTCCTCGTCGTACTCGTCGGTGATCTCCCCGACGATCTCCTCGAGGATGTCCTCGATGGTCGCCATCCCCGCGGTGCCGCCGAACTCGTCGACGACGACCACGAGGTGCACCCGCTTGAGCTGCATCTCCTTCAGCAGCTCGTCGACGGGCTTGGAGTCCGGGCACCAGGAAACGGGCCGCATCATCGACCCGACGCGCTCCTTGGACTGGGCGTCCGGGGCGTCGTAGGTCCGCTTGATGACGTCCTTGAGGTAGAGGATCCCGACGACGTCGTCGAGCCCGTCGCGGATGACCGGGATGCGGCTGAAGCCGGAGCGCAGGCACAGCGAGACCGCCTGGCGCAGGGTCTTGTGCTCCTCGACGAAGACCATGTCGGTGCGCGGCACCATGACCTCGCGCACGATCGTGTTGCCGAGGTCGAAGACGGAGTGGATCATCCGGCGCTCGCCGGAGTCGATGACCGCGCTCGTCTCGGCCAGGTCGACCAGCTCGCGCAGCTCGGCCTCGGTCGAGAAGGGCCCGTCGACGAAGCCCTTGCCCGGCGTGAGCGCGTTGCCGATCATGATCAGCAGCCGCGGCAGCGGGCCGAGCACGGTCGTGAGCAGCCGCAGCGGCCCGGCCGCGGCCAGCGACACCGAGTCCGCGTGCTGGCGGCCGAGCGTGCGGGGCGCGACACCCCAGAAGACGAACGAGATGACGATCATCGACCCGGCCGCGATGAGACCGGCCTCCCAGGTGACGCTGATGTTGGTGAACACCACGATCGCCACCAGCACGGTCGCCGAGATCTCGAGGACCGTCCGGACGAACAGCGCGGTGTTCAGGTAGGCGGGCGGGTCGTCGGCGAGCTTGCGCAGCCGGGCCGCCCCGGGGCGGCCCTCCTCGCAGAGCCGGTCGGCGCGGGCCTTGGAGATCGAGCTGAGCGCAGCCTCCGACGCCGCCAGGAGGGCGGCGAGGACGACCAGCACCAGGGCGACCGCGAGCTGGCCCCAGTCGTGGCTGGTCATCGCGCCGCGACCGTCCGCTCGGGCCGGTCCGGCCGTTCGCGGTCCCAGGCGGCGAGGACCTCGTCCTTCAGGCCGAACATCTCGGCCTTCTCCGCCTCGTCGGCGTGGTCGTAGCCGAGCAGGTGCAGCAGCCCGTGCACCAGCAGGTACTCGGCCTCCTGCTGCGCGGTCCGGCCGTGCTCGCGCGCCTGGGCGTCGGTGACGGCCGGGCAGAGCACGATGTCGCCGAGCATCCCCAGCGGGGTCTCGTCCTCGTCGTCGTCGGGCGGGCGGAGCTCGTCCATCGGAAAGCTGAGGACGTCCGTCGGCCCCGGCTCGCCCATGTACTTCTCGTGGTAGGCGCTCATGGTCGCCTCGTCGACGAGCAGGATCGACAGCTCGGCCTGGGGGTGGATGCGCAGCTGGTCCAGCGCGAAGGTCGCGAGCCGGACCAGGCCCGTACTGTCGGCCTCCAGACCGGACTCGTTGTTGATGTCGACTGTCACTGATCTACCTGCAGCTCTCGTCGCGCTAGTGGCGCGTGGCGGTGGGCGGCGGCTGGGCCGCGTCGTGGCGCTCGTACGCCGCGACGATGCGACCCACCAGCTTGTGCCGCACGACGTCGTGCGCGGTCAGGTGGCAGAAGGCCAGGTCCTCGACCTCGCCGAGCACGCGCTCGGCCTGGCGCAGGCCGCTGGTCGAGCCGTTCGGCAGGTCGACCTGCGTCACGTCGCCCGTGACGACCATCCGCGAGCCGAAGCCGAGGCGGGTCAGGAACATCTTCATCTGCTCGATCGAGGTGTTCTGCGCCTCGTCGAGGATGATGAAGGCGTCGTTGAGCGTGCGGCCGCGCATGTAGGCCAGCGGCGCGACCTCGATCGTCCCGGCGGTCAGCAGGCGCGGGATGGTGTCGGGGTCGAGCATGTCGTGCAGCGCGTCGTAGAGCGGGCGCACGTACGGGTCGATCTTGTCGTTCAGCGTGCCGGGCAGGAAGCCCAGGTGCTCGCCGGCCTCGACGGCCGGCCGGGTCAGGATGATCCGGTTGACCTCCTTGGCCTGCAGCGCCTGCACGGCCTTGGCCACCGCGAGGTAGGTCTTGCCGGTGCCGGCGGGGCCGATGCCGAAGACGACCGTGTGCTTGTCGATCGCGTCGACGTAGCGCTTCTGGTTCAGCGTCTTGGGCCGGATCGTCTTGCCGCGCGTCGACAGGATGTTGTGCGTCAGCACGTCGGCGGGGCGGGCGTCCTCGCGCTCGGCGAGCATCGACACGATCCGCTCGACGCCGTCGCCGGTGAGGCCCTGGCCGGTGCGGAGCACCGTGACCAGCTCGGTGATGACGTCGACGGCGAGGTCGACGGCGACCGGCGGGCCGGACAGGGTGATCTCGTTGCCGCGCACGTGCACGCCGGCGCTGAGGTCGCGCTCGAGGATCCGGAGGAACTCGTCTCGGGGGCCGAGCAGGTTGACCATCTCGATCGAGACCGGGACGGTGACGCGGCGGAGCTCCTCCAGGCCGCTGTCGGCGACGGGTTCGACGTCGAGCGGCCGCGGCGTGCGGTCGCCACGGATCTTGGGGGTGCTCGTCCGGGCTGCGCGCTCGGGCCTGCTCATCTCTGACCTGCTCAGGAGGGTCCTCACCTGGGTGCTGCGTGCCGTCGTGGCACTTGACCTGCTCATTCTAGTGAGTCCGGCCAGCGCGGCACAGGGAGAAAGCCGGTCAGCCGCCGCGGACGCGCGACCCCAGCACGGCTGAAGCACGACTCGGATCAACTTTTCGCCCTCTGAGCACCGCTGCGGTGCTCAGAGGGCGAGAAGTTCGCCGTGGGTCTGGCTAGCGGTCGGCGAACCTGTCCGCCGCCGCCACCAGGGCCGCCGTGATCTCGGGCTCGGTCCAGGCGTGGCCGGCGTGCGGGGCCACGACGAGCTCGGCCTGCGGCCAGGCGCGGTGCAGGTCAAAGGCTGTGACCGCCGGCGTGCAGAGGTCGTAGCGCCCCTGGACGATCACGCCCGGGATGTCGGCGAGCCGACCGGCGTCCGCGATCAGCTGGCCCTCGCCCTCGGCCGTGGTCGAGAACCACCCGTCGTGGACGAAGTAGTCGTTCTCGATCCGCGCGAAGGCCAGCGCGTACGCCGGGTCGGCGAACTGCGCCACCAGCTCGGGGTCGGGCACGAGCGTGATCGCGGCCGCCTCGTACGACGCCCAGGCCACCGCGGCCGGCCCGTGCACCGCGGGGTCGGGGTCGAAGAGCAGCTCGTGGTACGCCGCGATGGGGTCGCCCACCACCGTCCCGCCCGGCGAGAGCGACACCAGGCCGCGCTCCAGGAGCGGGGCGAGGTAGCCGGCGTACAGGTCGGGCACCAGCTGGCCCGCACCGCCGCCGTAGAAGAAGTCGAGCTCGCTGCGGCGCAGCGTGAAGATGCCGCGCAGCACCAGCTCGGTCACCCGCTCGGGGTGCGTCTCGGCGTACGCCAGCGCCAGCGCGCTGCCCCACGAGCCGCCGAACACCTGCCAGCGCTCGATCCCCCGGGCCTCGCGCAGCCGCTCGATGTCGTCGACGAGGTGCCAGGTGGTGTTGAGCGCGGGGTCGTACGCCTCGGTGCTGGCGTGCGGTTCGCTGCGACCGCAGCCGCGCTGGTCGAACAGCACCACGCGGTAGCGCTCGGGGTCGAAGAGCCGCCGCACGCCGGGCGAGACGCCCCCGCCGGGCCCGCCGTGCAGGAACACGACGGGCTTGCCCTGGGGGTTGCCGCACTCCTCCCACCACACCCGCTGGCCGTCGCCGACGTCGAGGTGGCCCGACGCGTACGGCTCGACCGGCGGGTGGAGCGGGCCCTGCCCCTGCGTCTGCAGAGCGCTCACTCAGCGCTCACTCGGGGACGACGTGGACGGCGGCCTCCTCGGCGCTGGCCGCGCCGCCGTCGATGCCGACGTCCTCGCCGATCAGGTCGGAGTCGGTGTCGAGGCCGATGCCCTCGTTGGGGTCGACCAGACGCCCGGCGCGGAGGTCACCGACCTCGCCGTCGTCGAGGTTCTCCTCGTCGGCGCGCACGGTGAGGTTGTCCTCCTCGTCGACGTCGTCCTCGGCGTAGGGATCGGGCTCGGGGATCTCCTCCGACAGCCGCTCGTCGAGCGTGTCGTGCTCGCCCTCGCGCAGCAGGACGGACGGCTTCTCCGGCGGCGAGTAGCCCTCGTCCAGGGCGTCGGCGACGCCGCGGTCCTCGAGGGTCTCCTCGGGCTGGATGAGGTCCTGGTCCATCTGGTCGGTGCCGTCAGGCGTCTGCTCGTACGGCTGGACGTCGGCCGGGTCGCTCATCGGCTCCGGGTTGGTGCTGGTCATGCGCCCCAGCCTGCCATGAGCCCCGCTCCCCGCTCCGCGCACGGACGGCCCGAGGCTCGAGCCGGCGAGCCTGGTTGGCTGGGGTGATGCGCATCTTCTTCACCGGCGGCAGCGGCAAGGCCGGGCACCACGTGGCTCCCTTCCTCGCCGCCCAGGGGCACCAGGTCACCAACGCCGACCTCACCCCCCTCGGCCACCCCGACGTCACCGACCTGCGCGTCGACCTCACCGACGCCGGCGACACGTACTCCGCGCTGACGGCGGTGCCGACGCAGGCCGACCTCGAGGACGCCGACCTCGACCTGACCCACGGCTCGGCCTACGACGCCGTGGTGCACTACGCCGCCGTCCCGCGGCCGATGCTGGTCAGCGACCAGAAGACGTACGCGACCAACGTCCTGGCGACCTACAACGTCCTCGAGGCCGCCACCCGAGCCGGCATCCGCAAGATCGTCTTCGCCTCCTCTGAGACGACGTACGGCATCTGCTTCGCCCAGGGCGAGCGCAAGCCGCTCTACGTCCCGGTCGACGAGGAGCACCCCGTCGTGCCCGAGGACAGCTACGCGATGAGCAAGGTCGCCGGCGAGGTGACGGCCCGCTCGTTCCACGCCCGCACCGGCGCCGACATCTACGGCCTGCGGATCAACAACGTCGTCGAGCCGCACGAGTACGAGCAGATGTTCCCGCCCTTCCTCGAGGACCCGTCGCTGCGGCGGCGCAACATCTTCGCCTACATCGACACCCGCGACCTCGGGCAGCTGACCCTGCGCGCGCTCGAGACCGACGGCCTGGGGTTCGAGGTCTTCAACGTGGCCAACGCCGACCTGTCGGTCGCCGCGACCGCGCAGGAGGTCATCGAGCGCTTCTACGCCGGCGTCGAGGTGCGCAAGGAGATGGGCCGCGACGAGACGTTCTACTCCATCGACAAGGCCCGTCGTCTGCTCGGCTACGAGCCCGAGCACTCCTGGCGCGACGTCCTCGCCGCCCCCCGCGCCTGAGGTCCGCGGGCCCGACCGGCGACCCCTCCAGCCTCAGCTGGACCACGCCTCCCGGGTCGTCGTGACCGGGGACCCGGTCCGGGCCGACTCGAGGATCGCCAGCGAGACCTGGTGGTCCTCGCAGGCCTCCTCGAGCGGGTAGGGCGCGGGCCCCTCGCCGCGCGCCCACGCCCCCGTGGCGGCGAGCAGCATCGCGACCGCGAGGTCGTCCTCCGACATGCGCGATCCGCGGAAGGGGTTGCGCCAGAGCACGCGGCCGTCGAGGCTCACGTGCTGCAGGTCGACGCCCTCGAGGTCAAGGTCGATGCCCGCCTGGCGGCGGACGAGCGAGGACGTCACGGGGGTGAACGCGTCGACGAGGCGGGTCACCTTCTCGTCGACGATCTCGCCGCGGGTGCCGCGCACGACGATCCGCCGGGCACGCAGCGGGTTCCACCACTGGTTGTCGGTGAAGTCGTAGAGCCCCGTGCGCTGCCCGCCGAAGTCGAGCGTGGCCAGCACGGTCTCGAGGTCCTCCGGCTCGTCGGAGCCCGACCAGCCGGCGGGGCTGAGCGGGTTGGCCAGCGGGCTGGTGAACGACTGCGCACGCACCTCGACCGGACCGCGGCCGACGCCGAGGAAGCCCCGGATCATCGAGACCGCGTGGTAGAGGTGCGTGGAGCTCACCTGGACCGACGTGACGTCGCCGATCACGCCCTCGCGCACCGCGGCCATCCGCGCCGCGTGCTGCGGCATCAGCAGGTACTGCTCGGCCACCTGCACCAAACCGGTGCCGCCCACCGCGTCCCACAGCGCGCGGAGCCCCTCGAGGTCGGCGGCAGGCGGGGTCTCGGCGAGCACCCGGACGCCGGCCTCGGCGAGCCGGCGCGTGGTCGGACCCATCTCGCCCCACGGCACGCAGGGCACGACGAAGTCCGGCCCGGCGGCGAGCAGCTCCTCCTCCGAGCCGGCCGTCGGCACGCCCCAGGCGCGCGCGACCTCGGCGGCCCGGTCGGGGCGCCGGCTCAGCACCCCGGTGACCGTGAAGGCGTCGGGCGCCTGCCGGGCGAGCCGCGCGAAGAACTCCGAGCGCCACCCGGTGCCGATCAGGGCGAAGCGGACCGGCGTACGCGGCTCGCTCGTGGTGCTGGCTGACGGTCCGGTCATCGCGCTCCTCGTGTCCCTGGCCCACGCCGCGATCGGGCCGAGCCTGTCCGGACAGGATCGACCCTGGCTCTTCACTTCATCGACCGGGTCTGATAAACCTTCTTACAGTGAGTTAGAAGGATAGCCGGCGAGCGGTCCTGCTCGTGCCCGGCGCCCCCACCTGCACGCCCTGTCTCGACGAGGAGATCCCGCCATGAGCGACCCGACCACGCCTGCGCAGCCCGACAGCACCGCCGGCACCGACCCCGGGGCGGGCAGCCCCTTCCAGCGCCGGACCTTCCTGCGCGCGGCCCTCGGCGGGGCGGCGGCGATCGGCGCCGGGTCCTTCCTCGCCGCGTGCGGCAGCGACGCCTCCTCGGGCAGCAGCGGCGGCCAGAACGCCGGCGGCAACCCGGCGACCGTCCGGCTCTGGAGCTGGTACGGCGAGCAGGAGAACGAGTTCCCCAAGCTGATCGACAAGTTCCAGCAGGCCAACCCGAACATCAAGGTGGAGAACCGCCTCTTCGGCAACCCCGACCAGTACCTGCCGGCCCTGCAGGCCGCCGTCTCCGGCGGCGACGTGCCGGAGATCTTCGCCCCGCACACCCGGGCCCTGACCTACGGCACCGGCGGCATCTCCGCCGACATCACCTCCGACATGTCCGACGTGCTGGGCGACGTCTTCGAGTCGGCCAACCAGGAGTACTCGCTCGACGGCAAGCAGTACGCGATCGGCTGGATGGCGCAGACCTTCGGCATGTTCTACAACCCCGACCTGATGGCCAAGGCCAAGGTCGACCCGGAGTCGCTGGAGACCTGGGACGACCTCATCGCCGCCGCGCCCAAGTTCAAGGACGCCGACACCTACGGCGTCTCGATCAGCTGCAACCCGGGCACCAGCGCCATGGACTTCTTCCTGCCGCTCATCACGCAGGTCAAGGACGACCCGACCTTCTTCCTCAAGCTCGACCAGGGCCAGGACGGCCTCACGTGGGAGGACCCCGCGGTCGTGGCGGCCCTCGAGCTGCAGAAGCGCATCGTCGACGCGGGCGTCTTCCAGCCGGGCGCCACCGGCACGTCGGGCGACCAGTGCGCGCAGATCTTCTACACCGAGAAGTCCGCGATGCTGTTCAACGGCTCCTGGAGCCCGCAGGGCTTCATCAAGAACGCCAGCAAGGACTTCGTCAGCAAGTACAAGGTCATGAAGAACCCGGCGATCAGGGCGGGCGCCAAGCACTGGACCGCCAACCAGGCCGGGGCGGGCTTCGCGGTGTCGGAGACGAGCAAGAACAAGGACGCGGCGATCACCTTCCTCAAGTTCCTCTACGACGAGGCCAACTACTCCCCCACCATGAACAACTCGAACTCGATGCCGGCGACCAAGAGCGCCGCCGCCCGCATCGAGAACCCGGTGATGAAGCAGATGACCTCCTGGCTCATCGAGGGCGAGGGGTGCCCGCACATCCCCTTCGGCAACGGCACGACGGCGGCCGCCGACCCGATGGTGCAGACCTTCGAGGGCAAGGGGACCCCGGCCGACGTGGCCAAGCAGATGCAGGCCGCGGTCGTCAACGCCCGGGGCTGACCGCATGACCACCACGGCGACCCCACCGCCCGTGGTCGCTCCGGGACCCGTGCCGCCGCCCTCCGGGTCGCGGTTCGGGTCCCGGCTCAAGCGGTCGCAGCGCCTCGCGGGCTACCTCTTCGTCCTCCCCACGCTGGCGCTGTTCCTCGCCTTCGTGGGCTGGCCGATCGTCCAGACGATCTACCTCAGCCTGTCGCGCTGGTCGGGCTTCGGCGACAAGACCTTCATCGGCGCCGACAACTACACGCGCATGCTCGGCGACCCGGTCGCGCACCGGGCCCTGTTCGTCACGGTCGTCTTCACCGCGGCCACGACGATCCTGCAGACGGTGATCGGCATGGTCGTCGCCGTGCTGGTGAACATGGTCTGGCGCAGCGTCGGCATCGTCGTGCGCACGATCCTCTTCGTCCCCGGCATCGTGTCCTTCGTCGTGACCGGCGTGCTGTGGAAGCTGATCTACGACCCCAACGTCGGCACGCTCAACCGCATCCTGGGCTCCGTCGGGCTGGAGGGGCTGCAGCACACCTGGCTCGCCGACCGCGGGACCGTCCTGCCTGCGCTGATCGCGGTGGCCGTCTGGGGCGGCGTCGGCATGAACATGCTGATCTTCTTCGCCGGCATCCAGGGCATCGGCCCCGGGCTCTACGAGGCCGCGGAGGTCGACGGCGCCGGACCGTTCCAGCGTTTCTGGAACATCACGGTCCCCCAGCTGCGGGTCGTCACCGGGATCGTGGTGAGCCTCGGCCTGCTCAACGGCTTCAAGGTCTTCGACCTGATGTACGTGATGACCGGCGGCGGGCCGAACCACGCCAGCGAGGTCTTCGGCACCTACCTCTACAACCTCGCGTTCGGCTCGACGTCGGGCGCGCTCCCCCAGTTCGGCTACGCGTCGGCCTTCAGCGTCCTCGTGATGGTGCTGTGCATCGTCGCGGTCGTCGTGCAGATGACCATCACCCGGAGGTCGGAACGATGAGCGCCACCCTGCGCCCGGCCCGCGCGACGTCCCGCGCGGCCGCCCGGACCACGCCCACCAGCACGTCGCGGCGGACGGGGACGCGTCGCCGGCTGCCCTTCGGCAAGACGTTCGCGACCTTCCTGCTGCTGCCGCTGTGCGTGCTGATGGTCTTCCCGTTCGTCTGGCTGCTGCTCACCTCGCTGCGGCCGCAGAACACGGTCTTCTCGGGCCCGTTCTTCCCCGAGTCGTTCACCGGGACCGCGTACGCCACGGCGTGGACCTCGATCGAGTTCCCGCTGCACTTCTTCAACAGCCTCTGGATCACCGCGGCCACCGTGGTCGGGGTGACGGTCTTCGCGACGCTGTCCGGCTACGCCTTCGCCAAGCTCGACTTCCCGTTCAAGAACACCCTCTACCTGCTGCTGCTGACCACGCTGATGATGCCGGGCACGGCGTTGATCATCCCGCTCTACCTCGAGCTCAAGAGCCTCGGCCTGCTGAACACCCAGGCCGGCCTGCTGGTCCTCTACATCAGCGGCTCGGCGCCGTTCTCGATGTTCCTGATGCGGGCCTTCTTCGCGACGCTGCCCGACGAGCTGATCGAGGCGGCCCGGGTGGACGGCTCCAGCGAGCTGTCGATCTTCGCCCGCGTCGTGCTGCCGCTGGCGCGCCCGGGCGTGGCGACGGTGGTGATCTTCCAGTTCCTGCAGACCTGGAACGAGTTCCTGATGGCCAACACGGTCCTGCAGGACACCGACAAGCTGCCGCTGCAGCCCGTCCTCTTCACCCTCACCGGGCAGTACTCCACCGACTGGCCGACCCTCACCGCCGGCCTGGTGCTGTCGATCATCCCGGTGGTCCTGGTCTACGTCCGCATGCAGAACCAGTTCGTCGCGGGCATGACCCTGGGCGCCGTGAAGTAGGCCCGCACCCCCCCCCGCGCACCCCCCAGCCATCCCCCTCGCGTAGCACCCCCCGTACGCAGACGATCAAGGAAGCAGCTCAGCCATGCCCATCTCCACGGTGATCATCAACGCCACCGACGTCCGGCGCTCCGCCGACTTCTACACCACCCACCTCGAGGCGCAGGTCGTCGAGTCGGGCGACGACCGCGTCGTCCTCGACGTCGTCACCGCCCGGATCGAGCTGCGGGCGACCCCGGCCGACGGCCCCGCGAGCACGTGGGTCCCCGACGACCAGCGGCGCGGCTTCCGTCACGTCGGCTTCAAGGTCGACCGGGTCGACCCGCGCGCGGCGGCGCTCAAGGCGGCCGGCGTCCCGTTCCACCTCGACCCCCTCGACGCCGAGGGCGGCGTGCGGATCTGCTTCTTCTACGACCCGGACGGCACCCTGCTGGAGCTCGTCGAGGGCGACCTGCAGTACGTCGAGGTGCTCGACGCCGACCTCGTGGCCGCCGAGCGCGCGCTCGGGGTGCCCGACCGGCCGCGCTTCGACCACGTCGCCGTGACCGTCGCCGACCGCGGCGCGACCGACGCCTTCTACGCACCGCTCGGCTTCGGCTTCATGGGCACCATCGAGCAGCCGCACGACCCGCGGGGGTTCCACATCGGCTACCTCAAGTCAGGGCCTACCGTGCTGGAGGTGTTCACCTACGACGCCGGCACGCGCGGCCGCACCCCCCAGCCGGACGTCCCCGGCTTCGCCGCCGCGGAGGTCGCCGGGCTCGACGGCCCCCGCCCGGACGGCGCGGTCGCGCTGCCGGACGCCCCGGGGGGAGACCGGCTGACCGACCCCGACGGCCTCGTGCTCGCCGTCACCGAGAGGATCGACGCATGACCACCCCCAGCAGCCCGGACTGGGTCCGCCCGCTCGGCGCCACCGGCCTCCAGGTCACCGCCCTGTCCGTCGGCGGCGGTCCGCTCGGCAGCATCCCGAAGCAGGCCGGCCGCGAGGACGCGCAGGACGACGGGGTGGCGCTGGCCGCACACGTGCTCGACTCCCCGTGCCGGGTGCTCGACACCTCCAACGGCTACAGCGACGGGGAGAGCGAGCGGCGCATCGGCGGCGCGATCGCGCTGCGCGGCGGGCTGCCCGAGGACTTCCTGGTGATGACCAAGGTCGACGCGCGCGGCCGCGACTACTCCGGCGACCGCGTCCGTGCGAGCGTCGCCGAGTCGAAGGAACGGCTCGGGCTCGACACCCTGCCGATGGTCTTCCTGCACGACCCCGAGTACTTCGACTTCGAGCAGATGTCGGCGCCGGGCGGTGCCGTCGACACCCTCGTCCGGCTCCGTGAGGAGGGCGAGATCGGCCACCTCGGACTGGCCGGCGGTCCGGCGCCGGAGATGCAGCGCTACCTGGCGCTGGGGCCCTTCGAGGTGCTGCTCGTCCACAACCGCTGGACCCTGGTCGACCGCAGCGCCACGGCGCTCCTCGAGCAGGCCGAGCAGGCCGGGATCCCGCTGGTCAACGCGGCGGTCCACGGCGGCGGCATCCTCGGCAAGCCGGGCACCACGACGCAGTACGCCTACCGCGAGGCCGACCCGGCCGTGCTCGCCGCGGTCGACGCCATGGCCCGGCTGTGCGAGGAGCACGGCACGACCCTCGCGACGGCGGCGCTGCAGGCCTCCGTGCGCGACCCGCGGGTCACGACCACGCTCGTCGGCCTCAGCTCCCCGGCCCGCCTGGACAGCCTGCTCGCCTCCCTCGAGGAGGACCTGCCCGACGAGCTCTTCACCGGGCTCGAGGGGCTCCGTCCCGCCCCCGAGCACTGGCTGGAACCGCCGCGAGCCTGACCCCCGGCCCGCGGCGCCCGCCGCGGGCACCCGCACCACCCGTAGGAGCACCTCATGGCACACCCCGCCCTGCCCGCCGACTTCGTCTGGGGCACGGCCACCGCGTCGTACCAGATCGAGGGCGCGGTCGCCGAGGACGGCCGCGGCCCCAGCATCTGGGACACCTTCGCCCGGGTGCCGGGGGCCATCTCCGACGGCACGAACGGCGACCGCGCCGACGACCACTACCACCGCTACGCCGCCGACATCGCACTGATGGCCGAGCTCGGCTTCGGCGCGTACCGGTTCTCCGTCGCCTGGCCGCGCGTGGTACCGACGGGCACCGGCGAGGTCAACCAGGCGAGCCTCGACTTCTACCGCCGCATCGCCGAGACCTGCCACGAGCACGGCATCACGCCGTGGGCCACGCTCTACCACTGGGACCTCCCCCAGCCGCTGGAGGACCGCGGCGGCTGGCTGGTGCCGGAGACCGCGCAGGCGTTCGCGGAGTACGCGGCGCTGACCCACGAGGCGCTCGGCGACGTCGTCTCGCACTGGATCACGCTCAACGAGCCGTGGTGCTCGGCGCTGCTGGGTTACGGCAACGGCGTGCACGCACCCGGGAAGCAGGTCGGCAGCGACGCGCTCAAGGCCGCCCACCACCTGCTGCTCGGCCACGGGCTGGCGGTGCAGAAGATGCGGGCGAGCTCCCACGACTCGACCCTCGGCATCACCCTGAACCTCTACTCCGTGCGCCCGGCCTCCGGCTCCGCGGCCGACGCCGAGGCCGCCCGGCGTACGGACGGCATGGGCAACCGCTTCTTCCTCGACCCGGTGCTCCTCGGCTCGTACCCCGACGACGTGCTGGCCGACGCGGGCGTGCAGGAGTGGTTCGCCGAGCGCTCCGGCGACCTCGCGACGATCAACCAGCCGCTCGACTTCGTGGGGATCAACTACTACAGCCGCCACACCGCCGCGGCGCCCGAGGACGGGCGGTTCGCCGACCCGTCGATCCCGAGCGCGACGCCGGGCAGCGAGCGGGTCGTGCACGTCGACACGGGCGCGGACAAGACGTTCATGGGCTGGGAGGTGCACCCCGACGGCCTGCTCGACGTCGTCGCCATGGTCGCCGAGCGCTCGCCCGGCACGCCGGTCTACATCACCGAGAACGGTGCCGCGTACGACGACGTGGTCTCGCCGGACGGTTCGGTCGAGGACGAGGACCGGCGCCGCTACCTCGAGCTGCACGCGCAGGCGTGCGCCGACGCCGTCGCCGCCGGGCTGCCGCTGCGCGGCTACTTCGCGTGGAGCTTCCTCGACAACTGGGAGTGGGCCTTCGGCGAGAGCCGCCGCTTCGGCATCGTCCGCGTCGACTACGAGACCCAGGAGCGGACGGTGAAGCGCAGCGGGTGGTGGTTCCGTGACCTGCTCGCCGCGCAGCCGAAGGGCTGATCTCCCACCACCCGTACACCGGGTGCCCTCGCACCCCCTGCCGCTCCTCGCACCCCTTACGGCTCCTCGCACCCGGTCTGCCCGGTGCAGGGAGCGACAAGGGGTGCAGGGAGCGCCAGGGGTGCCGGGCGTACGCCCTCAGCGGGCCAGGGCCAGGCGGCTCGAGGTCTGGTGCGGGGTGAGGCGGCTGTGCAGGACGAGGGTCGCGGCGCCGAGGGCGGCGGAGACGTCGCTGGACGCGGACAGGCTCACCGTCGTCGGGTGGACCGCGCGGACGAAGCTCAGGCGCTGCAGGTCCTCGCGGGCCTGGCGCAGGTAGATCTCCCCCGCCGCGGCGAAGCCGGGCCCGGCCAGGATGATCCGGCCGAGGTCGAGCAGGTTGGTGACCGAGACGAGCGCACGGGCCAGGTGCCTCGCCGACTCCTCGATCACCGGGAGGGCCTCGGCGTGACCGGCGGCGGCGGCCCGCGCCACCCGGTCGGAGTCCTCGCGCACCGTGCCCTCCTCCCCGTGCAGGCCCAGCTCCCCGGCGAGGCCGCGCTCGATGGCGAGGGCCACGATCCGCCGCGGCGCGGCCAGCACCTCCAGGCACCCGCGGCTGCCGCACCAGCAGGGCGGCCCGTCGATGTCGAGGACCAGGTGGCCGATCTCGCCCACGTTGGACGACGCGCCGCGGTAGACGTCGCCGCCGGTGACGAGGCCGAGCCCGAAGCCCGTGGCCAGGTAGACCGTGGCGAAGTCGGCCGACGCGGGGATGCGCCCCACCCAGTACTCGCCGATCGCCGCGCAGGTCGAGTCGTTCTCGACGACGACCGGGAGCCCGGTCGCGCTGCTCAGCGCGTCCTCGATGTCGAAGAGCTCCCAGTCGGAGGCGTTCGGGTTGCTGCGCAGCACGCGGTGGGCGCTGTCCTGGCGCCCCGCCGCGGCGACCCCGACGCCCATCAGCGAGGCGCGGTCCACGCCGGCGGACGACACGAGGTCGTCCAGCTCCGCGGCCAGCCGCGGCACGACGTCGCCGGGCGCGGCCATCCCGATGCCCTCGCCGTCGGCCCGGGCGACGACGGTCCCGCCGAGGTCGGTGACCACGTACGTCACGCGGGCGAAGTCGAGCGCGACCCCGGCCGCGTGCCGCGAGCCCGCGTTGAGCTGGAGCAGGGTGCGCCGCTTGCCGCCCGTGCGGTCGCCCGTCCCGATCTCGGCGACGAGGCCGTCGGTGAGCATCTGGCGCACGATGCGCGAGATCGACGCCTCGGTGAGCCCGGAGAGGTCGGCCAGCTCGACGCGGCTCACCACCCCGCCCGAGCGGATGAGGTCGAGGATCGCGCTGTGGGTCTGGGCGGCCGTCACGCCGCGCAGGGGTTTCGACACGGTCACCTCGGAACTTTATTCCACAGGTTAAGGAACCACCTCGGGCACGAGATACCCCTGGGAGCGACGAGGGACGTCCTCGCCGGCGGACCCCTTGTGGAGCGTACGGGCTCCGGAGTAAGTTCTCGCGCTTGTGCGTGCGACCGCGAGGACCTACGCCAGGCTGCTGGCCGCGGGCTTCCGGCGCGGGTCGGCCTACCCCCTCGCCGCGCTCGGCGGGCTGGTCGCGAACGCGACGTTCGGGCTGCTCAAGGTCGGCATCCTCTTCGCCACGCTCGACGCGGCGGGCGGTGAGCTGAACGGCTACGACGTGGGCGCGATGAGCGCGTACATCTGGCTGAGCCAGGGCCTGCTCGGCTCGGTGAACCTGTACGGGCGCACCGACGTCGCCGAGCGCATCAAGAACGGCGACATCGCCGTCGACTTCGCCCGGCCGCTCGACGTGCAGGCGGCGAGCATCGCCCTCGAGGTCGGCAGCCGGCTGTTCGCCCTGCTCCCCCGCGGCCTGCCGTCGGTGCTCATCGGCGTCCTGCTCGTGGGGATGAGCATGCCGACGACGCCGCTGCCCTACCTCCTCGGCGCCCTCAGCGTGCTGCTCGGGATCACGCTGTCGTGCACCACGGTCTACCTCGTCGCCGCGTCGCGCTTCTGGCTCGTCGAGGGCCGGGGCCTGGAGATCCTCTACATGGTCGCGTCGGGCTTCCTCGCCGGGCTGTTCGTGCCGGTCCCGCTCTTCCCCGGCTGGCTGCGCACCCTCGCCTCGGCCACGCCCTTCCCGTCGATGCTGCAGCACCCGGTCGACGTCCTCTCCGGACGCGTCGACCTCGCCACCTCGCTCGGCCTGGTGGCCGTGCAGGCGGCGTGGCTCGTGGTGACGGCCGCGCTCGGGGCCGTGCTCACGCGCGCCGGCCGCGTACGGCTGGAGGTGCAGGGCGGATGAGGGGCACCCTGGCCGCACGCACCGCCCCCTACCGCGCCGTGCTCGCGTCGCGGGTCCGCGCGCAGCGCAGCTATCGCGCGTCGTTCCGCATGGACCTGCTCGGCTCGCTGCTCGTCGGGCTGGTCGAGCTCGCCGAGGTCTGGGTGCTCTTCCACGGCGTCGGGCGCATCGGCGGGCTCGACCTCGGCCAGGTGCTCCTGGTCTTCGGGCTGGCCGACGTCGCGTACTCGGTCGCCGACCTGCTCGTCGGCCACTGCGACGGGCTCGCCGGCTTCGTCCGCCGCGGCACCTTCGACGTCTTCTACCTCCGCCCGCAGCCGCTGCTGCTCCAGCTCGTCACCAGCGACATCAGCCTGCGGCGGCTGGCCCGCGCGGCGGTCGGGATCGCCGCGCTCGTGACCGGGCTCGTGGTCAACGACGTGGCCCTCACCCCGGTCGCCGTCGGGCTGCTGGTGCTCGCCCTGGTCAGCGGGATCGCGGTCTCCTCGGCGATGTTCGTGCTGGCCGCCGGCGTGCAGTTCTTCGTCGTCGACGGCGCGGAGCTGACCAACGCCTTCGTCTACGGTGGCCGCTACGCCTCGACCCAGCCGGCCAGCGTCTGGTCACGTCCGGTCAAGGCGGCGTTCGTCTTCCTCTTCCCGGTCGCCTTCACCGGCTACCTGCCCGTCGTGACGCTGCTCGGCCTGCCCGGCACCGACTGGCTGCCCGCCTGGCTCGGCTGGTGCGCGCCGCTGGCCGCGGTGTGGGCGTGGGGGCTGGCCCTGCTGTCCTGGCGGGTCGGCGTACGGCACTACCAGGGAGGTGGCGGCTGATGACCGAGCCGGACGCGGTGATCGAGAGCCACGGCCTCGGGCGCGACTTTCGGGTGCGCGACGGCCTCCGGCGGCGGACCGTGGTCGCCGTCGACGACCTGACCGTGCGGGTCGGGGCGGGCGAGGCGGTCGGCTACATCGGCGCGAACGGCGCCGGCAAGTCCACGACGATCAAGATGCTCGTCGGCATCCTCGTGCCGACCCGCGGCTCGGTGCGCACCTGCGGCCACGACCCCGTCCACGACCGCCGCCGGCTGGTCCGGCAGGTCGGCGTGGTCTTCGGGCAGCGCTCGCAGCTGTGGTGGGACCTCCCGGTGCGCGAGTCGTTCCGGATCCTGGCCTCGATCCACGCCCTCGGCGCGGTGCGCGAGCGCGAGCGGACCGACGAGCTCGTCGAGCGCCTCGAGATGGGCGCGTACTGGTCGACGCCCGTGCGCCAGCTGTCGCTCGGCCAGCGGATGCGCGCCGAGGTCGCGGCGGCGCTGCTGCACGCGCCCCGGCTCGTCGTGCTCGACGAGCCGACCATCGGGCTCGACGTGCTGTCCAAGCAGCGGCTGCGCGAGTTCCTCGTGGCCGAGCGGCGCACGCACGGCACGACGCTGCTGCTCACCACCCACGACATGGGCGACGTCGAGCGGCTCTGCGACCGGGTGCTGCTCGTCGACCGCGGCCGGCTCGCGTACGAGGGCACGCTCGCCGGGCTCTCGCGCACCGTCGGCGCGGAGCGGGTGCTGGTGGTGGACCTGGCGGAGCCGGGGGCGGACCTGGTGACGGTTCCGGGGGCGCGGCACCTCGGGAGCGAGGCGGGCGGGCTGCGCCAGCGGCTGGCGTTCGACGCCGAGGTCACGACCGCGGCCAAGGTCCTCGCCGCCGTCGCCGAGCACGCCGAGGTGGTCGACCTCTCGGTCGAGGAGCCCGACGTCGAGGACGTCGTCCGACGGGTCTACGCGGCGCGCCGCTGAGGTCCGCACAGGCTCGAGGAGCGTCCCGCGGCTAGCGGTTGAGCAGCGCCGCGAGCGCGACCACCCCGGCGGTGGAGGTGCGCAGGACGTGGTCGCCGACGCGGACGGTCCGCGCGCCGGCCTCGTCGAACGCCGCCAGCTCCTCGGGGCTGATGCCGCCCTCGGGCCCGACGACGACCACGACCTCGCCGGCGGCGGGGAGCGGGACCTCGGCGATCGGGGCGCTGGCGTCCTCGTGGAGCACGAGCGCCAGGTCGGCGGCGGCCAGGCGGGCGGCGAGCGCCTTGGTGCCCACCGGGTCCGACACGAGCGGGACGCGGAGCCGGCGCGACTGCTTGGCCGCCTCCCGGGCCGTGCTGCGCCAGCGACCGAGACCGCGCTCGACGCGGTCGGCCGACCAGCGCGCGACCGAGCGCGACGCCTGCCACGGGACGACCTCGTCGACGCCGACCTCGGTCAGCATCTCGACGGCGAGCTCGGCCCGGTCGCCCTTGGCCAGCGCCTGCGCGACGACGAGGCGTACGGGACGGGCGGTCTCGGTGAGCACCTCGGTGACCCGGACCCGCAGACCCGCCTTGCTCGCCTCCACGACCTCGCCACGGACCCCGCCCCCGGAACCGTCGGCGACGAGCACGCGCTCGCCCGCCCGCAGGCGCCGGACGGCGACCGCGTGGTGCCCCTCGGACCCGTCGACCAGCACCTCGCCGCCGACCTGCGGCGAGGTCGAGGCCAGGCTCTCCAGGAGGAAGAGCGCGTCGGTCACCCGCGCGTCACTGCCCGGCGAAGGCGTCGCGCAGGCGGCCGAAGACGCCGCGGCCCTGCTTCTGCACCGTCACCTCGGGCCCGGTCTCCTCACGGAGCTCGGCGAGCTGGCGGAGCAGGTCGCGCTGCTCGTCGTCCAGGCGCGTGGGCGTCTGCACCAGCAGGGTGACGCCGAGGTCGCCGCGGCCGTTGGACCGCAGGCGCGGGACGCCCCAGCCCTCGAGGGCGACGCGGGTGCCCGACTGGGTGCCGGCCGGGACGCTGACGTGCACGTCGCGGTCCTCGTCGTCGGTGTCGGCCAGGTCGGCCTCGAGCGTCTGGACCGTGACCTCGGTGCCGAGCGCGGCCGCGGTCATGGGGATGCGCACCGTCACCTCGAGGTCGTCGCCCTCGCGACGGAACACCTCGTGCGGCGCGACGGCCAGCTCGACGTAGAGGTCGCCGGCCGGGCCGCCGCCGGGGCCGACCTCGCCGTGGGCGGAGAGGTGGATCCGGTTGCCGGTGCTGACGCCGGCCGGGATCTTGACGTTGATCGTGCGGGCCGAGCGGACGCGGCCGTCGCCGGAGCACTCGGGGCACGGGTCGGGGATGACCGAGCCGTAGCCGCCGCAGGTCGGGCAGGGCTGCGTCGTGCGGATGTCGCCGAGGAAGGAGCGCTGGACGTGCGTCACGTCGCCCTGGCCGTGGCAGGTGCGGCAGGTGACGGGCTCGGAACCCTCCTGCGCCCCGGACCCCTTGCAGAGCGGGCACAGCACGGCCGTGTCGACCCGCAGCGGCTTGGTGACGCCGAACGCCGCCTCCGCCAGCTCGAGGTCGAGCCGGACGAGCGCGTCCTGGCCGCGGCGCACGCGCGAGCGCGGGCCGCGGCTGGTCTGCCCGCCGAACATCGCGTCGACGAGGTTGCCGAAGTCGAAGCCGCCCTGGCCGCCGAAGTTGCCGGCGAACCCGCCGCCCATGCCCCCGCCCAGCGGGTCGGCGCCGCGGTCGTAGAGGTCCTTCTTCTTCGGGTCGGCGAGGACCTCGTACGCCTCGGCCACCGCCTTGAAGCGGTCGCCCGCGTCCGGCTCGGTGGCGACGTCGGGGTGGAGCTTCATCGCGAGCTGGCGGTAGGCCTTCTTGATCTGCTCGGGCGACGCGTCGCGGGAGACGCCGAGCGTCTCGTAGTAGTCAGCAGCCATGTCTGGGGTGGGTCATCCTTGCTCGAGGTACGCGATCAGGTGTGCGTGATCAGGGTTGCGCGAGGAAGCGGCCGACGTAGCGCGCGACCGCGCGCACGGAGGCCATCGTCGAGGGGTAGTCCATGCGGGTCGGCCCGACGACCCCGAGGGTGGCACGGCTGCCGTAGCCGCTGGCGACGACCGAGGTCGTCTGGAGCTCCTTCACCGGGTTCTCCTGCCCGATCCGGACGGTGACGCCGTCGGCCGTGGCCTCGCCGAGCAGGGTGAGCAGCACGACCTGCTCCTCCAGCGCCTCGAGCACGGGCTTCATGCTGCTCGGGTCGGCGCCGTAGCGGGTGAGGTAAGGCATCCCGCCGATCACCATGCGGGTCGAGGTCTCGCTGCCGAGCATCTCCAGCAGGGCGGCCACCACGGTGCGCCCGAGCGGCAGCGTCTCCGCTGGGAGCGCATCGAGCAGCGCCGGGAGCGCGGAGCCGGCCTCGACCGGCGTCCGCCCGGCGGCGGCCGCGTTGAGCGCCGTCCGCAGGTCGCCCAGACCGGTCTCCTCGACCTCGGGCACCTCGAGGGAGCGCTGCTCGACGCGCCCGGTGGAGGTGATGAGCACCAGCAACAGCCGGGTCGACGACAGCGACACGAGCTCGACGTGGCGGACCGTGGAGGTGCTCAGCGTCGGGTACTGCACGATCGCGACCTGCTGCGTCGCCTGGGCGAGGAGCCGGACGGTGCGCAGCAGGATGTCGTCGAGGTCGAGCGCCCCGGACAGGAAGGTCTGGATCGCGCGCTGCTCGGCGCTGGAGAGCGGCTTGACCTGCCCGAGCCGGTCGACGAAGAGCCGGTAGCCCTTGTCGGTGGGGATGCGCCCCGCGCTGGTGTGGGGCTGCGTGATGTAGCCCTCCTCCTCCAGCGCGGCCATGTCGTTGCGGACCGTCGCCGGGGAGACGCCGAGGTCGTGCTTGTCGACCAGCGCCTTGGACCCGACCGGCTCCTTGCTGGAGACGTAGTCGGTGACGATGGCCCGGAGCACCTGCAGCTTGCGGTCGTCCATGCTCGCTCCACCACCCCTTCGCCTGCTGTCGCTCGAGTCGCCGCCGTCGTACGCGCGCGAGGCCCTTGGCACTCGCGTGCGGTGAGTGCCAGTGTAGTGCCGTGACCGACGCCGGGCAGGACGCCGAGCCGACCCCGCTGCCGGGCCCCTGGGAGGAGCTCGGGCCCGGCGCCTGGCGCTGCGTCGCCGAGCCGGACGCGGTGAACCTCGTCCTGCTCGCCGGGTCGGAGCGCGCGCTCCTCGTCGACACGGGCTCGACCCCTGCGCAGGGCCGGGCCGTCCGGGCCTCGGTCGCGTCGGTGACCGACGTCCCGCTCGAGGTCGTCGTGGTGACCCACGCGCACCGCGACCACGCCTTCGGCCTGGCAGCGTTCGACGACCTCACCACCGTCGGCCACGAGGACGTCGCCGCGTCCTTGGCCTCGCCGGACGCCCACGCCGACGCGGAGCGGCTCGGGCTCGCGCCGGCCGACCTCGTCGCCCCGAACCGTCCGATCGTGCTCGCCGCGGCCTTCGACCTGGGCGGGCGCCGCGTCGAGGTCGCCCACATCGGCCGGGGCCACACCGGCGCCGACCTGGTCGTGGTCGTGCCCGACGCGGACCTCGTCGTCGCCGGCGACCTCGTCGAGCAGGCCGGTCCGCCGGCCCTGGGCCCGGACTCCTACCTGCACGAGTGGCCGGTCACGCTCGACGGCGTCATCGGCCTGATGACCGGCGCGACCCGAGCCGTCCCCGGTCACGGCGAGCCGGTCGACCGGCCCTTCGTCTACGAGCAGCGGGGCCGGCTCGCGTCGGTCGCCGGGCAGGTCCGGCACCTCGCCGAGACCGGCGTCGGGGTGGACGAGGCGGCCGAGCAGGAGTGGGCGTACCCGTACGCGGTCCTCGCCGCCGGGCTGCCCACGGCCTTCGCGCAGCTGGGTCCCGTGGCGCCGCGCCGCACCCTGCCACTGGCCTGAGGGCGGCCCGCAGGACCGGGCCCAAGGACGCGGGCAGGAGATCCGGGACCCGTTGCATCCGCAGCGGCATCTCGTGCGCAGGACCAGGCACAGGCAAGCCCAGCCCCGCCCCACCTGGAGGTCCGATGCCCACGCCCGCCCGTTCCCGACTGATCCGGGGTTCCCTCGCCCTGGCCGTCACGTCCGGCGCCCTGCTGCTGCCCGCCACCAGCGCTCAGGCCGCCGACACCGCCACCGTCTCGATCCTGCACGCCGTCCCCGGCGCGACCGTCGACGTCTACGCCAACGGCGAGGAGCTGCTCAGCGACTTCGAGCCCGGCACCCTGACCGACCCGCAGCAGCTGCCCGCCGGCACCTACGACCTCAAGGTCGTCGCGGCCGGCGACGGCGCCGACGGCAACGCCGTGGCCGAGCTGGAGGACGCCGAGGTCCCGGCCGGCGCGAACGTCACCGTCGTCGCCCACCTCAACGCCTCGGGCGACCCGCGCCTGACCGCGTACGCCAACGACACCTCCGGCCTCGACGCCGGCCAGGCGCGCCTGATCGTGCGCCACGACGCCGCGGCCCCGGCCGTGGACGTCCGCGCGAACGAGGAGGTCGCCTTCAGCGGCCTCGAGAACCCCGACGAGGACAGCGCCGACCTCGACGCCGGCACGATCAGCGCCGACGTGGTCCTGGCCGGGGAGAGCGACCCGGTCATCGGCCCGGCCGACGTGGACCTCGAGGAGGGCACGACCACCATCGTGTACGCCTGGGGCTCCGCCGAGGACGACAACCTCGACCTGGCCGTGCAGACGATCAGCGGCATGGGCGGCAACCCGGGCGGTGTCCCCGGCGGCTCCGGCGGCCAGGCGGCGATGAGCTCCCCGCTCGCGCTCGGCGCCTTCGGCCTGGGCCTGGTCGGCCTCGTGCTGGCCGGCACCCGGATGGCCGCGCGGACCCGGACCGTCCGGGCCTGAGCGTGCGGCAGGACGACGCGGTGACGCGTGCCGCACGGGTCGGGCCCGCGAGGACCCGGTGACCCGGTGACGCTCGCCACCGCACGACGGGGCGGCTGGCTGTGGCCGGCCGTCCTCGTCGTGTCCGCGCTCCTGCTCGCGGTGGCCGGCCACCAGCTCTTCACCCCGCGCAGCGTGGCGGCCGACGTGCCCGTGACCACGACGGTCGAGGACCCGGCCGGTACGCCGTCCGTAACCCCCTCACCCTCCCCGTCCGCCTCGTCGTCGCCGACGGGGCGGGCGTCCGGGCCGCGCTGGACCACCCGGCCGGCCGCGCCGCGACCGGCCCCCGAGGTCGTGCCGCCCGAGCGGCTCCTCGCCCGCTCGGTCGGGCTGGACCTGCCCGTCGTGGCCGAGGGCGTCGACGACCGCGGCCAGATGGCCCTGCCCGAGCGGCCCACCGAGCTCGGCTGGTACCGCTTCGGACCCACGCCGGCCGACCGCCGCGGCGCCGTGGTCCTTGCCGGTCACGTCGACAGCGAGCGCTACGGCGCCGGACCCCTGGAGCGCGCCGCCGGCCTGGAGAAGGGCGACCGCATCGAGGTGCGCGACCGTGCGGGCCGCACCACCACGTACGCGGTCGGCGCCGTCCAGCGGATCCGCAAGGCCGACTTCTCCCCCGACGACGTCTTCTCCCGGTCCGGGAAGCCCGTGCTGCGCCTGATCACCTGCGGCGGGCCCTACGAGCCGAGGCGCGGCGGCTACCAGGACAATCTCGTCGTGACGGCGGAGCGCCGGTGAGCGCCGAGGTCGCGGGCGCGCAGCCGTCCCCGCTGGTGCCCGTCGTGCAGGAGCTGGGCCGGCGGGCCGTCGAGCGGGTGGTCGGGACGGAGGACGCAGACCGTACGGGGCCGGAGGACCGGACCGTAGGGGTGCACGGCGCGGACGGGGAGGGGCGGGCGGACGAGGTGGTCGGCGAGCTCGGGGCGGACCCCGGGGTGGACCTCGGGGTGGACCTCGGGGTGGACCTCGGGGTGGAGGAGGCGCGCATCGCGCGCGGGTTCGCCGCGGGCGACCGCGCGTGCCTCGAGGAGGCCTACCGCCGCTGGGCCCCGCTGGTCCACACCCTCGCGCGCCGCGAGCTGCGCCGGACGGTCGACGCCGAGGACGTGACGCAGCAGGTCTTCGTCAGCGCGTGGCGCAGCCGCGCCGACTACTCCCCCGGCCGCGGGAGCCTCCCGGGCTGGCTGGTCGGCATCACCCGCCACCGGCTCCTCGACCACCACCGCCGCCAGCAGCGCCAGCAGCGCCTGGCCAGCACCCTCGAGGACGAGGCCGTCGTCGCGTGGGGACCGTCGGTCCCGACCACCGACGAGGAGCTGGACCGGCTGCTCATCGCCGCCGAGATCGCGCAGCTGCCCGATCCGCGCGGCACGATCCTCCGAATGGCCTTCTGGGAGGGCTACACCTACCCGCAGATCGCCGACGGGCTCGACCTGCCGCTCGGCACCGTCAAGAGCCACGTGCGCCGTACGCTGCTGCACCTGCGGGACCGGCTGAGGGAGGCGAGGACGTGGAGCACCTGAGCGCGGAGCGCATCGCGGCGATCGCCTCCGACCTCGGGCCCGGACCGATGGCGGCCGAGGCCGGTCACCTGGCCCGCTGCCGCGCCTGCAGCGACGACGTCGAGGAGCTCGCCGCGGTGACGAGCGGGGTCCGCGACGCCTCGGGGACGACGCTGCGCCCGCCGCACCCCGACGTCTGGGCCGCGATCGACGCGGAGGTGGGCGGGAGCGCCGCGACCCGTCGGCCACGCGCGTGGCTCCCCGTGGCCGTGGCCGCCGCCGCGGGCCTCGTCGTGGGCGCCGGTGCCGTGCTGGGCGTGCAGGCGCTGCGCGACGGGGGCGGCGGGTCCGGCACGGTGCTCGCCCGCACCGACCTGGCCGCGCTGCCCGGGCAGAGCGGTGAAGGTTCGGCGGAGCTGGTCCGGGCCAGCGACGCGCTCCAGCTCCGGGTGCACGCGAGCCTCCAGGGCTCGCCCGGCGCCGAGTACCACGAGGTCTGGCTGATCAACAGCGACGGGAAGCGGATGTACGCCCTCGGCGTGCTGCCGTCCTCGGGCGACGCCAGCTACTGGCTGCCGGCGCCGCTGGACCAGCAGCTCGACGGCTACTCCACCGTCGACATCTCCCTCGAGCCCGACGACGGCGACACCGCGCACTCGCAGCTCAGCCTCGTCCGGGGCACCCTCCCCGGCTGAGTCGCGCGACGGACCCGCGGCGCTATCGTCCGAGGATGATCCTGGTGACGGGGGCCAGCGGCAACGTGGGCCGGCAGGTGGTCGAGCAGCTGGTGGCGGCGGGCGAGCCGGTCCGCGCCCTGAGCCGTGACCCTGCGCGCACCGAATGGCCGGACGGGGTGGAGACCGTCGCGGGCGACCTCGTCGGCGGGGTACCGACGGAGGCGTTCAACGGTGTCCGGGCCCTGCACCTCTTCCCCGCACCTGAGGGCGTCGACGCCGTCGTGGCCGCGGCGGTGGCCGCCGGGGTCGTGCACGTCACGGTGCTGTCCTCCCTGTCGGCGAGCTGGGAGACCGACAGCCCGCTGCAGCGCCGTCACACCGTCGTCGAGCGCGCGGTGGAGGGCTCGGGCCTCGGGTGGACCCACCTGCGGCCCGGGATGTTCATGACCAACACCCTGGCCTGGGCGCCGGCGGTCAGGGCGGGCGAGCCCGTGCGGGCGCCGTTCGGGGACTCGGTCGCCGCTCCCGTGCACGAGGCCGACATCGCTGCCGTCGCCGTCGCGGCGCTGCTCGACCCCGCCCGGCACGCCGGCGCGGTGCACGAGCTGTCCGGCCCGGAGGCGCTCAGCCAGCGCGACCGGGTGCGGGTCCTCGGCGAGGTGCTCGGGCGCGAGGTGCGCTTCGAGGAGCAGAGCCGGGCGGAGGCGCGCGCCGACCTGCTGCGCAACCCCTGGATGAACGAGCAGCTCGCCGACTCGCTGCTCGCCATGCAGGAGCGCACCGTCGGCGTGCGCGACGGCCTCGTCCTCCCGGCCGTCGACGAGGTCCTCGATCGCCCCGGGCGGAGCTTCGCCGAGTGGGTCGCCGACCACCGCGAGGCCTTCACCGGCCCCGTCTGAGGCCGCAGGGGAGCGGTTCAGGCGACCCGGACGGGTCGTACGCTCCCCTCGTGACCCTCACCCAGGGCGCGTGGCTGGTCTCGCTGGGGCTGGTGCTCTTCGGCGCGTTCTTCCTCCTAATCGGCATCCGGACGGTCCGCGCGGACAGCCGGCGCCGCCGGACCTGGCGCCCCTACCCCGGCGAGGTCGTCGCGACGGACTGGGACGGCGAGCAGACCCGGTGCCAGGTCGCCTACCGCCGGGCGGACGGCACCACGGCGCTCTTCTGGAACACCTCCACCTCGACGGTCGTGCGCGACCCGCTCGGTCGCCCCGTCCAGGTGCTGGAGAACCCGGCCGACCCCCACGAGGCGGTCGTCGCCTCCGGGATCGTCAGCGGCGACCTGGTCGGCACGGTCTTCGCCGTGGTGGGCGGCGTCATCGTCGCGGCCGGCGTGGTCGTGGCCGCGGTGCTCCTCAGCCGCTAGGGGTGACGGCTCAGCGAACCAGCCCCGACTGGTAGGCGACGACGACGAGCTGGGCGCGATCCCGGGCGCCGAGCTTGGTCATCACCCGGCTGACGTGCGTCCGGGCGGTGGCCGGGCTGACGACGAGGCGGGTGCCGATCTCGTCGTTGCTCAGGCCCTCGCCGATCAGGCCGAGGACCTCGCGCTCGCGCTCGGTCAGGTCGCTCAGCCGGGGGTGGCCGCGCCGGGCCGGCGCGCTCCGGGCGAAGGAGTCGATCACGCGCCGCGTCACCGAGGGCGACAGCAGCGACTCCCCCGCCGCCGCCAGCCGGACCGCGCGCAGCATGTCGGCCGGCTCGGAGTCCTTGACCAGGAAGCCGGCCGCACCCGCCTGCAGCGCGTCGAAGACGTGCTCGTCGGTCTCGAAGGTCGTCAGCACCACGACCCGTACGCCGGCCAGCGTCGGGTCCGCGGCGATCGCCCGCATGGCCTCGATCCCGTCCAGCCGCGGCATCCGGATGTCCATCAGGGCGACGTCGGGACGCACCCGACGCACCAGGTCGAGCGCCGCCCGGCCGTCCTCGGCCTCGCCGACGAGCTCGAGGTCGTCCTCGGAGCCGATCAGGGTGCGCAGCCCCATTCGCACCAGCGGCTGGTCGTCGACCACGACGACCCGGACACGGGAGGCGCCTGCGTCGCTCACGAGGTGACCTCGGCGCCGACGAGCGGCAGCCGGGCCCGGACGACCAGGCCGCGTCGCGGGCCGGGGACGACCTCGACCTCGCCGCCGAGCGCCGCGGCCCGCTCGCGCATCCCGCGGATCCCGTTGCCCTCCGCGACGACCGCGCCCGGGCCCTCGTCGGCGACCTCGACGACCAGCGCGTCCGGGCGCCGTTCGACCCGGACGCTCGCGCCGGCGCCGTCGGCGTGGCGGACCACGTTGGTCAGGGCCTCCTGCACGATCCGGAACGCCGCCTGGTCCACCGCGGCGGGCAGCGGCGTGCCGTCGCCGTGGTCGTCCCGGACGACGCTCACCGGGCGGCCGGCGGTGCCCAGCGCCGCGACGAGGTCGTCGAGCCGCGCGAGCCCGGCGACCGGCGAGCGCGGCTCGGCCTCGCGGAACATGCCCAGCGTCGTCCGCAGCTCGGCGAGGGCGTCGCGGCTGGAGCGCCGGATCGCCTCCAGCGCCGCCGTCACCTCGGCCGGGACGCCCGCCCCGTCCTGCTTGTCGAGGACGTGCAGCGCGACCCCGGCCTGCATGGTAACCACCGACAGGCTGTGCCCGACGACGTCGTGCACCTCGCGCGCCACCCGCAGCCGCTCCTCGTACGCGCTGCGGCGCACCTCCTCCGCCCGCTCGCGCCGCTCGACCTCGCGCCGGCTGCGGCGCAGCAGGACGAGCAGCACCGGCGCGACGGCGAGGGCGAGGGCCATCACCAGCTCGGCGTAGACCACGGGCTCGAGCACGCCGAGGTAGGCCTCGTCGTGGTGCGCAGCCAGGACCGCGGGGACCAGGAGCGCCAGCAGCCACGCCCAGCGCCGGACCGGCAGCGCGACGGCCATCGGGTAGACGGTGAGCGCGAGGGCCAGCAGCGCCGGCGCGAAGAACGACGTCGTCGCGAAGAAGCCGCCGAC
Source organism: Microlunatus sagamiharensis (assembly GCF_900105785.1). Taxonomy (NCBI): domain Bacteria; kingdom Bacillati; phylum Actinomycetota; class Actinomycetes; order Propionibacteriales; family Propionibacteriaceae; genus Microlunatus; species Microlunatus sagamiharensis. Next base: position 2,371,906 of record NZ_LT629799.1, read on the forward strand.
CCCGACGACGCTCGCCACGAAGGCGGTGCGCGGCCGTGCCCGGCGCAGCGCGACGCCGAGGGCCAGCAGGAGCAGGAACGGTGCGGCCGTCCAGGGCACCGAGGTCGTGGTCCAGGGCCCGTCCGGTCCGCGGCCGCCGCCGGCCGGCCCGCCGAAGCGCGGCCCCCGCCCGTCGCGGTCGCCCGCCTGGCCGTCCGGGTCCTGCCAGGGCACGTGCGCCGCGGCCCAGCAGAACCAGGCGATCCCGAGCCCGAGGGCGGCGTTGAGCAGCAGCACGCGACGGGCGTGGCTCACGCTGCTCCTCCTGCTGTGGGCACGTCCCGACCCTAGGCGAGCGAGGGCCTCCGAGCGTCCCCCCTGGCGCGTACCCGGCGTACGTCAGGAGGCGTACGCAGGGTGTCGCCCGTCGCCCGATGTGCGCGGGGCCGCAGCGACGGAGGGTGGGGTCATGCCACCACACGGACCCGGCCTCGGCCCCGACGCCGCCGCCCAGCACGCCCAGTGGGCCGCCCACGGCGGACCCTTCCCCTTCCTCGGAGGTCTGATGTTCCTGCTCTTCCTGCTCCTGCTCGGCGCCACGTTCTTCTACCTCCGCCGCAGCGGTCGCCTGGACGGGCTGGCGCTCGGGGTCGCGCGAAGACCCCCGAGCACGAGGCGCGCGAGATCCTCGCGACCCGCTTCGCCACCGGGGACCTGTCCAGCGACGAGTTCCTGGAGCGCGCCAGCGTCCTCAACTGGACCCCGGGCGTCGAGCCGCTCCCGGTCCCGCGCAAGGGCCGTCGCTGACCCTTCCCGGTGCTCGCGCTGAGCAGTCCGGGGGATCGGTCCCGCGCTGCGGCGCGCCCTCGGTCGCGTCGCGCACCGCTAGAGTCCGCCAATGGCCAGGGTGACGCTCAAGACGGTGGCGACCGCGGTCGGCGTCTCGCCGGCCACGGTCTCCAACGCCTACAACCGGCCCGACCAGCTGTCGGCGGAGCTGCGCGAACGCATCCTCGCCGTGGCCGCGGAGCTGGGGTTCACGGGGCCGGACGCGGCCGGCCGGGCCCTGCGCACCGGACGCTCCGGCGCGGTCGGGGTGCTCCTGACCGGGCACCTCTCCTACGCCTTCTCCGACCCGTACGCGGTCGCGATGCTCGCCGGGCTCGCCTCGGCCGTCGAGCGCACCACCTCGATCGTGCTGCTGCCGCTGCCCCACGACGAGCACGGCGAGCCCGACCTGTCTGTGGTCCGCTCGGCCAGCATCGACGCCCTCGCCCTGCTCTCGCTGTCCGACGGCCACCCCGCCGCCGAGCTCGCCCGGGCCCGCGGCCTCGGCCTCGTGACGACCCACCGCGTCGACGACCCCGGCGCGAGCTGGGTCGCGATCGACGACCGGCGTACGGGGGTCCTCGTCGCCGAGCACCTGGCCGGGTTGGGCCACACCGACGTCCTCGTCGTCGCCCCGACGGTCGACGACCCCGACGACGCCGAGGTCCGGGTGGTCGACCCGCCGCGGATCGGCTACGCCGACTACGCCGCCCGCCTCGCCGGGATCTCCGACACCCTCGGCGGCCGGATCTCGATGGTCACCGCCGGGGTGAACGACTTCGACTCCGGGCTGCGGGCCGCCGCCTGGCTGCTCGCGCAGGACCGGCTCCCGACCGCGGTCGTCGCCCTGAGCGACGTCCTCGCGCTCGGGGTCCTCGAGGGCCTGACCGCGGCCGGCGTCGACGTTCCCGCGACGGTGTCGGTGTGCGGGTTCGACGACATCGCCGCCGCCGCGCCGCGCGGGCTCACCACCGTGCGCCAGCCGATCACCGAGCGCGGCCGCGAGATCGGCCGGATGCTCCTCGACCCCACCGACCCGCCGCGCCAGGTCCTGATGGACGTCGAGCTCGTCGTCCGGACCAGCTCGGGCCCGCCGCGAACCACCGCCTGACCGCCGTCCCCTCACCGCCGCCCCTTTGACCGCCGAGCGGTAGGTTGCGGCGCGCGACACGCCGATACAGGGCGCGGCAACCTACCTCTCGGCGGGTGGGGCGGGGCGGTCCGTGCGCGTCCAGCGCACCGAGGGCGGGCGCGAGGAGGCGTCAGGCCTCGTCGTCGGGCCAGGGCGCGGAGTACTGGACCCGCGCGTCGCGGGTGAGCTCGGCCGTGAGGCGCAGCAGCTCCTCGGTCGAGGCCGCGCGCAGCAGGGTGAGCCGGTCGAGGTCGCCGAGCGGGGCGATGCCGGCCAGCTGCCAGCAGCGCGGCATGGGCTCGTCGGCGAGCTCCACGTCCGGGGACCAGCCCGTCTCGGCGAACTCCGACGCCTGGGCGAGCGTGCTGCGCACGACCTGCTCGGTCTCCTCGAGCAGCGGCGCCAGGGCGTCGTCCCACTCCAGGTCGTCGAGCTCGCGGACCTCGGCCCGCGGGTAGGGGGTGCCGTCCAGCCACTCGACGACCTCGAAGCGCCGGCCGCCCTGCGCGGCGAGCCCCACGACCCCGTCCTCGGCGGCCACCTGGAGGATGTCGGCCACCGTGCCCGCGCCGAAGCGGTGGTCACCGCCGCCGACCTCGAAGCCGCGCTCGATGAGCACCACCCCGAACCGCGCGTCCTCGGCCGCCACCAGCTCGGAGAGCATCAGCAGGTAGCGCTCCTCGAAGACGCGCAGGTGCAGCGGCATCGCCGGGAGCAGGACCGAGCCGAGCGGGAACATCGCCATCGCGACCACGCCCCCAGCCTTCCAGGCGCCACCCAGCGGTGGGTGCGCGGGCGGGCGCCTGACGACCCGCCCGCGCGCACGACCTAGCCCCAGCCGGGGTCGGCCGGGCCGTCGCCGAAGTCGGGCACGGGCAGCCGTACGCCGTCGGCGTTCGCCGAGTCCCACGCGACGATGCCCGGCAGCGTGAACCGCGCCGCCCGCCACGCGTTGACCGGCGGCTGCGTAACGGTGGTCACCGCACGGACGAAGTCGTCGGCGAGGAAGTGGTGGCTGCCCTCGTGGCCGTTGGGCGCACCGTCGAACTCCTTCGGCAGCCGGCTGGTGTCGTGCACCTTCGCCAGGCCCGACTCGAAGGAGTGCCGCAGGGCCGGGTCGAGGCCTTCGAGCACGGTCGGGTCGACCGCCTGACCGCCGTGGGTGTAGGTCCGGAACAGCTCGCCGATGTCCTCGATCTCGTCGCGCGTGCTCCACGAGGCGCCCGTGGAGGTCTGCTCCATGACGCCGTCGGTGCCGTAGAAGCGGAAGCGCGACTCGTGCACCCGCCCGGGGTGCCCCACCCGACGGAACTCGTTGGTGCGCATCGTGCCGCCGTCGGCGAGGCCGAAGAGCGCGGTCATGTTGCTGAACTCGTTGCCCCACAGCGACACGTCGGCGTCGAACACCCCGTCGCCGCGGTCGTCCTTGATCCCGATGCAGGACACCGACGTCGCGTGCGTGGGCAGGGCGCCGAGCACGCCGCCGACGGCGTGGGTCGGGTAGAGCATGGGCGGGTACGACGCGGTCGCCTTCCAGCCCTCGCCACCGCTGAACTGGTACGCGGCGTAGAAGCCGTTGTCCATGTCGTGCACGTAGTCGCCCTCGGAGTAGAAGACGCGGCCGAACGCGCGCTTGGCGTTCTGCTCACGGGCCCACACGACCGCCGGGTTGTAGTAGCTGGTCTCGCCCATCATGTAGACGAGCCCGGTCTCCTCGACCTTGCGCACGATGGCCTCGATCTCGTCCACCTGCAGCGCCATCGGCACCGCGGAGTAGACGTGCTTGCCGGCGTCGAGGGCCTTCAGCACGAGCTCGGCGTGCGTCCAGCGCTGGGTGAAGACGGCCACCGCGTCGACGTCGGAGGCGATCAGGGCGTCGGCGTCGTCGTACGCGCCGGCGATGCCGTAGCGCTCGACGTGCTCGGCCGCCCGCTCGGGCACGAGGTCGGTGACGTGGATGTCCCCGACGTCGGGGTGGCGCTGCCACAGCCCGATGAAGCTCCCTGCGAACTGCCCCGTCCCGATGACGCCGATCTTCACGTGCCCGTCCTCCCGATCCGGCGGGCCGTCTGCACCGCCGCCCGCTAATCTAAACGATTAGATGACGAGCTCGTGCACCGGGCGCGAGTGGGTCCGCCGCGACCGCACGAGAGGGTGGTGACGTGCCGCAGACCGAGGAGCCCGCACGTCGGGCGACCGCCGCCGAGGTCGCGCGCCGGGCCGGGGTGAGCCCGGCGGTGGTGAGCTACGTGGTCAACGGCGGTCCGCGCAACGTCGCCCCGGGGACCGCGGCGCGGGTGCGCGACGCGGTGCGCGACCTCGGTTACCGCCCCAACCGGGCGGCGCGGGCCCTGCGCCGCGGCTCGACCGGCATCGTCGGCCTCGTCATCCCCCGGGTGGCGAACCCGTTCATGGCCGAGCTGTCGGAGGCCGTCCAGGACGCGGCCGCCCGCCGCGGGCTCGCTGTCCTCGCGGCCGGGTCGGGCAACGAGCCGGACGTGGAGCGCGAGCTGCTGCAGACGCTCCCGCGCCACGGCGTCGACGGGCTCCTGGTCGCGACCGTGCTCGGCCACGCCGACCCGCCGCCGGGCACGGCGCCAGGGCTCCCCACCGTCTACCTGAACGCCCCCTTCCCGGTCGGCGGGCGCTGCGCCGTCGGTCCGGACGCGACCCAGGGCGCCCGGCTGGTCGTCGACCACCTGCTCGCGGTGCACGGCCACCGCTCGGTCGCGCTGGTCACCGGGGAGTCCGGCGCGCGGCGCGCCGGGGCCCGCGAGCTCGGCTGGCAGCAGGCGCTCGCGGCCTACGACGCCGCGCCCGGGCCGGTCGTCCGCGTCGGCTGGGACCGCCGGGGCGGCAGCGCCGCGGTCGCCGCGCTGCTCGCGGGTCCGCAGCGGCCGACCGCCGTCTTCGCCACCTCCGACGCCCAGGCGCTCGGCGTCCTGCACGGCCTGCGCGCCGCCGGGGTGCGGGTGCCCGAGGACGTGGCCGTGGTCGGCTTCGACGGCATCGAGGAGGCCGCGTACGCCGCTCCCCCGCTCACCACCGCGAAACAGCCGGTCGCCGCCATGGCCGAGGCGGCGCTGGACGCCCTCGAACGGCCCGGCGGACCCGTCGAGGGCCACCAGGTGCTCGGCCTGGACCTCGTCGTGCGCGAGTCCTGCGGGTGCCCCGCACCACCCGACTGAGCTGCTGCCGCGTCAACCACCCCAGAGGTGGCCGACGCACCAGGGGTTGTGGGGGACTCGCGCCGGGCGGCTCCCCCGCTACGGCCACGACCGCTCCTACGCTGCCGCCGTGAGCCCCCTCGACCGCTACAACGGTGACGTCCTCAGCGCGGGCTGGAACGCCCCGCGCAAGCCGGTCAGCGAATCGCTGACCCTCGAGCGCGACCTCGTGGTCGAGGACGCGACGAGCGGCTTCTGCGGCGCGGTCCTGCGCTGGGAGAACGGCCTCGTCCTGCTCGAGGACCGCCGCGGCAAGGTCCGCGCCTTCGAGGTCGGCCCGGGCTTCCTCGTGGACGGCAAGCCCGTCTCCCTCCAGGTCCCGGTGCGCGCCGCGGCCAGGACGGCGAGGCGGACCGCGTCGGGTTCGGTCGCCACGCCGGGTGGGGACAAGGCCAGGGTCGCGCTGCCCAGCCGGATCTACGTCGAGGGCCGCCACGACGCCGAGCTCGTCGAACGCATCTGGGGCGACGACCTGCGCCACGTCGGTGTGGTCGTGGAGTTCCTCGGCGGGATCGACGACCTCGCCGCGGTGGTCGAGGAGTTCGCCCCGGGCCCGGGCCGCCGCCTCGGCGTCCTCGCCGACCACCTCGTCCCCGGCAGCAAGGAGACGCGCATCGCCCAGGCCGTCGAGCGCGGCCGGTACGGCGCCCACGTCCGCGTGCTCGGCCACCCGTACGTCGACGTCTGGCAGGCCGTGAAGCCCGAGCGCGTCGGCCTCAAGCGCTGGCCGGACATCCCCCGCGACGTCGAGTGGAAGGCCGGGATCTGCGAGATCCTCAGGCTGCCCCACGCCGACCAGGCCGACATCGCGCGGGCCTGGCAGGCCATCCTCGGGCGGGTGCGCAACTGGTCCGACATCGAGCGACCGCTGCTCACCTGCGTGGAGGAGCTCATCGACTTCGTCACCGCCGGCCACGTGCCCACCGACACCTGAGACCGACGGCCGGCCGGTGGCCGGGCATTGCTCCGGGCTGGGAATCACCGCGTCGAGGTCGGTCGCGGAGGTTCCCCACGGCTGGCCCCCACCACCCCCGCGGGCTGCCAGGCTGCCGCCACCGGCCCTGCGGGGTCGGCGCGTGACCCGTCCCGGGCGTCCCTCCCGCCCGGGACGGAACCTCGACCCCGGCGTCCCGACGCCGGGCGGGCCTCAGACGACGGGGCTGGGCACCAGCCGTTGCGCGGGTGGCATCCGGCGACGGGCGACGCCGCTGCTGCGCCAGCTGACGGCGTACGCGAGCGTGTGCTCGACCCGCTCCTGCAGCACGTCGATGCCGGCGCCGGTGGAGCTCAGCAGGGCGAGGTGGGTGACGTCGAGCGGTTCGGGACGGCGCCGGAGCTCCTCGGTGAGGGCGGTGCTGCGCCGCAGCTGCTGGAGGTCGTCGTAGACCGACTGGCCCACGCCGGGGTGCCGCACCTCGAGCCACGCGCCCGGGTTGACGCGGGACGCGCGGGCGACGGCGCCGACGACGGACCCGCCGGCCGACGGCGTGAGGGTCGAGGACACCTCGACGTCGAAGGCCGCCACCTCGGAGCTGGTGTTGGTCAGCGCGAACACCCCGGGCTCGATCCACTGCAGCTGCCAGTCGACGTCGCCGGACCGCTCACCCCCGGCTGCCGCCGTCTCCAGCACGAGCCGGGTGACCGCGTGCACCCGGACGAGGGCGACGACCGCGACGACGAGGGCGGTCGACGCCACCACGAGCGTCACGAGCAGCAACTGCTCCCCCCTCCCGGGTCCTGGACCGGCCTCCGCGGTCCTGCGTCCCACCCGCTGCGCGGACGGTCCCGTACGACGCAGGGGTCAGGCGGGACGGACGCTCGGGGGTTCATCCGGTCCCGCCTGACGACCTCCAGGTAACCGCATTTATTCGGGCACTAACAGAACCTGGGCTGTCACATGCCGGTCATGTCCCCAAGCGGACAGGACCGGGCGGGAGGAACCAGGGCGTCGGCAGGGCGGAGCAGGCGGACCCGTCCGGCCGGACCGTCCGCAGACCCTCGTGGGGTCGTCCCCGGAGCACGTCAGGACCGGGGTGCGCTCACCCCGGCCCTGACTGGGTGCCCTCGGACCCCCCGACAGCATCCGACCCGTGCATAACCCGTCGGCCGGTTGCCCAAACCGCTGCCTGGGTACGAGTTCACGCCCCTGGACGCCGGCTCAGGCGGCGACGAGCAGCCCTCGTCGGGCTGACGTCAGGAGGGCGCCGAGCTCCGTGGCGGTGCGCGGGGCCGCGAAGGCGGGGGTCCCGACGGCGAATCCGGCGCCGCGGGCGAGGGGCCCGGCGTCGACGGCGTCGAAGCCCAGGCTCTCGACCAGGTCCGCCACCCGGCGCGCGGCGGCGCGGTCGTCGCCGGCGACCGCGAGGGCACGCCGGGGCGACGCGCCGTGGAGCGGCTCGTCGTCGAGGTCGTGGTAGCCGATGTGGTTGAACGCCTTGACGACGTGGGCGCCGGGGAGGTCGCGCTGCACGCGCAGGCTGCTGTCCTCGGCCGCGGTGCCCGCCCCGGAGGCGGGACCCGTCGTCCAGTCGTTCATCGCGTCGACGACCACGTGGCTGGCGAGCAGGGTCGGGTCGAGGCGGCGGTGCTCCCCCAGCGGCAGGGCCAGGACGACGAGGTCGGCGCCCTGCAGGGCGACCTCGACCGAGGACGCGCGCGCCCCGGGGACGGTGCGCGCGACGCGCTCGCGGAAGGCCGTCCCGTCCGTGCGCCCGGCCACCGAGACGGTGTGCCCGGCCGCCAGCGCGCGACGCGCCAGCGCCCCGCCCAGCTTGCCCGCTCCGATGACGGCGACGACGGCCACGAGTCCTCCTGCAGCTCGACCGACCCACCCGGGCCGGTTCGTTGAGCAGTCAACTACATGGAGGGCCCTCGTGTTCCCGATTCCGGCCGCTGGTGCCCGTCAGCCCTCGAGGACGGCGAGCAGCGCCCGGACGCGCGGGCTCCTGAAGACGTCCTCGAGGCGGACGGGCCGGCCGTCGGCGTCGGTCAGGGGGACGCGCCAGTTCGGGTACTCGTCCGTCGTGCCCGGCTGGTTCTGAGCGCGCCGGTCGCCGACCGCATCGGTCAGGGCCAAGTTGAGCAGCCGCGACGGCGTGAGCGTCAGGTAGCGGTGCAGCGCCTGCACGGTCTCCTCCACGTCCGCCCCGTCGGCCAGCACCCCGTGCGCGCGGAGCGTGTCGAGCCACGCCCCCCGCTCGGCCTCGTCGAGGGCCAGCTCCTCCTCGAAGGGCCGGGTGAGCACGCCGAGCCGCTCGCGCAGGCGCACGTGGTCGCCGGCCAGGTAGGCCGTCGTCGGCGGCAGGTCGTGCGTGGTGACCGAGGCCAGGCAGTACTCGCGCCACAGCTCGGGGGCGAGCGGGCTCCCGTCGCCGTCGAAGTCGAACTCGAACCACAGGATCGAGGTCCCGAGGATGCCGCGGCTGCGCAGGTCGTCGCGGACCCAGGGCTCGACCGTGCCGAGGTCCTCCCCCACCACCAGCGCCTCGGCCCGGTGCGCCTCCAGCGCGAGGATGCCGACCATGGCCTCGTGGTCGAGGCGGACGTAGGTCCCGGCCTTGGGCCCGAGCCCCTGCGGGATCCACCAGAGCCGGAAGAGCCCGATCACGTGGTCGACGCGGATGCCGCCCGCGTGACGCAGGATCGTCGACACCATGGCCCGCCACGGCTCGTACGCCGCCTCGGCGAGCCGGTCGGGGCGCCAGGGCGGCTGGCTCCAGTCCTGGCCGTGCTGGTTGTACGGGTCCGGCGGCGCGCCGACGGTGATGCCGCGCGCGTACGTGTCCTGCAGGCTCCACGCGTCGGCGCCGCGCGGGTTCACGCCGACGGCGAGGTCGTGCATCACGCCGAGCCGCATGCCCGCGCGCAGGGCCGCCGCCTGGGTGCCGTCGAGCTGCTCGTCGAGCGCCCACTGCAGCCAGCACTCGAAGGCGACCTCGTCCTCGTGCTCGCGCGCCCAGGCCAGCACCGCCGGCGAGCCCGGGTGCCGCAGGGCCTCCGGCCAGGTCGGCCAGTCCGGCCCGAGGCCGACGGCGAGCGCGGACCAGGTGGCGAAGTCCTGCAGGCCACTGCCCTCGCGCGCGCGGTAGGCGGCGAAGGCGGCCTCGCGACCCGCTGTCCGCGGCACCGCGAACAGCGCCTGCAGCGCGGCCCGCTTGGCCGTCCAGGCCGCGTCTCGGTCGATGGCGTCGACGCCCTCCAGGCGTGCGGCGAGGTCCGCGCGCAGCCGGGCGACCTCGGCCCGGACCGCGTCGGGCGCGGTGGCGTGCTCGGGGATGCGCTCGACGCGGAGGTAGAGCGGGTTGGCGAAGCGCCGCGAGGTCGGCAGGTAGGGCGAGGGCTCCAGCGGCGGGACCGGCTCGGCGGCGTGCAGCGGGTTGACCAGGACGTGGTCGGCGCCGCTCGTCGCGGCCGACCAGACGGCCAGGTCCTCGAGGTCGACGAGGTCGCCGACGCCCCACGACTGCTCGGAGGTCACGCTGTAGAGCTGCGTCGCGACGCCCCAGGTGCGCCGCTCCCCCACCGAGGCGGGGAAGCCGAGCCAGGCCGGCGTGACGACCAGCCGCGCGGACGCCTCGTGCAGCTGCCCCGCGGCGTCGGTGCTGCTCGCGCGGAGCGTGTGGTAGCCGAGCGGCAGCGCGTCGGGGAGCTCGAACGTCGCCTCGCCCACCGGGCCGCCGCCGGGGTACGGGCCGTCGAGGTGCCGGGCCGGGGTCCAGTTCTCGAGCTGGCGGAGGTGCTCCCAGACGCCGCCGGTCTCGAGGTCGATCCACACCCTCAGGCCGTCGCCGTCGCGCAGGTGCACGTCGACCCGGCCCGTGCGCCCCGCCCGCAGCGCGACGAAGGGCGGCAGCATCCGCGTCCACGGCTCCTGCTCGCGCGCCTCGAGCGCCGCGTGGGCCGCCTCCGGCGTGCTCGCGTCGACGTCGAGCGCGGCGAGCACCGCCTCGACCGTCTCGCGGGCCACCACGACGTGGCGGCCCTGCCAGTCCCAGTACTCGGTGGCGATGCCGTACGCGTCGGCGAGGGCTCTCAGGGCCGGGTCGAGGTCGGGCACGGCCGCCATGCTCCCAGACCGCACCGTCACGCTCCGGGACGTCCGGCAGACTCCTGGGCCGTGGGGCAGGCCGTGAGTCGCGCGGTGCTGGGAGCGTGGCTGCTGAAGGGCAACCCGGCCGTCTGGGACGTGCGCCGCTTCCTCGCCGAGGGGCACTCGATGATTACGTCGTGGTCGGTGCGGCCCGGCTACCGCAGCGCGCTGATACGCCGGGGCGACCGCGTCGTCTTCTGGCTGTCGGGGCCCGGCACCGGCGGGCTGCCGCGCGGCGTCTGGGGTCTCGGCCACGTGGTCGGGCCCGCCGAGCCCTGGACCGACGGCGACCGCGGCTGGTGGCTCGACGACGCGGCGCGTCACGCGCTGCGCGCCCGGGTCGAGGTGCACGTCCCGCTGCTCGACGACCCGCTGCCCGTCGCCGAGCTCCGCGCCGCCGGCGTCACCGACCTCGAGGTGCAGCGCGTCCCCCAGGGGTCGAACCCCTCCTGGGTGTCCCGTGACCAGCTCGCCGCGCTCGAGCCCCTGCTGCCGCCCTGGCCGTCACCGCCGCGCTGAGCCGGGCGGGCGGGTCAGCCGAGGGTGCGGGCCTCGCGGTTGGCCGAGCGGGAGCCGAAGAGGTCCCCGGTCCGCAGCCGCGCGGCGCCGAGGTTCTCCAGCGCGGTCCGCAGCCGGGCGTTGTACGCCCCCGGGTCCGCTGAAGCCCGGGGACGCAGCAGCTCGACCACCCGCTCGGCCGCCGCCCGGGTCTCGCGCCGACCACCGGACGACCGGGCCGCGGCGTACGCGGCCTCGGCCTGGTCCAGCTCGTCGGGCTCGGGTTCGGAGGGTTCGGGTGCGGGCGGCCCTTCGACGGGCTCAGGGGTCGTGGTCGGCTCGGGGGTCGTGGCCTGCTCCGGCTCGGCGGTCGGGGTCGGCTCCGGCGCGGGAGGCCCTTCGACAGGCTCAGGGATCGTGGGCGGCTCAGGGACCGTGGTCGGCTCGGGCGCTGACGGCGCTGCGACGACCTCCGGGGTCGGGGCCTGCTCGAGGGCGGCGTCGGCCGCGTCCAGCGAACCGCGCTCGGCGAGCAGGCGGTCGCGCTCGGGCTCCTCGGCGGCGTCGAGCTCGGCGAGCCGGGCGTCGATCTCGTCGCGGCGCACGCCGCGGGCGGCGCGCTCGCGCTCGTCGACCTCGGCCTGGTGCTGGCGCAGGCGCTCCTCGCGGCGGCGCTTGCGCTCGGCCTGGTCGGCCTCCTCCGCGGCGCGCCGGGCGGTCTCCTCGCGCTCGCGCTCCTCGGCCTCGGCGCTCGCGCGGGCGGCGGCCGCCGCACGGGCGGCCTCCTGCTCACGGGCCGCCTCCGCCACCTGGGCCTCGGCCTCGCGACGGACCTCGTCGGCGCGCTGCGCCTCCTGGCGCTGGGCCTCGGCGCGCTCCTGCTCGAGCCAGGTCGGGGTCGCGGCGACCACGCCGTCGGCCTGCCCGAGGGGTGCGCCGTACGCGCGGTCGGACCCGAGGGGCGACCACGAGACCGCCGAGCTGCCGCGGCCCACGACGCCGCGGGCCCGGTCGGGCGACACCTCGACGCCGTCGAGCGCGGCGCGGGCGGCCTCCTCGAGGCCCTCGGCGCGGAGCAGCTCGGCGAGCGCGGCGGACGCGACGCCCCGCACGGTGGGACCGGCCGCCTCGCCCTCGCCGGCCAGGAGCCCGCGCAGCGGACCGGCGGGGGCAGGGTGCCCGGCGGCGAGCGAGGCCCGGGCGAGGACCGCGGCGGCCAGCAGCCGCGGGCCCGACGGGACCGCGCGGTCGGCCGCGGCCGACTCGGCCTCGGCGGCGACGCCGTACGCCTCCTCCGCCCGGTCCGCGGCCAGCAGGTCGGAGGCGAGGTCGGTCAGCGCGGACACCAGCGCCGGGCGCAGGGCCTCGACCCGCGCGACCAGGCTGCGGAGGCGGTCGACGAGCAGCCGCCGGTTGGCGAGCGCGAGGTCGCGCTCCCCCAGCGCGCCGAGGCGGTCGGCGAGGTCGCGGTAGAGCGCCGGGAGCGGTTCGGAGAGCCGTTCGGCCAGGGCCGGCGCGAGCCGTCCGGGCTCGTCGAGGCGCTCGCCGCCCGCGCGCTCGTACGCCTCCTTGGCGCTGTGCAGGAAGCCGAGCGACTGCTCGGCCCGCCCGCCGGCCCAGCGGGCGTCGGAGGCGAGCCGCTCGAGGTCCACCATCACGAACCCGGGGTCGTCACCGGGGCGCGGCACGGCCAGGGCCGCGTCCGCGTACGCGTTGGCCAGGGCGGCGTCGCCCTCGGCGAGCGCCACCCGCCCGGCGACGAGGAGGGCCCGCCGGCCGGTGCCGGCGTCGAGCTCGACGACGGTGCCGGCCTCGGCGACCTGTCCCCGCAGCCCGTCCCAGGAGGCGAGCGTCGCGCCGGCGGGCTCCACCAGCCCGATCCCCGCCTGCAGCGCGGCGAGCTGCACCAGGGCCGTGCCGCAGCGGACGACGTCGGGCGCGCTGCTGTAGGGACCCACCGGGCCGCTGGCCAGCAGGTGCTCGGCGGAGCGCTTGACCGCCTCCTGCGCCTCGGCGCCGGCCGCGGCGTACGCGTGCCCGTCGAGGCGGTGCGCGACCAGCGCGTTCAGGGCGTCGACGAGCTCGGGCAGCCGGGCGGCGTCGGTGCTGAGCCAGCCGCGCAGCCGCTGGACCGCCGAGGCGAGGGCCTTGCCCTGCGCGGCGTACGGGTCCTTGGTCTGCGGGCTCTTCGGCTTGGCTGCGGGCATCGTCCGCCTAGTCCACCACGTCGGCGCGCCGGGGCGAATCTCCCGCGTCCCGACCGTGGACCGGGACGGCGATGCAGGACGATGCTGGCGTGCGCGTCGTCCTGCTCTCCGACACCCACGCCCCGCGGTTCTGGAAGGGGCTGCCCCCGGCCGTCGCCGCGCACCTCGGCGGGGCCGACCTGGTCCTGCACGCGGGCGACGTCTGCGTCCCGGGCGTGCTCGACGAGCTGGCGGCCTTCGCGCCGGTGAAGGCGGTGCTCGGCAACAACGACGGGCCGGAGGTCGCGGCCTGGGGCGCGCCCGAGACGCTGGAGCTCGAGCTCGAGGGGCTGCGGGTCGCGATGGTCCACGACGCCGGGGCGAAGCAGGGGCGGGTCGCCCGGATGCACCGACGCTTCCCCGACGCGGACCTGGTCGTCTTCGGCCACTCCCACATCCCGCTCGACGAGGCGCAGCCCTTTCCTGACGGCACCCGGCTGCGGATCCTCAACCCGGGCTCGCCGACCGACAAGCGCCGACAGCCGCACCGCACGCTCGGCCTCCTGGACGTCGCGGACGGGCAGGTCGGCGCCTACGAGCTCGTCACGCTGCCGTGAGGGCTCAGCGCTGCTCGGTGCGCACCGCGGGCAGGTAGAGCGCCGCGCCCAGGGCGCTGAATGCGCCCGCCACGACCGTCGCCACCCCGGTGCTCGTCGCGGCGGCCAGCGGACCGAGGACCAGGACGCCGAGTGAGTAGCAGCCGCCGGAGACCATCGAGTTGATCGACAGGACGGTGGCCCGGTTGCCCGCGCTCGCCCGGCGGTGCAGGAGGGTCGCGTGGACGGGGTTGTTGGCGCCGTGGAGCGTGTACGCGGCGAGGTAGGCCACGACCAGCCCGACCGGGCCCGTCGCCAGGCCCATGACGACGACGAGCAGCCCGCAGGCGAGCCGGGCACCGACGGCGGTCCAGGCGACGCCGAGGCGACGCCCGACGAGCCCGGCCGCGCCGGCACCGACCGCGTACAGGCCCCAGGCGCCGGCCGCCGCCGGACCGAGGACGACGGCGGCCCGCTCCACGCCGCCGAGCTGCTCGGCGAGCCGCGCGGGCATCAGCGTCTCGAAGCCGATCATGCCCACGCCCCAGAAGACCTCGACCAGCACGACGCAACGCAGCACCCGGTCGGCCCGCAGGAGCCGTACGCCGTCCACCACCAGCCGCGGCGCCTGCCGGGTCGAGGCGAGCAGCGCGGCCCCCCGTGCGCGCTCGCGGTGGGGCGCCTCGGTCACGAGCACCGCGGTGAGCACCAGGTGGACGAGCATGCCCGCGAGCGCGGCGCCGAAGGGCAGCAGGAGCGCGCTCGAGCCGGCGACGGGGTGCCAGGCGACCAGCCCGGCCGAGACCAGCGCACCGACGGCGATGGCGGCCCCGAGGACGGTGCCCGCGCGGCTCAGCGCGCGCTCGACCGGGGTGGACGGGTCGTCGGCCAGGGCGGTGTCGACGAACCACGCCTCGAGCGGTCCGGAGTCCAGGGCCCGGTAGACCCCCTGCAGGGCGAGCGCGACCACGAAGACCCAGGCCTGCTGGGCCAGCACGAGGACGAGGGTCGAGGCGACGCCGAGCACGCCGGCGAGGAGCAGCACCGGACGGCGCCCGACCGCGTCGGCCAGCCCCCCGCTGGGCAGCTCGAGCGCCAGCACGACGAACCCCTGCGTGGCGACCATCGCCCCGACGTCGGCCAGGGACAGGCCCCGCTGCAGCGGCAGCAGCACGGTGAGCCCGAAGACCAGCCCCGTGGGCAGCCACCGGGTGCAGGTGAGCAGCAGCAGCCGACGCTCGGCCGTCCGCGCGGTGGTCACGAGCCGGGCGCCCGGTCCACGTCCACGGGATGGGTGAGCAGCGAGACCTTCACCTGGCGGGCGTCCGGGTCGTCGCTCGGGGCCGCCCGGTAGCGCTCGGTCACCGCCCGCAGCTCCTCGGTGAGGGCGCGGAGCCGGGCCGGCGTCACCGTGACGACGGTGTCGTTCAGCCCGGTCGCGTCGGCCCACTCGGCGGGCCAGTCGCCGACGGCGTCGAGCCACGCCTCCGCACCGGTCGCGACCTGGCGGACGTACGAGCGCTCGAGCCAGTCGAGGGCGACCTCGGCGTCCTCGTCGTCGGCGAAGGTGCTGCGGTGCCAGCCGTGCGCGACGGTGGTCGCGCGCCACAGCCGCCGCTTGCCCTCGCCCTCTCCCGTGTCCGTCACGAGGCCCACGGCCTCGAGCCGACGCAGGTGGTAGCTGGTGGCCCCGGTGTTCGTGCTCAGCGCGCTCGCCAGGTCCGTGGCCGTCGCCGGACCGGTCACCCGCAGCCGCGACAGCAGCCGGGAGCGCAGCGGGTGGGCCAGGACGCGTACGGCGGTCGCGTCGAGCCAGGCGGTGTTCTCGTCGGAAGGCACAGGAGGACCGTACTCGTGCAGAACTTCTCTGCACAAGTTTTGTGCAGAAGTCTTCTGCACGAGCGCCGGACCGCGCTCCTCAGTGCCGTCGTCAGGCGCGGCGGCCGGTGACCTCCTCCCCGACGGCGGCGGGCAGCCGGACGGCGTCGACGAGCGGCACCAGCAGCACCACCGCGAGGACGACGAAGGCGGTGCGGTAGGCCAGCAGCCCGTCGGCGTCGAACCCCGAGCCCGACCCCAGGGCCTGCCCGACGCGCAGCAGCAGCGCTCCCCCGGCGACCCCGAGGGCACCGGCGACCTGCTGCACCGTCGCCGACAGCACGTTGGCGCCGCGGAGGCGCTCGGGGTCCACGTCGGCGAACTGGAGCGAGTTGTACGCGCTGAAGCCGACCGAGCGCAGCGCGCCGCTCAGCACCAGGGCGCCGGCGAGGACGGGCACCGGCGTCGACGGGCCGACCAGGGCGAGCCCGAGCAGCACGAGCGCCCCGCCGGCGATGCTCCAGACCAGCACCGCGCGGAAGCCGAAGCAGCGCAGCAGCGGTGTCGTGAGCGGCTTGACCCCGACGTTGCCCACGAACAGCGCCATGAGCAGCAGGCCGGCCCGGGCGGCCGACCAGCCGAGGCCGACCTGGAGCAGCAGCGGGACGACGAACGGCACGGCGCTGATCACGGCGCGGTAGACCGAGCCCTCCACGTTCGCGGCGCGGAAGCTCCGCACCCCCAGCCCGTCGAGGTCGAGGAGCGGGTCCGGCGCACGCCGCAACCAGCGGACGGCAGCCACGCCCAGCAGCCCACCGACCCCGAGCAGCAGGACGCCGAGGAGCGGGGACGACCCCGGCCGGAGGAGCTCGAGGCCCACCAGCACGCTCACGAGCACGGCCGTCGTCAACGCCAGCCCGCGGCGGTCGAGGCGCGCGGGGAGCGGTTCGGTGGTCCGCGGCACCAGCCGGACGGCCGCCACGCAGGCGACGACGCCGAGGGGGACGTTGACGAGGAAGATCCAGTGCCACGAGGCCACCGTCACCACCCAGCCGCCGAGCGAGGGCGCGACGACGGGCGCCAGGAGCGCGGGCCAGGTGAGGTAGGCGATCGTCGGCAGCAGGTCCTCCTTGGGCGTCGACCGCAGGACCACGAGCCGGCCGACCGGCACCATCAACGCACCGCCGCCGCCCTGCAGGACGCGGTCCAGGACCATCACGGGCAGGCTCGTGCTCGCCGCGCACAGGGCGGAGGCGACCGTGAAGAGCACGATCCCGAGCAGCAGGACCCGCCGGCTGCCCCAGCGGGCGGCCAGCCAGCCGCTGACCGGGATGCCGGCCGCGAGGGCGACGAGGTAGGCCGTCACCGCCAGGTTCACGTCGACGGGCGCCACGCCGAAGTCGGCGGCGATCGCTGGCGCTGCCGTGGCGAGGACGGTGCCGTCGAGGATCTCCATGAAGAAGGTGCCGGCGACGAGCAGCGCGAGCGGACGGTTCAGGACCCGACTCCCGACCGGCGTACGCCGGCGCTCGTCCGCGCCGCACCGACGCGGGCCACGTCGCGTCCGCGGAGTCGTCGCACGCCAGCATCGTGTCCCCTTCTGCACCCACCGCCCGGTGCCGTCCATGCGATTGCTTGGCAGACCAAAAACATTGGGCTAGCCTAGAGAAGTGCCACGACGGGAAGCAGGACTCCGCGACCGCAAGAAGGCGGAGACGCGCGAGCGGCTCGCGGACGTGGCGGCGGCCCTCTTCGCCGACCGCGGCTACGACGCGGTCTCGGTGCTCGACGTGGCCCGCGCGGCCGACGTCTCCGACCAGACCGTCTACAACTACTTCCCGGCCAAGCACGACCTCGTGCTCGACCGCGCCGAGGAGATCCGGCTCCGCTACGACCGGCTCGTCCGTGACCGGGCGCCGGGCGCCAGCCCCGCCGAGGTGGTGCGGGCCCTCGTGCACGAGGACGTCGACCGGCTGCGGACCGAGGACCGCGCGCTGGCCCGCGGCGAGTTCGCCGCGCTCTGCCTCGGCAGCCCGGTGCTGCGGCGCTACGCGCTGGAGTTCCGCGAGCGGCAGACGGCCACGGTGGCGGCCGCCGTCGTCGACACCACCGCGGGGGTCGAGGCGCTGGTCGCCCACGCGCACGCGGCCGCGCTCGTCGCCGTTGTCCAGTGGGTCACCGACCAGGTCGGCCGGGCGGTGCTCGACGACCTGCCCTTCGACCCGGTCGGAGGCACCACGAGGCGCAGCGCCGACCTCGCTCTCGACGACCTCGACCGGCACTTCCGCACCCTCGGCGCCCCCTGAGCACGTAGCGCCCCGCAAGACCACCCCGCAGCACCCACCCGCGCCGACCGGCGCGGGCGGTCCCCGCACGTCCTGAGGAGCTCTTCGTGCAGACCCGTGTCCTCGTCTCCGGCGCCAGCATCGCCGGACCCGCCCTCGCCCACTGGCTCGACCGCTTCGGCTTCGACGTCACCGTCGTGGAGAAGGCCCCGGCCGTGCGTCCCGGCGGCCAGGCCGTCGACTTCAAGGGCGCGGTGCACCGCACCGTCCTCGAGCGCACCGGCATCCTCGACGCCGTCCGCGCCGCCGCCGTCCCGAGCCCCGACGGGGTCGTCGTGGACGCGGCGGGGCGCACGATCGCGACCGTCCCCGGTGCGTTCGGCGGCGGGGAGATCAACGTGCCCCGCGGCGACGTGGCCCGCGTCCTGCACGACCTCACCGCGGAGCGCGTCACGTACGTCTTCGGCGACTCCGTCTCCGCGCTCGATCAGCGCGCCGACGGCGTGCACGTGACCTTCGAGCACGGCGAGCCCCGGACCTACGACCTCGTCGTGGGCGCGGACGGCATCCACTCCAACGTCCGCCGGCTGGCCTTCGGCCCCGAGCCCGACTTCGTCCGTCACCTCGGCTACTCCTACGTCCTCACCGACCTGACGATCGACGGGGCCGACGAGGTCGCGTACAGCGAGCCCGGGCGGACCGTCCTGCTCGGCAGCGGCAAGGCGCCGGCGTTCTTCGTCTTCGCCTCGGATGCCTCCGCGGTAGACCGCGGGGACGTGGAGGCGCAGAAGGCGACGCTCCTCGCGGCCTTCGCGGGCGCGGGCTGGCGGGTGCCCGAGCTGATGGCGCAGGTCCCGGCGGCGGACGAGGTCTACCTCGACGCGATCGCGCGGGTCAGGGCCGACCGCTGGTCGTCGGGACGCGTGGTCCTGCTCGGGGACGCCGCGTGGGGCAACACGCTCGGCGGCTACGGCACCGGTCTCGCGCTGGTCGGCGCGTACGTGCTGGCGGGCGAGCTCGCGCTGGCCGACGGGGACCACGAGCGTGCGCTGGCGCGGTTCGAGGAGAGGTTCCGTGACTACGCGTCGATCTCGGAGAAGGTGAACGCCGGTCGTATCCTCGCCCCGCGCACCCGGTTATGCCTGCGCCTGCGCAACCTGGCCTTCTCGACGATGGCGCTCGCGGCTCCGCTGCTCCGCCTGCTCGAGCGCCCCGCGGCCGACCTCGACCTGCCCGACTACGAGGCCCTGCTCGCCGACCGCGCGCCCGAGCCCACGAACGCCGCCTGAGCCGGCGGCCGGGCTCGACGCCGGTGCGCCGACAGCAGGAACCTCAGACCAGCGCCCGCGCCGGGGGCGCGGTGACCGAGGCGTCGACGTCGGCGCTGCCGGCGGCGAGCTGCCCGCAGGCCCCGTCGATCTCGCGGCCCCGGGTGTCGCGGACCGTCACCGGGACGCCGCGCGCCTGGAGCCGGCGGACGAACTCGTCCTCGTCGCGGCGGCGCGAGGCGGTCCAGCGCGAGCCCGGCGTCGGGTTGAGCGGGATGAGGTTGACGTGCACCCAGCCCCAGCTGCCGCGCCGCTTGAGGACCTTGGCGAGCTGCTCGGCCCGCTGCGGCTGGTCGTTCACGTCGCGGATGAGGATGTACTCGATCGAGACGCGGCGCCGGGTCGTCCGGGCGTACTCCCAGGCGGCGTCGACGACCTCGTCGACGTTCCAGCGGGTGTTGACCGGGACGAGCTCGTCGCGCAGCTCGTCGTCGGGCGCGTGCAGCGAGAGCGCCAGCGTGACCGGGAGGCCCTCCTCGGAGAGCTGGTGGATGCGCGGCACGAGGCCCACCGTCGAGACGGTGATGCCGCGCGCGCTCATGCCCAGGCCGTCCGGCTTCGGCGTGGTCAGCTGGCGCAGCGCGCCGACGACGGCCTTGTAGTTGGCCAGCGGCTCGCCCATGCCCATGAACACGACGTTGCTGACCCGCGGCGCCGCGCCCGGCTCGTCGTCGCCGAAGTGGCCGTGCGCGAGCTTGCGGGCGCCGTCGACGACCTGCTCGACGATCTCGGCGGTGCTCATGTTGCGCTGCAGGCCGCCCTGGCCGGTCGCGCAGAAGGGGCACGCCATGCCGCAGCCGGCCTGGCTCGAGACGCACATGGTGACCCGGTCGGGGTAGCGCATCAGCACGCTCTCGACCAGCGCGCCGTCGTGCAGGCGCCACAGGTTCTTGACCGTGTCGCCGTCGTCGCAGGTCAGCTCGCGCACCGAGGTGAGCAGCGGCGGCATGAACGCCGAGGCGAGCTCGCTGCGCACGCCCGCCGGCAGGTCGGTCCAGGTGTCGGGGTCGCTGCGCAGCCCCTCGAAGTAGTGCGCCGAGATCTGTCGGGCCCGGTACGCCCGGTGGCCCGCCTGCTCGACGGCCGTACGCCGGGCGGCCGGGTCGAGGTCGGCCCAGTGGACCGGCGGCTTGCCCCGACGCGGGGCGGTGAAGACGAGCGGCAGCGACGACTTGTCGGGCGGCTGCACGTACTCCGGGATCTCGACGGTCGCGACCGGCAGGTCGGGGGATCCTGCTGCGCTCACGGTCAGCCTCCAGGGACGAGCACGTACATGATGAGCCAGGCTACCGGGGCCGCCACGAGGAGGCTGTCGAGACGATCCATGACCCCGCCGTGCCCGGGCAGGAACGAGCTCATGTCCTTGATGCCGAGGTCGCGCTTGACCATCGACTCGATGAGGTCGCCGCAGGTGCCGACGGCGACCAGGGCGACGCCGATGAGCACGCCGATCCAGACCGGCACCTTCAGGCCCAGCACGGCCATGGCCACCCCGGACGCGACGCCGAAGACCAGCGAGCCGACCAGGCCCTCCCACGACTTCTTGGGGCTGATCCGGGGTGCCATCGGGTGCTTGCCCAGGAGGACGCCGAAGACGTAGCCGCCGGTGTCGCTCATCACCACCACGAGGATGAAGGTGACCAGCCGCGCTCCCCCGTTCTCGCCGGCGAGCATGAGCGCCGTGAACGAGCCGAGCAGCGGCACGTAGCAGATGATGAAGAGGCTGGCCGCCGCGTCCTTCACGTAGCCGTGCGCCCCGCCGGGCATCCGCCACACCAGCGCGGCGAGCACCGTGAGCGCCAGGGCGCCGAGCAGCACGCTGGTCGTGGAGTAGACGATCGGGCGCTGGATGCCGGCCAGGTAGGAGCCGATGGCGATCGCCACGGTGCCGACCATGATCGGCACGATCGCCGCGTTCATGCCCTGCCGCTTGAGCGCGGCGTGCAGCTCGCGCGAGCCGAGCACCAGGGCGACGGCGACGAGCAGCACGAAGGCCGGCTTGAGAAACAGCAGGCTGAGCACGACGTACGCGCCCAGCCCGACGCCGATGCCGATGGCCTTGGGCAGGTCGCGGCCCGCGCGGCTGGTGTGCGCGGGCGGCGCGAGGGGCTCCGGCGCCGCCGGCGGACCCGGGGGCGGTGCGGCGTCTGAGGTCACGAGCGGTGGGAGGACCGGCTGCTCAGACCTCGAGCAGCTCGGACTCCTTGTGCTTGAGGACCTCGTCGACCTGGTCGACGTACTTCTTGGTCGAGGCGTCCAGCTGCTTCTCGGCGCGGGTCACCTCGTCCTCGCCGACCTCCTTGTCCTTCACCAGCTTGTCCAGGGCGTCCTTGGCGGTGCGACGCGAGCCACGGATGGAGATCCGGGCGTCCTCGGCCTTGGTGCGGGCGAGCTTGATGTACTCCTTGCGCCGCTGCTCGGTGAGCTCGGGCAGGACCAGGCGGATCGAGTTGCCGTCGTTCGACGGGTTGACGCCGAGGTCGGACTGGCGGATGGCCTTCTCGATCGCCGGCAGCGAGGCGCGGTCGTACGGGGTCACCAGGACCATCCGAGCCTCGGGGACCTGGAAGCTCGCGAGCTGCTGCAGGGGGGTGTAGGCCCCGTAGTACTCGGCGGTGATCTTGGCGAACATCGCCGGGTGGGCCCGCCCGGTGCGGATGGCGGCGAACTCCTCCTTGGCGTACTCGACAGCCAGCTCCATGCTGTCGTCGGCGTCGGAGAGGATCTCGGCGGCGGTCACGGAAGGGCTCCTTCGTACGGTCGTGCAGGGGGTGCCGGGCGGGGCCCGGTCTGGTGCGGTCCTGGTCGGGCGGCTGCGGACGTCCGCGGTCCGCGCTCAGCCCGTCCGGGGACGCTCAGGCGTGGACCGTGGTCCCGATCTTCTCACCCGACACGACGGCGACGATGCTGCCGGGGTTGTCGAGGCCGAAGAAGACCATCGCCAGCTTGTTGTCCCGGGCCATGCTGATCGCCGTCGCGTCGGCCACCTTGAGGTCCTTCAGCAGGAAGTCGTCGTAGGTCAGCTCGTCGAACTTGACCGCCGAGGGGTCGCGCTTGGGGTCGGCGGAGTAGACGCCGTCGACACCCTGCTTGCCCATCAGGAGCACGTCCGCGCCCACCTCGAGCGCGCGCTGCGCGGCGACGGTGTCGGTGGAGAAGTAGGGCATCCCGGAGCCGGCGCCGAAGATCACGACGCGGCCCTTCTCCAGGTGCCGCTCGGCCCGGCGCGGGATGTAGGGCTCGGCGATCTGGCCCATGGCGATCGCGGTCTGCACGCGGGTCTGCACGCCCTCCTTCTCCAGGAAGTCCTGGAGGGCGAGGCAGTTCATGACGGTGCCGAGCATGCCCATGTAGTCGGCGCGGTCGCGGTCCATGCCGCCCTGCTGGAGCTCGGCGCCCCGGAAGAAGTTGCCGCCGCCGACGACCACGGCGACCTGCGTGCCCGCCTTGACGACCTCGGCGATCTGGGTGGCGACGCCGTGCACCACGATGGGGTCGACCCCGACGCTGCCGCCGCCGAACACCTCGCCGGAGAGCTTGAGCATCACGCGTGCGTACGGTCCGGTCATCGATGGGCTCCTCGGGGGACGGTGCGGGACGGGTGCTGCTCCGGTCGTGCTGTGCTGCTCCGGTCGTGCGACGTGCCCTGAGCCTCGAGAGGCTCAGGGCACGTCGTCGGCGATCAGGAGCCGGCGGCCTCGAAGCGGACGAACCGCTTGACGGTGACGCCGGCGGCCTCGAGCTGCTTGCCGACCGAGGTCTTGCCGTCGGTGACCGACGGCTGGTCGAGCAGGGCGACGTCCTTGAAGAAGGAGTTCACCCGGCCCTCGACGATCATCGGCAGGGCACGCTCGGGCTTGCCCTCCTCCTTGGCCTGGGCCTCCGCGATGCGCCGCTCGTTCTCGACGAGGTCGGCGGGCACCTCGTCCCGGCTCAGGTAGGTCGGCCGCATGGCCGCGATCTGCATCGCGACCGCACGGGCGGCCGTCTCGTCGGTGCCGTCGTACTCGACGAGCACGCCCACCTGGGGCGGCAGGTCCGAGGCGCGACGGTGCAGGTAGACGACGGTCTTGCCGTCGAAGTACGCCGCGTTGCTCACCTCGAGCTTCTCGCCGATCTTGACCGCGAGGGCCTCGACGGCCTCGCCGACGGTCTGGCCGGACGGCAGCGACGCGGCGTTGGCCGCCTCGACGCCGGTGGCCTGGTTGGCCGCCACGGCCTTGACCGCCTCGCTCGCCAGGTCCTGGAACTCCTGGTTCTTGGCGACGAAGTCGGTCTCGGCCCCGAGCTGGAGCAGCGCCCCGTCCTCGAAGGCGACCAGGCCGTTGGTGGCGGAGCGCTCGGCGCCCCGCTTCGCGGCCTTGGCCTGGCCGTTGACCCGCAGCACCTCGACCGCGGCGTCGTAGTCGCCGTCGGTCTCGGTCAGGGCCTTCTTGCAGTCCATCATCCCGGCGCCCGTGGCGTCGCGGAGCTTCTTCACGTCAGCGGCGGAGATCGCCATTCGTGTCCTCGTCCTCGTCTGTTCGTTCGACCCCGGAGGCCGGGATCAGTGCTGGTCGGTCAGCTGGTGCGTGGTGCCGGCGGCGGCGTCGTAGGTGTTCTCGGCGGGGGCGTCGGCCTGCTGCTCCACGTCGACCTGCGCGTCGGCGGCCTGCTCGGCCTCCACCGCGGCGGGGCCGGGCTGCTCGTCACCGGGCACCGGGGCGGCGTCGGCGGCCGGCTGGGCGTCGGGGACGGACCCGGCGGGCTCCTGCGAGGCGCCCAGGAGCTCGCGCTCCCAGTCGGGCATGGGCTCGACCTCGGCCTCGGCACCGGTCTGCGAGCCGCCGGAGCGGGAGACCAGGCCCTCGGCGACCGCGTCGGCGAGCACGCGGGTCAGCAGCGAGACGGAGCGGATCGCGTCGTCGTTGCCCGGGATGGCGAAGTCGACCTCGTCGGGGTCGCAGTTGGTGTCGAGGATGCCGATGACGGGGATGCGCAGCTTGCGCGCCTCGTCGACGGCGAGGTGCTCCTTCTTCGTGTCGATGATCCAGACCGCCTGCGGGGTCTTGGCCATGTCACGGATGCCGCCGAGGGTCTTCTCGAGCTTGTCCTTCTCGCGGCGCAGCCCGAGGAGCTCCTTCTTCGTCAGGCCGGAGGCCGCGACGTCGTCGAAGTCCATGACCTCGAGCTCCTTGAGGCGCTGGATGCGCTTGGCGATGGTGCCGAAGTTGGTGAGCATGCCGCCCAGCCAGCGGTGGTTCACGTAGGGCATGCCGACGCGGGTCGCCTGCTCGGCGACGGCCTCCTGGGCCTGCTTCTTGGTGCCGATGAAGAGCACCTGGCCGCCGCGGCCGACCGTGTCCTTGACGAACGCGTACGCGCGGTCGATGTAGGTCAGCGACTGCTGCAGGTCGATGATGTAGATGCCGTTGCGCTCGGTGAAGATGAAGCGCTTCATCTTGGGGTTCCAGCGACGGGTCTGGTGCCCGAAGTGGACGCCGCTCTCGAGGAGCTGGCGGGTGGTGACGACGGCCATGGCCGTTCCTCCTCTTGCCGGCGCGCGCGGGCGCCGACGTACGGTTCGTCGAGCACCGAGCGGTTCGGTGCTCCCTGGTGCCCACGCGGGCGCCTGCCCGACGAGGTCGGGACCGTGGCGCCGCCCGGTCGGTGAGGACCGGAGGTGGGCACGCGAAGTCAGGCCCAGGTGGGCCTGCTGGTGCCCAGGGTACCCGTCCGCGAGGGTGCGACCGAATCGTCCTGCAGCGGTCGCGGGGCGTCGCCGTGCCGGTCGTCCACAGCACCGGTGACGGTTCCGTCCGTCGTCCACAGGCGGGTCCCGGCGGGCGGCACGGACGGGCACCTCCGCACCATCCTCCGGGCGTGACGACCACCTCCGCCCGACGCGGCGGCCGACTGCCCGCCCTGCTCGTGGCCGTGCTGCTCGGCGTGCTCGGCGTCCTGGCCACGCCGCTCCCCCGCACCGCGGACGCCGCCCCCGAGCCGGGCGGCACCGCCGGGACCGCGACGGGTGGCTGGCCCCTCGACGGGACGCCGACCGTCACCGAGGGGTTCGACCCGCCGGACGTCGCGTGGGGTCCCGGGCACCGCGGGGTGGACCTCGAGGCGCGACCGGGTCAGCGCGTGCTGGCGCCGGGCGACGGGACGGTGGTCTTCGTCGGCCGGGTCGCCGGCAAGCCCGTCGTGGTGGTCGACCACGGCGGGGTCCGCTCGACGCTCGAGCCCGTCGAGGGCACGGTCCGGGTGGGGACGCGCGTGCACCGCGGCGACGTGGTCGGCCGCGTCGGGCGCGAGGAGCACTGCCAGGACCGCTGCCTGCACTGGGGCCTCAAGCGCGGGTCGACCTACCTGGACCCGCTCGCCCCGCCGGACGGCGCGTTCTCGGCGGGCACGGCCGGGACGCTGCGCCTGGTCCCGTCCTCGCGCCGCGCGGTCGTGGTCGCCGAGGCGCTGGCCCGCGAGGCGGCGCGCAAGGCGGTCGAGTCGGCGGCGCTCGGCTTCGTCGGCGGCCCGGTGGGCGCCGTCGGCGCGGTCGGGCCGCCCGGCAGCCACGGCTTCGTCCGGCCGGTGCCCGGTGCCCTCACCTCGCCGTTCGGACGGCGCTTCCACCCCGTCCTGCACGTGTGGAAGCTCCACGACGGGGCCGACCTCGGCGCCGCCTGCGGCACCCCGATCCGGGCCGCCTACGCCGGCCGTGTGACCCGCCGGGTGTCGAGCGTCGGCTACGGCAACCGGCTGTTCATCGACCACGGCCGGGTCGACGGCCACGAGGTCGTCACCGCGTACAACCACGCGGTCCGCTACGTCGTCTCCCCCGGCGCGCACGTGCGTCGCGGCCAGGTCGTGGGTTACGTCGGGCAGACGGGCTTCGCCACCGGGTGCCACCTGCACCTGATGGTCTGGCTCGACGGCCGCATGGTCGACCCGATGACGTGGCTGTGACGACGGCCGCCCCGGGCCGGGCCGGCGACCGGGTGCGACGCTGCCGCCATGACCCAGGACCCCTTCGCCCTGCCCCAGGACCCGCGCTGGTTCGCGGTCCGCTGCCTGTTCGAGGAGGGCTGGCTTCCCGACGACCGGGAGGAGTCGGTCTACGAGGAGCGCATCACCTTGTGGCGCGCCACCTCCGTCGAGGAGGCGGTGGCCCGGGCCGAGGCCGAGGCGCGGACGTACGCGGCGGCCATCCCGGACGCGCCCGACCGCTACCTCGGCCTGGCGCAGGCCTTCGCGCTGTCCGACGGCCCGGCCGACGGGGCGGAGGTCTTCTCGCTCCTGCGCGGGAGCACGCTGCCGGCCGAGGCCTACCTCGACGCGTTCTTCGACACCGGCTCGGAGAGGCTGCGCACGCTCTGACCGGCTCAGGCGCGCGGGTGGGCCTGGAGGTAGGCCGAGCGCAGGCGCTCGTCGGTGACGTGGGTGTAGATCTGCGTCGTCGCCAGGGAGGCGTGGCCGAGCATCTCCTGCACGCTGCGCAGGTCGGCGCCGCCCTCGAGCAGGTGGGTCGCCATGGCGTGGCGCAGGCCGTGGGGCCCGAGGTCCGGGGCGCCGTCGACCGTCCGCAGGGCGCGGTGGACGATCCGCCGGACCACGCGCGGGTCGAGGCGGCCCCCGCGCTCGCCGACGAAGGTCGCCGCTCCGCTCGCCGCAGTGGCCAGGGCGGGACGGCCGCGGGCCAGCCAGGACTCCAGCGCGTCGAGGGCGGGCACGCCGAGCGGGACGGAACGTTCCTTGGCCCCCTTGCCGAAGACCCGCAGCACCCGTCGGTCGCGGTCGAGGTCGCCGAGGTCCAGCCCGCAGAGCTCGGCGACGCGCACGCCCGTGGCGTAGAGCACCTCGAGCAGCGCGACGTCGCGCAGCCCCACCGGTCCCCCGTCCTCGCGGGCGATCGCGATGGCGTCCTCCAGCAGCTGCTGTGCCTCGGCCTGGCTGAGCGTCTCGGGCAGGCGCCGGTGCGGGCGGGGCGAGCGCAGCGCGGCCGAGGGGTCGGTGGGCAGCCGGTGCGTCTGCTCGGCCCAGC
The DNA here is from genome assembly GCF_900105785.1 of Microlunatus sagamiharensis. Classification (NCBI taxonomy): domain Bacteria; kingdom Bacillati; phylum Actinomycetota; class Actinomycetes; order Propionibacteriales; family Propionibacteriaceae; genus Microlunatus; species Microlunatus sagamiharensis. Next base: position 2,398,889 of record NZ_LT629799.1, read on the forward strand.
GGAAGAAGCCGTGCACGGCGGCCGAGCGCCGCTGCATCGTGGTGCGGGCCCGGCCCGCGGCCTGCTCGGCGGCGAGCCAGCCCCGCAGGTCGCGCAGGTCGGCGTCGGCGAGGTCGTCGACGCCGTGCTCGTGCAGGTGGACGAGCAGGCCCAGCAGGTCGGTGCGGTAGGCGCGCAGCGTGTGCGGGGAGAGCCCGCGCCGCAGCCGGAGGTCGCGCAGGTAGTCCTCCAGCGGTCCAGCGAGCGCGTCGGGCAGCGGTGCGCGGTCGTCAGCGCCAACGCCGGCCCTGGTGCCGGCGGCCGCCGCCGCCTCCTCGACCCTCGCTCCCATCCGGTCACTGTGCGTGCCTGCGGGGGCCTGGGCAAGGCGCCACCCCGCAGCCGGCGGGCGCGGACCTGCCCGACAGGCGGTCGGCGCACCGCCGCCGGCCTGGCCGGGTTCGCTAACCTGCCCGCCGTGACCGACGACGACCTGACGGTCGGGGGCCGCGTGCTCCCGATCACCCGCTGGGGCACCCCGGTGATGCACGCGAAGACCCGCCCGGTGGAGACCTTCGACGACGAGCTGCGCACCCTCGTGCGCGACATGTTCGCCACGATGGAGGCGGCCTCGGGTGTCGGGCTCGCGGCGACGCAGGTCGGCCTCGACCTCGCGGTGTTCGTCTACGACTGCCCCGACGAGGCCGAGGTCCGCCATGTCGGCGTCGTCTGCAACCCGGTCGTCGAGCTGCCCGAGGGCAAGGACCGCAACCTCGACGCGATCGACGAGGGCTGCCTGTCCTTCCCCGGCGGCTACCAGGAGCTCGCGCGGCCCGACCACGCGATCTGCCGGGGCCAGGACGTCGACGGCAACCCGGTCGAGATCCACGGCGACGGCCTGCTCGCCCGCTGCCTGCAGCACGAGACCGACCACCTGAACGGCATCGTCTTCGGCGACCGGCTGTCGGCCCGCGGCCGCAAGAAGCTCCGCCAGCAGCACGACGACCTCGCCGAGCGATACCCCGACGACTGGCCCGTCTCCCCCCGCCGCGGCCCCGCGCCGGAGGCCGAGGAGGACGAGCTCTGACCTCACCCGTCCGGCGACGGCGTCAGGCCGAGGGCGCCAGGGCGTAGCAGGCGATCGCCGCCGCGGCCGCGACGTTGAGCGAGTCGACGCCGGCGCGCATGGGGATGCGCGCGCGCACGGTGGCCGTCGAGGACCAGTGCGCGGACAGACCCGCACCCTCGGTGCCGAGCAGCACCGCGACCCGGTCGTCGTCGCCGAACCGGCCGGCGACCTCGCCCAGGTCGACGCTGTCGTCGGCCAGCGTGAGGGCCACGGTCGTCACGCCCGCCTCGGCCAGCAGCGCGGGCGCGTCGCGCCAGCTCGGGAGCCGGGTCCAGGGCAGGGCGAAGACCGCGCCCATGCTCACCTTGACCGCCCGGCGGTAGAGCGGGTCGGCGCACCGCGGCGAGAGCAGCGCCCCGTCCCAGCCGAGCCCGGCGGCGCTGCGCAGCACGGCCCCGACGTTCGCGTGGTCCACGACGTCCTCGAGCACCACGAGCCGCCGCAGCCCGAGCAGGGCGTCCACGCCCGGCAGGTCGGCGCGGTGGAACGAGGCCAGCGCGCCGCGGTGGACGTGGAAGCCGGTGACCTGCTCGGCCACGGCCTCGTCGACGACGTAGACGGGGACGTCCGGCCAGCGGGACAGCACGTCGTCGAGCCCGGCGAGCCAGCGTGGCGCCAGCAGGAACGAGCGCGGCACGTGCCCGGCCTCGGCCGCGCGGCGGATGACCTTCTCGCCCTCGGCGATGAACAGCCCCCGCTCGGACTCCAGGCTGCGCCGCAGCGACGACTCCCGCAGGCGTACGTAGTCCCCGAGCCGCGGGTCGTCAGCGTCCTGCACCGTCTCCCGCACGCGCCCATCCTGCCGTGCGTCCTACGCCCGAGGAGTCGTACGCCAGCCCCACCATCCGCCGAGAGGTAGGTTGCCGCGCCAATTTCGACCCTGAAGGCGCGGCAACCTACCGCTCGGCGGGGTTCGAGGAGGGTCGAGGGGGACCGACGGCCCGCGCCCTAGGCTGACGTCGTGCCCGCCCCCACCCTCGGAACCCTCCCCTGGCGCCCCGCGCTCGAGCATCTCGACCTCCTGGCCGCGCCGACGGCCGCGGCGCTCGGTTCGGCGGACGCGAGCTGGGCGGCGGACGTCCACGCCGCCGCCATCGACGAGGACCTCGCCGACACCGCGGCGTTCTGCGAGGCGTACGAGGTGCCGCTCGCGGCGTCCGCCAACTGCGTGGTCGTCGCCGGGCGCCGGGGCGAGTCGACGACCCTCGCGGCCTGCCTGGTCCTGGCCACCGACCGCGCCGACGTCAACAAGGCGGTGCGTCACCAGCTGGGCGTCCGCAAGATCTCCTTCGCGCCGATGGACGAGGCGGTGGAGCGCACGGGCATGGCGTACGGCGGGATCACCCCGGTCGGGCTGCCCGGCGAGTGGCCGGTCCTCGTGGACGAGGCCGTGCTCGAGCAGCCCTGGGTCGTGGTCGGCAGCGGGACCCGCGGCAGCAAGCTGCTGCTGCCCGGCACCCACCTCGCCGACCTGACCGGCGCCCACGTGATGCTGCTGCGCCAGGTCGGCTGAACCCCCGCCTGCGGGACCGGCCTCAGCGCAGCAGGTTGACGATCGCCGCCACGCCGACGGCGACGATGACGACGCGGTAGACGGTCGGCGGCAATCGGCGACCCACCCTCGCGCCGAGCTGCGCGCCGAGCACGGCGCCGACCCCGATCGCGACGGCCACGGGCCAGTCGACGTCGCTGACGATGATGAAGACGATCCCGGCGACGCCGTTCACGAGCATCGCCAGCACGTTCTTGAGGGCGTTGATGCGCGGCAGGGGCTCGTCGAGCCCGATGCCGAGGATGCCGATCAGCAGCACGCCCTGCGCGGCGCCGAAGTAGCCGCCGTAGACACCGGTCCCGAGCACGCCGGCCCCGAGGGCGACGGCCCCGCCGCGTCGCAGCTCGCCGCTGCCCACGCCGGCCCGCTCACGCCGGGCCGCGACCCGCCGCGAGAGCGCCGGCTGCAGGAGGACGAGCACGCAGCCGATGGCGATCAGCACCGGGACGATCGCCGCGAAGGCCGAGGCCGGCAGCAGCAGGAGCAGGACCGCGCCGATGATGCCGCCGGCGAGCGACAGGGGCCCGAGCCGCAGGATCCGCGACCGCTGGCCCCTGAGCTCCGGGCGCATGGCCCACGCCCCGGCGAAGGAACCGGGCGCGAGGCCGATCGTGTTCGACACGTTGGCCACCACCGGCGGCACACCCAGGGCCAGCAGCACCGGGAACGTGATGAGGGTGCCCGAGCCGACCACCGTGTTGATGAAGCCGGCCCAGACACCCGCCAGGCCAACCAGGAGGAGGTCGACCCAGGTCACCGCTGCACGTTAGCGGGCTTCCTCCACCGGCTCGGGCTCGGCGGACGGCGTGGACGACGGCTGCGCCGCGGGGGCGTCGGCGGTGCCGTCGCGCTGCTCCGAGCCGTCGGTCACCGCCTGGATCTTGTCGCCCGCCGACACCGGCTGCGAGAGCCGTACGTTCGGGCGCTCGAGCTGCTGCGCCGCCGCGATGGCCTCCTCGACGGTGCGGCGCGAGGCCTCCTCGTCGTCGCGCGACTGCTGGTCGATCTCGGCCTGCACGTCGATCTTCGGCGGGGCCGTGAACTGCCCGGACGCCGCCGGGATGCCGTTCGAGGCCGGCGCCGCGGACTGGCCGCCGACGGCCTGCCCGACGATCCCGCCGAGGCCCTTGAGGGCGTCGTTCAGCTCGCTGGGCACGATCCACATCTTGTTGGCGTCGCCCTTGGCCAGCGCCGGCAGCATCTGCAGGTACTGGTACGCGAGCAGCGCCTGGTCGGGCTGGCCGGCGTGGATGGCGTTGAACACCGTCCCGATGGCCTGCGCCTCGCCCTCGGCGCGCAGCATCTGCGCCTGGCGGTCGGCCTGCGCGCGGAGCACAGCGGCCTCGCGGTCACCCTGCGCCCGCAGGATGGCCGACTCCTTCTCACCGCCGGCCGAGAGGATGCTCGACTGGCGCTGGCCCTCGGCGATGAGGATGGCGGCCCGCTTGTCGCGCTCGGCGCGGGCACCCTTCTCCATCGCGTCGCGGATCGTGGGCGGCGGGTCGATGGCCCGCAGCTCGACGCGGTTGACCTTGATCCCCCACTTGCCGGTCGCCTCGTCGAGGACGACGCGCAGCTTCTGGTTGATCTCCTCGCGGCTGGTCAGGGTCTGCTCGAGGTCGAGGCCACCGATGATGTTGCGCAGCGTGGTCTGGGTGAGCTGCTCGATCGCCTTGACGTAGTCCTGCGCCTCGTACGCGGCGCGGACCGGGTCGATGATCTGGAAGTAGATGACCGAGTCGATGCCGACCATCAGGTTGTCCTCGGTGATCACGCCCTGCGGCGGGAACGGGACGACCTGCTCGCGCATGTCGAGGTTGAGCCGGACCTTGTCCAGCACGGGGATGAGCAGGTGCGGGCCGGGCTCGAGCGTCCGGTTGAAGCGGCCGAGGCGCTCCACCATCCCGACGCGCTGCTGGCGGATGACCCGCACGGAGCTGGCCAGGATGAAGATCACCGCGAAGGCGACGACCAGGGCGATGATGAGTGACGACGGGTCCATCGTTCCCTCCAGGGGGATTGGTCCGGCACCCCAGTGTGCCTCGCCGTACCGCGGAGCGGCCTACGACCCCGTCACACCGGCCCCACAGGACCCAGCCCGACGACACCCGCCATGGGCGCCCGTGACGAGCGTCAGGGCAGCTCGCCGTACTTGGGGTAGACGACCGCGATCGCGCCGTCGATCTCGTAGACCTCGATCTCGGTGCCCTGCTCGATGACCACGTCGGAGGCGTACGTCCGCGCCGACCAGGTCTGCCCGTCGACCTTGATCTCGCCGCTGCCGCGGTCGATCTGCGAGGTGGCCATGCCGCTGCTGCCGACCATCTTGTCGGTCGAGGAGCGGTAGCCGGGCATGGCGCGCACCGTCGCCAGCACGCTGGGCCGCAGGAAGATCAGCATCCCCGCGCTGACGCCGGCGCCGACCAGGATCTGCAGCACCCACAGGTCGGGCGCGACCGCGGCGGTGCCGGCCGCGGCCAGGGCGCCGACGGCGAGCATGATCAGCACGAGGTCGAGCGACACCACCTCGGCGACGGCGAGGACAAGCGCGAGCGCCAGCCAGAGGGCCCAGGCGTGCTCGCCGAGCCAGTCGGTCAGATTCATGGTCCACCTCCTCCGGCCAACGGGCCAGTACGCCCATGGTGCCAGGCGGAGCCTGACGGGCGGGGGCTCAGCGCGCCTGGGCCGACCAGCGGCCGGCGCGCGAGGTGAGCTCGACCTCGAGGTCGAAGGTCTCCCCCAGCCGCTGCGCCGTCAGCGTCTCCTCGATCGGACCCGCGGCCACGACCCGGCCGTGCTTGAGCAGCAGCACGTGGGTGACGCCGACCGGGATCTCCTCGACGTGGTGCGTGACGAGGACCGAGGCCGGCGCGTACGGGTCGGAGGCCAGCTCGCCGAGCGTGCGCAGCAGCGTCTCGCGCCCGGTGAGGTCGAGGCCGGCGGACGGCTCGTCGAGCAGCAGCAGCTCGGGGTCGGTCATCAGCGCCCGCGCGATCTGCACGCGCTTGCGCTCGCCCTCGCTCAGCGTGCCGAAGGTCCGGTCCGCGAGCCCGGCGATCGCCAGCGACTCCAGGAGCTCGTCGGCGCGCTCGTGGTCGAGGTCGTCGTAGGACTCGCGCCAGCGCCCGAGCACGGCGTACGAGGCGGAGACGACGACGTCGTGCACGCGCTCGGAGCGCGGGATGCGCTCGGCCAGAGCGGCGGAGGTGAGGCCGATGCGCGGGCGCAGCTCGAAGACGTCGACGGTGCCGAGCACCTCGTCGAGGAGCCCGACGACCCCGGTCGAGGGGTGGATCTGCGCCGCGAGCAGCTGCAGCAGCGTCGTCTTGCCGGCCCCGTTGGGGCCGAGGACGACCCACCGGTCGCTCTCGTCCACGGTCCATGTCACGTCGTCGAGCAGGGTCGCTGAGCCCCGGACGACGCCCACCCCGGCGAGATCGACGACTGCAGCCACGCGGCGACCCTACCGGTCCCGCACGGCCCGTCCGGGACTCCGGTCCGCGTGCCCGCCCGGACGTACGGTGTCTGCCGTGGAAGCCCCCCTGCCGGCGAGCGAACGCCTCTCGCTGCGGCTGGTCGTCAACCTGAACGCGGTCCTGCACGGCCGCCTCGCCGCCGAGCGGGCGGCGGCGGAGGTGATCGGCGACGACGTCGCCCACCACCTCGTCGACCCCGACGGCCTGCTCGGGCTGGACCCCCTCACCGCGACCGAGCTCGACGACGGCTTCGCCGCGCTGGTGGCCGCTGAGCCGGAGCGCTGGCTGCTCGCCCTGCCGGTGCCCGGGGCCCTCGCCCCGCTGCGCGGCCCGGTCGCCCTGAACACCGCCGCTCTCGCGGCGGGCGAGGCCGCCGTCGCCGAGGGCGGCAGCGTCGCGCTCGTGCCCCACCGGGTCGGGCAGGCCGTGCAGTGGCGGGTCCACGCGGCCGCACGCCCCTTCGCCCCGCCCACCCTCTACGAGGCCGAGCGGGAGCTCAGCGAGGCGGTCCTGCGGGCCGCGACCACGCTGACCCACCTCGACGTCGCCTCCGGGACCCGGCCCCGCGACCGCGGCACGGCCCTCGCGCCCGGCTACCCGCCGCGCGCCCGCCTCGCCGCGGACCGTGCCGCGCGTCTGCTGGCCGCCTGCGACGAGGCGCTCGCCACCGACGGGGCCGCGATCACGCTGCACGAGGCCGAGGTCCGCTCCCGCGAGCTGCGGGTGGTCCGCACCGCCGCCGGCCAGGCCCTCTGCGCGGCCGCCGGCTGGCCGGAGGCCTGAGGCCCGCACCTCTCGTCGGGGCCGTCGACGCGCCCGAGCATGGGCGCGCGATGATGGGTTCAGGACGCACACCGCTCGGGGCGGACGGAGGCGTCGACCGTGACGAAGGCCGACCTGAAGCGCGAGATCACCACCTACGCGGCACCGCGCGGCCGCTTCCAGCTGGTCGTGGTCGCACCGGCCCGCTACCTGGCCCTCGACGGCCGCGGGGACCCGAACTCGGCGCCCGCCTACCGCGACGCGCTGGCGACTCTCTACCCGGTGGCGTACCGGCTCAAGCTCGCGAGCAAGACGGTCCTCGACCGCGACTACGGCGTGATGCCGCTCGAGGCGCTGTGGTGGGCCGACGACCTGGACACCTTCACCAGCGCCCGCGACAAGTCGCGCTGGCACTGGCGCCTGCTCAACCTCGTGCCCGCCTGGCTCACCGCCGTCCACGTGGCCGCGGCGCAGGACGTCGTCGCCCGCACCGGGCACGCCCCCGCGATCGCCGACCTGCGCCTCGAACCCCTCGACGAGGGCCTGGTCGTGCAGACGCTGCACGTCGGGCCGTACGACGAGGAGGGCCCGGTGCTCGCGGCGATGCACGAGCACGTGACGGCCGAGGGCTACGCCCTGACCGGCCGGCACCACGAGGTCTACCTCAGCGACCCCCGCCGCACCGCGCCCGCCCGGCTCCGGACGATCCTCCGCCAGCCCGTGACAAGGGGCTGACGACGGCTAGGAGCCGGTGGAGTGGAGCCCGCCGTCGACGTGGACCATCTCGCCCGTCGTCGCCGGGAAGAAGTCGCTGAGCAGCGCCACGACCGCCTTGGCCGTGGGCTCGGGGTCGCGCGGGTCCCAGCCGAGCGGCGCGCGGCTGCCCCAGACCGTGTTGAACTCGTCGGCCCCGCCGATCGCCTTCTTGGCCAGCGTCTCCAGCGGGCCGGCCGCGACCAGGTTCACCCGCACGCCCTCGGGTCCGAGGTAGCGGGCGAGGTAGCGGCTGGTGCTCTCCAGCGCCGACTTCGAGACGCCCATCCAGTCGTATACCGGCCACGACACGGTCGCGTCGAAGGTGAGGCCGACGACCGAGGCCGGGTTGGCCAGGACCGGCTTGCAGGCCATGGTCAACGAGGTCAGCGAGTAGGCCGAGACCTGGAGCGCCTTCGAGACGTCGTCCCACGGCGTGCTGAGGAACTTGCCGCCGAGCGCGGTCTCCGGGTTCGCGTACGCGAGCGAGTGCACGAGCCCGTCGAGGGAGTCGGTGTGCTCACGCAGCTGGTCGGCGAGACCGCCCAGATGCTCCTCGTTCGTCACGTCGACCTCGAGCAGCACCGGCTCGGTCGGGAGCTTCTTGATCACCCGTCGGGTGAGGCTCATCGCCCGCCCGAAGTTCGACACGACCACCGTCGCGCCCTGCTCCTGGGCGATCTTCGCCACCGAGAACGCGATCGAGGTGTCGAGGGTGACGCCAGCCACCAGGACCGTCTTGCCGTCGAGGATGCCCACCCCCCGATCCTGCCCTAACCGGCACCGGACGACGAAGCCCGCTCACGCCCTACCTCCGCACCCGCGCAGGAAGGCACCTGGAAGGAAGCCGCACCAAGAGGGGCACGATCGGCACCGAGCACGCGCACCGACCGCACGGCAAGGAGGGGTCGTCCACACCTGCGGCGGGCGTGGATGGGTCTGGCGGGAGCCCGGGCGCTGCCGTCCGGTACCCGCACGGGCACGTGACGACGCCCGGGCGGATGGTTGCCCGCCGCAGGTGTGGACGACCCCGACGGAGCGGGACGCCACCCCTCGGGCTCGAGACCCAGCAGATCAGTGACCCATCCCCAGACCCCCGTCGACGGGGATCACCGCCCCGCTCACGTACGCGCCACCCGGGCCGGCGAGGAAGGTGACGGCCGCGGCGACGTCGTCGCTGGTGCCCATGCGGCCCAGCGGGATCTGCGCCTGGTAGCCGGCGACGGTCTTCTCGTCGAGGTCGGCGGTCATGTCGGTCTCGATGAAGCCGGGGGCGACGACGTTCGCGGTGATGCCGCGCCCGCCGAGCTCGCGGGCGAGCGAGCGGGCCATGCCGACCAGGCCGGCCTTGGACGTCGCGTAGTTGACCTGCCCGGCGCTGCCGAGCTGGCCCACGACCGAGGAGATCAGGACGATGCGGCCCGAACGGGCGCGGACCATGCCGCGCGCGGCGCGCTTCACGACGTGGAAGGTGCCGGTCAGGTTGGTCTCGAGGACCGTGTCCCAGTCCTCCTCGCTCATCCGCATGATCAGCGTGTCGCGGGTGACGCCGGCGTTGGCGACGAGCACCTCGACCGGACCGAGCTCCGCCTCGACGGCCTTGTACGCCGCGTCGACCTGCTCGACGTCGGTGACGTCGGCCCGCACGCCGAGCACGCCCGCCGGGACGTCGCCGCTGCGGTGGGTGCCGGCGACGCGGAAGCCGTCGGCGGCGAGGCGCTGGGCGATCACGCGGCCGATGCCGCGGTTGGCGCCGGTCACCAGGGCGACGCGGCCGCCGCCGGGGCCGGGAACCGCGCCCGTCGGCCCACCGTTGGACTGGGTGTCGGCCCCTCCGGGCCCTGCGGTCGTCTCAGGCGTCTCGGTCACCACCCGAACGTTAGCGAGGCACGCCCGGCAACCTCCTGCCGCCGGGGCGAAACCGCGCGCGCCCCCGGGACGTAATGTCTGGTTATGGCGATCCCCTCGGGTGCGAACATCACCGACGCTCGCGCCGGGAGCAGCGTCGACATGACGCAGCGGATCCGCCGCTACACGATCACGATGGCCTTCCGGACGGTCTGCTTCCTGGTCGCGGTGATCTTTGCGCACGGCTGGCTGCAGTGGACGCTCTTCGCCGGGGCCGTGTTCCTGCCCTACATGGCCGTGCTGCTGGCCAACCAGAGCAACATGAAGGGCCAGAAGCACGTGGTGCGCCGAGGCGCCCCCGAGGACGCCAAGCAGCTGACGGTGATGCCGGCGTCGGAGTACGTCGAGGGTGAGGTCGTCGTCGACGAGGCCGGCGGGGTGCACGAGCCGGTCGCCGACCGCCGTCGCTACTGGGCGGCCTGAGCATGCCGGTCCCCGGCCAGGGCACCGACGGCGTCGACGAGCTCGGCGAGCTGGTCTGCTCCGCGCGCGGGTGCAGCCGGCCCGCGACGACGGACCTGCGCTGGAACAACGTCAAGATCCACACGCCGGAGCGGCGCAAGCACTGGCTGGCGTGCGACGAGCACACCGACTCGCTGAGCCGCTTCCTCTCGGCGCGCTCGATGCTCCGCGAGGTCGTCCCGCTCGGGGACCCTCCCGCCGAGGGCTGAGCCCGACGGCGGGAGCGGCCTAGCCGCCGATCGCCGACATCGGGCGGTCGGGCTGGAGGAACGACGGGTCGTCGATCCCGTGGCCCGGCTGCTTGCCGGCCATCGCCACCACCCACGCGTCGGCGATCGTGGCGTCGTCGGCCCCGCCGCGCAGCAGCGAGCGCAGGTCGGACTCCTCCCGGGCGAAGAGGCACGTACGGATCTGGCCGTCGGCGGTGAGCCGCACCCGGTCGCAGGAGCCGCAGAAGGGCTGGGTGACCGAGGCGATGACCCCGACGGTCTGCTGGGTGCCGACGACGCGGAAGAGCTCGGCGGGCGCGCTGCCGCGGGCGGCGGCGTGGGCCGGGTCGACGACGAGGTCGAACTCGGTGCGCAGCCGGGCCAGGATCTCGGCGGCGGTGACCATCTCCGTGCGCCGCCAGCCGTGCTGGGCGTCGAGCGGCATCTGCTCGATGAACCGCAGCTGCACGCCCTCCTCGAGCGCCCAGCGCAGCAGGGCGGGGGCCTCGTGGTCGTTGACGCCCCGCATCAGGACGGTGTTCATCTTCAGGGGGGCCAGCCCGGCGGCACGCGCCGCCCGGATGCCCTCGAGGACGTCGCCGTGCCGGCGGCGGCGCGTCATGCGCGCGAAGACGTCGGGGTCGAGCGTGTCGAGGGAGACGTTGATGCGGTCGAGGCCGGCGGCCGCGAGGCCCGCGGCGCGCGGGGCCAGCCCGATGCCGTTGGTCGTCAGGGCCAGCGCCGGGCGCGGGTCGAGCGACGCCAGGCGCGTCACGAGCCCCTCGAGGCCGCGGCGCAGCAGCGGCTCCCCGCCGGTGAGGCGGACGGTGGTGATGCCGAGCCGCTCGACGCCGATCTGCACCAGGCGGACGATCTCGTCGTCGTCGAGCAGCTCGTCGCGCCCGAGCCAGTCCAGGCCCTCGGCGGGCATGCAGTAGGTGCAGCGCAGGTTGCAGCGGTCGGTCAGCGACAGCCGCAGGTCCGACGCCACCCGCCCGTAGGCGTCGGCCAGAGCGCGCACCTCGCCCACCCCGGGACGGGGAGCGCGCAGGCCGGGCAGGCCGAGCAGGACGGTCATGATCGCGAGTCTAGGCCGGGCCGCACGAGGCGGCCCGGGCCTCGACCCGGTGCGACGACGGGGAGGATCAGGCCTCCGGGTCGGTGTCGCCCGCCGGCACCTCGGCCGGCGGACGGGAGGCGAGCTCCTGGCGACGGGCCACGATGATCGCGGCCGCCGCGCCCGCGGCGCCGACGTAGGCGACGGTGCGCATCCACGGCTTGTCGAGGACGTGACCGGTGAGGTGGTCGAGGGAGTAGCGCCCGCCGCCCGCGAGGGTCAGCGCGGAGCCGACGGCCGCGTACGCGAGGGGCATCTCGGGCCCGCCGTCCTGGGCGAAGAACTTCTCGAAGCCGTGCACGGAGGACGCGACGACCATGTTGCCGGCCAGGGCCGCGCCCGCCGGACCGGTCGCCAGCCCGAGCGCGACGGCCGCGCCGCCGGCCCCCTCGGCCAGACCGGCCAGGGTCGCGTTGCGCTTGCCCGGCGTGAAGCCGATGGACTCGAAGAAGCCGCCGGTCCCCTCGATGCCGTAGCCGCCGAACCAGCCGAACAGCTTCTGCGCGCCGTGCGCAGCCGCGGCCGCGCCGAAGCCGAGCCGCAGGACCAGCAGGCCCAGGTCGGTGCCCTTGCTCATGGTGGTGCTCCTCATCTCGCGCCGCGGCGCGACCGGTCGGGGGTGGCTCGTCCCGCACGCCGACGTACGGGTGGTTGAGCCTTGGACGAACGCTACGAGGCGTGGGCGCGTCGCGCCACCCGCCCGACGGGCGTGGACGCGTCCCGGGGACGGTCAGGCCGGACCCAGCGCGAGGTCGGGCACGGGCAGGACGGGCTGCGCCGTGCGCGACTCGTAGCGGTGCTCGCCGTCGTCGGTGACCCAGCGGATCGTGTAGGTGAGGGTGCACGCGAGCTGCTCCCGTGCCGCGGGCGAGCTGTACGCCTCGCTGGTCCAGCCCGCGCTGGCGACCTCGGTCAGCCAGGGCGCCAGGTCGGCGAAGCGGAGCTCGACGCTCGCCCCGGTCCCGACGAACCGCGCCGTGTGCTCGGCCGACGCCGACATCCCGGAGCCGGCCACGAGGGTCGCCTCCATCCTCACGTCGTGCACGGACTCGCCGTGGTCGGCGTTGGAGACCAGCAGCACGCCCGGCTCGGCCCACTGCAGCCGCCAGCCGGACGGGTCGACCCGCCGGGCCGCCGCGACCGCCGTCACCAGCCGGTCGCGGTGCCGGCGCTCGCGCCGTGCGACCAGCAACGCGATCGTCGCGGTCTTGACGACGACGAAGCCGCCGACGGCCGCGAGCAGGGTGCTGGTGTCCATACGGAGATGCTAGGCATCTTTCTGAGACGCGGAGAGAGGTTCGCTGAAGAACCGCCAGGAACTCGGCGTCCGCGGCCGGGGGCCTCAGCCGACGGGGACCTGCCCCACGGCGGCGAGGTCGAGGCGCTCGGGGTGGGTGTAGACGTTCATCGACTCCCCGCGCACGAAGGCCACGAGCGTCAGCCCCGCCTCGTCGGCGAGCTCGACGGCCAGCGAGCTGGGCGCGGAGACCGCGACCAGCAGCTCGGCACCGGCGAGCACGGCCTTCTGCGTCAGCTCGTACGACGCCCGGCTGGAGACGACCAGGGCGCAGCCGGTCAGCGGCAGCCGCCCCTCGCGCATCGCCCAGCCCACGACCTTGTCGAGCGCGTTGTGGCGCCCGACGTCCTCGCGCACGCACACCAGCGAGCCGTCGGCGTCCATCAGCCCGGCGGCGTGCAGGCCGCCGGTCTTGTCGAAGGCCCGCTGGTGCTCGCGCAGGCGGTCGGGCGCCTCGAGCACCCGCTCGACCGGGATCGGCTCGCGCCACGTCGTGGGGTGACGCCGGGCGCTGGTGACCTGCTCGATCGTCGTCGTGCCGCAGAGCCCGCAGGCGCTGTTCATGACGACCTGGCGGATCGGCCCGTCCGGGGCCACTCCGGGGGCCAGACTCACGTCGAGCACGTTGTAGGTGTTGTGCCCCTCGGCGTCGGTGCCGGCGCAGTAGCGCGCGAGCACCACGTCCTCCGCGGAGGCGATGACGCCCTCCCCGTGCAGCAGGCCGTGCACGAGGTCGATGTCGTCGCCCGGCGTCCGCATGGTCACGAGGTACGCGGTCCCGCCGAGGCGCACCTCCAGCGGCTCCTCCACGGCGAGCGTGTCGCTGCGGCGCACGACCCGGCCGTCGGGACCGGTCCTGACCTTGACCACGGGCCGGGTGCGGGTGAGGCGTCCCATGCCGCCATCCTGGCACCGGGAGCCAACGGGCTGCCGGGGAAGGCGGGACGAGACATGGACGCGACGCAGTGGCTGGCCAGGCTGGCCGCCGAGCTGGGGACCGAGGACGCGCTGCCCGACGAGGGCGCGGTCCGCGACCTGCTCGACCTGACCCGGGAGGTGGCCCACGGCGTCGAGCGCGTCGCCGGCCCGCTCAGCACCTTCCTGGTCGGCGTGGCCGTCGGGCGCGGTGCGGACCTCGCCGCCGCCACGGAGGCCGCCTCCGCGCTGCTCGACGAGCCGGCACCGGCGCCAGCACCGACCTCCGACGGCGCGAACTAACCTGGGGGCGTGCGCCGCCTCTGGGTCCGATGGGCCCTGCTCATCGCCTTCGTGGCGGCGCTGGGCACCGCCTTCGTCAACCTGGGCGAGTGGCAGCTCGACCGCCTGCACCAGCGCCGCGACCGCAACGTCTCGACCGTCGGCAACGAGCAGCGTCCGGTCGAGCCGTGGGAGCAGGTCTTCACCCGCCAGATCACCGACGCCGACCAGTGGCAGCGGGTCAGCGCCACCGGCACGTTCGACGCCGACCACCAGCTCGTCGTGCGCTACCGCAGCAGCGGCGACACCACCGGCTACGAGGTCGTGACGCCGCTGCGTACGGCGACCGGCACCGTCCTGGTGGACCGCGGGATCGTCCCGGTGAGCACCGGTTCTCAGATCCCCTCGACCGCGCCGGCCCCGCCGACCGGCCAGGTGACCGTCGTCGGCCACGTCCGTCGCAACGAGGAGGGCCGGGGCTCGGCGCGCACGCCCGTGAACGGCTCGATCCGCCTCATCGACTCCACGGCGATCGCCGAGACGCTGCCCTACCCCGTGGCCGACGGCTACATCGGCCTGCTCACCGTCGACCCCGCGCAGAGCGGGGGCTTCCAGCCCGTGGCGCTGCCGGAGATCTCCGACGGGCCGCACTTCTGGTACGCGGTGCAGTGGTTCATGTTCACCGGCATCGGCGCGCTCGGCGTCTTCGTCTTCATCCGCGGCGACCTCCGCGAGCGCAAGACCGGTCAGCGCAAGCCCGCCGGCGGCAAGGGCCGCAGCGACAGGGCTCCCGGCGCGAGGACCGGCACCGGGGCGGGTTCGGGACCGCCGAGCGGCCAGGAGCGCCCCGAGCTGACCAAGAGCGGAGCCTGACCCCGTGGACCTGCGCCTGACCGACCGCGTCTTCGTCGTCACCGCCGCCAGCAGCGGGCTGGGCCGGGCGACGGCGGAACAGCTCGTCGCCGAGGGCGCCCGGGTGGTGATGGTCGCCCGGCGCGCGGACGTGCTGGCCGACGTGGTCGCCTCGCTCGGCGAGGGCCGCGCCGTCGCGGTACCCGCGGACCTCGCCGACCCGGGTGTCGGCGACCTCGCCTGCCTCGTGGCCCTGCGGGCGTACGGGCGGCTCGACGGCGCGCTCGTCAGCACCGGCGGCCCGGCGGCGGGCACCGTGCTCGGGACGACCGACGAGCAGTGGGACGCGGCGTTCACCGGCGTGTTCCGAGCCGCGCTGCGGGTCACCCGGGCGGTCGTGCACCACGGCACGGCCGACGACCTCGCGCTCGCCTGGGTGCTGTCCACGTCGGTGCGCTCGCCGGTCGGCGGCCTGGCCACCTCCAACGGGCTGCGTCCCGGGCTCGGCATGCTCGTCAAGCAGCTGGCCGACGAGCTCGGCCCGGACGGCACGCGCGTCGTCGGCCTGATGCCCGGTCGGGTGGACACCGAGCGCGTCCGCCACCTCGACGGGCTCGCCGAGGACCCGGCGGCCGCCCGCGCCGCGTCGGAGGCGTCCATCCCGCTGCGTCGCTACGGCACGCCGGAGGAGTTCGCGCGGGTCGCCGCCTTCGTGCTCTCCCCCGCCGCCTCCTACCTCACCGGCTGCGTCCTCCCCGTCGAGGGCGGGGCGCTGCGGACCCTGTGAGCACCGCGGCGACCAGCCGACGGCGCCGGTGAGCGTCGCCGACGTCGTCGACCTGCTCGCCTGCCCGACCTGCGCCGGCCGCGGGTGGGGGGACGAACCCCTCCGGCTCGACGGGCCCACCCTGCGCTGCGCCCAGGGGCACGCGTACGACGTCGCCCGCCAGGGGCACGTGAACCTGCTCGGCCGCGCCGCGCCCCGCAACGCCGACACGGCCGAGATGGTCGCGGCGCGCGAACGGTTCCTGGGCAGCGGGGCGTACGACGCGGTGGCCGACGCGCTCGCCGACACGGCAGTCCGGCACTCGACCGGTGCCGCCGCGGTGCTCGACGTCGGCGCCGGTCCGGGCTTCTACCTCGACCGCGTGCTCGCAGGGCTCGTGGCGCGCTCGGGGCCGGAGCGGAGCGCCCGCGGTCTCGCGCTCGACGTCTCCCCCGCGGCCGCGCGCCGCGCCGCGCGCAGCCCCTGGCCCGTGGGCGCGGTGGTCGCCGACGCCTGGGGCGTCCTGCCGGTGCGGTCGGGGTCGGTCGACGTCGTGCTCAGCGTCTTCGCACCCCGGCACCCGCCCGAGCTCGCCCGCGTGCTGCGCCCCGGCGGCGTCGCTCTCGTGGTGAGCCCGCTGGCGGAGCACCTCGCCGGGCTGCGGGCGGCCTGGGGGCTGCTGGACGTCGAGCCGGGCAAGCAGGAGCGGCTCGCCTCGACGTTCGGTGAGCACCTCGTGCCCGTCGGCGACACCGACGTCCGGTACTCCGTTGCCGTCGACCGCGCGCGCGTGGACGACCTGGTGGCCATGGGCCCGAACGCGTTCCACCGCGGCCCGGGCGCGGACGGCACCGCTCCGACGCAGGTCGACGTCGCGGTCCGCGTTGCCGCCTGGCGCCGCCCGGGCTGAAGACCTAGGGCCGAGGAAGGGGTCGGGCGTCAGCCCTTCTTGCCCTTCTTGGCGGACTTCTTCACGTCCGCCTTCTTCTTGGACTTGTCGTCCTTCACGCTCTTCGCCTTCGCGGGCGCCTTCTCGGCCTTCTCCGCCTTCTTGGCCGCCTTGGCCTTGGTGCGCTCCGGCGAGGCCGTGCCGGCCGTCTCGGCCTTCACCTGCTCCGCCAGCTGCCCCGTGGCGTCACGCCGCGGACCCCGGGTCGCCCCGCCGCGGCCGCGCAGGCTCGTCCCGGACTCCTTCAGGACGCCGTGGACGAAGCCGTACGAACGCCCCGTGTCGATCGCGATCGACCGGATGCTCTCCCCGCCCGCGTAGCGCTCGCCGAAGGACGCCGCCAGCGACGACCGCTGGTCGCCGGTGATGCGGGCCCCCTTGGTCAGACCGCCCGAGCCCGTGCTCGCCGCCTCGGCCATGCCAACCCCCTGATCAGGACGCCCGGGAGTGGCCTGCGCCGACGGTGCTGGCCCCGGACGTCACGCCCGTGATCGCGCTGACGATCAGGCCACATCCAAGCACCCGGCGGGTGCGGGGGCTCACGCGGCCCCCGCCGCCCCTGCCGGTCAGGCGAGCGTGACGAGCTCGGCGTACTCCGGGCTCCACAGGTCCTCGGTGCCGTCGGGCAGCAGCAGCACCCGGTCGGGGTCGAGCGCGTGCACCGCACCCTCGTCGTGGGTGACGAGCACGACGGCGCCCGCGTAGGTCTTGATCGCGTTCAGGACCTCCTCGCGCGAGGCCGGGTCCAGGTTGTTGGTCGGCTCGTCGAGGAGCAGGACGTTGGCGCTGGAGACGACGAGCGAGGCCAGCGCGAGCCGGGTCTTCTCCCCGCCCGAGAGCACCGCGGCCGGCTTGTCGACGTCGTCGCCGCTGAACAGGAACGACCCGAGCACCTTGCGCACGTCGGTCTCGTTGAGCTGCGGCGCTGCGGTCTTCATGTTCTCGAGCACGCTGCGCGAGGTGTCGAGCGTCTCGTGCTCCTGCGCGTAGTAGCCGAGCCGCAGCCCGTGCCCGGGCCGGACGCCGCCGGTGTCGGACTGCTCCAGCCCGGCGAGGATGCGCAGCAGCGTGGTCTTGCCCGCGCCGTTGAGCCCGAGGATGACGACCTGCGAGCCCTTGTCGATGGCCAGGTCGACACCGGTGAAGATCTCGAGCGAGCCGTACGTCTTGGACAGGCCCTCCGCGGTGAGCGGCGTCTTGCCGCAGGCCGCGGGCTCGGGGAAGCGGATCCGCGCGACCTTGTCCTGGACGCGCTCGCCCTCGATGCCCGCACGGAGCTTGTCGGCGCGCTTGGCCATGTTCTGCGCGGCCGTCGCCTTGGTCGCCTTGGCCCGCATCTTGTCGGCCTGGGCCATCAGGGTGTCGGCCTTGCGCTCGGCGTTCTGCCGCTCGCGGCGCCGGCGCTTCTCGTCGGTCTCGCGCTGGGCGAGGTAGCGCTTCCAGCCCATGGCGTAGACGTCGAGCTCGGAGCGGTTCGCGTCGAGGTGGAAGACCTTGTTGACCGTCGCGTCGAGCAGGCCGACGTCGTGGCTGATGATCAGCAGCCCGCCGTTGTGCCCGGCGAGGTAGGTCCGCAGCCAGGAGATCGAGTCGGCGTCGAGGTGGTTGGTCGGCTCGTCGAGCAGCATCGTCGAGGCGCCCGAGAAGAGGATCCGGGCCAGCTCCACGCGGCGGCGCTGACCGCCGGAGAGCGTGCGCAACGGCTGGTCGAGCACGCGCTGCGGCAGGCCGAGGTTCGCGGAGATGCGGGCCGCCTCGGCCTCGGCGGCGTAGCCACCGCCGGCGGCGAGCTCGGCCTCGGCGCGCGCGTACGCGGCCATCGCCCGCTCGCGCTCGGCGTCGTCGTCGCTGGCCATCGCCATGCCGGCCTTGTCCAGGCGGGCGATCGCGGTGTCGAGGCCGCGGGCGGAGAGGATCCGGTTGCGCGCCAGCACCTCGGGGTCGCCGGTGCGGGGGTCCTGCGGGAGGTAGCCGACCTCGCCGGTCCGGGTCACCGAACCCGCCGCCGGCTGCGTCTCGCCCGACAGGATGCGGGTCAGCGTGGTCTTGCCGGCGCCGTTGCGCCCGACCAGCCCCACCTTGTCGCCCGCGGCGATCTGGAAGGACGCACCCCCGACGAGCAGGCGCGCGCCCGCGCGCACCTCGAGGTCCTTCGCGACCAGCATGTTCGTTCCTCAGTCCTTGCTCGGGGCGTGCGCGCTCACGGCTGTCCGCGCGGTCGGCGCGGTGCCCGGGAGGCTGCAGCGCCGCGGACGCCCCCGTTGTTCCCGGCCCCGGCCGCACGGACCGCCGGGACGCGACCTCCCAGGCTACCGCCCGGCGAGGGTGAGCGCCGCCGGACGCGGGCCGGGCACCGCCCTCAGGGCGCCGCGATGGCGGCGGTCGAGCTGCGCACGACCAGCTCGGTGGCGAGCTCGACGTGGTGGGAGTCGAGCGGCTCGCGCGCGGCGACGCGCAGGGCGGTGACGAGCGCGACCCGGCCCATCTCGCGCAGCGGCTGGCGCACCGTGGTCAGCGGCGGCGACAGGATCTCGGCCACGGCCGTGTCGTCGAAGCCGACCACGCTCAGGTCCTGCGGCACCCGCGCCCCGTGGCGGCGCGCCGCCTCCAGCACCCCGGCAGCGATCTGGTCGGTCGCCGCGAAGACGGCGGTCGGCGGCTCTGGCAGCTCGAGCAGCGCGCCCCCGCCCTCCACGCCGGCGGCGAAGTCGAAGCTGCCGATCCGCACGTACTCGTCCGGGACCGGCACGCCGGCCGCCTCGCAGGCCGCGCGGAACCCGTGCACCCGGGCCTGGTTGTAGGCCGACGACGGGTCGCAGCCGATGTAGGCGACCCGGCGGTGACCGAGGTCGAGCAGGTGCTGCGTGGCGGCGAGGCCGCCGGAGAAGTTCGTCGTGCCGACGCTGGCCAGCTCCTTGCGGGGCGGGCTCAGCGGGTCGATCACCACGAGCGGGATCCCGGCACGCACCAGCGCCGGCAGGTCGCCGTGCCGCGCGTCGTCGACCACGTCGATCACGCCGCGGCGCCCCAGGTCGGCGAGCTCGCGCGCCCAGGCGGCGGGCCGTAGGGCCCCGGGGGTGGGCTGGCTGCGCGGACGGACGCTGACGCTGACGCTGACCTTGCGCTCGCCGGCGCCCTCGAGCACGCCCTGCAGGATCTCGGTGGTGTACGCGGTCAGCGGCCCGTGGAACACGAGCTCGACCGTGTGCTGGGACGCCTCGGCCTCGGGGACCTCGGCCCGGCGCGCGACGTAGTCGTGCGCCGCGAGCAGGCTCTCGACGCGGGCGCGGGTCTCGGGACCCACGTCGGCGCGGCCGTTCAGGACCTTGGAGACCGTGGCCACGGAGACGCCAGCGGACGCCGCGACACGGGCGAGCGTCGTCGTGCGCCCCTCCTGCGCCACCACGGCCTCCCCCAGCCTCACGTCACCGGTGCCGATGACCGTCGTCCTTGGGGCGGTGCTGCTCGACGGTGCTGACGAGGCGCCGGTCGTGCCCCGCGCTGCGGACCGGGCCGGTCAACCGTACCGGGAGCCGGAACGGCAGATCTCCTGCCGACGTGCCGATCTGGACCTCGATCTCCCCCGGCTCGACCCGCCGGCGCAGGTCGCGGCCGGTGAACGAGGTCAGGTCGGCGTGCACGGTGAAGACGACCTCCGCGGACGCCCCTGGCTCCAGGTCGACGCGCGCGAAGCCGGCGAGCTGGCGCACCGGCCGCACCACCGACGCCACCGGGTCGTGCAGGTAGAGCTGGACGACCTCGGTGCCCCGGCGCAGACCCGTGTTGCGGACGGTCACCGACGCGGTCAGCTCGCCGTCGGTCGGGATCTCCGCCGCGCTCGCGCGCGCCTCGTCGAGGGCGAAGCTCGTGTACGCCCGGCCGTGGCCGAAGGGGAACAGCGGCGTGGGGTCGAGGTTGCTCGCCCCCGACTTCACGGCGCCAAGCACCGGCTGCAGGTAGGTGCCCGGCTGCGCGCCCGGCCCCTGCGGCACCTGCACGGGGAGCCGCCCGCTCGGGTCGACCCGCCCGCCCAGCACACCGGCCAGGGCCGGACCGCCCTCCTCGCCGGGCATGAAGGCCTGCACGAGCGCGGCCGCGCGGTCGGCGTACGCGCCGAGCGCGTACGGGCGGCCCGAGACGACCACCACGACCACCGGCGTGCCGGTGCCCAGGAGCGCCTCGAGCAGCTCGCCCTGCAGGCCGGGGAGACGGAGGTCCTCCGCGTCGCAGCCCTCGCCGGAGGTGCCTCGGCCGAAGAGGCCGGCGAGGTCGCCGACCAGCGCGACGCAGACGTCGGCGTCCCGGGCGGCCGCCACCGCCGCGTCCAGCCCCGAGCGGTCGTCACCGGTGACCGCGCAGCCCTGGGCGTACGCGACCTCGACCCCCTCGAGCTCGGAGCGCAGCGCCTCGAGCGCCGTCGGGACCGCGACCCCGGTCCCCAGGTCGAGGTCGGGGTAGAGCGGCAGGACGTGGTTGGGGAAGGAGTAGCAGCCCATGAAGGTCCGCGCGTCGTCGGCGCACGGCCCGACCACGGCGAGCCGGCCCAGCGCCGGACGGCCCTCCCCGGTCAGGGGCAGCGCGGTGCCCGCGTCGAGCAGCACCACCGACTCCTCCGCGAGCCGGCGGGCGACGTCGCGGTTGCGCGGGCTGTCGAGGTCGTGGTCGGCGGCGTCGAGGACGGTGGCCTCCGGCGTCCAGCCCTCGTCCAGCAGACCGAGCGCGACCTTCTGCGTCAGCACCCGGCGCACGGCGGTGTCGACCAGCGCCTCGTCCAGCTCACCGCGGCGGACGCGCCCGACGAGGTGCTGGCCGTAGCCGGCGGTGTCGGGCAGCTCGACGTCGATGCCGGCCTCGAGCGCCTGCACCCCCGCCTCCTCGGCGTCGGTCGCGACCCCGTGGGTGGAGGCGAGGAACGGGACCGCCCAGTAGTCGGAGACGACCGTGCCCTCGAAGCCCCACGCGTCGCGCAGCAGCTCGGTCAGCAGCCAGCGGTCGCCGCCGGCGGGGACGCCGTCGACGTCGCTGTAGGAGTTCATGACCGAGGCCGCCCCCGCCCGCAGCGCCGCCTCGAAGGGCGGCAGCACGACGTCGGCCAGCTCGCGCCGGCCCATCGGCACCGGCCCGTGGTTGCGGGCGCCCCGCGAGGCGGAGTAACCCGCGAAGTGCTTGAGCGTGGCGAGCACGCCGGCGCCCTGGAGCCCGCGCACGTACGCGGCCCCCATCAGCGAGACGAGGTACGGGTCCTCCCCCAGCGTCTCCTCGACCCGGCCCCAGCGGTAGTCGCGGACCACGTCGAGCACCGGCGACAGCCCGTGGTGGACGCCGAGGGCGGCCATGTCGGAGCCGATGGCGCCCGCCATCTCCTGGACGAGGTCGGGGTCGAACGTCGCCGCCCAGGCGAGCGCGGAGGGGTAGACCGTGGCACCCAGGGTGGTGAAGCCGGTCAGGCACTCCTCGTGCACGACCGCGGGGATGCCCAGGCGGGACTGCCCGAGGACGACGCGCTGCTGGCGCACCAGCTCGGCCGCCCCCTGGGCCGGGGTCACGGGCGTGCTGCCGTAGATCCGGGTGAGGTGCCCGAGCCCGTGGCGGCTGGCCTCCTCCAGGCCAGGGCCGGTGGAGAACTGCTCCTGCATCGGGGCGACGTTGCGCGAGGCGTCCGCCTCGTCCGCGCCGTTCGCCTCGTCCGAGTCCGCCGCCGCGCCGGCCTCGCCGCCCACGGGGGCGAAGTCGGAGTCGTCGGCGTCGTGGTCCTCGCGCCCGAGCCACCGGCTGCCCAGCTGGCCGACCTTCTCCTCGAGGGTCAGCTCGGCCATCAGCGCGTCGACCCGCTCCGCCACCGGGAGGTCGCTCCGCCGCCAGCGATCCTGGACCTCGGCGGGTGCCGGCACCGTGCTGGTCCGCGTCATCGCTCCTCCTCGTCGAGGCGCTCGTCCTTCTCGAAACTTTCGAACCGGCTTCGGCGCCTGACCCCGACCTTAGCCTGAGACCCTGATGAGGGCCACGGCCCTGCATCCGCGCGTCGTTTTCCGGGGAACGTTCCCAACCGAGCCTGAATCGTGACCGGCCGCTCCTTGACAGAGCCCGGAACCGCACCTACGTTGCTTGCGCGGGCTTACGAAAAGCCTGCGAAAGATCAGCGACGCCAGCAACGGGTCCGACCGAGGACCCGACCCACTCCAGCGGCGCAGCCGCTCGCACGCAGGGAGATCAACGTGGATCCCAGAACGACCCGACGAGGCTTTCTCGGACTGGGCCTGAGCGCTGCTGCGCTCGGGACCCTCGCCGCCTGTGGCGGCTCCGCCCCGACCCAGACCGGTGCCGGTGGCAGCGGTGCGGGGGCCGGCACCGGCGGCGGTGACGGCAAGAACGCCACCCACTGGTTCCTCACCGGCCAGCCCGGTCAGGGCATCCGTGAGAACACGGTCAAGCGCTTCAACGAGGCGAACCCCGACACCAAGATCGACTACACCGAGTTCCAGAACGACGCGTACAAGACCAAGATCAGCACCGCCATCGGTGCCGGGCAGGGCCCTACGATCATCTGGGGCTGGGGCGGCGGCACGCTGCGCGGCTACGCGGAGAACAACGAGGTCGAGGACCTGACGTCGTGGTTCGACCAGAACCAGGCGGTCAAGGACCGGCTGTTCCCGTCCGCCTTCCCGGCGGGCACCGTCGACGGCAAGATCTACGCGATGCCGGCCGAGACCGTCGCGCCGATCGTCATGTACTACAACAAGCAGGTCTTCGAGAAGGTCGGCGCGCAGCCGCCGGCGACGTGGAACGACGTCATGGCCCTCGTCGACAAGTTCAACGGCGCGGGCATCGCCCCGTTCTCGCTGGGCGGCCAGTCGCGCTGGACCAACATGATGTGGCTGGAGTTCCTCCTCGACCGCATCGGCGGCCCGGAGGTCTTCGAGCGCGCGTTCAAGGGCGAGACCGACGCCTGGTCCGACCCGTCCGTCACCGACATGCTGACCAAGATCCAGGACCTGGTGAAGGCAGGAGGCTTCATCAAGGGCTTCTCCTCGATCACCGCCGACTCCAACGCCGACCTCGCCCTCCTCTACACGGGCAAGACCGCGATGATGCTGCACGGTGCGTGGACCTACGGGACGATGAAGTCCGACGGCGGCAACTTCGTCAAGGACGGCCACCTCGGCTTCATGAACTTCCCGACCGTCGACGGCGGGAAGGGCGACCCGAGCAACACCGTCGGCAACCCGGGCCAGTACCTCTCGATCTCCTCCAAGGCGACGGACGCGCAGAAGGAGACCGCGAAGAAGTTCTTCGCGACCGCCGTGCTGTCCGACGCCGAGGTCGGCGAGTGGGTCGAGAACGGCAACGTGCCGATCGTCAAGGGCGCGGACTCCAAGTTCACGGGTAGCGACACCGAGTTCCTGAAGTTCATCT
Source organism: Microlunatus sagamiharensis (assembly GCF_900105785.1). Lineage (NCBI taxonomy): Bacteria > Bacillati > Actinomycetota > Actinomycetes > Propionibacteriales > Propionibacteriaceae > Microlunatus > Microlunatus sagamiharensis. Next base: position 2,422,710 of record NZ_LT629799.1, read on the forward strand.
ACGACACCGCCAGCAACGCCAAGGTGTTCGCCCAGTCGTGGGACCAGGCGCTGCCGCCGTCGGCCGCCGAGACCCTCCTGGACAACATCGCGAAGCTCTTCCAGCTCTCGATCACCCCCGAGCAGTGGGTCGAGAGCATGAACAAGGCCACCAACAAGTGACCGCGCTCGCCGCGCCGGCCGCGGTGCAGGCAGCACCAGCGCGGCCGGCCGGCGGGAGCGGCGGCATCAAGGGAGCGAACCTCACCTGGATGGCGCTGCCCGCGTTCGTCTTCTTCCTGCTGTTCGGCATCGTGCCGCTCCTGGGCGTGCTGGCGCTGTCCTTCACCACCTGGGACGGCATCGGCCCGATCACCTTCAGCGGGGCGACGAGCTGGCGGACGGTGCTGAGCGACCCGGGGCTGCCGCACTCGCTGTGGATCACCTTCCTGGTGATGGCGCTGAGCTGGCTGGTCCAGACGCCCATGAGCATCCTGCTCGGGACGTTCCTGGCCGGCTCGCAGCGCTACCGGGCCGTCCTGGCGGTCCTCTACTTCGTGCCGCTGCTGCTCAGCTCGGCGGCCATCGCCATCACGTTCAAGGCGCTGGTCGACCCGAACTTCGGCCTCGGCGCGGGCCTCCACGTCGACGCCCTCGCGCAGGACTGGCTGGGTCGTCCGGTGCTGGCCATCGGGACGCTGATCTTCGTCGTCTCCTGGCAGTACATCCCGTTCCACTCGCTGATCTACCAGGGCGGCGTGCGGCAGATCCCGGCCTCGCTCTACGAGGCGGCGCTGATCGACGGGGCCGGCCGGGTGAAGCAGTTCTTCAACATCACCCTGCCGCAGCTGAAGTACACGATCATCACGTCCTCGACGCTGATGGTCGTCGGGTCGCTGACCTTCTTCGACCTGATCTTCGTGCTGACCGCCGGCGGCCCGGGCGACGCCACCGAGGTGCTCGCGCTGAGCATGTACAAGACCGGTTTCCAGGCCCACCTCATGGGCCCGGCCTCGGCCATCGCCGTGATCCTCGTGCTCGTCGGGCTCGCGCTCGCCCTGCTGCTGCGGCGGCTCGGCGGCCGGGGCGACGAGAGCCAGCTGGAAGGGGCCTGAGATGGCGACGATCGCCTCGGAGAACGTCCAGACCCGCGACACGGCCAAGAGCTCCCGCTCTGGCCGTCACGGTCGCGGTGCTCCCGAGCGGGGCGCGGCCCTGCGCGGGACCACCCGTCCCAACTGGCTCGGCGGCGTGCTCAGCTTCGTCTGGCTCGCCATCGTGATCATCCCGATCTACTGGATCGTGGTCACGAGCTTCAAGAGCCAGAGCGTGTACTTCCTGGCCAACCCGCTCGCGCCGCCGACGGAGCCCACGCTCGAGAACTACCAGCTGGTGATCGAGAACGACTTCATCCGCTACTTCGCCAACAGCGTGATCGTGACGGTGGGGGCGATCGTCCCGGCCGTCCTGCTCAGCTTCCTGGCCTCGTACGCGATCATCCGCAACGCCCACCGCCGCAGCCTGCGCTTCATGAACTCGCTGTTCCTGATGGGCCTGGCCATCCCGCTGCAGGCGACGATCATCCCCGTCTACCTGTTGATCATCAAGCTCGGGCTCTACAACACGCTCGCGGCGATCATCCTGCCGTCGATCGCGTTCGCCATCCCGCTGTCGGTGCTCGTGCTGAGCAACTTCATCCGCGACGTCCCGAAGGAGCTCTTCGAGTCGATGCGCACCGACGGGGCGACCGAGTGGGGCACGCTGTGGCACCTCGCCTTCCCACTCACGCGGCCGGCGCTCGTCACCGTGACGATCTACAACGCGCTCGCGGTGTGGAACGGCTTCCTGCTGCCGCTGATCCTGACCCAGGACCCCGACAAGCGCCTGCTCCCTCTGGCACTGTGGACGTTCCAGGGGCAGTACGGCGTCAACGTCCCTGCGGTGCTCGCCTCGGTGATGCTGACGACCCTGCCGATCCTCGTGCTCTACGTGGTCGGTCGGCGCCAGCTGCTCAGCGGCCTGACCGCGGGGTTCAGCAAGTAGCTCGTCGCCCGACGCCGTCCGAGCCTGTCGAGGGAGCCCCGGCTGCACCACGCCGCGCGGCCCCGACAGGCTCGGGGCACGTCGCCGGCCGTGCAGGCCGACGGCCCCCGTACCCATCCCGCCCTCGCCCGAGGGCACGAGAGGAGATCCTCACCATGGAAGCCGCAGCACCGGAAGCGTCCGAGCTGGACCGCACCCCGAAGCGCGAGGACAAGTTCAGCTTCGGCCTGTGGACCGTGGGCTGGCAGGCCCGCGACCTGTTCGGCGAGGCCACCCGCCCCGTGCTCGCCGGCGCCGAGGCCGTCCACGAGCTGGCCAAGCTCGGCGCGTACGGCATCACGTTCCACGACGACGACCTCGTCCCGCCGGGCAGCGGCGCCGCCGAGCGCGACCGGATCATCGGTGAGTTCAAGCAGGCCCTCTCCGACACCGGCATGGTCGTGCCGATGGTGACGACGAACCTGTTCAGCGACCCCGTCTTCAAGGACGGCGGGTTCACCAGCAACGACCGCTCGGTGCGTCGTTACGCGCTGCGCAAGGTCATGCGGAACATGGACCTGGCCGCCGAGCTCGGCGCCCAGACCTACGTCTTCTGGGGCGGCCGCGAGGGCTCCGAGGTCGACTTCGCCAAGGACATCCGCGCGGCGCTCGACCGGTACCGCGAGGGCATCGACATGCTCGCGCAGTACTCGATCGACAAGGGCTACGGCCTGCGCTTCGCCATCGAGCCCAAGCCCAACGAGCCCCGCGGCGACATCCTGCTGCCCTCGATCGGGCACGCGCTCGCCTTCATCAACGAGTGCGAGCACGCCGACATGATCGGCATCAACCCCGAGACCGGCCACGAGCAGATGGCCTCGCTCAACTACACGCACGGGATCGCCCAGGCGCTGTGGTCGGGCAAGCTCTTCCACATCGACCTCAACGGCCAGAAGGGCCCGCGCTACGACCAGGACCTGGTCTTCGGCTACGGCGACCTGCTGCAGGCCTTCTCGACGGTGGACCTGCTCGAGAACGGCGGGCCGAACGGTGGCCCGACGTACGACGGCCCGCGCCACTTCGACTACAAGCCGCTGCGGACCGAGAGCATGGTCGGCGTGTGGGAGTCGGCCCGCGCCAACATGGAGCTCTACATCCGGCTGCGGGAGAAGTCGAAGGGCTTCCGCGCCGACCCCGAGGTCCAGGAGGCCCTCGAGGCGGCCCGCGTCGCCGAGCTGTCGCAGCCCACGCTGAACGAGGGCGAGTCCTACGACGCCCTCCTCGCCGACCGGTCGTCGTTCGAGGACTACGACATCGACACCGCACGCGAGCAGAACTACGGCTTCGCGCGCCTGCAGCGCCTCGCGATCGAGCACCTGCTCGGGACCCGCGGCGCCTGAGCGCTCCCTCGTCCGTCGCCGCGGGTGGCCCTGTCCGGAGGGTCGCCCGCGGCGACGGTCTTTTCCGGACCTCCCGCGTCTCCCTGACGCACCCACCCCACCCAGAACGAGGAACCTGCACCATGACGACCTTCCACGTCGCGACCACCGGCGACGACGCCGCCGACGGCTCGGCCGAGCGACCCTTCCGCACGATCGACCGCGGGGCGCGCGCGGCGCACCCGGGCGACACGGTGCAGGTCCACGCCGGGGAGTACCGCGAGTGGGTCGTCCCCCGCCGGGGCGGGCTCGGCGAGAACCGTCGCATCACCTACGAGGCCGCCCCCGGCGAGCACGTGGTGGTGAAGGGCTCCGAGCGCGTGACCGGGTGGGAGCAGGTCGCCGGGCCGGTGTGGCGCGTACGGGTGCCGAACGCCCTCTTCGGCGACTTCAACCCCTACGTCGAGGAGATCGACGGCGACTGGATCGTGCGCCCCGAGCGCGACTCGCCGCGCCGCCACCTCGGCGAGGTCTACCTGGACGGCGTCGCCTCGACCGAGGTCGCCACCGTCGCGGAGGTCGGGCAGCCCGAGCGCCGCACCGAGGTGACCGACCACTGGACCGGCATCGCGCAGCCGGTCGAGGACCCCGACCAGACGCAGCGCGTCTGGCACGCCGAGGTCGACCACGCCCTCGACGGCGGGGTCACGACGATCACCGCCAACTTCGGCGACGCCGACCCCAACGCGCACCTGGTCGAGATCAACGTGCGCCGCTCGGTCTTCTACCCGCTGCAGCACCACCTGGACTTCATCACCGTGCGCGGCTTCGAGCTCGCGCAGGCGGCGTGCCCGTGGACCCCGCCGACCGCCGACCAGCCCGCGCTCATCGGCCCGAACTGGGCCCGCGGCTGGGTCATCGAGGACAACGACATCCACGACGCCAAGTGCTCGGCGGTCTCGCTGGGCAAGGAGGCGTCGACGGGCCACAACTGGTCGACGACGCGGCTGGACAAGCCGGGCTACCAGTACCAGCTGGAGTCGGTCTTCTCCGCCGAGCAGATCGGCTGGGACGCCGAGCACGTCGGCTCGCACGTGGTGCGGCGCAACCACATCCACCACTGCGGCCAGAACGGTGTCGTCGGCCACCTCGGCTGCGTGTTCTCGACCATCGAGGACAACCACATCCACCACATCGCCGACCGCCGCGAGTTCTACGGCTACGAGATCGGCGGCATCAAGCTGCACGCCGCGATCGACGTCGAGATCCGCCACAACTACATCCACGACTGCTCGCTGGGCACCTGGCTCGACTGGGAGACCCAGGGCACCCGGGTGTCGCGCAACGTGTTCGCGCGCAACAGCCGCGACCTCTTCGTCGAGGTCAGCCACGGCCCGTACGTCGTCGACCACAACGTCTTCGGCTCCCCCGTCTCGGTCGAGTCCTTCAGCCAGGGCGGGGCGTACGTGGGCAACGTCCTGTGCGGCTCGCTGCGCCTGGAGAAGGTCATGGACCGCGCGACGCCGTACCACCGCGCGCACAGCACGCAGGTCGCCGGCTACGCGGTGATCTACGGCGCCGACGACCGCTGGGTCGCCAACCTGTTCCTCGGCGGCCAGGGCCAGGAGTCGTACGGGCACGGGGCGGAGTTCAACCCGCGCTTCGGCTACGGCACCGCGCTCTACGACGGCCACCCGACGTCGTTCGCCGACTACCTCGCACTGGTCGACGCGCAGCCGCCCGGCGACCACGACCGCTACCCGTCGGTGCCGCAGCCGGCGTACGTGCGCTCGAACGTCTACGCCGACGGCGCGACGGCCTTCGAGGGCGAGCCCGACGCGCTCGTGCTCGACGGCCCCGTCGCCGTGCGCGTCGTCACCGAGGGCGAGGAGGTCTACCTGGAGACCGAGCTGCCCGAGGCCTTCCTCGGCACCGGGGTCGGCGTCGTGACCGGCGCGGACCTGGAGCACGTGCGCTTCGCCGGGCTCGAGTTCGAGGAGCGCGACGGCAGCCCCGTCGTCATCGACGTCGACCTGCTCGGCGAGCGCAAGGAGGCCGGGCAGACCTACCCCGCGTTCCCCGTCGCCGGGATCTCGACGGGCACCTCCCGCACGCGGGTCTGGTGACGTCCCCTGAGATCCGACGTCTCGATGTGCTGCTGACGAGCAGCGCGAGCGTGGACGACACCGCTCGCGCGCGTCGAGCCGTCGGATCTCAGGGCTGTCGCCGACGCCCGGCTCCGTCCATGCCTGCGGGCACGACCTCGCATCCCTCGTGCCGGACTAGGCTGAACGATGGTCCGGACACGGGCGAGCGACGAAGAAGGACACAGGGATGAGCGACATCAGCACGCAGGCCGCGACAGGCACCGACCGCGTCAAGCGGGGCATGGCCGACATGCTCAAGGGCGGCGTGATCATGGACGTCGTCGACGTCGAGCAGGCCAAGATCGCCGAGGACGCCGGTGCGGTCGCCGTGATGGCGCTCGAGCGCGTCCCCGCCGACATCCGCGCCCAGGGCGGGGTGGCCCGGATGAGCGACCCGGACATGATCGACGGGATCATCGACGCCGTCTCCATCCCCGTGATGGCCAAGGCCCGCATCGGCCACTTCGTCGAGGCGCAGGTCCTGCAGTCGCTCGGCGTCGACTACATCGACGAGTCCGAGGTGCTGACCCCGGCCGACTACGCCCACCACATCGACAAGTGGGCGTTCACCGCCCCGTTCGTCTGCGGCGCGACCAACCTCGGCGAGGCGCTGCGCCGCATCTCCGAGGGCGCGGCGATGATCCGCTCCAAGGGCGAGGCCGGCACCGGCGACGTCTCCAACGCCACCACCCACATGCGCACGATCCGCGCGGAGATGCGCCGCCTGGCGGGTCTGTCGAAGGACGAGCTCTACGTCGCGGCCAAGGAGCTCCAGGCCCCGTACGCGCTCGTCGCCGAGGTCGCCGAGACCGGCAAGCTGCCCGTCGTCCTCTTCACCGCGGGCGGCATCGCCACCCCGGCCGACGCGGCGATGATGATGCAGCTGGGCGCCGAGGGCGTCTTCGTCGGCTCGGGCATCTTCAAGTCCGGCAACCCGGCCCAGCGCGCCGCCGCCATCGTCGCGGCGACGACCTTCCACGACGACCCGGGCATGATCGCCAAGGTCTCGCGCGGCCTCGGCGAGGCCATGGTCGGCATCAACGTCGACGACGTCCCCGAGCCGCACCGCCTCGCCCAGCGCGGCTGGTGACGACGACCGTCCTCGGGCCTGACGCACTCGCCCCGAGCCCGTCGAAGGGTCCCCTGGTCGGCGTCCTCGCCCTCCAGGGCGACGTCGTCGACCACCGGCGGGTGCTGGGGTCGGTCGGCGCGCGGACGCGGACGGTGCGCCGGCCCGAGGAGCTCGTCGGGCTCGACGGGTTGGTGATCCCCGGCGGGGAGTCGACGGTCATCGACCGGCTCTCGCGCCGGTTCGGGCTGCGCGAGCCGCTCGTCGCCGCGCTCCGGGCGGGCCTCCCGGCGTACGGGTCGTGCGCGGGGATGATCATGCTCGCCGACACGCTCGTGGACGGGCTGGGTGACCAGCAGACGTTCGGCGGGCTCGACGTCACCGTGCGCCGCAACGCGTTCGGACGTCAGGTCGACTCGTTCGAGACCGACCTCGACCTCGCCGGCCTCGACTCCCCCGTGCACGCGGTCTTCATCCGGGCGCCCTGGGTCGAGCGGGCCGGAGCGTCCGTCGAGGTCCTGGCCTCGGCGCACGGCCACCCCGTAGCGGTGCGGCAGGGCTCGTTGCTCGCCACGTCCTTCCACCCGGAGGCGACCGGGGACCACCGGGTGCACGGGCTGTTCGTCGACTCCCTCTGACGAGGCCGAGAGCGAGGTCCGGACGGGAACGGGAGGGGCCTGACCGCGCTGCAGCGGTCAGACCCCTCCCGTGGTCAGGGGAGTCCGGTGCCGGACTCCCCCGGCGTCACTTCTTCGGTGCCTTCACGGTGAACGTGCCACCACCGACGGTGTCCAGGGCGATCGTGTTGCTCGCCTTGTAGCCGTCCAGGTAGGCGGACTTGTCGCCCTGGGTCGGCTTGTCCTTCGCCGGCGACTGGCTCTCGAGCGAGAGGAAGGCGCCCTTGACGGTGACCACCTGCTGGCTCGGCTGCGGCCGCCAGTAGCCCGAGGCGATCGTCCCGACGCTGACCGCGACCTGGTGCCCGGCCGCGAGCTCCCAGTCCATGGCCTTGAGCTCGAACGAGGTCTGCCCCTTCTGCAGGCGCGCCACGTTCTCGTTGATCAGGGTCGCCTGCTTCGTCGCCGGGTCGACCTCCCAGAGCCGCACGGCGACGTCACCCGTGCCGCTGGTCTGCAGCCGCACCTGGGGCGTCGCCGTCAGCCGCGTGGCCCGGACGACCGGCTTCGAGAAGACCAGGTACGAGCTCGGCACGGCGTCGGCCGACCGGGCCGCCTTCGAGGAGGGCACGCTCTCGAGGTGGCTGCGCACCTGCCGGTCCATCTGCCCGCCGTCGCTCTGCACCTCCTGCTGGACGCGGGGCGCCGGCGTGGTCCCGCCGGCCGTGGTGCCCGCCGCCGCGGGGGTCGTCGTGCGCACCGGACCGGTGTCGGTGTAGCGACCGCGGCCGAGGCTCACGGTGCTCGGCGTCGACCGGCCCGGCCAGCTCGCCTGGGCCCGCCAGACCCCGTCGCTGCCCTGGATCGCGAAGCGCGGGTCCTTGACCGCGGACGGCTCGTCCTTGAGGTAGCGGTCGTAGAACCGGATCACCTCGTCGAAGAAGCCGGCGCGGCCCTGGAGGAGCTGGCCCGTGGTCGGGTCCTGCTCGTTGCCGCGGACGTGCTCCCAGGGACCCATCCAGCCGTGCTCGTAGCCCTGGTGGTTGGCCAGGAAGGTCTGCATCTGCTCGGGCTTGGTGTTGGACTCGGTGAAGCCCTGGGTGAAGAAGAGCGGGGTTCGGGTGCCCTTCGCCGCGCTGATGTTGTCCCGGTCGCGCCAGTAGTCGTCGTCGGGGCTGGTGTTGTCGGTGCCCGCGGTCAGGTTGCGGCTCAGGCACTCGGGGTGCGTCTGCTCGTAGGTCGCGTTCGCCTTGTAGCGGTCGCTGTCGCCCGTGGTGCCCGGGATCTGCGCGATGCCGTTGTACGCCCGTGGCGTGCCGGTGTTGTTCGGGCGGGCCACGCCGTTGCTGTAGTAGTAGTTGTAGCCGTTCCAGAGCGGCTCCTGGCTGACGACGGCCTCGAGGCCCTTGGGCTTCAGGTTGTTGGCCCACAGCCCGGTCTGGGCGTCGTACGACTTGCCGTACGTGCCGACCTTGCCGTTCGACCACTTCTGGGCGGCCGCCCACTCGATCGAGCGCTTGATGTCGGCCTGCTCGCCCGGACCGTTCCAGTCCAGGCAGCCGGTGCTGCCGCCGTAACCGCGCAGGTCGACCAGCACCACCGTGTAGCCACGGTCCATCAGCTTGGCGCCGGTGATGAGGTCCTCGAAGCGCTGGGACGGACCGGTCTGGTCGGTCTCGACCCCGGTCTGGCCCGCGTGGGAGAAGTACGGGCCGACGGACAGGACCACCGGGGTCCGGGCGCCCTTGCGCAGACCCGTCGGGCGCAGCACGTCGGCGTGCAGCTCGACCTTGGTCGGCGAGTCCTTCTGCGGCGAGGAGAAGTAGTGCTCGGTCCACGAGGCGCCGGCCGGGACGAGCGCGTTCTGGTCGTGGGTCACGCCGTGGTCGACGTCGCCCGCGCGGGCGGCGCTCGTCGCGGGGGCCGGGGCCGGGGCCGTAGAGGCCAGCGGGTCAGCGCTGGCCGGGGCGGCGCCGGCTCCGACCAGGCCGGCGCTGACCAGCGCCAGCCCGGTCAGGGGTGTGAGGAGTCTGGGAAGTGGCATGCACAAGACCTTCCGGGTCCGAGGGGACGACGGCCCGGCTGCCGGGCCGTCGGGGTGCAGCCCCAGCCTTGCTATGGATCACCTGTGTAGTCGAGACCTTCGGCGGACTTTCTCACCGGAGCCGCCATATCTGCTCCGGGCAGGCCTCTGACCCGTGGCCCGGGCCACCGGCAGTCAGAGCAGCGTCGCCCGCCGCCACCCGCGGACGCTGTTCATGCACAGCAACGCATCCCGAGCGGCGGCCTCACGCACCTCCGCGATGGTGAGCACCCGCTCCCGCAGCCGCCCGTCGGCGAGCGCCAGGCCGCGCTCGACGCCCGGCAGCAGCCCGCAGGACACCGGCGGGGTCCACCAGCCGTCCTCGTCGCGCAGCGCGACGCTGCCGATCGTGGTCTCGGTGACCTGGCCCTGGCGGTTCCGGAGCAGGGCGTCGTCGGCCCCGGCGGCGTCGGCCTGAGCGCGGTGAGGCGCGTACACCTCGCGCCAGGTCGTCTTGTGCGCGAGGAAGACGTCCCGCTCGTCCACCGGCTCGGTCGCGAGCACGAGGGTGACCGGACCGTCGGGGTTCGGAGGGAGCGGCTGCACCGAGGTCGACGCGCGACCCTGCTCGTCCACGGTGAGCCGGACCCGCCAGCGACCGTCCGGGTGCGCCGCGGCCACCTCGCCGAGCGCCTCCCGTGCGGCGACGAGCGGGTCGTCGCGGTCGAAGTAGGCGGCCGACGACCCGAGGCGACGCAGGTGCTCCTCGAGCGCCCACCACGACCCGTCCTCCAGCCGCAGCGTCTCGAGCAGGTCGAAGGGTGGCCTCGGCGTCGCGGTGAGGACCGCCGCCTTGGCCAGCAGCTCGTCGTGCTCGCCCGCCGCCGTCGAGTCGACGGTCACGCCGCTGCCCACGCCGTACGTCGCCGTCCCGCCCCGGGTGTCGGCCACGAGCGTGCGGATCGCCACGCTGAAGGTCGCGTCCCCGCCCGGCGCCACGACCCCGACCGCACCGCAGTAGAGGCCGCGGGCGTGCGGCTCGACGCGGCTGATCAGCCCGGCCGTCGACACCTTCGGCGCACCCGTCACCGAGCCGCACGGGAACAGCGCGCCGAACAGGTCGGCCAGCGTCGTCGACGGCGGCACCTCCGCGGTCACCGTCGACGTCAGCTGCCACACCGTCGGGTAGCGCTCGGGCACGCAGAGCGCCGGCACCGCGACGGTGCCGGGCACGGCGAGCCGGCCGAGGTCGTTGCGCAGCAGGTCGGTAATCATGACGTTCTCGGCGCGCTCCTTGTCGCTGGCCAGCAGCGCCGCGAGCCGCTCCTCGTCCTCCGCGCTCGACCGTCCCCGCCGCGCCGTGCCCTTCATCGGCCGGGTCGTGACGGTGCTCCCCCGCCGCGCGAAGAACAGCTCCGGCGACACCGACAGCACGTGGTGACGTCCGAGGTCGAGGTACACGCCGAACGCCCGCCCCTGCGCGGCCAGGAGCGCCTCGTGGCGCGCGAGGTCGTCGGCGCTGTCGTCCCAGTCCGCCACCAGCGGCAGGGTGAGGTTGGTCTGGTAGGTGTCGCCACGTCGGATCGCCGCCTGCACCTCGGCGAACGCCCGCCCGTACGCCTCGCGCCCGACCCGCTCGCGCCACGGACCCGGCACGCCCACCCCGTCGGATGGACGCTCGGGACCGGGGACCGGACCCTCGTGCAGCCCGAACCAGACCAGCGGCAGGTCGTCGGCGCCCCGCTGTCCTGGGACCGTCAGTGCCCGGTCGAGGGCCGGAGCCGCGTCGTACGCGACGAGGCCAACCGCCCACAGCCCGGCCGACGCGGCTTCGTCGACCCTTCGGAGCGCCGGCACGACCTCGTCCAGCGACGACGCGACCACCGTCCGGACCGGCTCGCCGAACCACGACGGCCGCTCCGAAGCGTGGGGCTCACCGGGGTGGAAGTCGACGCGCTGCACCGGTCGATCGTCCCAGGACCGGACGGGTCGACCGACCGGTCGCGATCAGCCGAAGACGTTCTTGTAGGCGATGCTGATCGGCCGGTCGATGCCGTCGGGCTGGCTGGAGCTCTTCGCGCCGCTGTGGCCGACGAAGCCGAAGTAGAGCCGGTGCTCCCCGTCGGCCTTGATGTAGCCCGCCATGCCCTCCGGCTCGCGCGACACCATGGAGCCGAAGGCGTTGCTGTGGACCGCGGTCTGCTCGAACGCGCCGGTGGTGAGGTTCAGCTTGCTCAAGGTGGTGTTGCCGGGCTTGGGGTTCGTGCTGCTGTAGGCCGTGCCGAAGAGCAGGTAGGCGTAGCTCCCGAAGATCGTCCACCCCTGGAACGTGCCCCCGAGCGTGGGCTGCGTGCACTGCAGGAGGACCTGCGAGAAGTCGCCTTCGCTCGCGCGGTCGAGGTCGTAGACGCGGAAGCGCGACTGCCCGCCGGCCGCGTACTTGAGGGCCAGCAACCGGTTCCAGTGGTCGACCGAGGGGGTGACGTTCACGCCGCCCTCGTCGGCGACCGGGTTGCCCTTGTACGTCGGGCTCGCCGACGACGCGCCGTCGACGAACTTGAACCGCTGGATCCCGCGGCCGCGGTCGGTGGCGGCGTCGTAGTTCCACTCCGTCCACAGGTAGGTGTCCGTGCCCGAGCGCTCGGCCGCCATGGAGACGCCGTGGCCGAGCTTGCCGAGCTTCATGTGCCCGTTCACGGTGCCGGAGTAGCTCATCCGTGTCACCGCCAGCTCCCCGGTCGTCCCGCCGTTCGGCTCCGAGATCGTGAAGAGCCGCTGGTTGTTCGGGTCGAAGCAGAACGACTGCATCGTGTGGTGGGTGTCGGCCGTGAGCTTGCCCTCGAGGAAGGGCAACGAGCCCGCGGTGAGGTCGAAGGACCCGACGGCGGGCACGGCCGCGGAGGCGGTGGCCCCGCCGAGCAGGTTGGCGCCGAGGGCGAGGGAGGCACCCCCGGCCGCGCCGAGGAACGTGCGGCGGGAGAGCGTCAGCCGGCGGCTGGGGCGGGTCGGGTGCTGGGGCATCAGAGGTCCTTGTCGTCTCGTCGGTCCGTACGGGCGGGTGGTGGCGGGTGCTGCGGCGGTGCGTGCTGCGGTGTCAGTCCCAGCGGTCCTCGTTGAGGAAGGTCGCGAGGGCGCGGTAGGTGGCCGGGCCCGGGTCGCCGTCGATCGGGCCCGTGTAGCCGTAGTGGGCGGCCTGGCGCTGCCAGGCCTGGTAGGTGGCGGTGCCGGGGACGCCGTCGACCGGCCCGCGGTAGCCCCAGTGCGCGGTCAGGTCGCGCTGGAGCGCCTGGTAGGTGTTCACGCCCGGCTTCCCGTCGATGGGGCCGGTGTAGCCGTCCTCGATCGCGAGCCAGTGCTGGGCGCGCTGCCAGAACACGGTGCCGGGGACACCGTCGCTCTGCGTCGTGGTCTTGGGCAGCGTCGGTGCCGGGCTCGGTGTGGGCGTCGGGCCCGGCGACGCGGCCCCGGCGCTGAACGCGCTGGCGAAGGCCCGGTCGCGGTCGAGCTTCGCGACGCCGTAGAGCGCGGCCGTCGAGGTGTACTGGTGCGCCGCGTACGACGGGTAGGCCGACCCGATGTCGGGCGTCTGGTGGTAGGTGCCGTCGTTCACGCCGTACGAGGCGACCCACAGCTTGGCGCCGGTCGCGATCGTCGAGGTCCACGGGCCCTTCGTCCGCAGGTTGTCGGCTCCCGTGTAGAACCACAGCACCGCGGTGGGGACGCGGCTCTTCACGCGGTTGAGGAACGTCGCGACCTTGGCGTCGTCCCACAGGACCTTCGAGGTGTCGAGGACCTCGTCGTCCACCGCGAGGACGTCGCCGGCGACGTAGCCGTGCAGGTGGTCGACGAAGTAGTCGGCCGCGGCCGTGGGCGTCTGGTAGTCGCCGGTCAGCCAGTAGTGGCCGACCTTCATCCCCGCCGAGCGCGCGCTGTCCACCTGGCGCGTGTAGTAGGGGCTGACGTACGGGCTGCTGACGATCTGCGAGCCGCCCGCCTTCACGATCGCGAAGGCCACGCCGGCCCGCCCGGCCGCGGCGAAGTCCAGGTCGGCCTGCGACGTGCCGACGTCGATGCCCTCGAGGGTGGTCTCGGCCGAGCTGGCCGGCAGGGCGCGGACGCCGAGCACGGCGGCGGCCAGCAGGAGCACTGCGAGCAGCACGGCGACGGGCCGGGAACGGGTGTGCACGGGTCGACCTCCTGGGTGCCGCCGGGCGGCTCGGGGTGGGTCCTGCCCACGCTGCCCGCTCGTCCTCGGTCGCACACCCCACGAATCCGCGGACTTCGCCCGAGGCCGTCGTCACCCACCCGGAGACGCGCCCCGGACCGGGTCCTACATTGACCGCGTGACAGGGCTGCCGCTGCCGTGGCGCGACCTCGGGGCGACGGCGCAGGACCCCTCCGCCGCGCGGGCGGGCCACTCCGGCACGCCGCCCGAGGCACGCCGTACGACGACGACCGCCGCGCTCGTCGAGCAGGCCGCCGCGGTGGGCGTCGCCGCGCTGCGGCTCAGCCTGGTCGTGCAGATGGTGCCCGCCGTCGTGTCGGGCACCCACCTCTCGCCGCACCCGCGCTGGTACGTCGCCATGTGGACCGTGGCCGTCGTGGTCGTCCTGGTCGGCGCGGTCGCGGCGCTGGTCCGCCGTCGCCCCCTGCCCGCACCGGCGGTCTACGTCGACGTCGCGATCGCGGTCGTCCTGCTGGTGCTGTCGTCGACCGCCGTGCCGGTCGAGGACCGTACGGGGTCGTGGGTCGGGTGGACGGCCGGCTACGCCCTCACCATCGCCTGCACCTCGGGCACGTTGCGCTCGACCCGCGCCTGGCTGTCGTGCCTGGGTGCCGTCGTCACCGGCTACGTCGTCTACGCGGGCCCGCTCGCGGACGGCCCCGAGCTGCCCAGCGTCGTGGCGAACACCCTCGGCTACGTGGTCCTCGCCGGAACGGTGCGGCTGATCATCTGGTACCTGCGCCGGATCTCGGGCATCGCCGACGACGCGCGCGCCGAGGTCGCCCGCCTCGCCCGGCTGGAGGAGGAGCACCGCGCCCAGCTCGCCATGCACGACGCGACGACCGTCATGCAGCTGCTGGCCGACCCGACGCTGCCGACCGGTCTCCGCGCGCAGCTGCAGTCCCAGGCGGTCGGCGAGGTACGACGGATGCGCAGCTACCTACGGGGCGAGCCGGGACGCGACCTACCGCTGGACGGGGCCGACGATACCCGCCTGCGGTCCGTCGTCGACGAGGCCTGCGAGGGGTTCGCCGACCTGGGTGTGGAGGTCTCGACCGACCTGCTCGACGAGGTCGCCGTCGAGCGGGACTGCGCCACCGATCTCGTCGCGGCCCTCAGGACGGTGCTGCACAACGTGCGCCGCCACGCCCGCGCGAGCCGGGTGGTGGTGCACGGCGACGCCTCCCCGCCCGGTCTGGACGGCGTACGGCGGTGGACGATCTGCGTCAGCGACGACGGGTGCGGCTTCGAGGTCGCCACGACGCCGCTCGGGGTCGGCCTACGTTCGCAGGTCGTGGACCAGCTCGCGCTGCACGAGGTGGCAGCGGCCATCCGGTCGTCGCCCGGCCGAGGAACCCGCGTCGAGCTGACGGGCTCGGCCGCCGCGTGAGCACACCCGTGTCCCCCGACGGTCCGGCCCCCGAGCCGAGCCCGGCCCGTCCACGGGTCGTGCTGGTCGACGACATCGCGGCGCTGCGCGTCGCGCTGCCGGCGCTGCTGCCCGGCCTCGACTTCGTCGCCGTCCACGCCGACGCGGAGTCCTTCCTCGCGGAGCGACCGGTGGCCGACCTCGCGCTGCTCGACCTCAAGCTCTCCAACGCCAGCCAGCCGGACGCGGCCCAGGGTCTCGAGCTCGTGCAGCTGGTCGTCGCCGCGGGCTACCGGGTCTGCCTCTACAGCCAGGAGGAGCGGCGGTTCGTGCTGGCCGCGTGCATCGCGGCCGGCGCGTCTGGCCTCGTCAGCAAGTCCGACCCCGTCGACGTGGTCGCCGCCACCGTCGCGCGCGTCCTCGCCGGGGAGGTCGTGCTGCCGGACGGCCTGGCCGGGCTGGCCGAGACCCTCGTCCGGCGCGGCAACCTGCGGCTGCTGAGCCCCCGTCAGCGCGAGCTGCTGGCCGGACGCGCGCGGGGCAAGACGTACGCCGAGATCGCCGGCGAGCTCTACCTGTCGGAGTCGACGCTGCGCGGCTACTGGGCCGACCTCAGCGCCGTCGTGGCCGAGCACCTGCAGAGCACCTCCGCCGCCGACATCGAGCAGGCGATGGGCCTCGCGCCGGGCGACCTCCTCTGGCCGAGGACGGCGCCGGGGCGGCGGCCCTAGACCGCCGCCCCGGGTCCTGCGCTCAGGGGCGTTCGAGCCCCAGGGCGAAGCCCGACCACGAGTTCGGGCCGAGCACGCTGTCCACGGGACCGGTGTAGGAGCCGAACTTCTTCGCGTAGACCTGCACGTAGTGGCAGGTGTTCGGCCCGGGCTTGCCGTCGACCGGCCCTGTGTAGCCGACGTTCTGGCAGGTGGTCTGGATGCCCTTGACGGAGTTGACGCCCCACTGCCCGTCCTGCGGTCCGCTGTAGCGGTTGCGGTCGGCCAGTGCCACCTGGACCCGCTTCTGCGTGGCGGAGTCGGGGGCGTTCCAGGCCCAGTCACTGGTGGGCGTGTCGTCGCCACCCGGCGACCAGGCCTGCACCGGGATCTGCGGGTTGACGCCGTTCCGGTAGGTCCAGCCCTGGTAGGCCCCGACCTTGTAGTCGGCGAGCCTGCTGATGTAGAGGTTCTTGGCGAACGTGTGGAAGTGCGTCCCGTTGGCGAGCGGTGACGTGTTGATGCAGTAGCCGTTGCCGATGTTGGTCACGACGTGGCCGGAGGACGACGCGTTGAACCACGAGAACGACCCGGCCGGCGCCGACGCCATGTCGGAGTGCAGCGTGCCGCTGGCCACCCTCGCGGCGTTGGCCGTCGGGTAGTCCTGCTTCAAGCCCCCCACCGCTGTCTCGGCCCAGGACTGCGCGGCCTGGCACTTCTCCGCCCACGTCCAGCCGGACCCGTGGTAGTTCACGGCGAGCTGGTTGAGGCGTTCGCCGAGCGTGATGGCGTCGATGGTCTCCGCCCAGGCCAGCCCGGGCAGGCCGACGGAGAGGCCGGCGACGCCCACCCCGCCCGCGCCGACGAGGCCGAGGAAGCGGCGACGGCCGAGGGCCTTGCCGAGAGGGTTCTGGTCGCGGTCCGAGCTCGAGGTGCGCATGGGGTGGGCCTTCCTGGTCGGGGTGATGCTCGGACGCTAGGTCGGCGTCCGAGCACCCAGCAAGACCCATAGGCCGACAATTGGTCGGAAGGGGTGAAGTCCGCGATTTCGTGGGGTCGGGGATCCGTACGCTGACCTCGTGCGCACCCCCTGGCGACGTTTCGCGGTGTTCGGCGTCGCCTTCGTCGTCCTGGGAGCGGTGAACCTCGCACGCGTCGTCGGAGGCATCGTCTCCGCGACCGGCCTCGACGCCCTGTCCCTCGTCGGCACGGGTCTGATGAGCGTGCTCGCGGTCCTGTTCCTGCGCCAGGCGGTCCTCCGCCGGCGGGCGAACGGTGGTCGTCGGCGGTCGCCCTAGGAGGTCTGGAGCGACGGGGCGTCACCACTGATCGACCCGCCGTCGGCCGACACCACCGCGGGGTCGGGCGGCAGCGGCCAGTCGCCGCCCCGGTCCGTGGTGGCGCGCCTCGCCAGGAGGTCGGGGACGTGCAAAGCCGTGGCGACGGCGGCGCCGACCTGGACGGCGGCGACCCCGACGCGGGTCCTCGGGAGACCCAGCTTGAGCAGACCGGGCTTGACGCTCGCCTGCACGACTTCGACGAACGGCCGCAGCTCGGCGTCGTACGCCGCCAGCGCGGTGGGCAGGTCGTCGGCATGGGCGTTGACCTGCCGGGCCAGCACGTGGGCGCCGACGAGGCCGGCCGAGATCCCCATGCCGCTGTACGGCGAGGCGCAGTGCGCCGCGTCGCCGAGCAGCACGACCCGGCCCCGCGACCAGGTCGAGGTCCGCACCTGCAGCGCCTCGGAGGAGTAGAAGCCCGGGCTGGTCCGCATGCCCTCGACGAACCGGTCGGCCTGCCAGCCCGCGCCGGCGAAGCGGCCGGCCCAGAAGGCCTGCTGGACCTCGAGCGGTGCGCGGTGGACCGCACGCGCCTCGTCGGAGTCCTCGCGCAGGATGAAGTAGGCCTGCGTCCAGTCCGGGTGGTGGCTCCGGCGCATGATCATCCGGCCGCCGGGCGCCACGTAGGTGTCGCGGACCGGCCCGTCGGTGGCGATCCGCGGGACGAACCAGTACCCCAGGTGCAGGCCGAACCGCCGGTACGGGTCCTCACCCTCGGGCAGGAGGGCCTGGCGGATCCGCGAACCCTGCCCGTCCGCCGCGACCATCAGGTCGAACTCCCCGCTCGAGCCGTCCGCGAACCGGGCGACCACGCGCTCCTCGTCCTGCTCGAAGCCCGTGACGGCCGCGTCGAAGACGTGCTCGACGTCGCCCTCGACGGCCGCGTGGAGGATCCGGACGAGGTCGCCGCGCATGATCTCGTACTCCGAGGTGAGGGTCTGGCGCCCCTGGCCCGAGGTGTTGGCCATGACGGTGCCCCACCGCCTCCCGCGCGCGTCCACGAACGCGACCCCCGGCTCGTCGACCCGTGCCGCCCGCACCTGCTCCAGCAGGCCCATGCGCCTGACCGCCTCGATGCCCTGGCCGCGCAGGTCCACCTGCGCCCCGCTGGCGCGCAGGGCCGGGAACCGCTCGACCACGACCACCTCGTGCCCGCCGCGCGCCAGCCAGTACGCGACCGCCTCCCCTGCCACCCCGCCTCCGGCCACCAGCACCCGCAGCCGCCTGCTCGTCGTCCTCGTCGTCCCCGTCATGACCCGCTCCGCTCTCTATCGGTGATAGGTACGAGGTCGAGCATGCTCTATCGCTGATAGGTTGGCAACGTGACGCGAGCGACACGGCTGAACCGCGAGGTGGTGGCGGAGGCCGCCCTCGACCTGCTCGACGAGGTCGGGCTGGACGCGGTCAGCACCCGCCGGCTCGCGCAGCGCCTCGGCGTCGAGCAGCCGTCGCTGTACTGGCACTTCCGCGACAAGGGCCGGCTCCTCGCGGCGATGGCCGAGGCGGCGATGGCCCCGCACGCGGCGGCACCGCTCCCCGCTCCGGACGACGAGCCGCTCGCGTGGTTCCGGGAGAACGCGCGCAGCCTGCGCCGTACGCTCCTGCGGCGCCGCGACGGCGCCCGCCTCCACGCCGGGTCTCGTCCCGCGGGCGACGACCTCACCCGCATCACCCACAAGGTCACCTTCCTGACCGCGCACGGCCTGCCCGAACCGGTCGCACGGATGGCGCTGCTGGCCGCCGGGCGCTTCACGGTGGGCAGCGTGCTGGAGGAGCAGGCCGACCTCGCGCAGGGCGAGGCCGGGACCGGCCCCGAGGAGGCGGTCGCGCCCGCCGTCGACCACGACGCCGCCTTCGAGGCCGGCCTCGGGTTCCTCACCGACGGCCTCCGACGGCACCTGGACCCGGGATCCACAGCGTGGGCGGGGACACTCGGGAGGCCAGGAACGGCCGACGAGAGGAACGAGCGATGACCGACTTCGAGGGCAGGGTGGCGATCGTCACCGGCGGTGGGTCCGGGCTGGGCGAGGCGATCAGCCTCGAGCTGGCGGCCAAGGGCGCCTCGGTCGTGGTCACCGACATCAACCTCGCCGGCGCCGAGCGCGTGGTGCGGGCGATCGCCGACGCCGGGGGCACCGCGTCGGCGCTGCAGCAGGACACCGCGTTCGCGGCCGACTCCGAGCGCGCGGTGCGGCACGCGGTGGAGACGTACGGCGGGCTGCACCTCGCCGTGAACAACGCCGGGATCGGCGGGCCGCAGGCACCCGCCGGCGAGACCGACCTCGAGGCCTGGGACAGGGTCATCGCCATCAACCTGAGCGGCGTGCTCTACGGCATGCGCCACCAGATCCCGGCCATGCTCGAGACGGGCGCGGAGCGGTGCGCGATCGTCAACATGGCCTCGATCCACGGCACCGTCGCCGCGCTCGGGAACGGCGCCTACACCGCCGCCAAGCACGGCGTCGTCGGCATCACCAAGAACGCCGCCGCGGAGTACGGACCGCAGGGCCTGCGCGTCAACTGCGTCGGCCCGGCCTACATCGACACCCCGCTCCTCGCCGGCCTGCCCGACGAGTTCCGCGACGCGCTCGTCGCGCGGCACCCGCTCGGACGCCTCGGACGACCCGAGGAGGTCGCGCACCTCGTCTCCTTCCTGCTGTCGGACGAGGCGTCCTTCATCACCGGCGGCTACTACCTGGTCGACGGCGGCTACACCGCCGTCTGACCGCTGCGGCCTCAGGCCGCGTAGGCCCGGATGAGCTCGATCATCGAGTCCAGCGCCGCCTCGAGCGGCACCGTGGTGCGACGCGTCTGGGTGAGGAGCAGCCCTCCCTGCAGCGCCGCGAGCAGCGCCAGGGCGAGACGGTCGGTGTCGGTGTCCGGACGCAGGAGGCCCCGGTCCCGCATCGTCGCCAGCCCGGAGCGCAGCGGCGCCTCCCACTGCTCGAACCCGGCGACCAGGTCGGCCCTCGCCTGCGGGTCCTCGTCGGCGACCTCCGCGGCGATCGAGCCGATCGGGCACCCGCCGACGCAGTGCCGTGACCGCTGAAGGGTGACGAGCCGGTCGCGCCACCGCAGCAGCGCCTCGAAGGTGTCGAGGGAGTCGAGCTCGGGCCGCTGCGCGGCGAGGACCGCCTCCGTCTGGTGCGCGATGACCGCCCGCATGAGGGTCTGCTTGTCGCCGAAGTAGTGGTAGAGCTGCGACGCGCTGACGCCTGCCTCGCGCTGGATGTCCTCCACCCCCGTGCGCGTGACGCCGTGGGCGAAGACCAACGACGAGGCGGCGTCGACGATCCGCGCGCGCGTCGCCTCCCCCTTGGCCGTGAGCCGGCGGGTGGAGCCGGGGGTCGAGGTGGTCGTGGCGCTCATGCTGCGAGCCTAGCTGATTTTGGAGTGGTGTATCCAGAAACTTCGGGTCATTCTGGTGCGACCACTCCATTCGAGGGAAGGAACCTCATGACCACCGACCTCACCGGCCAGACCGCGCTCGTCACCGGCGCCACCAGCGGCATCGGGCGCGCCGTCGCGCTCACCCTCGCCGCCCGCGGCGCCCACGTCGTCGTCTCCGGCCGGGATGCCGCGCGCGGCGACGCGACGGTCGCCGACATCCGGGCCGCAGGGGGGCGGGCCGACTTCGTCGCCGCCGACCTCGTGGACGCCTCGAGCGCCCGCGCGCTCGCCGACCGGGCGACCGAGCTGGGCGACGGCCACGTGGACGTGCTCGTGAACTGCGCCGGCATCTTTCCCTTCGGCCCGACGGCCCAGACGACGCCCGAGGACGTCGAGCGCGTCCTGGCCGTCAACGTCACCGCGCCGTACTTCCTCGTCGCCGCCCTCGCGCCGGCCATGGCCGACCGCGGCCAGGGGGCGGTCGTGAACGTGACGACGATGGTGGCGGAGTTCGGCGCGGCGGGCATGGGCCTCTACGGCGCCAGCAAGGCAGCGCTGGTCCTGCTCACCAAGTCCTGGGCCGCGGAGTTCGGCCCGGCCGGCGTACGGGTCAACGCCGTCAGCCCCGGCCCGACCCGCACCGAGGGCACGGCGGCCATGGGCGAGGCTCTCGACCAGCTCGCCGCAGCCGGACCGGCCGGACGCCCCGGTCAGCCGGAGGAGGTCGCCGAGGCGATCGCCTTCCTCGTCAGCGACGCGGCGAGCTTCGTGCACGGCGCCGTGCTGCCGGTCGACGGGGGACGCATCGCGGTCTGAGGGCCCGGTCGCCACCGCCCGGCCGGGTCGCCCGACCCGGCCGGTCAGGTGCCCGGCACGACCGACGCCCGGCGGGTGACGCCGAGCCGGGCGGCCACCCGTCGCGCGACGACGAACGTCACCGCGAAGTGCAGGGCGAACGTGAGGTTGGCCCCCACCTGCACGGCGGCCAGGGCGGCCGGCTCGTCGGCGCGGTAGAACGCGACCCGGACGACGAGGTTGGCCGCCGCGAGGAGCAGCGCGACGAGCGTGCTGACCAGGTAGGTGCGGCGCAGCGCGCGTTGACGCCGCCAGTCCCGGGGTCCGCCGGCCAGCGGGTTGACCAGCAGCCCCATCAACGGCCGGCCGGCCACCAGGGACACGAGGTGGGCGAGGACGAAGAGCGGCGGGACGACCAACGTGGGCAGGAAGAAGGCCCGGGCCTCGCCTGCGAGAGCGGCGACCGCCGCGCAGAGCCCGGCGACGACGAGACCGGCCAGCGCCGCGCCCGGGGACTCACGCCGCAGGAGGCGTACGGCGCAGGCCAGGACCGCGGTGGCCCCCAGGGCGACGAAGGCCGGCCCGAGCCCTGCCGCGGCGTCGGTCGCCACGAAGGCGACGGTCGGCGCCGCCGCGGCCACCAGCCCGACCCCTCCGCCGACCCGCTCCAGCGCTCGGTCGGCGGCGACCCGGACCGCCCCGCGCTCGACGTGTTCACCCCGCCCGAGCACCTCGCGCACGACGGCGCTCCAGCCGCCGGCGGGCGCGCTCATGCGCCCGCGAAGGAGGTCCGGGTGAGCCGCTCGGAGACGTCCCAGACGCGCCGGGCCTCCTCCGCGTCGCGCAGCGTCGGGTAGATCGCCTGCTCGGCGGGTCGGCCGCCGAGGTGACCGGGCCCGCTCGGACCGTAGAAGGCGCCGCCGCGGGCGTCGGCATCGGTCGCGGCCAGCAACGCCGGGAGGCCGGCCGACTCGACGGTGCCGAGCAGGATGCCGCGGCGCGAGAGGGCCTTGATGATGCGACGTCCTGCCGTCTCCTGGGTCCGGCCCAGCTCCGGACGTGCGGCGAGCAGGTTCGTGGGGGCGACGCCCGGGTGCGAGAGGACGCTCGTGATGCCCCAGCCGTGCGCCTGGCTGCGGCGGTCGAGCTCCAGGGCGAACAGGCCGAACGCGATCTTCGACTGCGAGTAGGCCTTCATCCCGTCGTACGACCGCTCCCAGTTCAGGTCGTCCCAGTTGATGCGGCCGCTGCGCGCGGCCACGCTGAGCTGCGACACGACCCGGGCCCGGCCGGCCCGCAGCAGCGGCAGCAGGTGCGCGACGAGCGCGACGTGGCCGAGGTGGTTGGAGCCGAGCTGCAGCTCGAAGCCGTCCGCGGTCTCCTGACGCTCGGGCGGCGTCATGACCCCGGCGTTGAGGACGAGCAGGTCGACGGGGTTCCCCTCGCGGTTCAGCGTCTCGCCGAGCGCGGCGAGGGAGGCGAGCGAGGACAGGTCCAGGTCGCGGAGCGACACGTCCGCGTCGGGCGTGGTGCGGCGGATGGCGGCGAGCGCGGCCTCGCCCTTCGTACGGTTGCGGACGGGCATGACCACCTCGGCGCCGGCGGCCGCGAGACGGCCCGCGATGCGTAGGCCCATCCCGTCACTGGCGCCGGTGACCACGACGCGTCGGCCGCTCAGGTCGGGAAGGGTGATGTCGATCGTGCGGGGCATGGCGGGCACTCCTGTCGGGGTTCGGTGCAACCACCCTCGCCCCGGACAGCCACGCCGTGAAGGACCCGGTCATCCACGGATCGCCGGTCCCAGGGTGGGCGCCACGCCGGGCAGCAGAGGGGGATCGGCAGGCCGTGGTTCCGAGCGCCCCTCGCAGGTAGACAGGACCTCGAACGACGCTCGGTGAACGGGACGAGCAGGACGAGCAGGACGAGAAGGAGATGTCGTGGCGATCGACCGGGCCGGGCTCGCCGAGTTCCTGCGCCGACGACGCGAGTCGCTGCAGCCCGAGGACGTCGGGCTCCCCCGCGGTCAGCGGCGGCGGACCAGTGGCCTGCGGCGCGAGGAGGTCGCCTCGCTGTGCCACATGTCCACCGACTACTACTCCCGCATCGAGCGCGAGCGCGGACCCCAGCCGTCGGAGCAGATGATCGCCTCGATCGCGCAGGGCCTGCACCTCTCGCTGGACGAGCGCGACCACCTGTTCCGCCTCGCCGGCCACCAGGCGCCCTCGCGCGGGACGACCAGCGAGCACGTCAGCCCCGGCCTGCTGCGCATCCTCGACCGCCTCGAGGACACCCCGGCCGAGGTCGTCACCGAGCTCGGCGAGACGCTGCGCCAGACGACCCTCGGCGTCGCCCTCGTCGGCGACCTGACCCGCTACACCGGGCCCTCGCGCAGCCTCGGCTACCGCTGGTTCACCGACCTCGGGACCCGCGCCCGCTACGCCTCGGAGGACCACGCCTTCCTCGGCCGCCTCTTCGCCTCCGGCCTGCGCAGCATCGCGACGCTCCGTGGCCCGGACTCGCGCGCCGCGCGGTACGCCGAGCTGCTGCTGCCGCAGAGCGAGGAGTTCCGCACCCTGTGGGAGACCCACGAGGTCGGCGTGCGCCCGCACGAGGTCAAGCACTTCGTCCACCCCGAGCTCGGCGTGCTCGAGCTGACCTGCCAGTCGCTCCTGGACCCCGACCAGTCCCACCGCCTGCTCGTCTACACCGCCGTCCCCGGCAGCGAGAGCCACGAGAAGCTGCAGCTCCTCTCCGTGATCGGGAGCCAGGCCCTGGCCTGAGTCACGCCCGGGCTGACCAGCCCGGTCACCGCGCAGGCGCGCCGTCGCCGGTCAACGCCTCGGCCTCGCGGACCAGCGCGGCCAGGACCGCGGCGACCGTACGCCGCAGGGCCCGCTCGGGCCGGACCAGCGCGTCGACGTGGCGGGCCAGCGCGAGGTCGCGCAGCGGTCGCAGGACGAGCCCGGGTGCTGCCGGCGCGGTGTGGCGCGGCATCAGCGCCACCCCCGCCCCGGCGGCCACGAGCGCCGCGACGACCGAGAGCTCGTTCACCCGGTGGGCCATCGTCAGCGACCGCCCGCTCGTCGTCGCGATCGCCTCGAGCGGGGCGAGCAGCGGGAAGCCCTCGTGGACCGCGACCCAGGGCTCCCGGCTGACCTCCTCCGCGGTGACCTCGGACCGGTGCGCCAGCGGGTGCTCGGCCGGGAGGGCGACGTCCAGCGGTTCGTGGAGCAGGCGGGTCACCGTGACCGTCCTCGGCCACGGCGGGCTGTGGTCGAGGCGGTGGGCCAGGACGACGTCGTGCTCCGCGCACAGCGCGGGGAAGGCGGACTGGGCCACGTCGCGCTCGGCGCACTCGACGCCCGGCCCGCCCGCCGCGGCCACCCGGACCAATGCGGGGAAGAAGGCCGCGCCCGCGCTCGAGAACGCCGCCACGCGGACCAGACCGCCCGGGTCGGCCAGGAAGTCCTCGACCGCACCCTCGGCGCGGGACAGCGCGGCGGCCACGTCCGCCGCGGCCGCCGCGAGGGCCTCGCCGGCGTCGGTGAGGACGAGCCGCCGGCCCTGACGCCGCGTCAGCGGGACGCCGACGCCGCGCTGCAGCGCGGCGAGCTGCTGGGACACCGCCGACGGTGTGATGAACAGCGCCTCGGCGACGGCGGTGACGCTCCCCCGGTCGCCGAGCTCGCGCAGCACCGCGAGCTGGCGTACGTCCATGAAGCGACGCTACAACGACGCTTGACGAACTGGTCATTGTTCTTCATCCGCCGGCCGGTCACGGTGGTCCCCGTGCAGCCCCTCCGCCCGCGCCCCGGCCTCGCCACCGACCTCGTGCTCATGGGCGTCGCCCTGGTCTGGGGCAGCAGCTACCTCGTGGCCAAGGACCTGACGCTCGCCGCGCCGGTCCTCGTCGTCCTCGCGCTGCGCTACGTGATCTCCGCCGTCGCGCTCGGGCTGGTCTGCCGCGGCACCCGTACGCCGCTCCCCCGCCGCCCGGAGCTCGCCGCGGGAGTCCTGCTCGGGCTCACGCAGGCGGCGGTGCTGACGCTGGAGACGTTCGGGGTGTCGGGGACGACGGCCACCAACGCCGGGCTGATCATCAGCCTGACCGTGGTCCTCACGCCGCTGCTCGACGGGGTCTGGCGCCGCTCCCGGATGCCCGCGCCCTTCTTCGCCGCGACCGCGCTCGCCGTCGTGGGCGTGGCCCTGCTCGTGTCCGGCGACGGGTTCCGTGCGCCCGGCTGGGGAGACGGGCTGATGCTCGCCGCCGCCGTCGTCCGCGCGGTGCACGTGAGCCTCATCGGCCGCCTCACCGCCGGCCGTTCCTCCAACTCGCTGGCGCTCACGGCGGTGCAGGCCGCCGTCGGTGCGGTGGCCCTCTCCGCGGCGGCCGCCCCGGCGCTCGGCACCGCCGTCCCCCGCCTGCCGCTGTCGGCCTGGGCGCAGCTCGTCTACCTCGCGCTGGCCTGCACCGTGTTCGCCTTCCTGGCCCAGACCTGGGCGATCCGGCGCACCTCGCCGAGCCGGGCGAGCCTGCTGATGGGCACCGAACCGGTCTGGGCCGTCCTCGTCGGCGTCAGCCTGGGCGGCGAGCGCCTGACCCTCGTGGCCGCGGTCGGCGCGGTCCTGGTCGTCGCGGCCACCTACTACGGCCAGCACGTCGAGCGGGTCCACCGGCTCGGCTCGGTCGCACTGCCCGAACCGGCCGAGGCGGCGCGTCGGCTGACGTCCGCTTGATGTTCGCGTCGCAGGGGCGCCCCGT
The DNA here is from genome assembly GCF_900105785.1 of Microlunatus sagamiharensis. Classification (NCBI taxonomy): domain Bacteria; kingdom Bacillati; phylum Actinomycetota; class Actinomycetes; order Propionibacteriales; family Propionibacteriaceae; genus Microlunatus; species Microlunatus sagamiharensis. The sequence continues at coordinate 2,448,536 of NZ_LT629799.1, forward strand.
CGCTAATCACTTAACGGCATAAGTGATGAGCGAAGGCGGCGAGGCTCTCGTCTGCGCATCGAGTCGCAGCCGAGCTAGACCAGCGTGTACCCGCCGTCCATCAGCAGCTCGCTGCCGCAGAAGTAGCCGGCCTCGTCGGACAGCAGGAAGGCGACCGTGGCCGCGACGTCCTCGGGCGCGCCCATCCGGCGCTGCGGCGTGTGCGCGAACCACTGCTCGAACTGGTGGGTCTTGCGCGCCAGCAGCTCGGTGGCGATGTAGCCCGGCGCGACCGCGTTCACCCGCACGCCGCGGTCGGCCCACTCCGCGGCGAGCGAGCGGACGAGCGCCGACACCCCGGCCTTGGAGGCGTTGTACGCGCACTGGCGCTGCGGGGTGTTGACGGTGTGGTTGCCGCTCATCGAGCTGATCGCCACGCACGACCCCGAGCCCTGCTCGAGCATGATCCGGCCCGCGCTGGTGAGGGTGTGGAAGACGCCGGTGAGGTTGACCGCGAGCACGGCGCCGAACTGCGCCGAGCTCATCGATTCCGCCGCGACGTCGTCCTCGACGATGCCCGCCCCGGCGACGACCGCGTCGAGACGGCCCTCCTGCTGCCGGACGTGCGCGAAGCCCTGCTCGACCGAGTCGGCGTCGGTGACGTCGACGGCGACGGCGACGCCGTTCGGTCCCTCCGGCTGCCGCAGGTCCATCGCCCAGACGCTCGCCCCGTCGCGGCGCAGCCGCTCGCAGACCGCCTGGCCGATCCCGCCGGCCGCGCCGGTGACGGCGACGACCCTGCCCTCCTGCGAGGTGCTCATGCCCCGCCCCTCAGTGCCGGGTCTGGCGACGGCGGACGCGGACGGCGTCCACGACCACGGCGAGGAAGATCATCACGCCGCCGGCCATCGCCACGTAGTAGGCGGAGATGTTCGTCAGCTGCAGACCGACCTGGACGATGGTCAGCAGCAGGACGCCGCCGAGCATGCCGAGGACGCGACCGCGCCCGCCGGTCAGCGACACCCCGCCGATCACCGGGGCGGCGACGGCGTAGAGCAGCAGGTCGGAGCCCATCGTCGAGTTGACCCCGGAGAGGTAGGAGGTCGCGAGCCAGCCCGCGGCGCCGGCCAGCAGCCCGCCGAGGGTGTAGGTGCCGATGACGAGCCGGTCGGTGTTGATGCCGGCGGCATACGCGGCCCGGCGGTTGCCGCCGGTGGCGTACACCTTGCGGCCCCAGGGCGTGCGGTAGAGCACGACGGCGATGACGACGAAGAGCAGGACGAGCGCGAGCGGCATGATCGGCCAGCCGAGGAGCTGGCCCTGCCCGATCCAGGTGTAGCCCGTGTCGGAGATCGTGATCGTGCGGCCCTTGGTCACCGCGAGCACCGCTCCGCCGAGCACGAGGCCCATGGCGAGGGTCTCGATCAAGGACGTCATGCGCAGCTTGGCGATGCAGAAGCCGTTGATCAGGCCGATGACCGCGCCGATCGCGAGGACGACGAGGATCGCGACGCCGCCGGGCAGCCCACGCTCCATGAGCGTGGCGCCGATCGCGCCGCTGAAGCCGAGGATGCCGACGACCGACAGGTCGATCTCGCCCAGCAGCATGGCCAGCGCGATGGCGACGGCGAGGAAGCCGAGCGTCGTGGTCTGGACCAGGATGTTCTGGAAGTTGGCCAGGCTCAGGAAGAACGGGTTGAGGGCCGTGGCGAGCAGGACGAAGACGACGAGCAGCAGCCAGACGATGTTGTCGAGCGCGAGGTCGGCCCAGCGGCCGCGGCCGCGCAGGGTCGCGGTCGGCGTCTCGGCTCCTGCCGCCGGAGCGGTCTGAAGGGTGGTCACGATGGTCTCCCTGGTGAGGGCGGAACGGGCGGAACGGGCGGGACGGGGTCGAGCAGGGCGGCCGGGTTCGCGCCGGGTGGCGCGCTGCGGCCGGTCAGGCGTCGGCGAGCGCGGTCTCGTGGTGCAGCCGGCCGAGGATCGCGTCGGCCGTGACCTCGGTCCCGACGAGCTCGCCCACGACGCGGCCGTCGGAGAAGGAGACGACGCGGTCGACCATGCGCACCATCTCGTCGGTGTCGTACGCGAGCAGGATCACCGCCAGCCCCGAGCCGGTGAGCTCGTCGATCAGGCGGTGCACCTCCTCCTTGGTCGCGACGTCGACGCCGAGGGTGGGCTCGTCGAGGATGAGCACCTCCGGCTGACGGGCCAGCAGCCGGCCGAGGATGATCTTCTGCTGGTTGCCGCCCGACAGCTCCTCGATCGGCTGCTCGGGCCCGGCGACGCGGAAGTGCATGCGCGCGTGGTACTTCTCGTATGTCTTGGTGATCTCGCCGTCGGCGAGCAGCCCGCCGCGCGACGGCCAGTTGCCGAGGCGCAGGCTCTCGCGCACCGACATCGGGCCGACGATGCCCTCGCCGTGCCGGTCGTTGGTGAGGTAGACCATCCCGCTGTCCAGGGCGCCGCGCACGTCGGCCGTGCGCAGGGCACGCCCGTCGAGCTCGACCGTCCCGGACTGCACCGGGCGCAGCCCGGCGACCGCCCGGGCCGACTCCTGGGCGCCCGAGCCCGGCAGCCCGACGAAGCCGACGATCTCGCCGGCCCCGACGCTGAAGGAGACCGGGCCGACGCCCTCGGTCACGAGGTCGCGGACCACGAGCCGCTCCCGCTCGGCCACGCGCGGCACGCGCACGAACTCGTCGACCGCCGAGCCGACGACGAGCTCGGAGATCTCCGCCGAGCCCATCGCGCGGGGGTCGGCGCCGTCGGCGACGACCCGGCCGTCGCGCAGGACGGTGGCGCGGTCGCAGATCGCCTGGATCTCGTTGTTGAAGTGCGAGATGAAGACGAAGGTCTGCCCGGCGTCGTTCAGCGAGCGGACCCAGTCGAAGAGCGACGAGCGCTCCTCCTGGCTGAGCGCGGTGGTCGGCTCGTCGAGCATGACCAGCGCGCTCCCCTCGACCAGGGTCCGCACGATGCCGAGCCGGCGCTGGTCGGGCGCGCTCAGCGCGCCCGCCGGCTGGTCCACCGCGAAGGGCACGTCGTAGCGCTCCAGGAGCGCGCGCGCCTTGGCGTGCATCGCCCGGACGTCCACGAACGGCCCTCGCCGCGGGTAGTCGGGCAGCAGCAGGTTCTCCGCGACCGACAGGTCGGCGACGACCTCGGCGTGCTGGCTGAGCAGGTGGATGCCCAGCTGTCGGCGCCGTACGAGGGGCAGGCCGGTGATGTCCTCGCCCTTGAACAGGATCTGCCCGGCCGTCGGCCGCTCCGAGCCGGCGATGAGCTTGACCAGCGTCGACTTGCCGGCGCCGTTCTTGCCCAGGAAGCCGTGGATGGAGCCGGCCCGCACGGTGATGTCGGTCGGGTGCAGCGCGGTGAAGCGCCCGTAGACCTTGCTGAGCCCGCGGGTCTCCAGCAGCGGGGCGTCGGGGTCCGTCACTGCTTGAGGCCCCACTTCTGCACCACGACGTTGCCCCACTGACGCGGGTCGTCGACGTTGGACTCGTCGATGAAGAAGGGCGGCACCACGCAGCTCGGGCCCTGCGGGGTCGAGGTGATCGGAGCCTTCTCCCAGTAGTAGGCCGCGTTGGCGTAGTCGCCGGTCGGGATCGGCTTGCCCGCCGCGAGGTCGCTGAGCATCTGGACGCAGATCTCGCCGTACGCGACCGGGTCCTGGCTGACCTCGGCGTCGACGAGGCCGTCCTTGATCCACTGCAGCGACTGGGGCTCGCCGTCGATCGAGGTGAGGAAGACGTGGTCGGGGTCGTCCTTGGGGAGCGCCTTGTTCTTGCTGCGCAGCGCGGTGATGACGCCGCGGGTGATCGAGTCGCTCGGGGCGTGCGCCGCGTCGAGGTCGGGGAACTCGGCCAGCGTGGCGCCGGTGACGCTGACGGCCGTGGCCTCGTCGCCCTCGGTCGGGCGCGAGATCAGCTTGATGTCGGGGTACTTGGCCAGCACGCCCTCGAAGCCCTCCTTGCGCGCCCGCCACGCCGACGAGGACAGCGCCCCGTAGCCGTTGAGCACGGTGCCCTTCTCGCTGCCGTACTTCTTGCGCAGCAGCTCGACGATCTTCTCCGCGGCCATCTCGCCGCCGCGGAGGTTGTCGAAGGCGATGGTGAAGTCGACCTCGCCCTTGGTCAGCGGGGTGTCGATGATGCCGGTCGGCACCTTCTGGGTCTTGGCCTTCTGCGCCAGCGGCGCGAGGCCCTCGGAGTCGATCGGGTCGGCGATGAGGAAGACCGGCTTGGCGATCAGCAGCGAGTTCCAGTTGTCGAACTGCGCGCTGGAGTCGAACTTCGCGTCGGTGGTCTTGAAGGTGTGGCCGAGCTCCTCGCTCTTGCGCTTGACCGCCTCGCTCTGCACGACGAAGAAGAAGTAGTTCATCCCCTTGTTCGCGTACGCGGCGGTGCCGCCACCACCTCCCCCGCCGGGAGCGGCGCTGGTCGAGCGGCCGCAGGCGGCCAGGGCCGCGGCCGCGCCGAGGCCGAGGGCCCCTCGACCGAACGAGCGCCGGCTGAAGACCGTGCTGGGCGATGTCGTCATTGTTCATGCCTCCTGGACAGGGGTGTGCGTGGTGGTGGTGGGGGTGTGCGAGGTGGGGGTCTGAGAGGTCTGACGCCGGCGAGCGGCCTCCGCGTCGGTGGTGGAGCTCATCTCGCGGATGCTCGGCGCGACGGCGCCGTCGGTGGGGGTCTGCCACTTGCGCAGCAGCCGCCGCAGGTGCTCCTCCGACGCCTTGCGGGCGCCGTAGGTGTCCCGCCGTCGGAGGTTGGTGAGGATCTCCCCGTGCTCGGCGAGCGTGAGCGACGGGTTGGACGGGTAGCCCTCGCGGTACTGGTAGTGCGTCCGGAGGAAGCTGTTGATCGGGCGGCAGACCAGGTCGAAGAACGGGTTGCCGCTGGCCCGGGCGAGCGACTCGTGGAAGTTCATGTCGGCGTCGAGGAAGGCCTCTGCGTCGACGGTCCCGTCGGCGGCCACCGCGGCCTCCCCCTCGGTGATCGAGGCGGCGAGCCGCTCGAGGTCCTCGGGCCCGGCCGACTGGGCGGCGGCCGTGCTGACCTGCAGCTCGAGCGCGAGCCGGAGCTCGAGCAGGTGGCCGAAGGTGCCGTCGCTGGCCAGCATGAGGATGGAGAACTGCTCGGCGATGCGCGCCCCGTCGAACTCGGCCACGACCATGCCGCGGCCCGGGGCGACGCTGACCAGGCCCCGCTGCTCGAGCAGCTTGGCGGCCTCGCGCACCACGGTGCGGCTGACGGAGTAGCGCTCCATCAGCTCGACCTCGGTGGGCAGGCGCAGGTTCGGCACGAGGCCACCGCGGAGGATCTCGGTCTGGAGCTCGTCCGCGATGCGCTCGGACAGTCGGCTCCGACCGTCTCGCCATTGAGTCATGGGCCGAACGTACGATGATTGGGTTCCGTCCGCAACCCCCAGTTCGCGTGACTATGGGCTACTCGCGCTCAGGGCAGGAGCCGTGAGACCTCGGCACCCCGGTTGACCGACGCGAACGTACGACGTTACGTTCGCTGGGCAGCCCTGCGGCGAAGGGAAACTTTCGTCGTACGATTCGAACCACCCCAGGAGGCACCGGTGCCACACCTGCAGCACGCCGCATGACCATCCCCATGACGAGCCAGCCGAGCGACCCCACGACCGGGCGCACGACGCGCTTCGTCGTCACCGACCACGCCTTCGTCGAGACCGCCCACGAGGCGGCCGCCGCGCAGGGCGTGGGCGCCGCCTTCGCCGTGCACCAGTGCGCGGAGGCCGCCGAGACGACCGAGGTCGTGCGGGACGCCGACGTCGTGTTCGTGAACTTCGCCCCGATCGGCGCCGAGCAGCTCGCGGCGATGGCCCCCGGCGCGACGGTCATCCGCTACGGCGTGGGCTACGACAACGTCGACGTCGAGGCCGCGCACCGCCTCGGCGTCCAGGTCGCCAACGTCCCGGACTACGGCGTCGACACCGTCGCCGACCACGCGGCGGCGCTCCTGCTGTCGCTGCTGCGCCGCATCCCGCTCTACGACCGCGGCATCCGTGGGAGCACCTGGGTCGCCCCCGGCGACGCCGGCCCCGTCCCGTCGTTCGCGACGACGACCGTGGGCCTGCTCGGCGCCGGGCGGATCGCCTGCTCGCTGGCCGACCGGCTGCGCCCGTTCGGCTTCCGGCTCCTCGCCCACGACCCGTACGCCGACGCCGACGTCGTCGCGACGCACGGGCTCACGCTCGTCGACCGCGACACGCTCCTGGCCGAGTCGCACGCGATCTCGCTGCACCTGCCGGTGACGCCGGAGACGCGCCACCTCGTCGACGCCGACCTGCTCGCCCGCGTACGCCGTGGCTGCGTCGTCGTGAACACCGCGCGCGGGGCCCTCGTCGACGAGGCCGCGCTGGCCGAGGCGCTGGTCGACGGGCGGGTCGGCGGCGCCGGCCTGGACGTCTTCGACCCCGAGCCCCTCGCCGCGGACTCCCCCCTGCGGAGCGCACCCAACGCCCTCTTCACCCCGCACGCCGCCTTCTACTCCGAGACGTCGCTGGACAACCTGCAGCGCCTCGCCGCGGAGGAGGCCGTGCGGGCCGCCCGGGGAGAGCCGCTGCGCTGCCCCGTGACCCCCGTGGGCCGGCCCGACGCCGGTGCCCAGACCAGCGAGACCGGAGACCCGAAGTGACGGCGATGTCCACGATGTCCACGAAGTCCGAGATGCCCGAGCCCCGCAACCTCGTCGCCGGCCGCTGGGTGAGCGGCGGCGAGCCGAGCGTCGCCGTGGTCAACCCGGCCGACGGCCAGGTGCTGACGACCATCCCCGACACCGCGGCCGAGGGCGTCGACGAGGCCGTCCGCGCCGCCCGCGCGGCCCTGCCCGCCTGGCGCTCGACCACCCCGTTCCAGCGCGCCGCGGTCCTGCACCGCCTCGCGACCGCGGTCCGCGGTGACCTCGAGCCGCTCGCCCGCCTGATCACGCTGGAGATGGGCAAGCCGATCGGCGAGGCCCGCGGCGAGACGGCCAAGCTCGCCGACGCCTTCGACTACTACGCCGAGGAGGGCGTCCGCGTCTACGGCGAGACGATCCCCAACGAGCAGGCCGGCGTGACGAGCATCGTCCGCCACGAGCCCGTCGGCGTCGTCGGGGCGATCACCCCGTGGAACTACCCGCTCGAGCTGATCGGGTGGAAGCTCGCCGCCGCGCTCGCCGCCGGCTGCACGATCGTGGTCAAGCCCTCGGAGTACACCCCGTCGAGCGCCGTCCGCCTCTTCGGGCTGCTGGCCGGCGCGGGCGTGCCCGACGGCGTCGCCAACCTGGTGCTCGGCGCGGGGACCGCGGGCCGAGCGCTGGCCTCGCACCCCGACCTCGACAAGCTCGCCTTCACCGGCTCGGGGGCCACGGGCGCGGCGATCACGCGCTCGCTGGCCAAGGCGATCCTGACCTCGATGGAGCTGGGCGGGTCCTGCCCGCAGATCGTCACCGCGAGCGCGGACCTCGACGAGGCCGTCGCGGGCTGCGCGCGCCGCGGCTTCCGCAACGCCGGGCAGATCTGCATCGCGATCAACCGCGTCTACGTGCAGCGCGAGGTGCACGCCGCGTTCGTCGACAAGCTGACCGCGGCCGTCGCCGCGCTGAGCGTCGGCCCGGGCCTCGACGACCCCGACGTCGGCCCGGTCACCAACGCCGAGATCCGCGACCGTTGCGCCGCCCACGTCGAGGACGCCGTCGCCCGTGGTGCGCAGGTGCGCGCCGGCGGCCACAGCCCCTCCGACCTCGAGGGCACGTGGTTCTCCCCCACCGTCGTCGACGACGTGCCCCCGGACAGCCTGCTCGGCAGCCAGGAGACCTTCGGCCCGGTCGTCGGCGTCACGCCGTACGACACCGCCGAGGAGGCGATCGCGCTGGCGAACGGGACCGACGCCGGCCTCGCGGCGTACCTGTACGCCCGCGACCTCGGCGAGGTCTTCTCGATCGGCCACGCGCTCGAGTTCGGCAACGTGGCCGTGAACAACCCCGACGCCGGGATCATGAACGCCCCGTACGGCGGGCGGAAGGGTTCGGGTCACGGTTCCGAGCACGGCCGTGAGGGCCTGCACGCCTACCTGCAGGTCAAGCACCTGCGGATCCGGTACGGCCAGTGACGGGTCACTGGCTCGGTGTCGACCTCGGCACGTCCGGGGTCAAGGTCGTCGCGGTCGACGACGCCGGCGACGTCGCTGCCACCCACACCTGCTCATACCCGCTCCAGACCCCGCGCCCGGGCTGGACCGAGCAGCACCCCCAGGACTGGTGGGAGGGCACGCTCGAGGCCGTCCGCACCGTCGTCGCGGCGCTCGACGCCGCCGATGGCACGGTCACCGGCGTCGGCCTGTCCGGGCAGATGCACGGCATGGTCGCCCTCGACCGCCACGGCGAGGTCCTGCGCCCGGCGATCCTGTGGAACGACAACCGCAACGCCGCCGAGTGCGAGCTCCAGGTCGAGCGCGTCGGCGGGCTCGACGCCCTCGTCGGCCTGACGAACAACGCCGCGCTGCCCGGCTACACCCTCGGCAAGATCCTCTGGCTGCGCCGCCACGAGCCCGAGGTGTTCGCGCGCACCGAGGTCGTGCTCAACCCCAAGGACTTCCTCCGCCTCCGCCTGACCGGCGAGCGCGCCACCGACGTCTCCGACGCCTCGGGGTTCGGCGCGCTCGACGTACGGCGGCGCCGCTGGAGCGACGACCTGCTCACCGCGCTCGAGCTGCCCGGTTCGCTGCTGCCGCCCGTCCTCGAGTCCGACGCCCCCGCGGGGCGGATCACCGCCGAGGCCGCGGCGCTGACCGGCCTGCCCGCCGGCACGCCGGTCGTCGCCGGCGGCGGGGACTCGGTCCTGCAGACCACGTCGATGGGCATCGTGGCCCCGGGCACCCTGGGCATCACGCTGGGGACGGCCGGCATCCTCGGTGCCGCGCTCGAGCGCTGCCCCGACAACGTCGGCGGGCGGCTCCAGATCTCGTGCGGCAACGAGGCCGGGCGCTGGCACGTGATGGGCGTCGCCCTGTCGACCGGCGGCGCGCTGCAGTGGTGGGCGAAGGCCCTCCGCGCGCTGGTGCCCGACGCCGACGCCGCCACGGTGACCGAGCTCGCCGGCCGCTCCCCCGTCGGGTCGCGAGGCGTCCGGTTCCTGCCGTACCTGGTCGGCGAGCGCGCGCCGCACGTCGACCCCGACGCCCGCGCTGGCTTCGTCGGGCTGGACCTCTCCCACGACCTGACCGACCTCTCGCGCGCCGTGCTCGAGGGCGCGCTGCTCAACCTGCGCGAGATCCGCGACGTCATGGCCGCCGCCGGGGTGGCGACCGACGACGTCCGCATCTCCGGGGGCGCGTCCGCCTACCCGGTGTGGCGCCAGACCCTGGCCGACGTGCTCGGCACCGAGGTGCACCTGGTGACCGGCGGCGAGCAGGGGGCCGCGTACGGTGCGGCTCTGCTCGCCGGCGTCGGTGGCGGGCGGTGGTCGAGCCTCTCGGAGGCGCTCGGCCACGTCGTCGTCACCGACCGGGTGAGCCCCGACCCGGCCTCGGTCGCGGTCCACGACGTCGGCTACGACGAGTTCCGCCGGATCTACCCGGCCCTGACCACGACGAGGACACCATGACCGGCTACCGCAGCGTCGTCTTCGACCTCGACGGCACCCTGGTCGACTCCACCGTCGACATCGCCGGGGCGCTCAACCTCGCCCTCGTCCCGCTCGGGGGGCGGCCGCTGCTCCCGGCCGAGGTGGCGCCGATGCTCGGCGACGGCGTGGCCGCCCTCGTCTCCCGGGCCGCCGGCCTGTCCGGCGTCGACGGGACCGACGGAGCCGACGGAGTCGACCTGGCCGCCGTCGCCCAGCACTACCTGGCGGAGTACCGGAGCCGACCCGTCGTCGACTCGACCCTCTTCTCCGGCGTGCAGGACGCCCTCGCGGCGCTGCACGCGGCCGACGTCCCCATGGCCGTGTGCACCAACAAGCCCGAGGCCATCGCGCGCCAGGTGCTCGACGGCCTGTCGGTCGCGCAGCACTTCCCCGTCGTCGTCGGCGGCGACCGCATCGAGCGCAGCAAGCCGTACGCGGACCACCTCTGGCTCGCCCTGTCCGAGCTCGGGGCCGACCCGACGACGTCGGTCCTCGTCGGCGACTCCCCCGTCGACGAGCAGTGCGCGCGGGCCGCCGACGTCGCCTTCCTCGCCGTGCCCTGGGCACCGCCCACCGTGGTCGGGCAGCGCCTGGCCTCCTTCGAGGCCCTCCCCGACCTCGTCCTCGTTGACACCGTCCACCCAAGGAGCCGTGCATGACCGCCACCACGCCCATCGCCACGAGCAGCGACCAGGACCGCGCCAAGCTCGCCGCCGGCCGCTTCGCGGCCGACAGGTACTGCTTCGACGGGGCACGCCTCGGCCTCGGCTCGGGCACGACGTCGCACTACTTCGTCCGCGCGCTCGCCGAGAAGGTCCGCGACGGCCTGCAGGTCGTCGGCGTGCCGACGTCCAACGGCACCCGCGACCTGGCCCTCTCGCTCGGCATCACGCTGGTCGACCTCGACGACATCGACCAGCTCGACGTCTGCATCGACGGGCCCGACGAGATCGACCCGGACGGCTCGATGATCAAGGGCGGCGGTGCCTGCCTGCTGTGGGAGAAGCTCGTCGCCCGCACCAGCGCCCGCATGGTCGTCGTCGCCGACCACACCAAGGCCGTCGCCGGTCTCGGGGCCTTCCCGCTGCCGGTGGAGATCGTCCAGTTCTCCTGGGGCACCACGACCAAGGCCGTCCGCGCCCTGCTCGTCGAGCACGGCTACCCCGCCGACCTGCGGATCGTCCGCCGCGAGCGCGACGGGTCCCCGGTCGTCACGGACAACGGCAACTTCATCATCGACGTCCAGCTCGACGAGGCCCGCGACGCCGCCGCGCTGACCGTCGAGCTCAACCAGATCCCCGGCGTCGTCGAGAACGGCTTCTTCGTCGGCATCGCCGACGAGGTCGTCTTCGGCTGGCCGGACGGCTCCGCGGGCGCCTTCGACTTCCCGCTGACGCTGCCGCTCACCCAGCCCGCCCGCTGACCCGCACCTGACCCACGTCCGAGACCCACGCCCGAGACCCAGAGGAACCCACCGCCGTGACCTTCGTCCCGCTCAACGCCGTGCTCGCCGACGCCCTCGCCGGCGGCTACGGCGTCCCCGCCTTCAACATCGTCAACGACGTCAGCACCGAGGCGGTGCTGGAGGCGGCCGCCGAGGAGCGCTCGCCGGTGATCCTGCAGACGTCGGTCAAGACCGTGCGCATGTACGGGCGCAAGAAGCTCTACACGATCCTCGCCGGGCTGGCCGAGGACGCGGCCGTGCCGGTCGTGCTGCACCTCGACCACTGCCCTTCCCGGGAGGTGATCAGCGACTGCCTGCGCGGTGGCTGGACCTCGGTCCTGTTCGACGCCCACGAGCTCGAGGTGGCCGAGAACCTGCGCCAGACCGTCGAGGTCGTCGCCGAGGCCCACGCGGTCGGCGCCAGCGTCGAGGGCGAGATCGAGGGCATCCAGGGCGTCGAGGACGGCATCGGCTCCGACGACGCCTCCGCGCAGCAGACGATCGAGGTCTCGGTCGACTTCATCCAGCGCACCGGCGTCGACTGCTTCGCCCCGGCGATCGGCAACGCCCACGGTCAGTACAAGGCCGCCCCGGTCCTCGACCACCAGCGCGTCTCCGACCTGCTCGCCGCGACCGGCGTGCCCATGGCCCTGCACGGCGGCACCGGGCTCTCGGCCGAGCAGTTCCAGGACCTCGTCAAGCGCGGCTGCGCCAAGGTCAACATCTCCACCGCGCTCAAGGAGGTCTACATGCGCTCGAGCCTGGAGTCGCTGAAGCGCTCCGAGGAGAAGGGCTCGTGGGACCCGCCCACGCTGTTCCGCGACCAGAAGGAGGCCGTGACGGCGATGGCCCGCGAGCACATGCGCACCTTCGGCAGCTCGGGCCAGGTCCGATGAGCGCCCTGGTCTTCGACTGCGACGGCGTCCTCGCCGACACCGAGCGCTACGGCCACCTGCCGGCCTTCAACCTCACCTTCGAGCACTTCGACCTGCCCGTGCGCTGGGACGTCGAGGAGTACGCCCGGCGGCTGAGGATCGGCGGCGGCAAGGAGCGGATGGCGAGCCTCTTCGCCGACCCCGGCTTCTCCGAGGCGGCGCACGTCCCGGACGACGAGGACGCCCGGCGCGCGCTGCTGGCGGAGTGGCACCGCTACAAGTCGGCCGCCTTCCGCGACCTCGTGCAGAGCGGGCAGCTGCCCGCTCGGCCCGGCATCAGCCGGCTGATCCCGGAGGCGCTGGCCGCGGGCTGGACGGTGGCCGTCGCGTCCACCTCGGCCGAGGCGTCCGTCCGCGCCGTGCTCGAGCACGCGGTCGGGACCGAGGTCGCCGCCGGCGTGCCGGTCTTCGCCGGCGACGTCGTGCTGGCCAAGAAGCCCGACCCGGCGATCTACGACCTGGCCGTGCGCGAGCTCGGGCTCGACCGCGACGACACCCTCGTCGTCGAGGACTCGCGCAACGGACTGCTCGCGGCCACCGGCGCCGGGCTCCCCTGCCTGGTGACGGTCAACGGCTACACCCGCGAGGAGGACTTCGGCGAGGCCGTCCTCGTCGTGTCCGAGCTGGGCGACCCCGACCGCGGTCCGGTCGAGGTCCTGGCCAACCGCGGCCCGGCGACGCCCGGGGCCTACCTGACCCTCGACGACCTCTCGGCGTGCCTGGGCACCCGGACCGGAGCGACCCGATGAACCCTCTGCTGACCGGCGTCATCGTCCCGGCCACGACCCCGTTCGACGACGCCGAGGACCTGCGCCTCGACTGGCTCGAGCACAACCTGCGCCGCTGGAGCACCACCGCCGTGCGCGGCGTGATGGTCCTCGGCACCAACGGCGAGTTCCGCTCGGTCGACGACGACGAGGCCCGCGCCGTGGTGGCTACCGCCGCCGCGCACCGCGGCGACAAGACCCTGATCGTCGGGGCCGGGCGCGAGTCGACGCGGCTCACCGTGCGGTTCATCGAGAGCATCGCCGAGCACGCCGACGCGATCGACTACGTCTCCGTGCTGCCCCCGCACTACTTCAAGGGCGCCATGACCCCCGAGGCGCTGCGGCAGCACTACGTCGCCGTGGCCGACGCCAGCCCGGTCCCCGTGCTGCTCTACGTCGCGCCGAGCTACGCCAACGGCGTGCTCATCCCGCCCGCGGTGGTCGCCTCCCTGGCCGACCACCCGAACATCGCCGGGATCAAGGACACCTCGAACGACCAGATCACCGCCTACCTGCTGGCCGCGGGCGGGCGCGACGACTTCTCGGTGCTGGCCGGGACGATGAACACGATCATGACCGGGCTGCTCTTCGGCTCCCCCGGCGGCGTGGTCTCCGCGGCGAACTTCTTCCCCGACGAGTGCGCGGAGGTCGTGCGCCTGGCGTCCGACGGCAAGCAGGCCGAGTCGCTCGCCGCGTACGCCGACCTGCAGCGCCTGATCAAGGTCACGGGCGGGCGGCGCGGGGTGGCGAGCCTGAAGGGCACCATGAACCTGCTCGGCTACCGCGCGGGCGTCCCGCGCGGGCCGGTGCGGGCCCTGGACGCCGACGAGACCGCCGCCGTGCGCGAGGCGCTCGAGGCCCACGGCAAGGTCGTCGACGAGGGAGGGACGCGCTAGTGCACGCCTTGTCCATCGACTTCGGCACGTCGTCGGTCAAGGTCGCCGTCGTCCAGGCGGCGGACGACGGCGGCCTGCAGATCGTGGAGACGGCGACCGCGCCGTACCCGAACATCCTGCTGCCCGGGGAGAAGAACGAGATCGACCCCGACGAGCTGTGGGCCGGCTGCTACGCGGCCTGCCAGCAGCTCGACCCGGCGCTGCGGGAGCGGGTCGAGGTGCTCTGCTACGACACCTTCTCCCCGTCGCCGGTCTTCGTGCGCCGCGACGGGACGCTCTCCTACCCGAACATCGTCACGCACCTCGACCGCCGCAGCCGGGCGCAGAGCGCGTACATCGACGCGGTGGTCGGCAACGAGCGCTTCCTCGAGATCGCGGGCATCCTGCCCTTCGCCGGCGGCGCCGGGGCGATGACCTTCATCTGGTTCGCGCAGAACGCGCCGGAGGTCCTCGACGACGCCCACCGGATCGGGCACCTGCCGACCTACGTCCACCACCGCCTGACCGGCGAGTGGGCGACCGACCTCGTCAACGCCTCGATGACCGGCCTGTACGAGACCACGACGCAGGGCACCTGGTCCGAGGAGCTGCTCACCGCTTTCGGCATCGACCGCGGGCTGCTGTGCGACATCGTCGACCCGGGCACGTCGCTCGGCACGCTCCGCCCCGAGGAGGCCGAGCGGCTGGGCCTGCGCGCGGGCATCCCGGTCGCCGTCGGCACGAACGACATGGCCGCGGCCCAGTGCGGCGCGGGCAACGTCGAGGCGGGCCGGGTGATGAACACGGCCGGCTCGAGCGACATGGTCAGCGTCCTCACCGACCGCCCGGTCACCAGCCACGGCTACTACCTGCGCAACGCCGCCCTGCCGGGTCTCTGGCAGATCTACGCGACGACGGCCGGCGGCTTCGCCCTGGAGTGGTTCTGGGCGCAGCTCTGCCAGGACATGACGCGCACGGAGTTCTACGAGCAGTTCGTGGGGCGGGCGCTGGAGGCCTGGCCGACCGACGGCGAGGTCACGTTCGCGCCCTACCTGACCGGCGACCGGCAGTCGCTGGAGAAGCGCACGGGCAGCTGGGACGGGCTCACCCTGGCCACCACCCGCGAGGAGATGCTCGCGGCGGTGCTCAAGAGCATGAACCGGGTGCTCGCCGCGACGCTGCGCCAGGCGGCGGAGGTGGTCGAGCTCGACCCGGTCGTCAAGCTGACGGGTGGGATGTCGGACGCCACGTACGTCGCGCTCAAGCAGCGCGAGATGCCGGGCTTCGAGTTCGAGGGCGTCGACAACTGCCCGATCCTGGGCAACGTCTGGCTCGCGCGCCGGGGCCTCGGGCTCGTCTGACCGTCCGCCGACCACCCGGACACGCGAACGGGGTCGCGCGGCTCACGCCGCGCGACCCCGTGGACCAGCGTCAGTCCTGGACGGCGTCCTTGGCCTTCTCGGTCTCCATGCGAGCCTCGCCCATGGCCTGGTCCTTGTGACCCTGCGCGGTGAGCTCGGCGTCGTCGGTCTTCTTGCCGACGGCCTCCTCGGCCTTGCCGGCCGCCTTCTGGACGGCGTCCTTCGCCTTGTCTCCGATCGACATGCGTGTCTCCTTCGCTCGAACGTCTGAGGTGCCGACCCTAGCCAGGGCCACCTGTGCGTCCGAGGGCACTCCCCCTCCGGTCCCCGACGAGGATCGAGGCCCTATGGGGTCTCAACCGGCCGCGGCCGCCAGCCCCGCGATCTGCTCACCCAGCCAGGGGTAGAGCTCCTCGCCCGGGGTGTTGAGCCGGGCCTTGAGGTCGCGGGTGGTCTCGTCGGCCAGCACCTCCAGCGAACCGTCACCGACCGCGTCGTACGCCTGCGCCACGACGCTCGCCGCGCTCACCTTGGGCACGTCCCAGCGCGTGGTCATCGGCGTGTCGATCATGCCCACCAGGAGCCCGACGACCTGCGTGCCCTGGCCCTGCAGCGCGAGGCGGAGCGCGTTGGTCGCCGACCACATCGCCGCCTTCGACGCCGCGTAGCCGGTGGGCATGCTCACCCAGGCGGCCGCCGACAGGATGTTCAGCAGGGTGCCGCCGCCGTTGCGCGCCAGCACCGGCGCGAACGCGTTGCTGAGCCGCAGCGTGCCGAAGAAGTTCGTCTCGAAGACCCGGCGCAGCTCCTCCTCCGGCCCGGTGATCAGGTCACCTGCCGGCGCGATCCCGGCGTTGTTGATCAGCACGTCGACGTCCGGCGCCGCGGCGACCGCGCGGGCCGGCGCCTCGGGGTCGGTCAGGTCGAGGTCGAGCGGGACGACGCGCTGGTCGTGCCAGTCCCGCGTCGAGCGCGCGGCGGCGTAGACCTTGGCCGCGCCCCGCTCGAGGCCCTGCGCGACGAACTGCTCGCCGAGCCCGCCGTTGGCCCCGGTGACCAGGACGTGCCGGCCCTGAAGTGACTGCATCTAGACTCCTCGTGTAAGTGGGGAACTCCCCCGGATCCAGTATGTGGGGATGCTCCCCACTTGTTCAAGGAGGGTCGGCGTATGGCGTCCGCCACAGGTGCGACCCGACCGCTGCGGGCCGACGCGCGCCGCAACCGCGACGCGATCCTGGCCGCGGCGCGCGAGGCCTTCGACGCCGACGGGGTCCTGACGCCGCTCGACGCCGTCGCCACCCGTGCGGGCGTCGGCAACGCGACGCTCTACCGCAACTTCCCCACGCGCGACGACCTGCTCGCCGAGGTCATGCAGGCCAGCCTGGTCGACGCGCTCGCCGAGGCCGACGAGCTGGCACGCACCCTGCCGCCGCGCGAGGCGCTGACCGAGTGGCTCGTACGCCTCGCCTGGCAGCTGCGCCTCTGGCACGACCTGCCCTACTGCCTGGCCAACGCGCACGCCGGCACCGACTCCCCCGTCAGCTCGACCTGCAACCCGGTGCACCTGCGCCTCGACGCCTTTCTCGACGCCGCCCGCGCCTCCGGCGACCTGCAGGCCGAGGTCGACGGGCCCTCGCTCTACGAGCTCGTCCTCGCGCTCTCGTGGGCGACGGACCGCTTCCACGACGACCGGGACGCCGCCCGGCGCCGCGTCCTCCTGGCCAGCGCCGGCCTCTTCGCCTAGGCCTGCCGGGTCCGACAACCCGCCTGCGCCCGCACCACCCGGCACCCGAGCCCGTCCGTGGACGGGCTCGAACAGGCCTGCGCACCGACCCGCAGCGCGGACGCCTGCGGCCCGCGAGTTAACAGAACGGAAACGACGAGGGCATGGACGAGGCATGCCTGGCGCCGTAGTGTCATCACCACTGAACGAGAGCGCACTACCACTCAGTGAGAGTCGAGGCGGCAGATCATGATCTCGGACGTGCAGGACGCCGTGCTCGACGGCGTGACGAAGGTGTACGCGGGCGACGTCCGCGCCGTCGACGACGTCTCGCTGTCGGTTCGCCAGGGCGAGTTCTTCTCGATCCTCGGGCCCTCGGGCTGCGGGAAGTCGACGCTGCTCCGGATCCTCGCGGGGATCGAGACCCACTCCGAGGGCCGCGTGCAGATCGGAGGCCAGGACGCCTCGCGCATGCCGGCGAACAAGCGACCGACGAACCTGATCTTCCAGCGGCTCGCGCTCTTCCCGCACCTGAGCGTCGCCGAGAACGTCGCTTTCGGACCCCGTGTGCAGAGGCGGCCGGCCAAGGACGTCCGCTCGACCGTCGAGGAGATGCTCGCCCTCGTCGAGCTGGAGGGGTACGGCGCCCGCAAGCCGTCCCAGCTCTCCGGGGGTCAGCAGCAGCGGGTCGCCATCGCCCGGGCCCTCGCCTGCGGCCCCCGTGTGCTGCTGCTCGACGAGCCCCTGGGAGCCCTGGACCTCAAGCTGCGGGTGCAGATGCAGGTCGCGCTCAAGAAGATCCAGCGCGACTCGGGCACCACCTTCGTCTTCGTCACGCACGACCAGACCGAGGCGCTGGCCATGTCGGACCACGTCGCCGTGATGAACGCGGGCCGGGTCGAGCAGGTGGGCACACCGGAGGCGCTCTACCACCGTCCCACCACCCGGTTCGTGGCCACGTTCCTCGGCGACACGAACCTGCTGCCGGCCGAGCACGCCGCGTCACTCGTCGGCGGCGCTGCCGGCGGCGATCGCGTCGTCCCGCGCGGCACCCTCAGCGTCCGTCCCGAGGTCCTCGCCGTCGCCCCGTCCGACGCAACCCCCGGCCGTCCGGCCACCGTGGTCGAGCGGACGTTCGAGGGCGCCAGCGTGCGGCTGGTCGTGCGTACCGAGCCGGGCGCGCCCGACCTCGTCGCCCGGGTCCCCTCCCGCGGCGCGTTCGTGCCCGAGGTGGGCGATCCCGTCCGGGTCTCCTGCCGGGCCGAGGACGCCGTGCCCGTGGCCGACCTGCCTACCTGACCGCTCAGACCTGCACCGCTCGTCCGTCGACGCCCGTCGAACCCCTCCGCCCGAACCCTCCGCCGCACCGTCCGCCCGAAAGGTCCCGCCATGACCCTCCCTCGCACGAGCCCGGCCTCGCTGAGCCGCCGCGGCTTCCTCGGACTCGGGGCCGCAGCCGCCGCCGCGAGCACTCTCGCCGCCTGCGCCTCGGCGCCGAGGTCGGCGTCCACCGGCGGAGCCGGGAACAAGCTGCAGATCGTGATGACGCCCTTCGCCGGCGCCGACCTCGGGGTGATGCCGCGGGAGTTCGCGAAGGACTACATGGACCGCCACCCGAACGTCGAGATCAAGATCGACGACACGCTGAACCTCGCGAAGCAGACCGCGGCCTACCAGGCCGACCCGAAGGCCCCGCTCAACAACCTCGTCTTCTCCAACGGCGGCGGGACCGCCGGGGGCAAGGCCACCGGCATGTACGCCAAGATCGACTACAGCCGCATCCCCAACACCGACGGCCTCGACGAGACGTTCGTCGAGAAGGACCACGTCGGCGTCGTCTTCGGGGCGGACCAGCAGGGCATCGTCTACAACACCGAGAAGTACCCCGACGGGTTCGGCGACTGGTCGCAGCTGTGGGACCCCGCCCAGCTGGGCACCCTCTGCTTCTTCACGGTGCCGTGGTGGGCGATCGGGATGGCCAGCAAGCTCAACGGCGGGAGCTGGGAGGACATGGACCCGGGCTTCGCGGTGTGGAAGGAGCACGCGAAGAACATCCGCACGATCGTCAGCGCCAACCCGCAGTTCCTCAACGTCCTCTCCACCGCCGAGGCGCCCCTCACCTCGCACTACTTCGGCACGAGCAACGCCTGGAAGAACACCGGGGCCCCGATCGGCTACCGCGCGCCCGAGCAGGGCGTCTTCTTCGACCCCGTCGGGGTCAACATCAACTCCGGTTCCTCTGACGACCAGGTCGAGGTCATGCACGACATGATCAACGAGATGCTGTCCCCGACCTGGAACCAGCGCTGGGTCGACACCTCCATCCAGATCCCTGCGGTGACGGCGACGCAGCTGACCGACAAGCTCCAGGCGCTCAAGCCGATCGCCGACCGGTCCTCGCAGACCTTCGTCGACGTCGACTACGCGGTGGTGGGGAAGAACCTCGCGGCGTGGACCGAGCGGTGGAACACCGAGATCGTCCCCAACATCTGATCCCCCGCGCGAGCGCTGCGTGAGACCGACCGCGTGAGAGAGGTGCACCGATGACGACCAGCCCGCTGGTGGCCCTGCGGCCGCGGAGGCCACGAGGGGTCGAGCGACGCCCCGACTGGCGCCGCGTCGCGCTGCTCGCACCCAGCGTGGTGCTCTTCCTGGCCGTCTTCGTCACGGCGATCGAGTCCGCGGTGGAGTACTCGTTCCAGCTCTACTCGCCCGACGGTGCGTACGAGCTCAACACCGTCGCCTCCTGGACGAAGTTCCTCACCAGCCGCTACTACCTCTCGGTCATCGCGGACACCCTGGTCATCGGGCTCCTGGTCACGGTGATCACGGCCGTGCTCGGCTACCTGACCGCCTTCACCATCTACTCGATGCGCAGCCGGGTCGGGCGGGCGGTGCTCAACGCGGTGGTGTTCTCGTCGCTGATCTTCTCCGGGATCGCGAGCGTCTACTCCTGGCAGCTCGTGCTCGGCGAGGCCGGCTTCCTGAACCAGCTCCTGCGCTCCGTGGGCCTCGCCCCGGTCCGGCTGCTGTACGAGCGCTCCGCCGTCGTGCTCGCCCTCGTGCACACGCTCCTGCCGATGATGATGCTGCCGATCCTGACCAGCCTGAACCAGGTCGACGGCAGCTACGACGAGGCCGCCCTCGACATGGGTGCCTCGCGGGTGCGGCGGTTCCTCAGGATCACCCTGCCGCTGAGCTGGCCCGGTCTGGTCGCGGGCGCCCAGCTCACCTTCGCGCTGGCCATCTCCAGCTTCACCGCGCCCGCGCTGCTCGGCGGCGGCCGGGTCTCGACGCTGTCGACATCGGTCTACAACCTCGTGGGCACGGCCGACTTCCCGCTCGCCTCGGTCGCGGCGATCGTGCTGCTTGTGCTGGCCCTCGCCTCCACGGGTCTGTTCGTCCTGGTGCACCGGCGCGTCGGGGAGGTGAGCCAGGGCGGCTCGACCTTCGTCCCCGCCCGGCCGAAGGGGGTGCGCTGGCTGTCGACCTGGGTCGTGCTCGTCACCGTGTTCCAGGTGCTCCCGGCCGCGATCGTCGTGATCAGCTCGTTCTCCTCGGTCCCGTACGGCGTCTGGCCCCCGCCCGGCTACTCGACGCGCTGGTACACCAACCTGCTTCAGCAGGACGAGGTGCTCGGCGCCGCCGGCCGCAGCCTGGTGGTCGCGACCGTCGTGGCCGTGCTCGCGGGCGTCTTCGGCACCGCGGCCTCGCTGGTCTTCAGCCGTCGCCGGTTCCGGGGGGCCGGTGCGGTGCAGTCGATGCTCTTCACGCCCGTGATCGTGCCCAAGATCGCCTTCGGCTTCGCCGTGTTCATGTTCCTCGGCCGGCTCGGGCTGTCGGGCGGGCCGGTGGGTGTCGTCCTCGCCCACACGGTCGCCGCGACGCCCTTCGTCATCTCGCTCGTGATGGCGGCGCTCGCCCGCAGCGACCGCACCCTCGACGACGCCGCGCTGGACCTGGGGGCGTCGCCGCTGACGGTCTTCCTCCGCTCGACGCTGCCGCAGGTCTTCCCGGCGGCGATGCTCGGCGTCGTCTTCGCCTTCCTCATGAGCTTCAACGAGGTCGACCTGTCGATCTTCCTGCTGAGCAGCGACAACCAGACGCTGCCCGTGTGGATGTTCGGTTACCTGAACAACTACCAGGACCCCACCCCGGCCGCGCTCTCGACGCTCATGAGCGTGTTCTCGCTGGTCCTCGTCGCCGTCCTCGTCGGCGGGGCCAGCCTGCTCGGGCGCCGACGCCGCTCGGCGTTCGGCGGGGTCGCCGACGTCGCAGGAGGACCCGCCCGTGCCGATGCCTGAGCCCACGCCACGTCCCGACGCCCGGCTGAGGCGCGTCGCCGACCTCGACGCGAGCTACCTGCGCGAGTACTCGGGCCTGCACGAGGAGTACGACGGCCGTGTCGCCGACCTGTCGCCCGCCGGGGTCGAGGCGATGCTCGGCCGGCTCGGGGGTCCCGCGTACGCCGACCCCGTCGACGAGCGGCAGGTCGCCGCCACCGAGCACGCCATGAGCGTCCGCTTCGGCCGGCTGCAGCAGCACCGTCGCGACCCCTGGGTCCACGTGGAGGCGCTCGACCTCTCGCAGTACGAGCGCGGGTACGCCCCGGCCGAGGACCGGCGACGCGCCCGGGAGGAGCACCTGGGCCACTACCCCGACCTCGTGTCGGCCGCGCTCGCCTCGCTCGACCTCGTCCCCGCGCCGGTCGCCGGGATCTTCGCGCCGGCCGTGCGCGGGCTGGCGGCGGGGCTCGCGGACGACGACGGCGACACCGCGAGCCGGGCGCGCACCGCGCTCGCCACGCTGGGTCGACGGCTCGAGGAGCTCGCGACGGGCTCCGAGGTGCCCGTCGGCATCGGCCCGGAGCTGCTCGAGGAGCTGCTGTCGTGCGAGGACGAGGTCCGTCTGGACACCGGCACCCTCGCGGACCTCGCTCGGAGCGAGTACGACCGGATGGAGCCGGTGCGCGTCGAGGCGGAGGAGCGGCTCGCCCGCGAGCTCGGGGTCCCGCAGGACCGGGTCCTCGCGGCCGTCCTCGACGACCACGGCGACTTCGACGCCGTGCTCGCCGACACCGCGACCATGGTCGCGCGCGCCGCCCGGTTCGCCGCGGAGCGGGAGCTCATCGCGCGGGTGGAGGACGACTGCCGCGTGGAGGCGTCCCCGCCGGCGCGCCGCTTCGCCGCCGGCCGCGTGAGCTGGCGGGCGCCCTGGGAGTCCTGCGGCGGCTCCTACTTCCACATCACGCCGCCCAGCCCGGCGTTCACCCCGGCCGAGGTCGACCGGTGGCTCTCCCGCTTCAACCGGCCCGCCATGACGGTGATGGCCGTGCACGAGATCGCGCCCGGGCACGCCAGCCACGCGCTGATGATGGCCGACGCCGCGACCACGGTGCGCCGCACCCTCTGGTCGGAGCTCTTCTTCGAGGGCTGGGCCCACTACGCCGAGGAGATGGTCTGGGAGGAGGGCTACGGCGCCGGCTCCGCGGCCTACCAGCACGCGATGGCGCTCGACGCGCAGATGCGGGCCGTCCGGGTCGAGGCCGTGCTGGCGATCCACGCCGGCGGGGCGTCCGTCGCGGAGGCCACCGCCCTGTTCGAGGAGCGGACCTTCCTCTCCGGGCCCGCGGCGCACGCGGAGGCGCTGCGCTGCGCCTGGGAGCCCAGCTGCACGCGCTACACGGTGGGCAAGGTCGCCTTCCGCAACCTCCGGGAGTCCGCCTCGCGGAGCGCGGGCCGTCCCACCCTCAGGGCGTTCCACGACCAGCTGCTGGCCCTGGGCTCGCCCCCGGTGGGGCTGGCCGCCGACGTGCTGGGTCTCGACTGCGGGCTGCCCCGCCGGGGCGCGGCGTGACGTCCTCCGAGCCGCGTCCGGCGACCGCGCTCGAGCAGGGCCCGAAGCCGACGGCGACGGGGTCGTCGGGGGTCGTCTCGGCCTCGCACCCGCTGGTCGTCGAGGCGATGGCCGACGCGCTGCGCGCCGGGGGCAGCGCCGCCGACGCCGTGACCACCGGCGTGCTGCTCCAGACCGTCGTCGAGCCGCAGATGACGAGCCTCGCGGGCGGTGTCGGCATCCTCAGCCACGACGCCCGGACGGGGGCGTACGCGTACCTCGACGGCGAGCTGGCCCACACCCGCTCCGGCGCGCCGGTCGCGCGGACCTGGCGCGAGTACGACGTCGTCCAGGCGGCGCTGGGCGACGGGGACGGCCGCCGCATCGCGGTCCCCGGCCTGGTCCGCGCGCTCGCCGAGCACCACCGCCGGCACGGGCGGCTGTCGTGGGCCCGGTGCCTGGCCCCGGCCGAGGAGGTCGCCCGCGACGGCTTCGCGATGTACTCCTTCCTCTACGGCGAGACCTACCTCGCCCAGGAACGGCTGGCCCGCTACGCCTCCGGGCGCGCCGAGTTCCTGCCCGACGGCCACGTCCCGCCCGTCGGCACGCGGGTGCGCCGCCCCGCCCTCGCCGAGACGCTGCATGCGCTGGCGACGGAGGGCCCCGACCACATGGCGCAGGGGGCCTGGGCCGCGGCGTTCGTGGAGGCGGCGCGCTCCACCGGGGCCGACCTCGGGGTCGACGAGCTGCGCGACCACGGCCCGGTCGACGCCGAACCCCTCACCTTCCGCGCCTTCGGGGCCACCGTGCGCAGCGCCCCGCTGCCCGCCACGGGCGGCGCGCTGGTCGCCCTGGTCCTGCGGGTGGCCGAGCGCTGCGGCGTCGACCTGCTCCGCGACTTCCGCACCGACGCGGCCGCCCTGGCCCGGCTGCGCGCGGTCGTCGGGCTGGCCGAGCACGTCAGCGACCTCGTCGCCGCGAACGCGGGCGGCAGCACCGAGGCCCTCGCGGCGGTGCTCGACGACGGCGCCTCGGCCGTCCTCGGAGACCTGTCCCGGGCGGTCGGCGTACGCCGCGGACCGGAGCAGCCGCCGGCCCCCGGACCTGCGGCTCCCGCCACCACCCGGGCGCCCGCGAGCTCGGTGAACACCTCCCACCTCGTCGCGGTGGACGCCGAGGGCAGCAGCGTCTCGGTCACCCACAGCGTCTGCGGGACGACGTTCGGCACCGGGCTCGTCGTGGGCGGCGTGAACGTCAACAGCGGCAACGGCTTCCCGGGCGAGGTCGGGGTGCGCGGCGGGCGGGTCGTGAGCCCCTTCCCGCCGACGATGGTGAGCCGCACGGACGCCGCGCCCGACATCGTCACCGGCTCGCCCGGCCTCGCGGCCCGCGCGGTCGCGCACGTCCTGCTGGGCCGGCTCGGGTTCGGGCTCTCCATGACCGAGGCGATCGACGCGCCCCGGTTCCAGGGCTCCGGCCTGGACGACACCCTGCACGTCGAGGCGCGCGTCGAGCCCACGGTGCTCGACGAGCTGACCCGGACGTGGCGCGTGCCGGTGAGCGCGGTGGCCCCGTACCACTGGCACTTCGGCGACGTCCACACCCTCGAGCGGGGCGAGCACGGCATCACCGGGCACGCCGACCCGCGCCGGCCGGGATCGGTCGTCGCGCTCGAGGCGCCGGGGCCGAGACTCGAGCCGCGGACGGTCCACCCGACGGAGGGAGCACCATGACGACGAAGCCGGCCACGGCCGAGCCCAGGACGAGCTACATCGAGCGCACGCTGCGCCTGCTGGAGCTCGTCTCGACGCTCCCCGTCCAGGGACGCACGGCGACGGTGATCGCCCGCGCCGGCGACGTGCCGCTCTCCACCGCGGCCCGCCTACTGTCCAACCTGTGCGCGTGGGGCTACCTCCGCGCCGACCACCAGGGCTGGTACGTGCCCGGGCCCCGGCTGGTCGCGATGTCGGTCATGGTGCGCTCGACGCTGCCCGCGCTCGACCAGCTGGAGGCGGCGGCCCGCCGGCTGACGGCCGAGATCGGCGAGTCGGTGACCGTGGGCCAGCTCGTCGGCGACAACCTCTACATCGTCGCCCGCGCCGAGTCCGAGCACGCCGTGCGCGCCGTGAACCGGCTCGGTGAGCCGATCAGCCCGTCCACCTCCGCGCTCGGCAAGGCGGTGATGGCGCTGGTGCCGCCCTGGCGGCGGCTCCAGCTGCTCGACGCGGCCGGCGAGACCGACCCGCAGGCCGCGCTCGCCGCGGTCGGCCCCGAGCTCGAGCTCGCTGCGGTGCAGGGCTACGCCAACGACGAGGAGCAGTTCGCCCCGGGCCTGCGCTGCCGGGCCGTGGCCGTGCTCGACGCCGACCAGGTGCCGTACGGCGGCCTATCCGTCGGTGGGCCGGCCGCGCGCTTCACCGCGTCCATCGCCGACTCGGTGGTCCCCCTGCTGCAGGACGCGGCCGAGCAGCTGAGCCTGGCCAACCCTGCCCACGGGCCGGACCGGCACCAGGCCTCCTGACCCACGCCGCCACCGCGGCCGACCGACCGACCGACGCACGACACCCACCCGCACCCGCGGGTGGCGCACCACGACGAAAGGACCCACCGTGCCGTTCGCGCACACCATCGAGCGCCTGGACGTGACCCGAACCTCCACCGGCGCGACCGCCGAGCTGGTCGTGCACCGGCTGACGGGCGACCGGCCCGGACCGACGCTGGTCATGTTCGGCGGGATCCACGGCGACGAGGCGATGGGCGTGGAGGCGGTGCGCCGGGTCCTCACCTCGCTCGAGGGGGCCGAGCTGAGCGGCACCGTCGTCGCGGTGCCGGTCGCGAACCCGTTCTCCTTCGAGACGATGACGCGGCACACCGTCCAGGACGGGCTGAACCTCAACCGCATCTTCCCCGGCGACGCCGGCGGGTCGATCACCGAGCAGCTGGCGGCCGCGCTCGTGGGCGTCCTCGAGGGCGCCGACCACTTCATCGACTTCCACTCCAGCGGCCTCTACTCGACCGTGGACTACGCCTACCTGCACGAGAACGGGCGGGAGATGGCCGAGGCGTACGGGACGCCCCTGCTCTACCACCACGACTCCTACTCCGGCTCGGCCACGGCCTGGGCCCTCGAGCACGGCATCGGGGCGATGGTGAGCGAGCTGGGCGGCGGCGGGCAGCTGACCGAGCAGTTCCTCGACCGCGCGGTGACGGGCGCGACGAACGTGCTGCGCGCGCTCGGGATGCTGACCGGCGAGGTCTCCCCCGCGACGGCGGAGCAGGTCGTGATGACCGCGCTCGTGACCCTGCGCCCGAGCAACGGCGGGACGCTGCTGTCCGACTTCGGGCCCGAGCACCTGGGTGAGCGCATCCCGCAGGGGACCGTGCTGGGCACCGTGGTCGACGCCGGCACCTTCGAGGTGCTCGAGACCCTGCGTGCGCCGTTCGACCCGAGCATCCTCGTGCTCACCCGCGAGTCGACCTCGCGCGTCGCCCCGGGGGACTACGGGTTCATGGTCGGCGACGGTGCGACCACGAGCACCGTCGCCGAGGAGCTCGCCGGGTGAGCGGACCTGCCCTGCCCGAGGTCCCCCGGGGCTCCCTGCGCATCCGCCACGTCACCCTCGTCGACGTCGCCGGGCGCCGTACGGTCCGCGACGTGGCCGTCGTCGTCGAGGACGGGACGATCCGCTCGGTCGGCCCCGACGACGGCTCCCCCGTCACCGACGGCGACCGGGACGCGACCGGGCTCTTCGCCCTGCCCGGGCTCGTCGACGCCCACGTGCACGTGACGGCCTCGACCGCCGACGAGTGGGCGCTCACCGGGATGCCGATGTCCTACGTCGCCGCCGGAGCCTTCGCCGAGCTCCGGGCCACGCTCTCGCGCGGCTTCACCCTGGTACGCGACGCGGGCGGGGCCGACGAGGGCCTGTCCCGGGCGCTGGCCCACGGGCTCGCCGTCGGCCCCCGGCTGGTCCGCTGCGGGCACGCGCTGTCCGCGACGGGCGGGCACGGCGACCTCCGTCCGCGCGGGCGGCACGCGCTGGAGGACCAGCGCCTCGCGCCGGGCATCGGCCTCGTGGTCGACGGCGTGGACGCGATCCGCACCGCGGTGCGGAAGGAGGTGCGGGCGGGGGCCGGCTTCGTCAAGCTGATGCTCTCGGGCGGCGTCTCGAGCCCGACCGACGCGATCGACGACCTCCAGCTCGCCGACGAGGAGATCGCCGCGGCCGTCGACGAGGCCGCCCGTCACGGGCTCCCCGTGGCGGCCCACGCCTACACCGCCGCCAGCATCGAGCGGGCCGTGCGGCTGGGCGTCAGCACGATCGAGCACGGGAACCTGCTCGACGACGCGACGGCACGGCAGATGGCGGAGGCGGGCACCGTCTACGTCCCGACGCTGTCCACGTACGAGGTTCTCGCCGAGCAGGCGGGCCCGGACGGCCTCGGCCCGGCCAGCGTGGCCAAGCTCGCCGAGGTCAGGACCCGGGGTGCCGAGGCCGTCCGCACGGCGGCCAGGCACGGCGTCGCGATCGCCTTCGGGACCGACCTGCTCGGCTCGGCCCGGGACCGGCAGAACGGCGAGTTCGCGCTGCGGGCACCGCTCCAGCCGGCGTGGGACGTGCTGGCGTCGGCCACGGTGGTCGCCGCGCGGGCGCTCGGCCTGGCCGGGCGCGCGGGCGAGCTCGCGCCCGGCGCGGCCGGCGACGTGCTGCTCTGCCGGCGGGACCCCTCGACGGACCCGGCTGCGCTCGCCGACCCGTCGGACCTGATCGAGGCCGTCGTCCTCGCCGGCCGGGAGGTGGCGCGGTGAGCGTCCACGGACCGCGTGCGGTCGGCGACACCGAGGTGCACCCCGTCGCCCTCGGCGGGATGCTGCTCTCCATCGAGGGACGGCCTCCGACGGAGCGGGCGGTCGCCACGGTCCGGGCGGCGCTGGAGGCCGGAGCCACCCTCGTCGACACGGCCGACGCCTACCACGCGGGCGCCGACGAGGTCGGGCACAACGAGACGCTCGTCCGCCGGGCGGTGGACGGCGTGAGGCCTGCACCCATGGTGGCCACCAAGGGCGGGCGGGTCCGGCCCGGCGACGGCCGCTGGCTGACCGACGCGTCGCCGGCCCACCTCCGTGCGGCGGCGCAGGCCTCGTACGAGCGGCTCGGCGGCGTCGGGATGGACCTCTACCAGCTGCACGCGCCCGACCCGGAGGTCCCCTACGCGCAGTCGCTGCTCGCGCTGCGCGACGTGGTCGACGAGGGCCTGGCGCGCCAGGCGGGGGTGTCCAACGTCGACGCGGGCCAGCTCGAGCTCGCCGTGGAGGTGCTCGGCGACCGGCTCGTCAGCGTGCAGAACCAGTTCTCCCCCACGCACCGTGGGACCGAGGACACCCTGCGGCTCAGCGAGCAGGCCGGGCTGGCCTTCCTCGCCTGGCGTCCGCTGGGAACCGTCAGGGACCCGGGCTCACCGGTCGGCGCCGCCTTCGCGCGGACGGCCCGGGAGCGTGGGGTGTCGGTGCCCCGGCTCGTCCTCGCGTGGCACCTCGCGACCTCGCCGGCCCTCGTGCCGCTGGTCGGTGCCACGCGGCCCGAGACCGCCGCCGACTCCGTCGCCGCTGCCGACCTGGACCTGTCGGCCGAGGAGCTGGGCCGCCTGGGCTGAGGGGTCCTGCGGCGGTGCCCGGCCCTGCGGACGCGGGGTCGGGCGCGGCCGGGGCGCTGACCCGGTCCGTCCGTCTCGGTCGGCCGGTCGACGCGGAGCCCCTGGCTACACTCGGCCCGCCGCTCGCAGCCGTGGTCGGCAGAAGGAGTCGGTGACTGATGCCCCACCTCGGCGGAGGTGCCCGGTGAGGCGCGCCTGGATCCCCGGTCGCGACGTCAGAGCCGAACGCCACCCCGGCCACGCCGGGCTGGCCAAGGCCCCGCACGACGGGGCGCGACCGACGGCCCTCGTCCTCGGTGGCGGGATCGCCGGCATCGCCGCCGCGGTCGGCCTGGCCGAGCGCGGGGTCGGCGTCACCCTGGTCGAGCGCGAGGCGCAGCTGGGCGGTCGCGTCCGCGCCTGGCCCGTCGAGCAGGCCGACGGCAGCACCACGACCATGAGCCGCGGCTTCCACGCCTTCTTCCGCCAGTACTACAACCTCCGGGCGCTGCTGCGCCGCGTCGACCCGGCGCTCGAGGGCCTGACCCCCGTCTACGACTACCCGCTCGTCCTCGCTGGCGGGCACCGCGACTCCTTCGCCAAGGTCCCGAAGACGCCGCCGCTCAACATGGCGGCCTTCGTCGCGCAGAGCCCGAGCTTCAAGGCCTCCGACCTGGCGAACATCGACAAGGTCAAGGTCTGGGAGCTGCTCGACGTCGACTTCCCCCGGACCTTCTCCGACCACGACGGCGAGAGCGCCGCCGAGTTCCTCGACCGGCTCGGCTTCCCCGACGCGGCACGGCACCTGGCCCTCGAGGTCTTCGCCCGCAGCTTCTTCGCCTCCCCCGACGAGTTCTCCGCCGGTGAGTTGGTCGGCATGTTCCACAGCTACTTCCTCGGCTCGTCCGAGGGCCTGCTCTTCGACGTCCCCGTCGACGACTACGACACCGTCTTCTGGGCGCCGCTGGCGCGCTACCTGGAGCGGCTCGGGGTCGAGGTCCGCACGGGCGAGTCCGTCGAGGCGCTCGACCTCACGTCGGGCGACGGGCAGGTCCGGGTGACCACGGACGCCGGCGGCCTCACCGCCGACACCGTCGTCCTCGCGACCGACCTGCGTACGACGCGCCGTCTCGTCGAGGCGACGGAGAGTACCACGGACGACGCCGAGTGGCGCAGCCGGCTCCTCGAGACCACGAACGCGCCCCGCTTCGCCGTCTGGCGCCTGTGGCTCGACCGCCGGGTCGACGCCGACCGGCCGCCCTTCCTCGGCACCAGCGGCTACGGCCCGATGGACAACATCACCGTGCTGGAGCGCTTCGAGGCCGGCGCCCGCCGCTGGTCGGACGACCACGACGCCTCCGTCGTCGAGGTGCACGCGTACGCGCTGCAACCCGAGGACGGCGACGACGAGCAGGTCCGCGCCACGCTGCGCGCCGAGCTGGCCCGCGTCTACCCCGAGACCGCCGACGCGCAGGTCGTCGCCGACGAGTGGCTCGTGGAGGACGACTGCCCGCTGGTCGGCACCAGCCCCTGGCTGCGGCGCCCCGAGGTCGGCACGCCCGACCCACGGCTCGTCCTCGCGGGCGACGGCATCCGGTGCGACTACCCCGTGGCCCTCATGGAGCGCGCGGCGACCACCGGCCTCCTGGCCGCGAACACGCTGCTCGGGCGCTGGGGCCTCGCGGGGCACGACCTGTGGACCGTCCCGACCAGCACCCGGCAGCCGCGGCTGCTGGGGGCTCGGACTCTCCTGGAGCGCGTCGGGTCCTGAGACCGATCTTGGCGTCCATCCTGCTCAACCGGGGTCAAGTTGTCGTTACGGCCGAGCGGTCAAGGGCCGTAACCTCCCACCTCACGATTAAGTCGTCCGGATGCTCATCGAGGCTGCGCCTGTGTGCTCCGTACGAGGGTCGGCCAACGCGCTAGCGTCTTGTCATGGCTGAGTTGAACACGGAGTGGGCGCTCGAGAAGCTACGCGGGTTCCTTCGCGTTCTTGAGCTTCGCTACGTACCGGATGGGCCCAATACGTTCGGCTTCGCCCACTACGCGCTTGCTAATCCGAAAGAGGAGGTCCAAGCGGCAGCGCAGGTCGCGGAGCAAATTCTTGACCGGATCGTCCTCGACTGGCGAACGGCAGATTGGATTGCGCCTGCCAAGCAGGCCTGGTGGCGTCACCGCGAGGCAACTCACAGGGCGATCGCCCAGCTTGAGGCACAAGAGGAGCTTGAGGCAAACCTTGGCAGCGTCGGACCCAAATTATCTGCGGCCAGCCTGCACCCTTGGGTGTGGGGAAGCATCGCCGGCCTGTGGGGCAGCGGTCACTTCGGCGAAGCCGTGGGCGCAGCCGCTCGGGCGATCAACGCGCAAGCTCAGTCGAAGCTCGGCCGACGGGACGCCTCTGAGTGGGCGCTCCTAAGTGACGCGTTTTCGCCTAACCGGCCGATCGAGGGTCACCCACGCTTGAGGCTCTCCGAGGACGACGGCGGCGACACTTTTAGAAATCAGCACGCAGGAGCTGGCGACCTGGCGCGTGGGCTTTATAGGGCCGTGCGTAACCCGCTTTCTCACGAGGAGACCGAAATCGCAGAGAACGTCGCGCTCGAGTACGTCGCAGCGTTCAGCGTTCTCGCGCGGTGGGTCGACGCCGCCGAGGTTCTTCCGGCCGACAACTGAGTCTCTCATCCCGTCGCTCCCCCATTTGCGGCGCAGCGGACACCCTCGGTGACCTTCACTAGGGGTCGTGTGTGGCTTAGGGCGATTCGCTGGACGCGCTCCGCACGTGGGTCCTAGCCGACCATCAGGATGCGGGGCGAAGAGTCGACAAGCCCACGGGGTCTAAGTGCACCCATAGGTCGCCTCATCAACTCGTTGTGCGGACTGTATGGGTACTTGGGCCAGCGAGCCGACGTCGAGCGATCCGCCTCGCTCGGGAACTGACACGACGAACGTCAGGTAGTACACAGCGACCTCGCCGAGCGTGCTCAGATCGGAGAGGACGGGCGTCTTCCTCCAAGCATCTCAGGTGCGCCACAAGTCCATAGGTCCGAGCACAGGAGCACCCTACGGGCATGAACTCGACCAACCGTGGATGGCGTCGGGCAGCAGTTGGGGCCTGCCTACTCCAGGTGTCCCGCACGCGGGTCCTCTTACTGCGGCGGACTGCAGCCTTCGCCAAATCAACTATCCGCGAGCGGCTCGGCGTGCGGGTTCAACGAGTTCGTGAGAAGCGAGACGGCCGCACACCTTATCGTCGGCTTGGCTAAACAAGGGCACTACGACAAGACGATCGACTCCTGCGTTAGAAGCTCGTCGCGACGGCCTCAAACCGGCAGGGGCCCGCTGCTGGTGTCGCCGATGATGCGCTTGTAGGCGAGCTCGGCCGAGATCAGGCAGATCGGCATCCCGATGCCCGGGTTGGTGCTGGCGCCGACGTAGTAGAGGTTCGACAGCCTCTTGCTGATGTTGTTCGGGCGGAACGCCGTCTGCTTCATCGTGTGCGCCAGCCCCAGGGCAGAACCGCCGTACGCGTTGTAGTCGGCGGAGAAGTCCCGCGAGGTGTAGGTGCGCTCGAAGACGATCCGCGACTCGAGGTCGGGGACGTCGAAGTCGGCCGCCAGCAGGTCCAGGGTGCGGCGACGGTAGGTGGCGATGTCGGCGTCGCTCATCGGCAGCCCCGGCGCAACCGGCACCAGCACGAAGAGGTTCTCGTGGTCCTCGGGCGCCGTCGACTCGTCGGTCCGGCTGGGCGCGCAGACGTAGTAGGACGGGTCGTCGGGCCAGGCCGGGCTGTCGAAGATCTGGCCGAAGCTGCGCTTCCAGTCCTGCCCGAAGGCCAGGTTGTGGTGGGTCAGGCTCGGCACCCGCCCCTTCAGCCCGAGGTAGAGGATGAACGCGCTCGGCGCGAGCGTCTTCTTCGACCAGTAGCGGGCCGAGTAGGTGCGGTCCTGCTTCTCCAGCAGCTCGGTCTCGGTGTGCGCCATGTCGGCGTTGGAGATGACGAGGTCGGCGTGCAGCACCTCCCCCGACTCGAGCCGTACGCCGGTCGCCTTGCCGCCGTCGCTGAGGATCTGCGCCACCGGCGCCCCGGTGCGGTAGGTGACGCCGTGCTTGGTGCCGATCGCCTCGAGCGCCTGGATGATCGAGTAGATGCCGCCCCTGGGGAAGAACACGCCCATGTTGAAGTCGATGTGGCTCATGATGTTGTAGAGCGCCGGGGTGTTGTACGGCGAGGAACCGAGGAAGACCAGCTGGTACTCCAGGATCTTCTGCACCGTGTCGGTGGAGAAGGACCGGCTGATGTACTTGTGCATGTTCTCGAAGACGTGCAGCTGACGGCCCTGCACCGCGGTCTTGCGGTCGATGAAGTCGAAGAAGCTGTCGTGGTTGCGGTACATGAACTGGTCGATGGCGATCGCGTACTGCTCCGCCGAGCTGTCCAGGTAGGTCCGCAGCGCCTGCCCGCTGCCGGGCTCCAGCCGCTCGAAGGTCTCCACGTCGCGGTCGAGGTCGGAGAACATGTCGACCTCGAGGTCGGTGCCCCGGAAGGCGATCCGGTACGACGGGTCGAGCCGCTGCAGGTCCAGGTGGTCCTCGACCCGCTCGCCAAGTAGCGCGAAGAAGTGCTCGAAGACGTCGGGCATGAGGTACCAGGACGGGCCCATGTCGAAGCGGAAGCCGTCGGCCTCGAAGTAGTTGGCCCGCCCACCCAGCAGGGCGTTCTTCTCCAGGACGGTGACCTCGAAGCCGCGCTTCCCGAGGAGCGCCGCGCTGCCCAGGCCTCCGATGCCGCCGCCGACGACGAGTGCTGTGCTCTTGGGGCTCACAGGACTGGGGCTCACGGGACGCGACGATAGGCGGGCGACAAAGCCACGATGGTGACGACACCGACGCCGACCGCGAGCCAGTGTCCCTGCCAGGCGTTCACGGCGGTCCAGAAGACCAGGACGAGCCAGAGGTTGCGCGCGAACAGGCCCGGCAGCGGCTGCGGCAGCCGCAGCCGGCGCAGGACCAGCACCGCGATCCCGGCGGACAGGACCCAGCCGAGGAAGTTGACCAGCGGCACCCCGTAGTAGCGGCCGGGCTCGTCCCAGGCCCAGAAGCCGAGCCCGACCGCGGCGGGGTCGAGGACGAGGTCGCAGACGACCGCCAGGACGACGGCCTGCCACCAGCGCCGGGTGCTGGCGAGGCTGCCGAGCAGCAGCGGCGTCCAGGCCAGCAGCACGGTCGGCGGCGCCAGCCCGAGCAGCGGCGGACCCAGGATCCCGCTGTAGTGGAACCGGCCGTACGGAAACCCGGTGGCGACGGCGAGCGACTCGAAGACCAGCGCGTAGAGCCCCAGCCCGAGCAGCAGCAGCGCGCCGCGCCGGGCGCCCAGCCAGCGCACCGCCCCGACGATCACCGGCATCGAGAAGAGCAGGATGGCCAGCGCCGACACCCACCACCAGCGGGGCTGCAGGGGCGCGATGGACAGACCCCCGGCCGCGGCCACGAGGAGCACGGCCAGGGGCCAGCGCCACCTCCGGAACGCTTTGTCCACGACACCTAGGATCGCGGCCCATGGGCCAGCTGCTCCGGGTGTCTCGGCCCCGGTTCTGGATGTACCTGCTGGGGCCCTTCATGATCGCCCTCGCAGCGACGTCGCTGCGCCCGCCGCTTGAGGTCTGGCTGCTCGGGCTCTACCTCACGCTGCCGGCCAACCTGCTGATCTACGGCGTGAACGACCTCTTCGACGTCGAGACCGACCGGCTCAACCCCAAGAAGCAGGACTACGAGAGCCTGTTGCACCCCGAGCAGCGTCGCGGCCTGGTCACGGCCATCCTCGTGCTGAACGTGCCGTTCCTCGCCCTGGTTCCCTTCCTCCCCCACGCCTGGCCCTGGCTGCTGGTCTTCCTCGTCACCGGGGTCGGCTACTCGGCACCGCCGATCCGGGCGAAGGCCCGGCCCGTCGTCGACGCCGCCTTCAACATCCTCTACGTCGCACCCGGCCTGGCCGCGTACGCGACCATGAGCGGCAGCCAGCCCCCGGTCTCGATCGTCCTGGCGGCGCTGCTGTGGTGCATGGCCATGCACGCCTACTCCGCCGTGCCCGACATCGACGCCGACCGCGAGGCGGGGCTGGCGACCGTCGCCACGCGCTTCGGTCGACGCGGGACGCTGCTGCTTTGCGGTGCCGCGTACGCCGCGGCCGCGCTGCTGGCCCTCCCCTCGCTCGGGGTCTTCGCCCTGATCGCCGGACTCGTCTACCTCGCGATGATTGCCCTCTCCCTCCGCAGCAGCGGGCGCTCGCAGCTCTTCGCGCTCTACCGCCGCTTCCCCCTGCTCAACACCGTGCTCGGCGGCGCGCTCTTCGTGGTCACGGGGGTCCAGCACCAGACTTGGCCGTTCGCCTGAGGTTCCGCGGTCAGCGCTTCCCGGTAGCGATCGACGGGCTGAGGAAGAAAAGCCGGGGTAAGGAAGTTGCGGCTCACGTCGCACCCCTTGTGGGAACCGCGACGAGCACGATCGCTCTTCGCACGGCCCGCCATCGACCGCCGGGCACACGTCCCGACGTCTCGACCAGGCCTGCGCGCGCTCCGGCAGCGCGCACCAAGGAGCTGAACCCCATGACGAGCACCGTACCGGTCTCCGTCGCCCCCGTCACGGCACCGCCCGCCGCACCTGACGCGCCCGCTCGGACCCGTTCGGGCTGGCCCGGCGTCATCGCCCTCATGGTGGCCGTGTTCACCCTCGTCACCAGCGAGTTCCTCCCGGCCAGCCTCCTGCCCCTGATGGCCGCCGACCTCGGCGTCACCGAGGGCGTCGCCGGCCAGGTCGTCACCGCCACCGCGCTCGTCGGCATGGTCGCGGGGCCCTCGATGGGCCTGCTCTTCCCCCGCCTCGACCGGCGCCGCCTGATCATCGGGCTGCTCGCGCTCGCGGTCGTCTCCAACCTGCTGAGCGCGATCGCCCCGACGTACGCGATCGTCGTCGTGTCCCGACTGCTCCTCGGCGTCGCCCTCGCCGGCACCTGGGCGATGGCTCTCGCCGTCGCCTCGACCCTGGTCCCCGCCGACAAGGTCGGCCGCGCCATGGCCGTGGTCAACCTCGGCGTCTCCGCCGCCACCGTCGCCGCCGTCCCGCTCGGCGCCCTGATCAGCTCGCTGTACGGCTGGCGCGCCGTCTTCTGGGCCGTGGCCATCGCGACCGCCGCCGCGGTCGTCCTGTTCGTCGTCGCGATGCCGTCCGTCCCGGCCGCCGCGAGCGAAGGCGTCCGCACCCTCCTCGCCGTCCTCCGCCGTCGCGTCATGATCCTGGGCCTCATCGGCCTGGCGGTGATGATCGCCGGCCACTTCGGCAGCTACACCTTCATCCGCACCGCCGCCGAGGGCATGCCCGAGATGACGCCCGCGCTGATCGCGATCCTGCTCGCCGTCTACGGCCTCGGCGGGCTCTTCGGCAACGTGATCGCCGGGCTCCTCGCCGACCACCACCTCGGGGTCGTGCTGGTGGCGGTCCCGTCGCTGCTCGCGGTGTCGATCCTCGGCTTCTCGCTGTCCGACGGTTCCGTCGTGCTCGCCTTCGCCGCGATCGCCGTCTGGGGCCTCGGCTTCGGCGCCATCCCCACCACCTCGCAAACCTGGGCCTCCCGTGCGGAGCCCACCCGCGTCGAGGCGGCCGGCGGCCTCTTCGTCGCCAACTTCCAGCTCGCGATCGCGCTGGGTGCCGCTCTTGGTGGCGTCCTGCTCGACGGGTTCGGCGTGCACACGGTCTTCCTCGTCGGTGCGGTCGCGGTGCTCGCCGGTGGGGCGCTTTTTGCGTCGACGCGGAGACTGCTGCCCCGCTGAAGGATCCCCGGGATGGGTTCACGCCTCAGCGAAGCAGCAGAACCGCTTCGGATCACGGCGGAGACGCAACTACTCAAAGTGCTAAATGCGCGCTCCAATCAGCTTACCGCCTGAGCCTGCAAACCAGCAGCACTGGGGCCTACTTGCGCAGGGCGGAGAGAAGGAACAACGCATGCAGTTACTCGCCTCTGGCTCACCCGTGAATCGTGCTACCGGCTCGCCAAAGAAAGTGGAGCTCATTCAAGTCAACTTCACGCCTGTCCTTTAGATACTCGGCGTAGTTGGCAACGGCGGCTCCAGTTGCAAGGACTAAACCAGGCAAAATTAAGGGGGTGAACTGCATCAGGCCGACGGTCGTCATCAGTCCCCCAACAGCCAAAGATCCCGCGGATCGCGCACCAAGAATTCTGGCCGATTTCTGGCTTCGTAGTGTGAGGCTCGCTATTGCGGGGTTTAAGACATCTTCCACAATCTCCTTGGCAAGACCGACAGCGTCCGGTTCCTCGACATTGGCCAGCCTCTCTTTAATCGCCTTCGACAGGGCAGATCGGAAGATCTCGAACTCCTCCCTTTCGGCAGCACGGAAACTCAGCAGCTGACCGATAGGCGCATCGTGAAATAGAGGAACCGCGACATTGAGAGCGACTTCTCCGACCTCAACTCGATTAGCAGCAGACGCAAGTTTGACTTTGCTGGTCTCAAGAGCGAACTGCCCCAATGTTGCGCGACTTCGACGGGCAAGGCTGACGCTACGAGTATAAGAAGCAACCAGTCCCCGCGCTTGACGCTCAATGACCCGATTCTTCAGCTTCGCAGTACTGAGTTCGGGGGGTACTTTACCGATCGAGACCGTACTCAGAGCGGGGTGCCGGAAGACCCACTTTCGACCTGAGCTAGTGTCGATTACCTTCAGCTTTCCGCCATTTTTAAATTCTCTTCTGAGGAGCTTGACCATCTCATCCACCGGGCTCAAGCCCGCCTCAAGCGCGTGTTGGTTTAGATGCTCTGTGCAAAGCCTCATGTCGCGTCTGAAATGAAAGAATTCGGTAACGTCAGCGTCACGGATGTACAGGTACACCTCTACGGCAGTGGCTAACTTCTCTCGAGCGTCCTCGCGATCTTGAGAAGCACTCAAGAGGAAGTCTTGTGGATCTAGTCCCACGACAATTACGTGGTCGAAGAATAACCACGTTTGACGAACAAGCTTGTCGACCGTCGCTTTCAAGCACTTGATGTCGTTACACGCGAAGCGCGTGGTCAGATCCGAGCCCGTTCCTGCGACGAAGTTCTTACCCGCCGGTACATCGGGAAGCGCTTGAGCATCCTCTGCGGCGGCGAGTGCACTATCTAAACCATCGTCTGTGGCGATGCGGATCCGAGCTGCCTCCCATGAAGTCAGGCCACGCTCGCGCAGCCACTCCGCAACCCAGTAATCGCTCACAGAAGCCTCGTCACCAATAGTTCGAGTAATCATCGCCCGCGATGTGCCGGTGCTGCGACCGACACATGCCGAAGGCTCGCTGCAGCCCAGCGAGCCCCAGCGACTTAGAGTATTTCACGCCTGAACGTGCACTGGCGTAGTGGCCTGTAGTGCTACACCGATCTGCGGCTTCTCGAACCACAACCCTCCGCATGCAGGGCGAATCGCTCCCACCAGTGTCGCCGGACTGGGCTACTCAGAGCTGCGCGGATAGGGCTACGTGCACTGAGTTGAGTTCCATTCGGTACGGACCGACCTG
This sequence comes from Microlunatus sagamiharensis, assembly GCF_900105785.1. Taxonomy (NCBI): domain Bacteria; kingdom Bacillati; phylum Actinomycetota; class Actinomycetes; order Propionibacteriales; family Propionibacteriaceae; genus Microlunatus; species Microlunatus sagamiharensis. The sequence goes on from NZ_LT629799.1 coordinate 2,486,287, forward strand.
CGTCAGCACCCAGCTCGCGCCGGCGTCGGCCCAGGGCTTCGCGTCGGTGTCTGCGGTCACCTGGACCACGAGCTCGATCGGCTCGCTCTCGCGCCCAGCCGCCGAACGGGCCGCGTCGATCGCCGTACGCGCCTCGGCGACGTCCTCCGGCCCCTGGAGGCCGATGACGAAGTACCCGTCGAACCTCGCCGCCCGGCGCTGCGGGGGCTTGTTGGGCCAGCGTCCGCCGATCCAGATAGGGATTCCGCCCGGGCGCGTGGCCGGCGGGAGGAAGGTGACGCCGGCGGCCTTGTGATGGGGGCCGTCGTGGTCGACGCGCTCCCCCGACAGCAGCCCGGTCAGGACCTCGAGGCCCTCGTCGAGCATCGTCGCGCGGGTCTTGGGGTCGACCGTCTCGCCGAACGCGGACAGCTCTCCCCCGCCGCCGTCACGGCCGCCGCCGTCGTCGCCCAGGCCGAAGCCGAGGATCAGGCGGCCGTCGGAGAGCCGGTCGAGGGTCGCAGCCTGCTTCGCCACCACGTGCGGGCGGCGGCGGGACAGCGGCGTGACCATGATCCCGAGCTCGATGCGCTCGGTGACCATCGCGGCGGCGGCAAGGCAGATCCAGGGGTCGGCGATCTCGGTGACCGGGTCGGCGTAGAGCAGGTGGTCCCAGACGAAGATCCCGTCCCAGCCCGCCTCCTCGGCCTGCATCGCCACGTCGGCGAACACCCGCGGGTCGGCCAGCGGGTCGAAGGCCGGGAGGAACAGTCCGCGCTTCGTCATCGAGCACCCCCGACGGTCGACGTACCGGCCGCGGACGAGTCCAGGGGCAGACCGGCCGCCTCGCGCGCGAGACCGAGGGCCTGGGCGACCGGCAGGGCGGACGACGACGCGAGGTGGACGGGCGCGGCGTCCTCGCGCAGCACGGCGGCGATGTGCCGCAGCGCCGCGGTGAACGAGTGCGCGTCGACGGTGGGGCTCTCGACGACCGGCTCGGAGGAGGCCGACGAGCGGACCTCGATCTGGGCCCCCGGCGTCGGGTGCCAGGGGTTGTCGACGCGGATCACGCCTTCGCTGCCGAGCAGGAGCGCGGTCGTCTCGGGCTGCCGACGGAACCCGCAGGTCAGCAGCAGGCGGCGGTCGTCGGCGTACGTGAGGACGCCGGCGGCCTCGACCTCGACCTCGTCGCCCATGACCGCGGTGACGACGGCGGACGACGCCGGCGAGCCGAACAGCTCGTGTGCGAGCCGCATCGGGTAGCAGCCGACGTCTGCCAGCGCGCCGCCGAACATCGGCGCGGAGAGGCGGATGTTCTCCGGCCGGGTGACCGGGAAGTGGAAGGACGCCACGACCTCGCGTAGCTCGCCGATCGCGCCGGAGCCGATCAGCTCGACGACCCGGCGGTGCTGCGCCTGGAACGGGAAGACGAACGACTCCCACAGCAGCGCGTCGTTGGTCTGCGCGAGATCGATCAGCGCCTGCGTGGCGACGGCGTTGGTCGTGAGCGGCTTCTCGCAGAGCACCGCCTTGCCCGCCTCCAGCGCGGCGGCGGCCCACTCGGCGTGCAGCGGGTTGGGCAGCGGGACGTAGACCGCCTCGACCTCGGGGTCCTCGAGCACGGCCTGGTAGCCGTCGACCGCCCGGGCGACGCCGTGCTCGGCGGCCCACGCCTGCGTACGGGCCTGGTCACGCCCGCCGACGGCGACGGGGACATCGCCGGACTCGGCGAGGGCGGGCAGCAGCTGGGCGCGGGCGATGTTGGCCGTGCCGAGGATGCCCCAGCGGACCGGCTCGCGCGCGCTCACGCCCGGCCCCCATTAGCGGCCGCGGCGGCGATGACGTGCGCCGGGACGGTGTCCCGGTCGGTGACGTAGTGGGCGTAGATGGCCTTCTCGATCTGTCGGGACGTCCCGGTCCGCAGCGCGTCGCGGACGGGTTCGTGACGCGCGCGCGCCGCGGTCAGCGCGAGGTGCTGCCGGTCGATCGAGGCGCGCATCAGCGCACCGATCTGGCCGTTGACGGTCGACCACAGCTCGGCGGCCCGTCGTCGGCCGGAGGCGTTGACGATCAGCCCGTGGAAGTGCACGTCCGCCTCGACGACGCCCTGCATGTCGCCCTGCTCGGCCGCCTCGTCCATCCGGTCGAGCGCGGCGGCGAGCGCCTCGTCGAGACCGACCTTCTCCTCGCGGGTCAGCGACTTGGCGATGCCGGCCTCGAGCACGTAGCGCGCGAAGCAGACGTCGTCGGCGTCCTCCTCGCTCATCCGCGTGACCACGCTGTGGCGGCGCGGCGAGATCTCGATGAGCCCTTCCGAGGAGAGGCCGCGCATCGCCTCGCGCACGGTCGCCCGGCTGACGCCGAGGTCGCTGGCGATCGTGGCCTCGACCAGCCGGGCGCCCGCGGGCAGCTCGTTGTTGAGGATCTGGCGGCGCAGCGCGTTGCGCACCGCCTCCGGCAGCGACTCGTGCTCGAGCACGGCGCGCACCCCCTGCCTCCCGGAGCCGGTCGGCTGGACCAGCGTCTGGGCCATCATCCTGCCCTGCCGGCCGCGCTGGGTGCGGCTCCCACCAGGGCGTTCACCCTGAGTCCCTCGTGCGTACCAGGTTCTGGGACGGCACGGAGCAGGGCGGCCGGTCCGCAGAGCAGCGGCACCAGGCCCGGACCGTGCCCGGGCATCGGGCTGTCGCCGTGCACGACGAGCCCGACGGTGACGTGCCCGCGGCGGTAGCCCATGTTGTGCCGCACGTCGAGGTCGGCGACCGCGAGGAGGTCGCCGAGGCGGAGCTCGGCGAGCAGCGGGTCGCCGGGCGCGAAGGCCAGGTCGACGTCCCACTGCTGCGCCGGACGGCCGATGCCGTTGCCGGCGAGCCGGCTCGGGACGACGCCGCGGACACCGACGTCGACGCCGCCCCCGTCGGGGGCCACGCGGATGCCGAGGGCCGGCGCGAGCGAGGGGTCGAGGTTCAGGAGCTCGACCTCGGCGGGCAGGCCGTCGAGCCGGGCGCCCTGCCCGTGCGCCCGCACGCTGAACCCGTCGCCGGGCCGGAGCTTCGCCAACGCCTCGTCGGGCAGCCAGACGAGCAGCCGCCCGTCCTCGCCCCGCTTGCCGAACACCCGCCCCTGGGTCCCCGCCGCCGCGCCGGAGCGCACGACGACCGGGTTGCCCACGCAGCCGTACGCGGTGAGCGCGTGGCGTGCGGCCTGGTCGGGGTGGCCGATGCTGACGCCGGGTGCGACGTGGTCGCCGACCGCGTGGGTGACCAGGTCACCGAGCGCGACGCCGAGGACGATGCCGCCGTCGCCGACCGGGACGTACGGGTGCCCGTCGAGGTCGATGCGGTAAGGGGTCGTGCCCATCGCCGGCGCCTCCGCGACGCCGGCGAGGTTGATCGCGACGCTCCTCATGCCGCCACCTCCTTCTCGGTCGAGCGGGCCGGGCCGACGTAGTGACGCAGGTTCGCGTCGGCGTCGAGCACGACGTGGAAGGCCTCGGCCGGCCCGCTGAAGAGCGAGGTCGGGCCGGGACCGTGGCCGAAGAGCGCGCACTGCCCGGTGGAGATCGTGCCGATGGTGATCCAGCCCGGCCGGTGGCCCCGGCCCCAGCTGTGGTCGGTGTCGCGCAGCACGACGAGGTCGCCGATCCGCAGGCCCTCGAGGCCGAGCGACAGCGACTCGTCGAGCCCGGCGTACGCGCCCATCAGGTCGGTGTTCGCGAACTCCGACGACATGCCGCCGCCGGCGCCGGCCGCGTCCGCCGGCACGTCGACGGCCACGTGCACCTCGAGGCGTCCGTCACCGGTCGTGCCGCCGGGCATGGCCGCGAGTACTCCCGGGTCGAGGTTCTTGACGCGGACCTGCGGGTGCGCGGTGAGCGCCAGGCCCTGGCCGCGGGTGCGGACGGTGACCTGGTCGCCGACGGTCGCGCCCTCGAGCACCGCGTCGGCCGCGTCGACGAGCACGTACGCGTGCTGGCCGATGGCCACGCCGCTCCCGCCCGCGGAGGCGCCGGAGACGAGCGTGACCTCGTTGCCGACGCAGGTGAGGTACTGCAGGGCGTAGTTCGCGGCCGGGTCGGCGTGCCGGACCGACAGGCCCGGCTCCAGGTGGTCGCTGGCCCAGCCCGTCGCCGGCTCGCCGAGGTGGCCGGCCAGCGTCACGCCGCCCATGCCGGGCAGCAGGAACGGCGAGCCGTCCGCGTCGACCCGGTAGGCGTGCCGATCGGCGGTGGCCGGCCACACCTCGCCGGCCAGCAGCTGGGTCACCAGCCGGTCGGCGTTGCTCTCGACCTTCACGCGGTCTCCTCCTCGGGGGTCTGAGGTGCGGTGGGGCTCGTGGACGAGCTGGCCGAGCCGAAGCGGAAGCCCCGGACCCGGACGGCGGGCGCGCTGACCGCGCCGTTCCAGACGTTGGCCAGCGGCTGGGCGAGCACGTCGGAGCCGATGGCGTCGACGCGCGACAGCACGCCGAACACCGACTCCGTGAACCGCGCCGGGCGCACCGGCGTGGTCAGGCGCCCGTCCTCGATGAGGAAGCAGGCGTCGCGGCTGCCGCCGGTCAGCGTGGTGGCGGCCGGGTCGACGACCCGGAGGTACCAGAGGCGCTGGACGTAGACGCCGCGCTCCACGCCGCCGACGAGCTCCTCGACGCTCGCGGTGCCGGGCGCCATGGTCAGGCTCATGGGCGCCGGGTGCGGCGTCTCCTCGCGGGCGATGTGCGCGTGCCCGGTCAGGGCCAGACCGGCCTTCGCGGCACTGGCGCGGTCGGTCACCGCGTCGCTGACGACCCCGTGGTCGAGCAGCGGGACGCGCACGGAGTCGGTGCCCTCGGGGTCGAACGGGAACGGCAGCCCCCGGACGGCCCGCGGGTCGTCGGCGATGTCGACCGTCTCGGGGGCGACCCGCTCGCCACGACGTCGGGCGACCGCACCCACGCCGTCGGCCACGGCGTCGCCGGTGAACCCGTACGCGTGGAAGCCCTCCAGCAGCTCGCCGGTGGCGAGCGGGCCGAGGACGACGTCGTACGTGCCGTCGGCCAGGTCGACCCGGCCGCGGGCGCGGCCGGCCTCCTCGACGGTGCGGGCGACGACCGCGTCGAGGTCGAGCACGTCCAGGCGCCGGTCGAGGTCGACCCAGTGCGAGGTGCCGTCGTCGATCCGCACGGTGAAGGTTCCGAAGGCCTCGGTCGCGGCGGCGTAGCGCTCGACGCCCTCGTGGTCGACGACCGCGAGCTCGGTGACCGCGCGGCCGAGCATGCCGAAGGCCTCGCCCCCGGCCTGCGCGGACGCGCTCATCAGCCCACGGACCGCGTCGACCCGCTCGGACGTGCCCCAGGCCGCCGTCCCCTCGTCCCACAGGGCGTCGGGCCCGAGCGTGGGCACCTGGCCGGCGGCCGCGGGAGCGGGCAGCACGGGCAGCGGGCCGGCCGCCCTCGCCAGTGCGGCGGCGCGCCCGGTGGCCCGCCGACCGGCGTCGGCCGCACCGGCCAGGTCGGTCGTGGCCACCCGGGCCGAGCGGCCGTCGACGACCGCGCGGACCATGAGCTGGCGCTCGTGCACGTCCTGCGGCTGGTGCACGCGGTCGACGGCGAAGCGGGTGTAGCCGCCCGCCCGCCCGGACAGGAAGGCCTCGGCCTCGTCCGCCCCGGCCGCCTTGGCCGCCCGGACCGCCTCGCCGCACGCCGCGACGGCGCGGTCGGCGCCGACGGCGGGTTCGGCCAGGTCCACGAAGGTCGTCGGAGAAGAAACTGCGGTCATCGCGCCACTCCCGTCGAGAGGCCCCGGAACAGCGACGGCGACGCGCCGTGCCCCAGGAACCCCCACTGCTTGGGCTCGCCCTTGCCGCAGGGCATGCCGTACGCCTTGAACTCCTCCGGCCCGGCGACCGCCTCGAGCGAGCCCCAGAACTGCGGGGTGAGGCCGCCGTAGGAGAAGCCGCGCAGCAGCCGGCCGCGCTTGCCGTTCTTCACTTCCCAGGCCGCCTCGGTGCCGAACTGGAACGCCATCCGCCGGTCGTCGATCGACCAGGTGCGGTTGTCGTCGGCGTAGTAGCCGTCGCCCATCCGGTCGAGGAGCTCGTCGAGCGAACCCTCGCCCGGCTCGAGGTAGACGTTCGTCGCGAAGCAGACCGGGAGCCAGGCCCAGCCGTCGGCGCGGGCCGCGCCCGGCCAGTCGCTCCCCGAGCCTGCGCCGCCACCGTGGCGCGCGACCGCGTCCCGGCTCGACAGCACGTCACGCAGGATCCCGTCCTCGACGAGCAGGTGCCGTGACGCGGGCGTGCCCTCGTCGTCGAAGGCGAAGCTGCCCCGGGTGCCGGGCATGGTCGGGTCCGCGGCGATGGTCATCGCCGGGGAGCCGTAGCGCAGCGTCCCGATGTCCTCGGGCTGCACCCACGAGCGGCCGGCGTAGTTGGTCTCGTCGCCGAGGATCCGGTCGAGCTCGAGCGCGTGCCCGACGGACTCGTGGATCTGCAGCGCGAGCTGAGCCGGGCCGATGACCACGTCGGCCGTGCCGCCGGGGGCCTGCGGCGCGCCGAGCAGCGCCACCGCCTCCTCCCCCACCCGGGTGGCCTCGTCCTCGAGCCCGAGGCCCAGGACGTACTCCCACCCGGCCGCGGCGGTGTTGCCGTGGAACGAGTTCGGGAAGCTGCGCCGCTGGGCACCACGCTCGTCCGCCGCGACCGCGAGCAGCATCGCGCCGCTCTCGACGAGGTGCTGCGATTGCCGCGACCCCTCCGAGTCGGCGTAGTGCTTGTGCTGCCGCTTGGCGTTGAGCCCGGCCGTCACCGAGCGCACCAGCCCCGGTGCGGACGCCGCCGTGACGATCCGCTGCAGCAGGTCGTGCCGCTCGCCCGCCGGCACCTCGAAGGGGTCGACGTCGACCGGCACCGACCACGTGCCGCTGGTGGGTTCGCGCGGGGCGAGCCTCACGGGCGCGGTGCCCGTGGACGCGCCCGCCACGGCCACTGCCCGGCGAGCCACCGCCGCGGCCGAACCCGCACCGTCGACCGGCGCCGAGGCGAAGCCCCAGATGCCGTTGCGCAGCACGCGGACGCCGAGGCCGGCGTTGTGCTCTCGCCGCTCGTCGAGCTCGCCGCGGAGGTCGGTGTAGAGCCGCTCCTCCTCGGCCTCGACGAGGCGGACGTCGGCGAAGGTCACGCCCTCGCCGGTCGCCGCCGCGAGCGCCTCCTCCATCAGCGCCCGGGCGGAGGCGTCGTCGAGGGAGCCCCAGGTGTGGGCGCTCACGCGGCGGGCGTCTGGGCCTGGGACGACTCCGTCCCGGCCAGGGGGAAGTCGACCCACGCGCGCTGGCGGTGCGAGGCCTCGAAGGCGTTGATCGTGTGCTGCACGAGCGCGCCCTGACGGAAGTCGCCCTGGTTCTCCGGCCCGCCGGACAGGATCTCGGTGGCGAAGTCTGCGACGAGGTTGGAGTAGAAGAGGAACGGCCACGCCTCGAGCGAGCTGCCGCCGTTCGGGAAGAAGCGCTCCGGGATCTCGCGCTCGACGAACTCGACCTCGTCCTTGGTCGCGGTCTTGATCGTCTGGCAGATCCCGTTCTCCTCGACGAGGCGGACGATGATCGCGCCCTCGGAGCCGTAGATGCGGACCTCGATGCCGGGGAAGTTGCCGACGGTGACGAAGGAGGACTGGACCGAGGCCAGGCCGCCGCCCTCGAACTCGGCGATGAACATGTCGCCGTCGTCGATGTTCATGCGCTCCATGCGACCGGTGTCGCGGACCATCCGGCGCGGCACGAAATTGCGCATGGTGCCCACGACCGAGGTCAGGGGCGCCCCCATCCACCAGTGCATGATGTCGATCACCGGGGCGCCGTAGCCCTCGATCGAGGCCACCTGGATGCGGTCGGGGTCGCTCGGGTCGTTCTGCTGGCGCAGCGGGTTCATCGGGTCGAGCCACTGGCTGTTCTGCTCGTAGGCGTTGATCATGTACGGCGTCCCGACGAAGCCCTGCTTGATCAGCTCGGCGGCGTACATCGTCGCTGGCGCGTAGCGGAAGGTGAAGCCGAGCTTGGTCTTCAGGCCCTTGCTCGCAGCGAGGTCGGCCGCGCGGACGACCTCGTGGTAGTCGTGGTTGACCGGCTTCTCGCAGAGCACGTGCTTGCCCGCCTCGAGCGCGGCCATCGTCACCTCGAAGTGCATGGCGTCGCCGGTGACGACGTCGATCACGTCGATGTCGGGGTCCTCGACGAGCTCGCGGTAGTCGTCGGTCACGCGGTCGACCTTGAACTGGTCGCCGGCGGCCTTGACCAGGTCGCGGTCGACGTCGGCGAGGCCGACCACGCGGCAGCGCGGGTCGCGCTGCCAGCCGGGGATGTGCGAGCGGGTGGCCCAGCGGCCGGTGCCGACGACGCCGATGTTGAGCGTCTGCTTGTCGGAGGAAGTCATCGTTGTTCTCCTTGGTCCTTCGGGGTGGTCGGGGGTGCTGCGGCGGCGTCGAGCTCGTCGGCGCGGCGGCAACGGCTGTGGTGGGAGTCGGGTCGGGTGGGGGCGCCCACGGCGAGCAGCTCGGTGCGCCACTCGTCGCAGGCCGCCTCGTGCAGCTCGCAGCGGGCGGCGAAGCGGCACGTCGGGCCGAGGCCCACGAGGGGCGGCGGTGCGCCGGGGATGACGCGCAGCGGCTCGTCACGGGCCACGGCGCTGGGCAGCGCACCGATGAGGGCCCGCGTGTACGGGTGGCGTGGCTGGGTCAGCAGCGTCGCGGTGTCGGCGATCTCGACGACCTGCCCGGCATACATGACGGCGACGCGGTCGCAGACCTGCGACACCACCGACAGGTCGTGGCTGACCAGGACCAGGCTGGTGCCGAGGTCGCGCTGGAGCGAGAGCAGCAGCCCGAGGATCTGGTCCTGGATGAGCACGTCGAGCGCGGTCGTCGGCTCGTCGGCGACGAGCATCGCCGGGTTCTGCGCGATGGCGATGGCGATGAGGGTCCGCTGGAGCATCCCGCCGCTGAACTGGTGCGGGAAGGCGTCGAGTCGCCGCTCAGGGGCCGGGAGGCCGACTTGGCGCAGCAGCTCGATGACCCGCTCACGGCGGGCCGCCGCGCCCTTCACCGTGTCGCCGAGCGCCTCGGCGACCTGGTCGCCGATCCGCTTGACCGGGTCGAGGGAGGTCATCGGGTTCTGCGGGATCATCGCCACATGCCGGCCCCACAGCCGACGCAGCCGCCGAGGCGGCAGGCCGGTGATGTCGTCGACCCCGAGGCTGGGGTAGGCGACGGTGCCGGTGACCTCGGTCTTGGGCGTGGGGCGCAAGCCCAGCAACGCGCGGCAGGTGACGCTCTTGCCCGAGCCCGTCTCCCCCACCACCCCGAGGACCTCGCCCTGGCGCAGGGTCAGCGTGACCCCGTCGGCGGCGTGCACCGGCCCGGCGGGCGTCGGGATGCTGACCCGCAGGTCGCGGACCTCGAGCAGGACGTCGCCCGGCTCACGCGGGTCGGCCGGCGCGGGCACGACCTCGTCGGCCTCGGGCATGCCCACGCGCTCGTCGGGGGCCAGCGCGGGCCCGGGCGTCGCGGCGCTCACTGCTCGGCCCGCAGGACGTCGGCGAGCCCGTCGCCGAGGAGGCTGAAGGCCACCCCGAGCACGACCAGGGCGATGCCCGGCACGAGCGAGAGCTGCCAGTTGGACAGGATGTAGGCCTGCCCCTCGGAGATCATCGAGCCCCACTCCGGCGTCGGCTGGCGCACGCCGATGCCGAGGAAGCCGAGCGAGGCGCCGAGCAGCACGTTGCCGACCGCGTCGACCATCGCGAAGACGATCACCAGCGGCGCGACCGAGGGCAGCACGTGGCGCAGCAGCACCCGCGGCGTGGAGTAGCCGAGGACGTTGGCCGCGACGACGTAGCCGTAGCGGCGCGCCGCCAAGGTCTGGCCGTGCGCGATGCGGGCGTAGCCGACCCAGCTCGCGACCCAGAGCGCGATGAACATGTTGCGCAGGCTCGGGCCGAGCGAGGCGACGATCGCGATCACCAGGACGATGAAGGGGAAGGCGAAGAACAGGTCGACGACCCGCATGATCACCGACTCGACCCAGCCGCCGACGTACGCGGCGAGCATCCCGATCGCCGTGCCGACGACGAGGGTGACGATCGTCGCGCCGAAGGCGATGGCGAGGTCGTAGCGCCCGCCGTAGAGCACGCGGGCCCACAGGTCTCGGCCGAACGCGTCGGTCCCCAGCGGGTGCCCGGGCCCGGGCGGAGCGAGCGGGTTGAGCGGGTCGATGTCGATCGGCGAGGCCGAGGTGAAGAGCGGCGCGCCGAGGCACATCACGGCGATCGCGGCGAGCAGCACCATTCCGGCGACGAGTGAGAAGCGCCCGCGCAGGGCCTTGGGCAGCGGCAGCCGCAGCCAGCGCGCCCGGCTCAGGCGGACGCCGCCCAGCTGGGCCGGGTCGACGAGGGTGGTCATCGGGTCACCGCCACGGAGAGTCGGGGGTCCAGGAGCCGGTGGACGACGTCGGTGAGGACGTTGACCAGCAGCACGAAGACCGCGAGCACGAGGGAGACGGCCTGCACGACCGGGTAGTCGCGGGTCGAGACCGCGCCGACCAGCAGGCTGCCCATCCCGGGGATGGAGAAGACGTTCTCGATCACGACCGTGCCGCCGACGAGGAAGGCGAGGTTGACGCCGAAGACGACGGCGACCGGAGCGATCGCGTTGCGGAGCACGTGCCGGGCCAGGACGGACCAGCCGGAGATGCCCTTCAGGCGGGCGATCGTGACGAAGTCGGACTCGAGCACCGTGATCGTGCTGGCCCGCAGCGAGCGCACGAGCACCGTGGAGAACGGGATCGCCAGCGTCACCGCCGGCAGCACCAGGTGGTAGAGGTGCCCGACCAGCCCGGTGCCGTAGCCGCCGATCGGGAACCACCCCAGCTTGAGCCCGAAGACCAGGATCAGCACGATCCCGATGAGGAAGGCCGGCAGGGCGTAGCCGAGGGTGAAGAACACCCGCGTGCCCTGGTCGACCGCCCCGCCGCGCTTGACCGCCGCCAGCACCCCGAGCGGGAGGCTGATGAGGGTGCAGAGCACGGCGGTGACGGCGACCAGCAGCAGCGAGGGCCCCACCCGGTCGACGAGGATCTCGCCGACCGGGCGGTGGTACTGGTACGACTCCCCGAACGACCCGGTGAGGGCCGAGCGGAGGAAGATCCCGTACTGGGTGAGGATCGAGTCGTTCAGGCCCAGGGAGTTCCTGATCTGCTCGGCCGCCTCGGGCGTGTAGCGGTTGCCGAGGATCTGGGTGGCCGGGTCGCCCGGCACCAGGCGGATGAGCACGAAGCTCACCAGCGTGATGCCGAACAGCACCGGGACCAGGTTCGCCAGCCGGGTCCAGCTCAGGCCGAGGTTCCTCACGGTCAGTGGCTTCCGACGGTGAGGCTGAGCAGTGAGTCGTTGTAGTTGCCGAGCGGGGAGACCTGGAAGCCGCTGACCCACGAGCCGGAGGCGTAGCGGAAGGGCGCGTAGGCCAGCGGGATGAACGGCGCCTGGTCGGCGATCGTCTGCTGGACCTGCGTGTAGAGCTCCGCGCGCTTGGTCTCGTCGGTCTCCGAGCGGGCGTCGTTGATCGCCTTGGTCGTGGCCTCGTCGCCCCAGTAGGAGCTGAACGAGTTGGCCCCGCCCTTGATGTCGGCGCCGAAGGTCGCGACCTCGTCGGGGTCGATGATGTCGTTGGTCCAGTAGCGCAGACCGAGCCCGTTGGTGCCCGAGCGCTCGTTGGTGTACGCGGTCGACTGCTCGTAGGACTGGATCGTCACGTCGATCCCGACCTTGGCCAGGTCGTCCTTGATCACCACGGCCTGCGCCTGGCCGGCGGCGTCACCGCTGACCGTGATCAGGTCGGTCTTGAAGCCGTTCGGGAAGCCGGCCTCGGTGAGCAGCTGCTTGGCCTTGTCGAGGTCGGGCTTGGGTGCGGCGATCGACTCGGCCCAGTAGAGCATCTTGTAGGGGAAGAAGGTGTTCGCCGGCACCGCGTTGCCCTGGTAGGCGAGCGTGTTCATCGCGTCGAGGTCGAGCGCGGCCTTCACGGCCTGGCGGACCCGGACGTCCTCGAACGGCTTGGACTTCAGCGGCACCTGCAGGAAGTCGACGCGGGTCGACGGGAAGAGGTCGACGCGCAGCTTGGGGTTGGCCGAGAGCTGCTTGACCAGGTTGCCCGGCGGGTTCTCGATCACGTCCACCTGGCCGCCCTGCAGCTGCAGCACGCGGGTGTTGTCGTTGGTCACGATGCTGACGTCGACGGTGCTGATCTTGGGCTTGGGGCCCCAGTAGCTGTCGTTGCGGGTCAGCACCAGGTTGCTGTCGGGCTCGAGCTTGGTGACCTTGAAGGGACCCGCGCCGTACGGGGTCTTGTTGAAGAAGTCCTTGTCGGCCTCGACGGCCTTCTGCGGGAGGATCCCGAACGCGTACATGGCGAGGTCGGCGAGCAGCGGCGCGTGCTTGGTCTTGAGCTTGATCACGACGGTCTGCGCGTCGGGCGCGGTGATCGACGTGACCGGGGTGATCAGGAAGCCCCAGCCGCCCTCGAGGTCCTTGGCGCGGTTGATCGACCAGGCGGCGTCGGAGGCGGTCACCGGCGAGCCGTCGGCGAACTTGGCGTCGGGGTTGAGCTTGAAGGTCCAGGTCAGGCCGTCGGGGCTGGTCTCCCAGGTCGAGGCCAGGTCGGGGACGACCTTGGTGCCGGTCGGGTCGGTCTGCACGAGGCGGGCGTAGATGTTCTGGTCGAGCCAGATGCTCTCGTTCGCCGCGTTCTCGGCCGGGTCGAGGGTGTCGATCGCGACGCCGTTGGCGATCTTGAGGGTGTCGACCTCGCTCGTCGCGGCCGGGGCGGAGGCGGCGGGGTCGGTCGAGGACCCTCCCCCTCCTCCGCAGGCGGCGAGCACCAGTGCGGCGGCGGCGATGCCGGTCGCACCGGTCAGCCGGAGCCGCCGCAGCGAGCGGCGGGGCGTGGCGGGCAGCTTCGTCATGCGTTTCCTCCAGGAGGTGGGGTGGCGGTGGAGCCCGGGTAGAGGTGGCAGGCCACGCGCTGGCCGGCCGGGGTGGTGGTGGGGAGCGGCACGACCTCGCGGCACACGGTCATGGCGGCCGGGCACCGGGGGTGGAAGGTGCAGCCCGAGGGCGGGGTGATCGGGTTCGGCAGCTCGCCGGCGACCGCGCTGGTGGTCGTGCGACGGCGGCCGAGCTTGGGGGCGGCGGAGAGCAGCGCCTGCGTGTAGGGGTGCGCCGGGCTGGCGAAGATCGCCTCGGCCGGCCCGGACTCGACGACGCGGCCGAGGTAGAGCACGGCGACGTCGTCGGCGATCCGCTCCAGCACCGCGAGGTCGTGGGTGATGAAGAGGTACGCCAGGCCCAGCTCGGACTGCAGCCGCTGGAAGAGGTTCAGGACCTGGGCCTGGACCGAGACGTCGAGCGCCGAGACCGGCTCGTCGGCGACCAGCAGCCGCGGCCCGACGGCCAGCGCCCGGGCGATGCTGACCCGCTGGCGACCGCCGCCGGAGAGCTGGCCGGGCTTGCGGCCGGCCCAGCCGGAGGGGAAGCCGACCTGGTCCAGCAGCTCGGCCACCCGGGCCGGTCGCTCGGCGGCGGGGACGGTGCCGGTGACCTTGAGGACCTCGGCGAGCGCGGCGCCGACCGTCTCGTGCGGGTTCAGGGAGGTGTACGGGTCCTGGAGCACGACCTGCACGTCGCGCCGCAGCCGGTGGCTCATCGCGCCGCCACCGGAGGCGACGTCCTTGCCGTCGAGCAGGACCTGGCCGCTGCTGGGGCGCTCGAGGCGCAGCACCAGCCGGCCGAGCGTGCTCTTGCCCGAGCCGGTCTCCCCGACCACGCCGAGGGTGCGCCCGGGCATCACCGACAGGCTCACGTCGTCGACGGCGCGCAGGACCTCGCCCGGCTCGCGCTTGAACCACGCCCGCGTGCTGCGCTGCAGCGCGTAGTGCTTGCTCAGGCCCCTCGTCTCGAGCAGCGGCGTGCGCATCGTCGCCGCCAGCTCGGTGGCGAGGGCCGTCACGCTGACGCCCCCACAGGCTCGGCGGTCTTGAGCTCGCCCGGCATCCGGAACCGCCCGGCGCCCGACCCGCCGTCGACCGCGATCACCGCGGCGTTCACGTGGTCGCTCTCGGGCAGGCAGAGGAAGCGGACCGCGTTGGCGATGTCGGCCGGGAGGCCGGCGCGGCCGGTGGGGATCGAGGCGGTCAGCGACGCGCGCAGCTCGTCGCTCGCGCGGTCGGGGTTCGCCTCGCTCGCGCCGCGGACGTCGATGTAGCCGGGGGCGACGACGTTGCTGGTGATCCCGAGCGGGCCGAGCTCCATGGCCAGCGTCGCGGAGATCGTCTCGACCGCGGCCTTGGACGACGCGTACGCCGCCCCGCGCGGCCGTGGGCTCTTGGCCGAGCCGGTCGAGATGCTCACGATGCGGCCCGAGCCGAGGCCGGCGTCGACGTAGCGCTGGACGAAGGCGCGGCAGGCGAGGAACAGCCCGGTGACGTTGACGTCGAAGACGTGGCGCCAGGCGGCCGGCGTCATCTCCAGCAGGCCGGCGGTCGGGTAGTCGGCGGCGTCGTTCACCAGGATCGACGCCGGTCCCCACCGCTCCTCGAGCGTCGCGAGGGCCCCGTCGACGGCGCCCTCGTCAGCCACGTCGCCCACGACCGAGAGCACGTCAGGGCGGTCGAGCGGGCACGGCGAGAGGTCGAGCACGCCGACCTTCGCGCCGCTGTCGGCGAGGGCGGCGACGATGGCCCGACCGAGCCCGTTGGCCCCGCCGGTGACCAGGGCCACCGACCCGTCCAGCGCTCCTGCAACCACGCGTCCTCCTCGTTCGATCTACGTCGGTTGTCGACAATCGACGATGTTCCACGCGGCCGCGGACTGTCAAGGGATTCTGAGAAACGTCCGTGTAACGGTCGTGAGTCGGCTTCTCACCAGGGCACTCGCTCGGGGCGTCGCCCTGGACGCGACCGGCGCCGAGGGACTACGTTCGGTCGACAATCGACGATCGCGACGAACTCCTGCCACCCGGCGACGCGGTCGACCGGACGCCCGGCGTCCAGGAGGAGCATCGAACCCGTGCCCGCAACCACCGTCCTCATCGCCTCGCCGCTCGAGGCCGAGCTCGTCGACCGGCTGCGCTCCGCCGTGCCCGAGGTCGAGGTCGCCTTCGAGCCCGACCTGCTGCCGGTCCCCCGCTACCCCTGCGAGCACGGCGGGACGAAGCCCGACCTCGACGCCGCGCAGTCGCAGCGGTGGTCGGACCTGCTCGCCGGCGCGGACGTGACCTTCGACTTCGACTGGCGCGACCCCGCCGCGACGGCCACCAACGCGCCCCGGCTCCGCTGGGTCCAGGCCACGAGCGCCGGCATCGGCGGGTTCGTCGCGCGCACCGGGCTGGACCGGACCGACATCACCTTCACCACCGCCGCCGGCGTGCACGCCGTGCCGCTCGCCGAGTTCGCGCTGACCGGCGTCCTCGACCTGGCCAAGGGCGTGCCGCACCTGCGGGCGCAGCAGGCCGCGCACCGCTGGGAGCGCTACGCCACCACCTCCGTCCGCGGTCGCCGCGCGGTCGTCGTCGGCCTCGGCTCGATCGGGCGCGAGACGGTCCGCCTGCTCGACGCCGTCGGGCTCGACGTGGTCGGCGTCGGCCGGCCAGGACGGACGTACGACGTCCCCGGTGCAGCACGCGTCGTGAGCACCGACGAGCTCGACGAGGTCCTGCCGGGCGCGGAGGTCGTCGTGCTGGCGACCCCGCTCACCGAGGAGACGAACGGGCTGCTGAGCCGGGCCCGCATCGACGCGCTGCCGGCCGGCGCGATCCTGGTCAACGTGGCTCGCGGACAGGTCGTCGACGAGGCTGCGCTGGTCGACGCGCTCGCGTCGGGCCACCTGGGCGGCGCGGCGCTCGACGTCTTCGAGGTGGAGCCGCTGCCGGCGTCGTCCCCGCTGTGGGACATGGCGAACGTGATCGTCTCGCCGCACTCGGCCTCGACCCTGGTCAGCGAGAACGCGGCGCTGGTCGACCTGTTCATCGACAACCTGCGGCGCTTCCTCGGCGGACGCCCGCTGCGCAACACCTACGACGCGACGAGGGGCTACTGAGCCCCATGGGGACGGAGAAGCAGACGATGACGCAAGCCTCGGGAACGGCCGGGTCCGGTCGGGAGGACGCCCTGCAGGGCGGGACTTGGTGGATCGCGCCGACGCCGTTCGCGGCGGACGGTTCGGTGGACGGCGACGCCATGGAGCGGGCGGTCCGCACCGCCGTGGGCTGGGGCGTCGACGGGGTCACCGTGCTGGGCGTGATGGGCGAGGTCACCTCGCTGTCCGACGCCGAGCGCGACGTGGTGCTGGGCGCGGTGTCCCGCGGTGCGGGCGAGGTGCCCTTCGCCGTCGGCTGCTCGTCGGCCTCGGCCCCGCTGGTCGCCGAGCGCGCCGCGCGGGCGCAGGAGCACGGCGCCGTGGCCGCGATGGTCGCCGCCCCTCCCCTGGTCCGCGACGCCGACACGGTCGTCGCCTTCTTCGACGCGGTCGGACGGCGCTCGCCGCTGCCGGTGCTGCTGCAGGACGAGCCCGTCGCGACGGGTGTGCAGCTCGCGGTGTCGACGCTGGTCGAGGCGCTCGAGCGGAGCGGTGCGGTGGCGATCAAGCTCGAGGACGCCCCGACCCCGCCCAAGATCACCAAGCTGCTGGCCAAGGTCCCGGACCTCACCGTCTACGGCGGCCTCGGCGGCGTGTCCGCGTACGCGGAGCTGTCGCGCGGGGCCGCCGGGACGATGACCGGCTTCGCCTACCCCGAGGTGCTGCGCGCCGTGCGCCTCGCGCTCGCCGACGGCGACCGGGCGCACGCCGCCCGCGTCTTCGACGCCTTCCTCCCGCTGATCGCCTTCGAGGGCCAGCCGGGCTACGGCCTCGCCATCCGCAAGGAGGTGCTGCGCCGCCGCGGCGCGCTGACCTCCGGCGCGATGCGCGGTCCGGTCCCCTCGGCCGGCCTCGACGCCGTCACCACTGCCGAGCTCGACGAGGTCCTGGCCCGGGTCGGGCTCGACCCGTCATCGGAGCGCTTCGACGTGGACGCCTTCCTCGGGGCGGAGGTGGCGGCGTGAGCACCTCTCCTGCTGCGCAGCGCAAGGTCGCCGTCGTCGGCGGCGCCACCTCCGGGCTCGGCGCCGCCTCCGCCCGGGCGCTGGCCGAGGCCGGGCACGACCTGCTGCTCTGGTCGCGCGACCAGGCCCGGCTCGACGCCACGGCCGCCGACCTGGCCGGCACCGGCGTCACCGTGCGCACGGTCGCCGCGGACGCGGCCGACCCGGGGGCCGCGGCGGTCGTGGCCGAGGCCGCGGTCGAGGCGTACGGGCGCGTCGACGTCCTCGTCCTCAACGCGGGCGGCCCGCCCGTCGCCCGCGCGGACGAGGTCACGGCCGAGGGCCTGCGGGCGGCGTTCCAGCTGCTCGCGGTCACCCCGGTCGACCTGGCCAACCGGCTGCTGCCCGCCATGCGGGAGCGCGGCTGGGGCCGCGTCGTCTCGATCATGTCGTCCGGCGTGCGCGAGCCGATCGACACCCTCGCCTACTCCAACGCCGGGCGCGCGGCGCTCGCCGCCTGGATGAAGACGCTGTCCCGCACAATCGCCGGCGACGGGGTCACGGTCAACGGCGTCCTGCCCGGCCGGATCGCCACCCCGCGCGTGGCCTCGCTCGACGAGGCCGCGGCGAAGCGGACCGGCAAGCCCGTGGAGGACGTCAGCCGCGACAGCGCGGCGTCGATCCCGGCCGGGCGCTACGGGCGCCCGGAGGAGCTGGCCGCGGTCGTCGCCTTCCTCGCCTCCGACGCCGCGTCGTACGTCACCGGGACCACGATCGCGTGCGACGGCGGTTCGCTGAGGTCGCTCCCGTGAGCCCCCAGGCTGCGGGGAGCGCCTTCACCGTCGGCTCGGCGGCCGCGGCCGCCATCGCCCCCTCGGGGATCCGCGCCGTGGCCGACCTGGCCTGGCGCACCCCCGGCACGCTGCAGCTGCAGATGGGCGAGCCGTCGCACCCGACGCCGCCGCACGTCGTCGAGGCGCTCGCCCAGGCGGCCCGCGACGGGGCCACCCGCTACGGCCCGACCCCGGGCATCCCCGCCCTCCGCGAGGCCGCCGCGGCGAAGGTCGCCCGGGTCAACGGGCTGAGCGTCTCCCCCGACGACGTCACCGTCTGCGCGGGCGGCGTCGAGGGCCTCGGCGCGACCTACCGGGCGCTGCTCGACGCCGGTGACGAGGTCCTCGTCCCCGACCCGGGCTGGCCCAACCTCGGCACCCTCGCGGTCGTCTGCGGCGCGGTCCCGGTCGGCTACCCGCTGCTCGCCGGCGACCGCCCGGGTCCCGACCTCGACGCCCTCGAGGGGCTGGTCACGCCGCGGACGCGCGTGCTCGTGGTCAACAGCCCGTCCAACCCGACCGGCGGCGGCTTCGACGCCGCGGTCCTCGAGGACGTCCTCGGCTGGGCGGCCCGCCACGGGCTGTGGGTGGTGGCCGACGAGTGCTACGACGAGATGTGGCTCGACGACCCGCAGCCCTGCGCGGCGCTCGTCGCGGAGCGCCTGCGCGCGTCGGGCCGGCCGGCGCCCGAGGTCGTCAGCGTCTTCTCGCTGTCGAAGACGCACGCCATGACGGGCTTCCGGCTCGGCTACATCTGCACGCCGCCCGCCCTCACCCCCGTCGTGCGCCGGGTCCAGGAGACGACCCTCTCCTGCGTCAGCACCCCGACGCAGTGGGCCGGCGCCGCGGCGCTCGGCGGCCCGCAGGACCACGTCGAGGAGATGCGGGCGGCCTACCGCGCGCGCCGCGACCGGTGCTCGGCGCAGCTCGGGGACCAGTGGGCGCTGACCCTCGCCACCCGACCGTCGGGAGCCTTCTACCTCTGGCTCGCGTACGCCGGCGACGAGCCGAGCACCGACCTCGCCCGCCGCCTCGTCGTCGACCACCAGGTCGCGCTGGCCCCGGGCCGCGCGTTCGGACCGGCCGGCGAGGGCCACCTGCGCGTCTCCCTGGCCTCGGCCGACGACGTGCTGGCCGAGGGGCTCCACCGGGTCGTGGCGGCGCTCACGGCCTGAGTCGTCAGACCGGTGAGTAGATCGTGAGCACCTGGTCGGGCTGATCGCTCACGAGGAACGACGCGTACGCCAGCCGCCGCTCCTCGCCCGTCCGCGTCCGCACGCGCTTGACGCCGGACTGGCTCGTGGCGATGTCGTAGCGCGGCCACCAGGTGTCGGCCTCCGGGCTCGCCTCGCGCAGCTCGCGCTCGAGGGCGGCGAAGCGGGCCGAGCCCGGGTGCCGGCCCGCGTTGGCCCGCAGCCGGGCCAGGACCCCCTGGGCGACCAGCGGCCAGTCGGGCAGAACGTCCCGGGCCACCGGGTCGGTGAAGACCCAGCGGGCGAGGTTCGGCTGCTCGGTCTCCCAGGCCCCGCGGAACCACTCGACGGCCGCGGGGTTCCACGCGAGCAGGTCGAAGGTGCGTCCCGTCACGTACGCGGGGTGGGGCTCGACCAGCGCCGGCACGCCGGCCACCTCGGGCGACAGCACCTCGGCCTCCTCCGCCGGCGCCACGCCGTCGCTCGCCAGGGCGTGCAGGTGGGCCCGCTCGGCGTCGCCCAGCCCCAGCGCCCTCGCGAGCGCGTCGAGCACCTGACCGGACGGGCGCACGTCGCGCCCCTGCTCGAGGAACGTGTACCAGGTGGTGCTGATCCCGGCGAGGGAGGCCAGCTCCTCACGACGCAGCCCCGGCGTCCGGCGCCGGCTGCCACTCGGCAGGCCGACGTCGACCGGTGAGGTCCGCTCCCGCCGCGCGCGCAGGAACATCGCGAGCTCTCCCCGACCTCGGCCGTCCGTGGTCCACTCCTCTGCTGGTAGGTCCGGTACCAGTATGAAGCGGCTCTGGATACCAGGCTGAAGCCGACCGAGACTCGTGGTCATGAAGGCATGGGTGCTGGGTTCGCTGGATCAGGGTCTACGGCTGGAGGAGGTCCCGGACCCCAGACCGCGCAGCGGTGGAGCCGTCCTCCGCATGCTCGCGGTGCAGGTCCCCGCGTACACGCGGGTGCTGGTCGCCGGGGGCCGCGGCGGCATCGCCACGCCGACGGTCCTGGGCGTCGGCGGCATCGGGGTGGTCGAGGCCGTGGGCGACGACGTCCACACCGTGCGGCCGGGCGAGGTGGTCATGACCGGCGGGTTCCTGACGTCGGGCCGCGTCGCCGAGCCCGAGGAGGTGCTGCTCGGCTGGACCGGCATCGGCGGTCGAGGCCGGTCGACGGCGACCACCGACGCGATGCGGCGGACCTGGCGCACCGGGACCTTCGCCGAGCGGGCGCTCATGCCCGCGTCGACCCTGCTGGCCCTGCCGGGCGCCGAGCACCACCCCGATCCCGCCCGGCTGGCGTTCCTGCCGTGGCTGACCATCGCCGCCGGAGCGGTGGAGCGGAGCGGCCTCGGCCCCGGCGACCGCGTCGTCGTGAGCGGGGCGACCGGGCAGCTGGGGGGTGCGACGGTGCTGCTCGCGCTCGCGCGCGGCGCCGGCCGGGTCGTCGCGTACGGCCGCAGCACGGCCAGCCTCGAGCGCCTCGCCGCCCTCGACCAGCGCGTACTCACCGTCCCGGCGACCGGGGACCGGGCGACGGACGCAGCGGCGCTGACCCGCGCGCTCGACGGCGACGCCGACGTGGTGGTCGACGCCCTCGGCCCGGCGCCAACCAGCGACCTGACCATGGCGGCGTACGACGTGCTGCGCACCGACGCCACGATGGTGCTCGTCGGTGGAGTGCGCCAGGACCTGTCCATCCCCTACGGCGACCTCATGCACCGGCGCCTCACGCTGCGTGGCTCGTGGATGGCGTCGAACGAGACCGCGTACGCGACCTGGCGCCAGGTCGAGGCCGGCCTGGTGGACCTCGACGCACTGGCGGTGACCACGGTCGGGCTGGACGACCCCGACGACGCCCTCGCGCGGGCCGAGGCGGTGCGCGGCCTGGAGATCGTCACCCTGGTGCCCTGAGGGGAGCGGTCAGTCGCGAAGCGCGCGGACCATGCTCCTTAGCGCCTCGGCCGCCCGGGCCTGCCCGGCCTGGTCCAGGCCGGACAGCATCCTGACCTCGACCGCCCGCACGGCCGCGGTCGCCGCGCCCAGGCTCCGGCGGCCCTTGGCCGTGAGCCGCGTCGGGATCACCTTGCCGACGGCCTCCTCCGCGGGCCGGGCCACGAGACCCTCCTCCTCGAGGGCCTGGAGGAGGACGTTCATCGACTGCCGCGTCACGAACGCGCCGCGGGCGAGCTCGGAGCCCGAGAGCCCCGGGCGCTGGGCGAGCAGCTCCAGGCAGGAGTAGCGGGTGACGTTCATGCCGAGGGGCCGCAGCACCTCCTCCATCGCCGTGCGGAGCGCGCTCGACGCCTCCTTGAGGAGGTAGCCGACCGACGTCTCGAGGTCGATACCCGACCCTGCTTGACCCATGTCAGGAGTCTGACATACGCTCCCGTGTGTCAGATAACTGACACAACCAGAGGAGCTCTTCATGCCCGTGACCGGACCCGACTTCATATCCCTGCAGGTGCGCGACCTCGACGCCTCGCAGGCCTTCTACGAGCGCTACCTCGGCCTCGTGCGCTCCCCCGCCGGCCCGCCGCACGCGGTGGTCTTCGACACGAAGCCCGTGGCCTTCGCCGTCCGCGACCTCGTGCCCGGCACCGACCTCGACGCCGTCCCGCAGCCGGGCGTGGGCGCAGCGATCTGGCTCCACGCCACCGAGGTGCAGGAGATCCACGACGCCCTCGAGGCCGACGGGCACCGGATCGTCACGGTGCCGTTCGACGGCCCCTTCGGGCGCACGTTCACCCTCGCCGACCCGGACGGCTACCAGATCACGCTGCACGACCGCGGCTGAGCACCGCACCGGCACCGCGGTCAGACCGGGTCGTCGAACCGGTAGGTCCTCGCGAGCGTGAGCCCCAGGTCGTGGACCGCCCGCTCGATCTCGGCCCGCGGGGCGCCGCAGGGCTCCTCGGGCAGGTGCGGGACCACGGCCCGGCCCTCGGCGTCCACGAGGACCAGGTACGACAGGCTCGTGGCGACGGCGGCGCAGGCCGCGTGGCTGTCGGGGTTCGCCACCTGGTCCGGCAGCTCGAGCGACGCCAGGAACGCCGGGGTCACCGACGACGTGCGGTCCTCCTCGATCACCACCCGGGTGGCCGTGTCCGAGACCCAGCGGCACCGGACGACCCGTACGGGCCGGAAGTCCGCGGGCAGCACACCCGAGCCGACCAGGCCGCCGAAGCCGTCGGAGCGCGGCACCTCGCTCGGCCTCGACGGGCAGTGGTCCAGCGACGCGACTGCGACCGCGGTCGGCCGGGTCCCCTCGAGCGCGTCGGGGACCCGGGCCCCGCAGCCCGCCAGCGTGGCCGTCGCGCAGAGCACGGCGAGCCCGAGGGCGGCGGATGCCACCCGTGTCTTCAGCACCCCACGATGCTGTCGCCCACGGAGCTCGCCGCCAAGTGCTCACGCAGATCGTTGCGGGAGCGGTACCTCTGACGGCCGGTACCGCGGCACTCGTCAGGAGACGCTCGACCCGATGGCACGAGCGTCCGTCGCGAGCTCCCGGAAGACGGCGAAGGCGTCGTTGCGGACCCGCGCCAGATCCTGGTCGGCGCCGCGGACGAGATCGACGAGCCCGAACTCCATGAACCACTCGTCGGGCCGCTTCTGGTCGTAGCGGTAGAGCCAGTCGACGAGGGTGAAGAACGGGAACCAGGTGAACCCGACGACGTCGTGGCCCTCGCTGCGGAGCGCGAGGAGCTCGTCGGTCGCCAGCCGGAGCCACTCGACCTTCTCCTCCGGCGTCCCGACCAGCGACGACTCGGTCACGGCGACCGGTCGCCCGTACCGGGTCGAGTAGAGCTCGACGAGCGTGCGGAGCCCGGCGGCGTCGCTGCGCACCGGCTCGTGCCGGCCGTCCACGACGCGGCCGGTCGAGAAGCGCGGGTAGTAGTTCAGGCCGACGACGTCGGGCTGGACGGCGTTCTCACGGAACCACGTCAGGTCGGCCTCGGTGACTCCGTGCTGGTGGAGGTAACCCCGCAACGCGTGCCCGGTGTCGACCCGCCCCGTGATCAGGTCGAGCGCCAACAGCCGACGCTCCTCGAGCAGCCAGCGAGGGAGCGGCGACGTCTCGCCCTCGAAGAGGAAGCCGGCGTCGACGTGGACGAAGGTCGCGCCGGGAAGGACGGCCGCGATCTCCTGCTGGGTCCGCACCATGCCGCGGGCGATCTGGACGATCACCTTGACGAAGCCGTCCTGCCCCTCCAGGTATGGCGGCCAAGCACCGTTCTGCCCGCACCACTCGGCGTTGACGTGCGGCTCGTTCAGCGGGGTGTAGTCGGTCCAGACGTCTCGGTAGCGCTCAGCGACGGCCCGGCCGTAGCTCGCGACGCGCTCGGGGTAGGAGGCGTTGAGGAAGGAGTTCTCCAGCCACAGCGGCGTTCCGTAGTGCATGAGGTCGACGACGCAGCGGATGCCGAGCTCGCGCATCACCTCGACGACCTGGTCGGTCCAGGACCAGTCGAACTCGCCGGGGCGGGGCTCGACGAGGTACCACGGCACGCCCCAGCGCAGCAGCTCCGCGCCGCTCTCCGCGACGAGCGCGAGGTCCTCGCGCCAGTGCGCGTAGTGCTGGGTCAGCTCGTACTCGTCGAGCTTGCGGTGCCCCACACGCTCCTGCGGGATGAAGGTGTCCTCGATCCCGACGCCGTAGTGCAGGCGTCCCTCCCGGTACCAGGGCGTGCTGGCGCTCACGATGATGCTGTCCTCTCGATGGTGGTGATGGTGGTCGGGACGGGACGAAGGGGCCCCGAGGAGGCTCACTTGAGCCCGGTGGTCGCGATGCCGGCGACGAAGCTGCGCTGGATGAGCAGGAAGAACAGCACGACGGGCACCAGGGCCAGCAGCGATCCGGCCATCAGCAGGCCGTACTCGACCACGTGCTGACCCATGAAGAGCGCGAGCCCGGCCGGCAGGGTCGAGGTCTCGACCGAGGACGACATGACCAGCGGCCAGAGCAGGTCGTTCCAGTTGTACTGGAAGTGGAACAGCCCGAGGGTGAGCAGCGCCGGTCGCGCCAGCGGCATGATCACGCTCCAGTAGGTGCGCCACTCCGACGCCCCGTCCACCCGTGCGGCCTCCTCCAGGTCCTTCGGCAGGGACAGGAAGAACTGGGTGAGGAAGAAGATGCCGAACGCGTTGGTCATGCGCGGAACGATCAGCCCAGGGAGGGTGTTGGTCAGCCCGAGCCCGTTGAGCATGTCGTACAGCGGGATCAGCGTCACCTGGAACGGCAGCATGAGCAGCAGCAGGATCAGCACGAAGACGACGCCGCGGCCCTTGAACGGGATGCGGGCGAGGGCGTAGGCCGCCATCGAGTCGAAGAGCAGCGAGATCAGCGTGACCGAGCCCGCGAAGACGATCGTGTTGACGTAGAGCCGGGCGAACGGGATGCGGTGCCAGACGTCGACGAAGTGCTCGAGCGTCAGCTGGCGCGGCCACAGCGTCGGCGGGTAGGTGACGACGTCGGCCTCGGGCTTGAACGCCGTGAAGAACATCCAGATCACCGGCAGCAGGACGGCCAGGCCGATGCCGATCGCAAGAACGGCGAGCAGCACGGTGACGAGGCGGTCGCCCGCCCGGCCTGAACCGTGGACCCGAGGTGCGCCCGGACTGGTCCCGGCGACCTCATCGGTCGGCAGCGTGGTGATCGCCATCAGTACCTGACCTCCCGCCGGCGGAGCCAGCCGAACTGGACCATCGAGAGCACGAACACCAAGATCAACAGCACGAACGAGATCGCCGAGGCGTAGCCGAAGCGCAGGCTCTGGAAGCCCTCGCGGTAGATCAGCACGACGAGGGTCTCGGTCCTGAAGAACGGACCGCCGTGCGTCATCACGTAGATCTGGTCGAACGCCTGCAGCGACGCGATCAGCGCCA
This sequence comes from Microlunatus sagamiharensis, assembly GCF_900105785.1. NCBI lineage: Bacteria > Bacillati > Actinomycetota > Actinomycetes > Propionibacteriales > Propionibacteriaceae > Microlunatus > Microlunatus sagamiharensis. Next base: position 2,511,275 of record NZ_LT629799.1, read on the forward strand.
GCACGGCGACCAGCAGCGTCTGGTTGGCCAGCAGCGGCAGCGTCATGCTGCGGAACCGCTGCCAGGCGCCGGCGCCGTCGAGCCGTGCGGCCTCGTAGACGTCGGCCGGGATCGACTGGATGCCGGCCAGGTAGATGACCATGTAGAAGCCGACGTTCTTCCACACCCCGACCGCCATGACCGCCGCCATCGCGTAGCGGGGGTCGGTCAACCAGCCCTGCTCGGGGACGATGCCGACCTTGGCGAGCCAGTAGGACAGCAGGCCGATGTTCGGGTCGAGCAGGAAGGACCAGGCGATCGCGATGATCCCGAGCGACACGATGAACGGCAGGAAGATCGCCGTGCGGGCGAAGGCCCGTCCGACGAACGGCCGGTTCAGGAGGACGGCCAGCAGCAGCGCGAGCACCACCGTGACGGGCGTGACGACCACGGCGTAGAGCAGCGTGTTGCCGAAGGCGTTCCAGAAGTCCGGGTCGCCGACGAGCTCGCGGTAGTTGTCGAGCCCGACGAACCGCGCCGCCCGGATGAGGTTGTAGTCGGTCAGCGACAGGTAGGCCGCCTGGATCATCGGGTAGAGCGTGAACGCGAACAGGATGATCAGCGACGGGGCGAGGAACAGCCAGGCGGTGATCCCCCGCCGGGTCGTCGCCCGCACCCGCCGGTGCTGGCGTGCGCCCGCCGCGGCGATCGGGGCCGTGGTCGACGTGGTGGTCATCGGTGTCCTCCCTCGGACGGGCGCACGGTTCGCGCGCCCGCCCACGGGTCGGTTGCTACTTGTCGAGCTGGCTCTGGACCTGCGTGGAAGCCGCGGTGAAGATGTCGTCCACCGAGCCCTGCCCGTTCAGGGCTTTCTGCACCGCCGGCTCGAAGACGTCGGTGATGATCGGGCCGCCCGCGGCCACACCCGCGAGCAGGACCTTGGCCCGCTGTCCGACCTCGGGGGCGCCGAAGATCGCGGGGTACGGGCTGCCCGTCACCTTGTCTGCGACGTCGGCGCGGTTGGGCGGGAAGCCGGACCCGCTCGACCAGGTGGTCTGGCCCTTGGCCGAGTTCCAGTAGGCGAAGAACTTGTACGCCGCCTGCTTGGTGCTCGCGTCCGCGTTGGCCGGGATGCCCATGGCCACCACGTCGGCCAGCACCGTGTTGCTGCTGGGTCCGGCGAACGGCGGCACGACCTCGTAGTCGATCTTGGCGTCGGTGAAGCCGCCCGTCGCCCACGGCCCGACGATCTCGATCGCCGCCTTCTGCGTCGTGAAGAGCTTGTCCGCATCGGCGCCCGACAGCCCGACGGGCGCGGCCTTCTTGTCCTTCACGAGATCGACCCAGTAGTTGAGCGCCTTGAGCGACTCGGGGCTGCCCAGCTGGGAGGTCTTGCCGTCGTCGGACACGATCGCCCCGCCGGTCCCCCACAGCATCGACTCGAAGACGGGGACCGTCTCGTGGTCCGCGAGCGCGATCGCGTACTGGTCCGGCTTGCCGTCGCCGTTGGTGTCCTTGGTCAGCTTGGGCACCATCGCCGCGAACTCGTCCCAGGTGGTCGGCGGCTTCGACGGGTCGAGCCCGGCCTTCGTGAACAGGTCCTTGTTGATGTACATCATCATCGGCGTGTAGTTGACGGGGACGCCGAACTTCTTGCCGTCGAACTCGGTGGCCTGCACGGCGGCCGGCGCCAGGGCAGAAGAGTCGTTCGCCGGGTCGGTGTAGTAGTCGTCGACGGGCTGGAAGAGCCCCTGGTCGGCGAACTGCGGCAGCCGGGAGGCCGACATGGCGATGATCTGCGGGCCGTCGTTGCCGGCCACCGCTGTGAGGACCTTCTGGTAGAGGGTGTCCCACGGCATGATGTTCGTCTTGACCTCGACCTGGTCCTGCGAGGCGTTGAAGTCCTTGACGACCTGCTCCAGCGCAGGTCCGTCGGGACCCGTGAAGCCGTTCCAGAAGTTGAGCGTGACCTTTCCGCCCGTGTTCGCCGCCGGCTGGTCGTTGCTCGCTGAGGTGCCCTGACCCGCGCACCCGGTCAACGCGAGCGTGAGCGCCGCCAACCCTGCACCTGCGGCGACGAGAGCGCGCGACGCGCGCTCTCGACCACCGCGACCTGCCTGTCCTGCCATGATTCTCAATCCCCTCGTTCAACGTTGAACTGCCGAGCAGGACCCTGTTATACATGACCACCGGACAGCGCCACAAGAGGTGCGACGGCGGCGTGCCACGGGCTCTGAACGGGGTGGCGGCAGACGGCGGGACGGACCCGGAGGGGAGGCTCAGGCATGCCACGGACGACGCTCAAGGACGTCGGCGCGCGCGTCGGCGTGTCCGCCAAGACGGTCTCCAACGTCGTGAACGGCACCGGCTGGGTGACTGATGAGGTGGCCGACCGGGTGCGTGCAGCGATGGCCGAGCTGGGGTACCGGCCGAACCTCGCCGCCCGCCAGCTGCGCAGCGGCAGGAGCGGCATGATCGCCCTGGCCCTGCCCCAGCTCGCGCAGCCCTACTTCGCCGAGCTCGCCTCGCAGCTCGTCCGGGCCGCGCACGAGCGCGGGATCACGGTGCTCATCCAGCAGACCGACAGCGACGTGGAGGCCGAGCGCCGGATCCTCTCCGGGATCGGTGCCCCCGCGGTCGACGGCCTGATCATGAGCCCGCTCACGCTCGGTCCTGCGGACCTGTACGCACGCACCGATCCCACCCCGCTGCTGCTGCTCGGCGAGCAGGCCGGGGCCAGTCCGTACCCGCACGTGGCGGTGGACAACACCGCGGCCGGGCAGGCGGCGACCGAGCACCTGCTGGGGCTGGGCAGACGCCGGGTCGCCGCGCTGGGCGCCATGGAGTCCGAGCCACGCCGCGCCGCCGACCTGCGTCTAACGGGCTACCGACGGGGTCTGGAGGCCGCCGGGCTCGAGCTCGACGAGCGCCTGGTGCTCCCGGTCGTCGACTACCAGCGCGCCGACGGGGCCGCCGCCGCGAGGCAGCTCCTGGAGAGCGACGTGCGTCCGGACGCGATCTTCGCCTTCAGCGACCTGCTCGCCCTCGGGGCGATGCACGAGCTGCTGGTCGCCGGGGTCCGCGTGCCGGAAGACATCGCGGTGATCGGCTTCGACGACATCGAGGAGTCGCGCTACAGCACGCCGTCGCTGTCGTCGGTCTCGCCCGACACGTCCTCCCTGGCCCGCACCGCCGTCGAGCTCCTGCTCGCCGACCCGCCGGTCCCCGGCAACCACACCGTCGACTTCACGATCGTGGAGCGCGCGAGCACGAGGAGAGCCGAGACGTGACCATGCCCGAGCTGCCGGACGCGCTCGCCCAGGACCCGACCCACCCGCGGCCGCAGCTGGTCCGTCACCACTGGCAGGACCTGGGCGGCGAGTGGGACTTCGCCGTCACCGACGTGCGGGTCACCAGTCCGTCCGACGTCACCTTCGACCGGCGCATCGTCGTGCCCTTCCCGCCCGAGTCACCCGCCTCCGGGGTTCACGAGACCGGTTTCCTCGGCGCGGTCTGGTACCGGAGGACGGTCGACCGCGAGGACCTCGAGCGGGCGGGCCTGAGCGAGAGCCGCGATCGAGTCCTCCTCCACCTCGGCGCCGTCGACCACGCTGCACGCGTCTGGCTGAACGGACAGCTCGTCGCGACGCACGTCGGCGGGCAGACGCCCTTCACCGCCGACCTCACCGACGTGCTGGACGTCCACGGCGACAACGTGCTCGTCGTCCGGGCCGTCGACCCGCCCCAGGACGTCTCGGTCCCGCGCGGCAAGCAGGACTGGCTCGAGCAGCCGCACGTCATCTGGTACCACCGCACGACCGGGATCTGGCAACCGGTCTGGCTCGAATGCGTCGGGGACGTCGCCGTCGCCGCGCTGACCTGGACTGCCGACGTGCCGACCGCCACCGTGTCCCTCGACGTACGGCTCACCGGCCACCTCGAGCCCGGGGCCCGCGTTCGCGCCGCGCTGCGCCACGAGGGCGTCCTGCTCGCCGAGGCCTCGGTGTCCACCCTCGGCGACCCGGACGTCGGGATCCGGCTGGTCCTCCCCCGTCAGCGGAACGGTCAGCAGCACGAGGACCTGCTGTGGATCCCGGAGCACCCGACGCTGCTGGACGCCGCCGTCGTCGTGGAGGACGCGCAGGGGTCGGCCGTAGACCTGGTCGGCAGCTACCTCGGCCTGCGGACCACCGGCGTCGGCGACGACCACTTCCTCCTCAACGACCGGCCTCTCGTCGTCCGGGCCGTCCTCGCGCAGAACTACTGGCCCGAGACGCACCTGGCGGCCACCGACGCGATGCTGCGTCGGGAGGTCGAGCTCATCCTGTCGCTCGGCTTCAACACCGCCCGCGTCCACCAGAAGGCCGAGGACCCGCGCTTCCTCTACTGGGCCGACCGCCTCGGGCTGATGGTCTGGGCCGAGACCGCGAACGCGTACGCCTTCGACGCGCGGGCCGTGCGGCACCTCGTGACCGAGTGGACGGACCTCGTGGTGCGGGACAGGTCCCACCCCTCCATCGTCACCTGGGTGCCGCTGAACGAGAGCTGGGGCGTGCAGCACATCAGCCACGACCCCCGGCAGCAGGCGTACAGCCGGTCGCTCGCCGACCTCACCCGCGCACTGGACGGGACACGGCCCGTCGTCTCCAACGACGGCTGGGAGCACACCTCCTCGGACCTGTGGACCGTCCACGACTACGAGTCGGACCCGGGCGTGCTGGCCAAGCGCTACGCGGACCGGGGCGCGGTGGACGCGCTCGTGGCCGGCGTCGGACCAGCCGGGCGACGCCTGTCGGCCGGCCAACCTGCAGGTCGACGGCCGGTGCTGCTCACCGAGTTCGGCGGCGTCAGCCTGGCCGCTGGCGGGAGCGAGGACTGGGGCTACTCGACGGCCAGCGACGCCGAGGCGCTGGAGGACCAGGTCGGGGGCATCCTGCGCGCCGTGACGTCGAGCCGCGCTCTCGCCGGCTTCTGCTACACGCAGCTCACCGACACCGGGCAGGAGACCAACGGGCTGCTCACCGCGGGCCGCGAGCCCAAGATCCCCGTCGAGCGGGTCCGGCGCCTGGTCCGGGGCGGCAGCTGAGCAGGGTGGACGCCAGCCGGCCGATGCCGCTCTTGGCCACGGCTCGGGCCCGATCTCGCAGAACGTCAGCGCAGAGCCCGTCGCGACCGTAGGTTGTGCGCGCCGACCGTGACCGCACGACGCCCGGCACGACCGAGGAGAACCCCGTGAGCATCATCAAGACCGTCGCGAAGACCGCCGCGGCCGCCGCCCTGACCATCGGCCTCGCGGCCGGCGCCCCCGCGGCCCAGGCCGCCCCCACCACGGCCCACGCCACCTACAGCCAGCACTCCGTCGCCACGCCCGCCGCGAAGAAGGCGGCCAAGGCCTCGACCAAGATCAGCGCCAGCGGGCCGAGCACGGCCAAGGCGGGCGACGACCTGACCTTCACCGCCAAGCTGACCCGCAAGTCGGGCAAGAAGTACAAGAACTACTCCGGGCAGAAGCTGTCGCTCGTCGTCCTCGACGAGCAGGGCTCCGACACCGGCGAGATCCTGCTGACCAAGAAGACGAACAAGTCGGGCAAGGTGACCTTCGTCCTCTCGAGCGAGGGCGTCGACGCCGGCGCGTACGACTTCCTCGTCGCCTACAAGGGCGGCTCCAAGGTCAAGCGCTCCGAGTCGGCGATCATCACCGTCACCCTCACCGCGTAGTCCTCGAGGAACCCCGGCCGACCGCGCCGAACCGGCACCGCACTGTGCGACCGTGTCCCTCGTGACACCTCCACGGGCGGTGCTGGCCGGCGGGTCGGGGTTAGTCGGCGTACGGCTCGACGAGGACCTCCGCGCCCGCGGCTACGACGTCGTGCACGTCGGGCGGCGCGGTCCGGACGTCCGCTGGGACGAGCCCGAGGCGCTGGACGCCGCGGTCGACGGCGCCGACCTGGTCGTGAACCTGGCCGGCCGCAGCGTCGGCTGCCGCTACACCGAC